>NZ_CP144212.1:275000-972500 GCF_041378895.1 Dechloromonas sp. ZY10
GATCGGTGAGAAATTCAATAATGAATCGGCTGAGCAGGTGGTGCACCGCTTTGCCCGGATCGGAACCATCGACTTGCGCGTTGATTACCTGCGTCCTGGCGTTGGCGACCGCTTCGAGGCCACTGCGCAGGTAACCCGCCTGGGCGGACGGATTGCCTCCACGCAAATGTCCCTGCTCGATCAGGAAGGCCTGGTGATTGCCACCGGTGCTGCTGCCTACGTGGTCAGCTGAGGGCGCTTAAAGCAGGTCAGTCGGCAGGGCGGCGCGTAACACAGTCTGGGTTTCGCCACGGCGAACCCGGTTGCTCAGCCACCACAGCGCGCCCTTCTTGATGCTCCAGTCGGCTTCCGCTCCTCCCAGGAGCAGCGCGGCAAGGCGGCCCAGGCTGGGTTGGTGGCCAATGATCAAGGTGGCACCTGCGGCGGTTGGCCAACCCGAGGCAGCGATCAATTCTGAAACGCAGGCTTCGGGGCCGATGCGGCGGATGGTTTCAAAAGGCAGGCTGAGGGCTGCCGCAGTCTGTTGGGTGCGTACTGCCGGGCTGACCAGAATGCGCATGTCCTTGGGGGCATTGTGCTTGATCCATTCCGCCATTTGTCTGGCCTGACGCTGGCCGCGCTCGGTCAGCGGGCGGTTCAGATCATCACTCCCTTCTTCAGCTTCGGCATGGCGCCACAGCAGCAATTCCATCGCAAGACTCGCAAAAAAGCGGCATCTTAGCGCGATGAAATTACATTGAGATTAAATTTTCTACTGCTGCCAGTACCTGCACGGCCAATCATCGTCTCCAGGCCGGAACCGTCGACAGCCAAGGGTATAATTCCCGGCCAACGATTAGAACGTCTCTGGATAGACCATGCTTTTTTCTCCCCGCCGAATTCTTCCCCTGTGTTTTCTGATGCTTGCCCCGCTGCACGCAGTGCTGGCGCAAACCCCGGCCGCTGTGCAAATGCCGGTGCCGCCGACGGTCGCCGCCAAGTCCTGGTTGCTGCTGGAAATGGGCTCCGGGCAGACCCTGACGGCTGAAAAGCCTGATGAACGCCTGGAGCCAGCCTCACTGACCAAGCTGATGACGGCCTACCTGACCTTCTCGGCGATTCGTCAGAAGACGTTGGGGCTGCAACAGCCTTTGCCGGTTTCCCAGAGGGCCTGGAAGACCGGCGGCTCGAAAATGTTCATCAAGGTCGACACGCAAGTGCCGGTTGAAGATCTGATCAAGGGGATGATCGTTCAGTCTGGCAATGATGCTTGTGTTGCGCTGGCCGAGGGGATTGCCGGTAGCGAAGAAAACTTTGCCCAGTTGATGAATCGCGAGGCTCAGCGGTTGGGCATGAAGGCGTCGAGCTTCCGCAATTCGACTGGCCTGCCTGACCCCAATCACTATACGACTGCCCGTGATCTGTCGCTTCTCGCCGCTGCGCTGATTCGCGATTTCCCCGAGGAGTACAAGAAGTACTACTCGATGAAGGAATTCCGCTACAACAACATCACCCAGCCCAACCGCAACCGTCTGCTTTTCATTGATCCCACGGTTGATGGTGTCAAGACCGGCCATACCGATGCCGCCGGTTATTGCCTGATTTCTTCGGCATTGCGCGACAAGCGTCGCCTGTTGTCGGTGGTGCTTGGCACCAGTTCCGACAGCGCCCGCGCCTCCGAGTCGCAGAAGCTGCTCAACTGGGGCTTCCTCTCTTTCGACGGCGTGCCCCTGTACGCCAAGGATCAGGCTGTGGCCACGCCGCGTGTCTGGAAGGGCGCGCAGAGTCTGGTCAAGGCCGGGTTCAGCAGCGATCTGCTGGTCGCCTTGCCCAAGGGCTATGCTGACAAGGTCAAGAGCGAATTTGTCGCCAGCGGCCGGCTGATTGCACCGATCCAGGCCGGGCAGCAGGTTGGTACGCTCAAGGTCAGCGTCGATGGCAAGCCTTATGCCGACTATCCGGTCGCTGCGCTGGAAAGCGTGCCGGCAGCTGGCATCGTTGGGCGGACCATTGACGGCGTCAAACTCTGGTTTAACTAAGCTTACCCTCAGCCGGGAGTCCCCATGAGCCCCTACGTTGCCGATCCGATTTACCTCAATGGTCGCTTCCTGCCCCTGGCAGAAGCCGGCGTCTCGCCGCTCGACCGGGGCTTTCTCTACGGCGATGGGGTCTATGAGGTGATCCCGGTCTATTCGCGGCGCGCTTTCCGTCTCGACGAGCACCTCGCGCGTTTGCAGGCGACGCTGAAGGGCATTGCCTTGCCCAACCCGCTCCCGCTCGACGCCTGGCGCGGGGTGGTTGAACAACTGATCGCCGCCGCGCCCTGGGACGATCAGTCGATCTACCTGCAGGTCACGCGCGGCGCTGACAACAAGCGCGACCACGCCTTTCCGTCGCCCGCAGTGCCGCCAACGGTCTTCGCCTACGCCGGCCCGCTGGTGACGCCCGATGCGGCCACCCGCGCCAGCGGCGTGGCGGCGATCACGGTGCCTGATCTGCGCTGGTCGCGTTGCGACCTCAAAGTCATCTCCCTGCTGCCCAATGTGCTGGCCCGCCAACTGGCGGTGGCACAGGGCTGTGCCGAAGCCTTGCTGATTCGCGACGGTTACCTCAAGGAAGGTGCGGCATCGAACATTTTCGTCGTGCGCGACGGTGTGTTGCTGGCCCCACCCAAAACTCACCTGATGCTACCCGGCATCACCTACGACGTGATCCTCGAACTCGCCGAACGCCACGGTCAACCGCTGGAAATCCGCGAAATCAGCGAAGCGGAACTTCGCGGCGCCGACGAGGTCTGGATGACGTCTTCGACCAAGGAAGTCCTGCCGATTGTCACGCTTGACGGCCGGCCGGTCGGCTCCGGCGTTCCCGGGCCACTCGCCGCCCAGATGTGGCAGTACTACCAGGACTTCAAGAACTCCGTAATGCGTCAGGCCTGAACCCTGGCGGAACAGAAAGACCCATGGCTGAACAACCTGAAACCCTGCTCGAATTTCCCTGCAACTTCCCGCTCAAGATCATGGGCAAGGCCGATGATCAACTGGCGCAAGTCGTCCTTGAAATCGTCACCCGGCATGCCCCGGGCTTTGACGGCGCGACCATGGAAATGCGCGCCAGCTCGGGCGGCAAGTACGTCGGTTTGACCTGCACCGTGGTGGCCACCTCCAAGCCGCAGCTCGATGCGCTGTATCTGGAGTTGACCGCGCATCCGCTGGTCAAGGTCGTTCTCTAAGCCGGCCCGGCCAGCGTGGAGCAGCCAGCCGCCGGCGGCCCGCCGCCATTGATCGTCAAGCGCCTCGGGCGGGTTGAGTACGAGCCGACCTTTGCCGCGATGCAGGCGTTCACCGCCAGTCGCGACGAGCACACCCCGGACGAGTTGTGGATCGTCGAACATCCGCCGGTCTATACCCTGGGCCAGGCCAGCAAGCCCGAGCACCTGCTGCGCGATAACGGCATCCCAAGAGTCCAGATCGACCGGGGCGGCCAAGTCACCTACCACGGCCCCGGCCAAGTAGTGATTTACCTGCTGCTCGATCTGCACCGGCGCAAGATCAAGGTGCGCGAACTGGTGACCGCCATCGAGCAGGCGGTGATCGACCTGCTCGCCGTCCACGGCGTCAGTGCCGAGCGCCGAGACGGCGCGCCCGGCGTCTATGTCGGCGCCGCCAAGATCGCCGCCCTCGGCCTGCGCATCCGCAACGGCCGCTCCTACCACGGGGTCTCGCTCAACGTCGATATGGACCTCACCCCCTTTGCCGCAATCAATCCCTGCGGCTACCCCGGTCTGCAGGTCATCCAGACCCGCGACCTGAATCTTCCGCTCACCGCTCACGAGGCCGGCGAGCAGCTTTGCCAACACCTGCTACAGCAACTGGAACCCCATCATGGCTGACGACAACTCCGCAGACCGCAGCGCCAAACCAAAGACCGCCAAGGAAGCCGGCGTCAAACAAAAAGGCGAACTGAAGACGGCGCGTATCCCGATCAAGATCGTCCCGGTCGACACCCCGCTGAAAAAGCCGGACTGGATTCGGGTCAAGGCCGGCAACAGCGCCGGCCGCTTCGGCGAAATCAAGTCGATGCTGCGCGAGAGGAAGCTGCACACTGTCTGCGAAGAAGCCACCTGCCCCAACATCGGCGAGTGTTTCGGGCGCGGCACCGCCACCTTCATGATCCTCGGCGACATCTGCACCCGCCGCTGCCCCTTCTGCGACGTTGGCCACGGCCAGCCGCTGCCGCCCAACCCCAACGAGCCGCAGGAACTCGCCGAGTCGGTTGCCGCGCTCAAGCTGCGTTATGTGGTGATTACCAGCGTCGACCGTGACGATCTGCGCGACGGTGGTGCCCAGCACTTCGTCGACGTCATCCGCGCCGTCCGCGCCGCCTCGCCGACCACCACCATCGAAACCCTGGTCCCCGATTTCCGTGGGCGCATGGACGTGGCACTCGACATCCTCGGCCAGGCCCTGCCCGACGTGCTCAACCACAACATGGAAACCGTGCCGCGCCTCTACAAACAGGCCCGCCCCGGCGCCGACTACGCCCACTCGCTGGAGTTTCTCAAGCAGTTCAAGGCCCGCTACCCGCAGGTCAACACCAAATCCGGCCTGATGGTCGGCCTCGGCGAAGAAGACCCCGAAATCCTCGACGTCATGCGCGACCTGCGCGCCCACGACGTGGACATGCTGACCATCGGCCAGTACCTCGCCCCCTCCGGCCACCACCTGCCGGTCAGCCGCTACGTCCATCCCGACGTGTTCAAGATGTACGAAAACGAAGCCAAAGCCATGGGCTTCTCCGGCGCCGCCTGCGCGCCGATGGTCCGCTCGTCGTATTGGGCAGATCAGCAGGCGCACAACGCCGGAGTTTGATTGCTTCGATCAAGGCCGCTGCCGGGCTCGTTCCGGTCCCGGCTTGAGGAAAAAAGCCTGTTTTCACGGTCGACCGTGGAAATGGGCTTTTTTGCTGTTGGCGGGGTTGCCGGTAGGCCTTGAGCCTGGGGTCCCGGCTGTGGGCTGGTGCGATTGCTTTGAGGCTGTTTTCCGCCGTTGACCGGCGGGCGTACTTTTCTTGTCTTGCCAAGAAAAGTAGCCAAAAGAAGGCGCGCCCACTGCGGCGCCCGGCTGCGCCGGGTGCTCTGCGCTGCTCGACGCCGCAGAGGGCCGGGGAAACCGTCGCGAATTTACGGTCGACCGTAAAAATGGGCGGTTTTCAGGTTGACCGTGGGAATGGTTTTTTGCGGGTTTCGGTTTGCGGGAGTGGCGGTAGGGCCTGACCTTGGCGGTCGGCTTGTTTGATTGATTTGAGGCCGCTTTCCGCCGTTGACCGGCGGGCGTACTTTTCTTGTCTTGCCAAGAAAAGTAGCCAAAAGAAGGCGCGCCCACTGCGGCGTCCGGCTACGCCGGGTGCTCTGCGCTGCTCGGGAGTGCGGGCGGTTCGCATGAACTCGCCTGCGGCTCAAACAATGCGAACCGACACCCCCCGCCCGCCCTGCGCTGCTCGACGCCGCAGAGGGCTGAGGGAAAAACGTCTCGAATTCACGGTCGACCGTAGAAAATAGCGTTTTTGCCGGTCGACCGTAAAAGTCGATATTTTTTTGAGCAAACTAATCCGTTGCGACGCCTTTGGGTCCCATGTGGAGCGCCGAGCAACGCAGGCGGGCCGGGGGGGCGGCGAGGACTGTTTGAGGCCCGCAGGGCCGAGTTCCGCAGCCGCCCGGCTCGGCGAGTAGCGCAGGGGAGTCGGCGCAGCCGACCGCGTAGCCTGGGTCGCCTTTTAGCTGCGCTAGCAATAGCCTTTGGCTACTTTCTTTTGGCGAAGCACAAGAAAGTACGCCCGCGCGTCAGGCGCGGAACCCAGCGGTAAAGCCAACGGCAAAAAACTGCCACCCTGGCTGACGAAACCCACATGACTGATCCTGCCCGGCAGGCGAGCGATCAGCCGTGAGCTCTCGCCAAACGACTGGCGAGCCACCCCTCCGTCAATACGCCCGCAAAGTCCTGACCTTGCCTCGGCAAACCTCATCCAGACATTCCCGCAGTTCCTCGATATCCGGCTTGCGCCGGGAGTGGAAGCGCAGGGTCGGGTAGCCGGCGCTGCGGGTGATGGCGTCGCGGGCGAGGTCGCGTTCGAGGCTGTGGGTACGGTCGTCGAGTTCGACGATGGCGATGATTTCCAGCGTGTCGGCGGCGCAGAGCAGGAAGTCGACGTGTTTTTGCGCGAAGGTGGCGCGGGCGGCGGCGTAGCGTTTGCCAGTTTCACCGGGACCGGGCTTGATGAATGCGTTCATCGCGACTTGCGGCAGGACGACGATGCCGTCGTCGGCAAAGGCGGCGCACAGGGTGTGGTAGAAGCCGAGTTCGTTGTCGGTGAGGATGGGTTTGCCGGCGTAGCTGTAGCCGTCGCTGCGTAGTAGCCAGTAGGCGAGCAGGAGCAGTAGCGGCAGTGCGAGCAGGGCCAGTTGTTGCGGCGAGAGGTCGAGGGGCATGCGGCGAGTGCGGCGGGCACCGGACCGAGAGCGGCGGCCCGGCTGGCTGCCGGGCATTGGCCGGGGTGAGCCCGGGGTTAGCCCATTTCGCAGCGGTTGCGGCCGTTTTCCTTGGCGCGGTAGAGGTTGGCGTCGGCAGTACGGAAGAGGTCGGCGATTCTACCCGAAGCCTGGGCCAGCCAGGCGCCGCCGAGCGAGGCAGTGACGATGCCCCAGTCGCCGTTTTTCTCGTGCGGCAGGCGGCGTGCGCGCAGTGTCGCCAGGACTTGTCCGGCGACCCGCTGGCAATCGTCCGCCGTGTAGCCGGGCAGGACGATGGCGAATTCCTCCCCGCCGTAGCGAGCGACGATACGGGCCGGGTTTTCGTTGCGGGTGCCGGCTTCGAGTGCCGCAGCGACGGCGCGCAGGCAGTCGTCGCCGGCCTGGTGGCCATAGTGGTCGTTGTAGCGCTTGAAATTGTCGACATCGAGCATCAGCAGACCGAATGGGGCCTGCTGCTGATTGGCTTGCGCCCAGGCTGCATCGGTCAGGCTATCCATGCGGCGGCGGTTGGCAAGGCCGGTGAGGCCGTCGCGATGGGCCATCGCCTGCAATCGCAGGTTGGCCTCGGCCAATTCGCGGCGTAGCGCGGCGATCCGGTTGAGCGCCCTCATCTTGGCCTGCAGCACGTTCTCGGGAACGGTCTTGGAGAGAAAGTCGTCAGCGCCGGCGTCGATGGCCATGACCAGATTGTCCGGGGTGTCGGACGCGGTCAGGAAGATGATCGGGGTCCATACCTGGCCGGCTTCGAGTGCCCGAATCCGGCTGGTGGCCTCGATCCCGTTCATCACCGGCATTTCGAGGTCCATCAGGACCAGGTCGGGGGCCTCGCGGCGAAAGGCTTCGACCGCCAGCTGGCCGTTTTCGGCGTGGCACACCTCGTAGCCAAAGGCGATCAGACGCGCGGTCATCAGCGCAGCGACCGCGCGCATGTCTTCTACCAGCAGGATTTTCATGGGAGGCAAGCGGCTGTTTCTTATCCCGCCCACGATAGCCGAAATGCTCCTAGGCGGAAAGCCATACCTCGGTAGGGGGTAAGCTTATTGGCGCTCGCCTTCCGGCTTGCGCGTTGGCGCCGGCGGAGCGGGCGGCTTGCCCGGCGGTGGTGGCGGGATGCCCAGTTCGGCGGCACTGCGGGGGGCGCTTGGGGGTTGGGCAGAGACGGTGGCTTTGCCTGCCGGTGCTGGAGGTTTGGCGGCAGAGGTCGGTGGAGGGGGGGGCATGGCCGGGGCGGGTGGTTGGACATAGCCGCCGGCCACCGGTTGTGCCTGCGTTTGCAGGGAACGGGCGGTTTCTGCTGCCATCGGCACGCGATGGCCTTTGGCGTACATGCACTGGATATAGGCTTGGTCGTACTGGCGTTGTGAGCCATAGCCGCTTTGCCGCGCCTGCTCGCTGCCGCTGGCGCCGCCGGCCAGCAGGCCGACGCCGGCGCCAACGGCGGCGCCGTCGCGGCCGCCGAGGGCAGCGCCGGCGACCGCACCAATCGCCGTGCCGACTGCAGCACTGCTGACTGCGGCCTCATTGGCGCGTTGCTCGGCCGATTTGCCGCCGATCAGGCGCAGTGCTTCCTCGCGGCACCAGGCATCGTCGCTGCGGAAACTGTTGAGGGTCTGGCCGCTGCCGGGCAGCGCCATCACGCTCGGTCCACTGGGCAGGCTGCTGCAGGCCCCGAGGGCAAGTACCACGGTCAACAGCGCTAACAGGCGTTTTTTCCCGGCCTTCATCTCATTGCTCCTGCGGCAGCACGCGCAACCATTCTTCCGGGCAGTTCGGCACATGCGGGTAATAGGCCTTGCTGCTCGGGCAGTAGTACCAGTATTGCTGTACCGGTGGTGCAGGTGGTGCGCTGACTGGCGGGGTGCGCTCGACATAGACCGGCGGCGCCTCCTGGCGAATCACGATGGGCGGCTGATAGATCACCGGCGGCGCGGTGTACCAGGGCTGCCAGAAGGGGTTGTAGTAACTCGGGCCGTAATACGGGCCAAAGGCGGGGCCGACATTGACCCCGATGCCGAACTGCACGCGCGGGCGATGCGCCCAGGCGGGCGTGGCTGCCGTTACGGCCAAGAGCAGGGCGCAAAGGCCCAGGCGACAGAGGTGCCGGGCGGAAGGAACAACAGAAAAGAGAGGCATGAGACGGCTCGCAAAAGCGGTGGAACCGTCTTCAAGATAGCCGAAAGTTCGGCCTTGCGGCCGAACTCTTTTGCTACAAGATGTATCGGCTGCTTACAGCAGGTTCATCTTCTTGGCGGCTTCGCGCAGTTCGGCGCGGAAGTTGGGGTGGGCAATCGCGATCAGTGCTTCGCAACGCTGCTTGGCGGTCTTGCCGCGCAGCTGGGCGACACCATGCTCGGTGACGACGTAGTTGATGTCGTTCTTGCTGGTACTGACGTGGGTGCCCGGGGTCAGCGTCGGCACGATGCGGGAAATGGCGTCGTCCTTGGCGGTCGAGGGCAGCACGATGAAGGCCTTGCCGCCGTTGGAGCGGTTGGCGGCGCGCACGAAGTCGGCCTGGCCACCGGTGCCGGAGTAGGGCTTGGAACCCAGGCTCTCGGAGCCGCACTGGCCGAGGAAGTCGATCTGCATGGTGGCGTTGATGCAGTGCAGGTTGTCGTTCTGGCCGGCCAGGTAGGGGTCGTTGGTGACATCGACCGGGTGCATTTCGAGCGACGGATTGCGGTGCATGAAGTCGTACAGTTTCTTCGAGCCGAGCGCGAAGGTGGCGAGCATCTTGCCGCGATTGACGTTCTTCTGCGAGTTGTTGACCACGCCGGCTTCAACCAGGGTCATGATGCCGTCGCCAACCATTTCGGTGTGGATACCGAGGTTGTGCTTGTTGGTCAGCTGCATCACCACTGCGTCGGGGATGCCGCCGTAGCCGATTTGCAGGGTAGCGCCGTTGGGGATCATTTCGGCGACATAGCTGCCGATGGCTTCCTGCACGGGGCCGATCTTGGGCAGGCCGACTTCGAGCAGCGGATCGCTGCTTTCGGTCAGGGCATCGACTTCGGAGATGTGGATGTGGCAGGCGCCGAAGGCGAAGGGCACGTTCGGGTTGACTTCAAGGACCACGGCACGGGCTTTTTCAATCGCGGCCATGGTGTAGTCCGGCGCCAGCGCCAGCGAGAAGTAGCCGAATTCGTCCATCGGCGATGCCATCGCGAAAACCACGTCGGCGGGGGTCAGACCACGGCGGATCAGTTGCGGCAGTTCCGAGAAGTAGGCGGGAACGAAGTCCACCCAGCCCTCCTGGCCGCCCGGACGGGTCGCGCCGCCGAAGAAATAGGCGTCGTGACGGACATGCGAGACGGTTTCCGGGTCAAGGTAGCCGTACTTGCGCAGCGGCAGGATCTGCGAAACCTTGACGTCGCGGTATTTGCGGCGGGCGTCGGACAGGGCGGTCAGCAGCGCGGGCGGCTCGCCGACGCCGGTCGGGATGACGATGGTGTCGCCATCCTTGACCACGTGAATGGCGTCGGTCGCGGACATACGCTTCTGCTGATAAAGAGCCTGGACGGACATCTTGCTTTCTCCTTGTTTTGTTTTATAAAAATCTAATATTGGCACGTCGGGTCAGCATGATAGCTGACCAAGATCAAATCTCAATGCTTGTTGCATTGCAGCAATGTCAATCGCCTGAAGCGGTCGGTGCGGCCCCCTTGCGGTTGCTGCCGGCGACCATTTCGAAACGGAACAGGCGGCATTCGAGCGGGCCGTTGTAAAGCGGCGTCTTGCGGCTTGGCTGCAGGCGGATCAGTTTGGGCAGGCGCAGGTCGGCGGTAAAGAACAGGCAGTGCCAGCCAGCCCAGTGGCGCTTCAGGGCGCTGCCCAGTTGCGGGTAGAAAGCGGCCAGTTCTTCCTGCTCGCCGATGCGCTCGCCGTAAGGGGGATTGGCCAGCAGTACGCCGGGGGCGCCGGCCGGCGGCTCGATTTCCAGCACATTGCCGTGGTCGACCGTGGCAAATTCAGCAAAGCCGGCTTCCTGCAGGTTGCGGCGGGCGGCGCGCACGGCGCGCTCGTCGAGGTCGTAACCGCAGATGGCCGCTGGCAGCGACTTCTTGACGCGAGCTTCGGCGGCACTGCGCAGGGTTGCCCATTCGAGCGCCTGGAAGGAGCGCAGGCGTTCAAAGCCGAAATGCCGGTCGAGGCCGGGGGCGCGGTCGAGCGCGATCTGCACTGCTTCGAGCAGGAAGGTGCCGCTGCCGCACATCGGGTCGACCAGCGGCTGCTCGGGCTGCCAGCCGGAGAGTTTGAGGATCGCGGCGGCGAGGTTTTCCTTGAGTGGTGCCTCGACGCTGGCACGGCGGAAACCGCGCTGCCACAGCGGCTGCCCCGAGGTGTCCAGGTAGAGTGTGCACTCACGCTCGCTGAGAAACAGGTGGATACTGACATCGGGGTGACGGGTGTCGACATTCGGGCGTTCGCCAAGGTCTTCGCGGAAGCGGTCGCAAACGGCGTCCTTGACGCGCAGGGTGACGAAATCGAGCGACTTGAGCGGTGACTTGATCGCGGTGGTGACGACGCGGATGGTGCTGCTGACCGCGAAGTGATTGGGCCACAACTGGCGCACCGCCAGCCGATAGACATCCTCTTCGCTGGTGTACGGGCCTTTGACGATGTGCCACAGGATGCGGGTGGCGAGCCGCGATTCGAGGTTGGCGCGGTAGCAGGTCGCCCATTCGCCGGAAAAGAAGACGCCGCCGTGGGTCGGCGCCACGTCTTCGCCGCCGAGGGCGGTCAGTTCGTCGGCGAGCAGGGGTTCGAGGCCGCGCGGGCAGATGGCAAAAAATTTCATGGCGTAGGCCTTCAGAAGGGCTTGAGAACAACGAGGAAGAGAACGGCGAGCAGCACCAGCACCGGGACTTCGTTATAGAAGCGGAACCAGACGTGCGAACGGGTATTGTGGCCGTTGCGGAAGGCTTGCAGCAGACGGCCGCAATGCCAGTGATAGGCGATCAGGCCGGCGACCAGCGCGGTCTTGGCGTGCAGCCAGCCGCCGCCAAAGCCGTAGCCGAACCACAGCCAGAGGCCGAGGAGCACGGCGAAGGCGGCGAGCGGGGTCATGAACTTGTAGAGCTTGCCGGCCATCAGCAGCAGGCGGTCGCGCTCGGCGACGCTGTCGGCGGGGACCATCGCCAGATTGACGAAAATGCGCGGCAGGTAGAACAGGCCGGCGAACCAGGAAATCACCATCCACAGGTGCAGGGTTTTGACGATCAGCATGGGCGAGTCGCTTGTTGAAAGATTAATCGGATGAGTTGGCTGCGGGGGCGGCGCTCAGCGCGGCGCGGGCGGCGGCAATGCCGGCCTCGACCGTCGGATAGCGCAGGCGCAGGCCGAGTTCGCGGGTCAGCCGGCGGTTGCCGATGCGCCGCGATTCGCGCATGAACGACAACTGGACTGGCGACAACTGTTGCTCGGCCTCGGCACGGCTCAGGCGCGGCGGCGGCGGCAGGGAGAAAGCGGCAGCGACGCGGTCGAAATATTCGGCCATTTTCATCTCCGAGGCATCGACCACGTTGTAGGCGCGGTTGGCGCCGCCCCGGCGCAGGGCGGCGACGCAGGCGGCGGCGAGATCGTCGGCATGGATGTGGTTGGTATACACATCGTCACGGTCGACCAGCGCTGGCGTGCCTTTTTGCAGACGTTCAAGCGGCAGGCGGTCGGCCGCGTAAATCCCGGGGGCACGCAGGATGCTGACGCTGATGCCGCAGGCCGCGCCCCATTGGCGCAAGGCCTGCTCGGCATCGACGCGGCGGCGGGCGCGGGCATTCTCCGGGCGGCAGCGCCGGGTTTCGTCGATCTCGGCGCCGGCGCAATCGCCGTAAACC
Source organism: Dechloromonas sp. ZY10 (assembly GCF_041378895.1). Taxonomy (NCBI): domain Bacteria; kingdom Pseudomonadati; phylum Pseudomonadota; class Betaproteobacteria; order Rhodocyclales; family Azonexaceae; genus Dechloromonas; species Dechloromonas aquae. Next base: position 287,340 of record NZ_CP144212.1, read on the forward strand.
CCTGTCGTGCTTACGTAAATCAGGCGCCGTGGTAGACTTTCGCGCTGCTTTTTCCCGCCGCTCAAGGCGGCCAGCAGGTTGCGCGTACGCGGGTCACGTTCGCCGTGGCCGGGCGGTGGCGCCAGGTGCAGCACGCAGTCGGCGAGGCCGGTCAGGCGCTGCAGGCTGCGCCGGTCGTCGAGGTCGCCGCGCAGCGGCATCGCGCCGGCGGCCCGCCAGGCTGCGGCCTGGGCCGGATCGCGCACCAGCGCATAAACGCGGGCGCGGCGGTGAAGCAGGGAGAGGATGCGGCGGGCAACGTCCCCGCTGCCGACGATCAGGATTTTTTGCATCTCGGCATTTTAGCCGAGCCTATAGGGGAACAAGAGGAAGCCATGAGCTATCAAGTCACTGTCCAGCCAAGCGGCCGCCAGTTTACGGTTGAGGCCGAAGAAACCCTGCTCGATGCCGCCCTGCGCCAGGGCCTGACGTTGCCCTACGGCTGCAAGGACGGCGCTTGCGGCGCCTGTCGCGGCAAGGTGCTGTGCGGCGAAGTCGACCACGGCAAGGCGCAGCCGCACGCGCTGAGCGATGCCGACAAGGCCGCAGGGACCACACTGTTCTGCTGTGCGACGGCGCGCAGCGACCTGAGCATCGAATGCAAGCAGGTCGGCGCCGCCCGCGACATCCCGGTCAAGACCCTGCCGGCGCGGATCGAGCAGCTCAACCGGCTGGCCGCCGACGTGATCGAACTCAAGCTGCGCCTGCCGGCCAACGAGCGCCTGCAGTTCTGGGCCGGCCAATATGTCGACATCCTGCTCAAGGATGGCAGGAAGCGCAGCTTCTCGCTGGCCAACGCGCCGCACGACGACGCCCTGCTGCAACTGCACATCCGCCACGTGCCGGGCGGTGCCTTTACCGATCCGCTGTTCTCGACCATGAAGGTCAAGGACATTCTGCGCCTCAACGGGCCGCACGGCAGTTTCTACCTGCGCGAGGAATCGACCAAACCGGCGATCCTGCTGGCCGGTGGCACCGGCTTTGCGCCGATCAAGGCCATTGTCGAACACGCGCTGGCGGAAAACTGCCAGCGCCCGCTCTACATCTACTGGGGCGCCCGCGCCCGTGCCGACCTCTATCTGCCGGAGCTGCCGGCGAGCTGGGCGACAGCGCACGCGCACGTCAGCTACGTGCCGGTACTCTCCGAGCCGGCGGCTGGCGATGCCTGGGATGGCCGCACCGGTTTCGTGCACCGCGCGGTGCTCGCCGATTTTGCCGACCTCTCGGGCTTCCAGGTCTATGCCTGCGGCGCGCCGGTGATGATCGACGCCGCCCGCCAGGACTTCGTCGCCGCCGGCTTGCCGGAAGAAGAGTTTTTCGCCGACTCCTTCACCTTCGCCGCCAACTGATTTTCTCTCTGCTCCCGGTCCTTGCACCGGGGGGGCAGGCAAAAAAGCCGGAATTCACGGTCGACCGTGAATTCCGGCTTTTTCTCATTCAGGAAAGAACAGGGGCTTGCCCGTGGCGAGAGCGATGCTGGCCTGTCGGCGAAGGGCGGATGGCTCGGTAGCGAGCGGCGAGGCGTTGGCGTCAGGAGCGGGAGCTCCCGGCAGGTGCGTCGGCAACGCCAGTCCAGGCGCTGGGCCGGTCCGGGGCCGCGTCGAGGCTGCGGACCGGGCCGCTTCCCGTCGGCTTCCCGCTGGTGCCCCGTGGTGCGGGGCGGGGTGATACGGTGCTGCGGGCCGCTTCAGCGCCGCTGGCCGAGGGCGGCGAGGAACTCGTTGCGCAATTGTTCGCTGGTGGCGAATTCGCCGGCAAAGGCCTGGGTCACCACCCGTTCGTCGCCGCGCCGGTCTTCGCCGAGCAGCAGGCACAGCTGCTCGGCCTCGATCACGCAGGCGGCACCGGCAGCCTGGCCGTGGATGACCAGCGCGTCGGCAATGTCGCGGGTCATCCATTCCTGGTAGGTGAAGCGGTGGCCGATCGCGTCGACCATCCGCGCGATGCGGCCGAAACCATGCAGGCGGCCGCCGGGCCGGTAGGCAACGTGGGCAACGCCGCGAAACGGCACCAGATGGTGCGGGCAGACGCCATGCACGGCGATGCCGCGAATCACCACCAGATCCTGGCGTTCGTCGGCGAAACCTTCGCCGAGCGCGGCGGCCGGGTCGAGGTCGTAGCCGCCGAGCAGGCGCTTTTGCCATAGCTCGCGCACCCGCTGTGCGGTGCGCCCCATGTGCGGTGAATCGGCGGCAATGCCGCAGGCTGCGAGCAGGTCGCCGATGGCGGTTTCGAAGGCGCCCGGGTCGAAGCTGCCGGCGCGGGGAATGCCGATCTCGTCGCGGGGGCGGGGCTGGTCGTGGTCGTCGCAGATCATGGGCGGAGGCTCGGGTGGGGGCGGGAAAAAGGCCAAACGGCGGGGTTGACCGTGGCCATGGCGAAAGGTTTGGGCGGGCGGGGCAGTCCGGGCGGCGCCGCCCTCAAGCAGCGCCCCCGGGCTGACGAGTTTAGCGGTCCTCGCCCTTCTCTGTCTTTTCTGCCTTGTTTTCCTGCAGCTGCCGGCGGTAATGCGCCGGGGCCATGCCGGTCCAGTCGACGAAGGCGCGGTAGAAGGCCGAGGTGTCGGCGTAGCCGAGGTCGGCGGCGAGCTGGGCAATCGAGTCGTCGCTCTTGGCCAGCCGCGCCAGTGCCAGATCGCGGCGCAGCGCGTCCTTGATCCCGCGGAAGCTCGAACCTTCTTCTTCCAGCCGGCGGTGCAGGCTGCGCCCGGAAAGATGCAGGCGGCCGGCAATTTCTTCCAGCGACAGGGTCGCCGGCAGGGCGGCGCGCAGCAGGTCGCGGACGCGGATCACCATTTCCCGGTCGCGCCGGTAGAGCGTGGTGATCTTGCCCGGCGCGCCGTCGAGAAAGGCGGTCAGCGCCGCTTCGTCGCGGCGGATCGGCAGTTCGAGCAGATTGGCGTTGAAGCTCGCAACCAGCGTACCCATGCCGCCCGGCACGGTCGGCGCAAAGCGCGAATCTTCGGTGAAGATCAGCGGATAGTCGGCGGCATGCGGCGGCCGCCGGTAGGGGAAGACCACGCTGTCGAGGCCGAGGCCGCGCCCGGCCAGCCAGCAGGCCAGGCCGTGCAGCAGGCGCAGCAGCCATTCAAAAGCGAAAACCCGCCCGGGATCGTCGGGGTGCTCGGCAAGATGCCGGGTTTCGGCAATCACCAGTTCGGCGCGGCCTTGCTGGCGGCGAATGCTGACCGCCAGATCGGGCAGGACCAGTTTCAGGAAACGGCAGGCGCGGGCCAGCGCTTCGGCCAGGGTCGGTGCGCTGAGTACGCTGCGGCAGAGAAATTCAAAGCTTCCCGGCGGCATTGGCTGCGAGAACAGGGCGAAGCCTTCGTCATGCAGCTGGCCGGTCGCGCGGTTGTACAGCGCGGCATAACTGGCAATCGGTACGCGGCTGGCGGGGTCTGCAAGGTCGATCCCGCTATTACGCAGCAAGGCGGTGCAATCCTCGCCACGGCGCTGCATTCCGGCGAGCATTCCGGTCACGAAGCCCATCGAAACCGTTGCTTTGGTGCGTTGCAGCATTTTTTGCCCTGTAAACAAGTTGACCGTGGCAGCTTAACAGGTTGGCGGAATTTGCACGATGGGCGGCATTCGCCACAATGGTGCAAGGGATAAAGCGGCCTAACATGCGGTTCTGCTTTCAACTCATCTCTCTCGACTGGAGTTGCCATGACCGATCTTTCCGTTGCCAAGAAACTGGCGCCGTACAAGCCCAAGAACAAGGTCCGTTTCGTTACCGCCGCTTCGCTGTTCGACGGTCACGATGCGTCGATCAACATCATGCGCCGCATCCTGCAATCGACCGGCTCCGAAGTGATCCACCTCGGCCATAACCGCTCGGTGCAGGAAATCGTCAACGCCGCGCTGCAGGAAGACGCCCAAGGCATCTGCATCACTTCCTACCAGGGCGGCCACGTCGAGTTCTTCAAGTACATGATCGACCTGCTGAAGGCCAACGGCGGCGAGAACATCAAGGTCTTCGGCGGCGGCGGCGGTGTCATCGTGCCGGCCGAAATCCGCGAACTGCACGCTTACGGCGTGACCCGCATCTACGCGCCGGAAGACGGCGTCAAGATGGGCCTGCAAGGGATGATCAACGACGTCGTCGAGAAGTCCGACTACAACGTCGCCAACGAAGGCGTGCCCAGCGCCGAGCAAGTGCTGGCCGGGCTCAAGGCCGGCGACCGCCGCCTGCTGGCGCGGGTCATCACCCTGCTCGAAAACGGCGCCGCGCCGGAACTCAAGGAGCCGCTGCTCAAGGCCGCTGCCGCGACCGAAATTCCGGTCCTCGGCATCACCGGCACCGGCGGCGCCGGCAAGTCCTCGCTGACTGACGAAATCGTCCGTCGCTTCCGCCTTGATCAGGAAGACAGCGTCAAGATCGGCCTGATTTCCATCGACCCGTCGCGCAAGCGCACTGGCGGCGCCCTGCTTGGCGACCGCATCCGGATGAACGCGATTGAGCATCCGAACGTCTTCATGCGTTCGCTGGCCACCCGCGACACCGGCTCCGAAATTTCCGCCGCGCTGCCGGAAGTGATCGCCGCCTGCAAACTGGCCGGCTTCGATCTGGTGATCGTCGAAACCTCCGGCATTGGCCAGGGCGACGCCGCCATCGTGCCCTTCGTCGATGTCTCGATGTACGTGATGACTCCCGAATTCGGCGCTGCCTCGCAGCTGGAAAAGATCGACATGCTCGACTTTGCCGACTTCGTCGCGATCAACAAGTTCGACCGTAAAGGCGCAGAAGATGCGCTGCGCGACGTGCGCAAGCAATACCAGCGCAACCGCGAAGCCTTCAACCAGCCGACCGATGACATGCCGGTCTTCGGCACCATGGCTGCCCGCTTCAACGACGACGGCGTCACCGCGCTGTACCAGGCGCTGGTTCCGGCGCTGACCGCCAAGGGGCTCAAGCTCAAGGGCGGCAAGCTGCCGCTGGTCACCGTCAAGCAGTCGTCGGCCAGCCGCGCCATCGTCCCGACCGCCCGCGTCCGCTACCTGGCCGAGATCGCCGACAGCGTCCGTGGCTACCACGCGCACACTGAACAGCAGGTCAAGATTGCCCGCGAACGTCAGTCGCTGCGCATCGCCAAAAACATTTTTGCCGGTTGCGACAAGTCGACCGTGGATTTCGACGAAATGCAGGCCTACAAGGATGGCGAGCAGGATGCCAAGGCCAAGAAGCTGCTCGACATGTGGCCGCAAACGCTGGAAGCCTATTCCGGCGACGAATACGTGGTGAAGATCCGCGACAAGGAAATCCGCACCAAGCTGACCACCGAATCGCTGTCCGGCACCAAGATCCGCAAGGTGATCCTGCCCAAGTACACCGACGACGGCGAAATCCTGCGCTTCCTGATGAAGGAAAACGTCCCCGGCTCCTTCCCCTACACCGCTGGCGTCTTCGCCTTCAAGCGCGAAGGCGAAGACCCGACCCGGATGTTCGCCGGCGAAGGCGATGCCTTCCGCACCAACCGCCGCTTCAAGAAGGTCTCCGAGGGCATGCCGGCACACCGCCTGTCGACTGCTTTCGATTCGGTCACGCTGTACGGCTGCGACCCTGACGAGCGCCCGGACATCTACGGCAAGATCGGTAACTCCGGCGTCTCGATTGCGACGCTGGACGACATGAAGGTGCTTTACGACGGTTTCGACCTGGTTTGCCCGACCACCTCGGTGTCGATGACCATCAACGGCCCGGCGCCGATCATCCTGGCCTGCTTCTTCAACACCGCCATCGATCAGCAGATCGCCAAGTTCAAGGCCGACAACGGTCGCGAGCCGACCGAGGACGAAGCCGAAAAGATCCGCGAATGGGTGCTCAAGTCGGTGCGCGGCACCGTCCAGGCCGACATTCTCAAGGAAGATCAGGGCCAGAACACCTGCATCTTCTCGACCGAGTTCGCGCTCAAGATGATGGGTGACATTCAGGAATTCTTCGTCCATAACCAGGTGCAGAACTTCTACTCGGTGTCGATCTCCGGCTATCACATTGCCGAAGCCGGTGCGAACCCGATCAGCCAGCTCGCCTTCACGCTGGCCAACGGCTTCACCTATGTCGAGTCCTATCTGGCGCGCGGCATGCATATTGACGATTTCGCGCCCAACCTGTCCTTCTTCTTCTCCAACGGCATGGACCCGGAGTATTCGGTGATCGGCCGCGTTGCCCGCCGTATCTGGGCGGTGGCGATGAAGAACAAGTACGGCGCCAACGAGCGCAGCCAGAAGCTGAAGTACCACATCCAGACCTCCGGCCGTTCGCTGCACGCGCAGGAAATGGACTTCAACGACATCCGCACCACGCTGCAGGCGCTGATCGCGATCTACGACAACTGCAACTCGCTGCACACCAACGCCTACGACGAAGCGATCACCACCCCGACCGAGGAATCGGTGCGCCGCGCGATGGCGATCCAACTGATCATCAACCGCGAATGGGGTGTCTCGAAGAACGAAAACCCGAACCAGGGCGCTTTCGTGATCGATGAGCTGACCGATCTGGTCGAAGAAGCCGTGCTCAAGGAATTCGAAGCCATCGCCTCGCGCGGCGGCGTGCTCGGCGCGATGGAAACCGGCTACCAGCGCGGCAAGATCCAGGAAGAGTCGATGTACTACGAGCACAAGAAGCACGACGGCTCCTACCCGATCATCGGCGTCAATACCTTCCTCAACCCGAAGGGCATGGCGCAGCAGGAAATCGAACTGGCCCGTTCGAGCGAGGAAGAAAAGCAGTCGCAAATCCAGCGTCTGCGCGACTTCCAGGCCCGCAATGCGGACCAGGCACCGGCCATGCTGGACAAGCTGAAGCAGACCGTGATCGACAACGGCAACGTCTTCGCCGTGCTGGTCGAGGCGGTGAAGTACTGCTCGCTCGGCCAGATCAGCTCGGCGCTGTACGAAGTCGGTGGCCAGTATCGCCGCAGCATGTAAGCGACAATAAAGGAGCGCAGCAACCCGAACCCTAAGGGGTGGAGGAGCCAAAACGACGGCGGGGCCAAGACCCCGCCGTTTTCTTTGGGATTGGCTCCGCGAGCCAGTCGGCGCAGTCGGCCATTTCGGTCCGCGAGGGGAGTGGACCGTGGTCATCGCGATCAGAAAGCCGTATTTCGGCAGGTATGCCGAGTGGTCATGCGGAAAGCATTTTCTACGGCAGTATTACTTTTGTACTATGATGCTGAATCATGGGGGGCGATGGACGGTTTCCATTGCATCCTGCCCGAATTGCCGGAGCCTGGTGCGTGCGTCTGATTGCTGATGAAAAAACGGTTCCTCGTATCCATCTGATCGGAACCTTGGTCATTGTGCTGCTGCTGACCCTCGGGTTGGGGGCCTTCTTTTCCTGGCAAAGCCTGGAAGAGCAGCGGGCGTCGCTGGCGCGGATCGAGAAGACGGCGCGCGAGCAGGTGCAGGCGCGGCTCAAGGCGGAAACCGAGAATGCGGTCAGCTTTGTCGAATTCAACCGTTTGCGGACCGAGAGCGTGCTGCGGCGCAGCCTGGTCGAGCAGGTCGATACCGCATTCCAGATTGTTGAAGCGATTTACCAGCGCGAGTCGTCGCGCCGGCCACCGGCCGAGGTCAAGCGGTTAATTGTCGAGGCGCTCCGCCAGGCCCGTTTTTACGACGGGCGCGGCTATTACTTCATCGACAGCATGCAGGGCGAGTTCATTCTGCTGCCGACCGCACCGCAGTTCGAGGGCAAGGTGATCCTCGATAACCGCGACGATACCGGGCATTACATCATGCGCGGCCTGATCGAGGCGGCCCGCCGGCCGCAGGGAGAGGGCTTTTCGCGCTACCGTTGGTATTCGCCGGACAATCCCAAACAGATGTCGGACAAGCTGGCTTATGTCCGTTATTTCGCGCCTTTTGACTGGCTGATCGGCACCGGCGACTATCTCTACAAGTGGGAGCAGTTGCAGCAGCGCGAAACCCTGGAGCGCCTGCGCTCGTTGCGCTTTGGCGAAAGCGGTTACGTCGGGGTGTTGGGTATGGACGGGACCAGCCTGCTATCGCCTTCGGACGAGGGGCTGGAAGGAACGCATTTCAACCGCATGGCCGACCTGCAGAAGGCGGGGCTGGAAGTGATCCACCGGCAGGCCCAGGCCGGGGGCGGTTATGTCAGCTATCCCTGGCCGCATCCGAAAACCGGACTGCCAGAGATCAAGCAGGCGCTGATCACCGTGGTTCAGCCGTGGAACTGGGTGCTGGTGGCGACCGTTTTCGAGGATGAGTTCAGCAATACCGTCGAGCGCGAGGTGGCAGCCTATGCCTCCGGCGGAGGTGGCCGCCTGTGGCGCCTGTTTTGGGTCGGGCTGGGGGCGCTGGCGCTGGGGTTGCTGGCTTCGGCACTGTTTTCCTATTGGTCGCAGGCGTTGTTCCGGCGCTATCACGCGCAAAACCAGCAACAGGCCGAGCAGTTGCTGGCGCAGGCTGAACAGTTGCAGACCCTGTCGCTGGCCATCGAACAGAATCCGGCCTCGATCATGATGACCGATACCGAGGCGCGGATCACCTATGTCAATCCCAAGTTCGAGTCGCTGACCGGTTATCCGCGCAGCGAGGTGCTTGGCCACAATCCGCGCTTCCTCAGCGGCGGCAACCTTGCCCCGGAGAGCTACCGCGCGATGTGGCAGGCACTGGTGGCGGGCGAAACCTGGCACGGCGAATTCCTCAACCGGACCAAGGACGGCCGCTTGTTCTGGGAGCGGGCCTCGATTTCGCCGATTGTCGATGCCCAGGGTCAGATTCGCCAGTACATCGCGATCAAGGAGGACATCACCCAGCGCAAGCAGGACGAGGCTGCGCTGCGGGCCAGCGAGTACAAGATGGCGACGATTCTCGACACGGTCGATGCCTTCATCTACATCAAGGGTCCGGATTATTGCTACCAGTACGCCAATCGCCGGGTGCGCGAACTGTTTGGCTGCGAGCTGGAGGAAATCATCGGCCAGCCCGACGAATGCTTCTTCGATGCGGCGACGGTGGCCAATCTGCGGCACAACGACCGGCGTGTGCTGGAAAACGGGGAGCGGGTGGTCGAGGAGGAGGTGAATACCAGCACCGATGGGCAGATCACTTCGGCCTATCTGTCGATCAAGATTCCCTTGCGCGATGATCACGGGCAGGTTCAGGCTTTGTGCGGGATTTCGACCGACATCACGACGCGCAAGCAGGTTGAATCGGAGCTGGAGCAATACCGTCATCATCTGGAGGCGCTGGTCGAGTCGCGCACCACCGAACTGTTGCAGGCCAAGGAAGCCGCCGAGGTGGCCAGCCGGGCCAAGAGCGCCTTCCTGGCCAACATGAGCCACGAGATTCGCACACCGATGAACGCGATCATCGGCCTGACCCATTTGTTGCAGCGCGATGTGCCGGACGCGGCAGCACAGGATCGCCTGGGCAAGATCGCCTTTTCGGCCCAGCATCTGCTGAACGTGATCAACGACATTCTCGATTTCTCGAAAATCGAGGCCGGTCACCTCAGTCTCTGCGAGCAGGTTTTCCGCCCGCGCGAAATGCTCGATCAGGCCTTGAGCCTGTTGCAGGAAAAAGCCGAGGCCAAGGGACTGCGCTTGCGTGGCGAGGTTTCCGGGCAGGTGCCGCAAAGCCTGTATGGTGATTCTTTCCGCCTCGGGCAGGCCTTGCTCAATTACCTCGGCAATGCGGTCAAGTTCTCCGAGCAGGGGGAAATTGTGGTGTCGCTGACGGTCGACCGTGAACTGGCCCCCGGTCGGGTGCTGTTACGCCTCGCCGTGCGCGACCAAGGGGTGGGTATTGCCCCTGACAAGCTGGGTCGCTTGTTCCAGCCTTTCTCGCAAGCCGACGATTCGACCACCCGGCGTTATGGCGGTAGCGGTCTGGGGTTGGCGATCAACAAGCGGCTGGCCGAGTTGCTGGGGGGCGAGGTCGGAGTCGAGAGCGACCCCGGTCAGGGGAGTTGTTTCTGGCTGACAGCGGCTTTCGCGGTCAGCGAACCGATGCCCGAGGACAGCGCCAATGCCGGAGCGGCCGGTTCGCCACTGGAACAACTGCTGCAGCAAGCAAGCGGTTGTCGGGTGCTGCTGGTCGAGGATGAGCCGATCAATCAGGAGGTTGCCCGCGAATTGCTCGAAATGGCCGGTTTGCGGGTTGAGCTGGCCAGTGACGGTGCCGAGGCCGTGGCGCGGGTGAGGGATGAGGCGTTCGCGCTGGTACTGATGGACATGCAGATGCCGGTGATGAGCGGGGTCGAGGCGACGCGGGCGATTCGCGCCTTGCCCGGACGGGCTGAGCTGCCGATCCTGGCGATGACCGCCAACGCTTTCGAGGAAAACCGCCGTGAGTGCCTGGCGGCCGGGATGAACGACCATATCGGCAAGCCGGTCGATCCCGACCTGCTCTATCAGGTCTTGTTGCGCTGGTTGCCGACGACGCCGTCTTGAGCCGTTGTCGCACTCCGGCGCCAGGCGCGCAGGAAATTCAGCGAATGACCATAGGCGTGGGCGATCTGGGCTTGCGGGTAGCGATGCTGGCGCCCGACCGGGCAAGCCTCGCGGGCGTGGCAGGTGACGGCGCAGGGCGAGTCCGCTTGCAGCCGGTAATCGAGGCAGGTCGCCAGTTGCAGTTCGCCGCTGGTTAGCGCGCCGGCTGGGCAGGCATCCAGGCAGGGGCGCTCGCGGCAGGCGGCGCAGGGATGTTCACGGTCAACCGGCGGCGTCGGCAAAAAGCCGCCGGCAGTCAGCAGCAGCGCGCGGTAGGCAAACCAGGTGCCGTATTCGGCGTCAATCCCGACCATGAACGGTGCTGCCCGGTGCCAGCCGGCCAGTTGCCCGAGCGCCTGCAGGCCGGGAGCCTGCGCGCCGGGATAGAGAATCTGGCGCAGGCAGCCGGAAAATAGCCGCTTGACGCAGTCGACCGTGTAAGCGTCGATCGGATCGTCGCCGCCGACGGTGCCGGCCTGCTGTGCTGCGCTCACCTGTTGCCAGAGCAAAGGTCCGGCATGCGCCAGCAGCACCAGTTCCTGCCAGTCACTGGCCGGCAATTGCGCCAGTAGCGCGGCCGGCAGTTCGCTGCGGCGGAAGATCGCGTGCCGGTTGAGCCCGGCGGCGGCCAGCCCGGCGGCAGGGAAGGGCTCCGGGGGATGGGCAGCGGCGGCTATTTCAGTCGCCACGCCGGCCCGTCTCGGCTTTGTCGCGCCGTTGCGCCAGCCACAGCAGCAGCGCGTCGATCGCGGTACTGCCGGCCTGGGCCTTGGGGTGATTGATCAGGAAGCTGACGCTGTAACGCCGGCCTTGCGCGTCGAGCGCGTAGCCGGCGGCGGTCTTGACCCCGTCGAGGGTGCCGGTCTTGATGTGGGCGCGGCCAGTCGCAGCGCTGTCCTTGAGCCGCCGTTTCATCGTCCCGTCGATGCCGACAATCGGCAGGCTGGCGATGAACTCGGGCATGGTCGGGCTGCTCCACGCCGCCAGCAGCAGCCGGTTGAGGCTGTCGGCGCTGATCCGTTCCTGGCGCGACAGGCCGGAGCCGTTATCGACTACCAGTTCGGGAAAGTCGAGCCGTTGCTGGCGCAACCAGTCGTCGAGACGCTGGCGCGCACGCTCGGTGGTGGCCGCTTCGCCGTTGCCGTTGCCGAGCGCCAGGTAGAGATGGCGGGCCATCACGTTGTTCGAGAACTTGTTGATGTCGCGCACCGCATCGGCCAGCGGCGCCGATTCGTGTTCGCTGAGCAGGCGGGCGCCGGGCGCCAGCGTGCCGCTGCGGACACGGCCGCCGAGGCTGCCGCCGAGTTCGCTCCACAGTGCGCGGAGCAGGCCGTCGGCCTGGGCGTCGGCGGCGAGTGGGGCCAGATTGAGCGTCTTTTCGCCGCACTGGCGGCTGTAGCTGCCGGTGAACACCAACCGCCAACCGCTGCCGCCCGGCTCGGCCTGCAGCTTGGTCAGAATCTGGTCCGGCCACTGGCGCGGACAGGGGCCGTCGCCGTAGCGCAACTGGTTGTCGAGGCGCAGGCCTTCGCTCGGGGTTTCCTGCAGCAGGCGCGGTTGCGGACCGCCGTCGGCGATAAAGCTGAAGCGCAGCGCGCGGAAGTTGAGCAGCAGCGCGTCGGGGCCGACGTTGTAGGGGCGCATCGGCTTGTCGTCGAACGCGCCGGGGTCAGTCTCGGGAAGGGCAAAGGCGCTGCGGTCGAGCACGATGTCGCCGGCGATGTGGCGGATGCCGCGAACCCGCAGCTGGCGCAGCAGCGACCACAAATGCTCGATGGCAAAGCGCGGGTCGCCACCGCCCTTGAGGGTCAGATTTCCGTTCAAAACGCCGTCGACCGTGGACGCCTCGCTCCAGGCGCCGGTTTTCCAGGTATGTGCCGGGCCGAGCAGTTCGAGCGCGGCATAGGTGGTGAGCAGCTTCATCACCGAGGCCGGATTCATCGCGGCGCGGGCATTGTGACTGAGCAGCGGCGCGCGGCCATCGACCGGCTGGACGACGACGGCGACGTGGCTGGCCGGTATTTGCGCTGCCTGCAACGCTTGCTGTACCGGGGGCGGCAGTTCGCCACGGGCACCGCTGGCGAACAAGGCCAGCAGCAGCGCCGCCGTTTTCAAGCTGAAGCGCTTCATGCCGGGCTTTGCGCCAAGGTCGGGTAGTCGAGATAGCCGTGTTCGCCGCCCTGGTAGAAGGTGTCACGGTCGACCGGGTTGAGCGCGGCATTTTGCCGGAAACGCTCGACCAGATCGGGGTTGGCGATCCAGGCCGTACCGTAGGCCACGGCATCGCACAAGCCGGCCTGCAGCCGGGCTTCGCCCTTGTCGCGGGTCATGCTGCCGTTGGTGATCAGCGGCATGCTGGCGAGCGGGCGGAAGTGGGCGCCGACATCGGCCAGCGCGCCCTCGGTATCGGCGATCTGCTTGGGATGCAGCGGTTCGGTCAGGTGCAGATAGGCAAGGCCGTAGGCATTGGCGTCGCGCACCACCTGTTCCCACATCGGCACCGTGTCGGCGTCGACGTGCAGGCCGTGGAAACGGTTGAGCATCGGATTGAGGCGGAAACCGACGCGGTCGGCCGGGATCGCGCTACAGATCGCATCCAGGGTTTCGCGGAAGAAGCGGGCACGGTTGGCGTGGCTGCCGCCGTATTCGTCGTCGCGCTGGTTGGACTGGGCCGAGAAGAACTGGTGGAAGAGGTAGCCGTTCGAGGAGTGGATTTCGACGCCGTCGAAACCGGCGGCCAGCGCATTGCGCGCGGCCTGCGCAAAGTCAGCGACGATGCCGCGAATCTCTGCCTTGCTCAGCGCCTGCGGAGTTACGGTATCCGGCTGGCCGCTCGGCGAGAACATCTGCCACAGCGGGTTGATCGCTGAAGGAGCGACCGGCGGCAGGCCGTCGTGGAATTCAGGCAGCGACAGGCGGCCGCAGTGCCACAGCTGGCAGACAATGCGCCCGCCGCGCTGGTGCACCGCGTCGGTAATCAGACGCCAGCCGGCAATCTGCTCGGCCGACCAGATGCCCGGGGTGTAAGGGTAACCACGGCCGCGCGGCGAAACGATGGTGCCTTCGGAAATGATCAGGCCGGCGCCAGCGCGTTGCGCGTAGTACTCGGCCATCATCGGCGTCGGGACGTAGCCGGGGTTGTCGCAGCGGCAGCGGGTGAGCGGGGCCATGACGATGCGGTTGGCCAGTTCGAGGGCGCCGAGCCGGACCGGCGTCAGCAGTTGCAACGGAGGGGAGGCTGTCATCGCAAATGAAAATGGGGAGCTCGAAAGCTCCCCATTCTACGGAGTGGTGCCGTTCAGCGGTAGAGGCGGAAGGTTGCGATCAGGCGATCGAGCTGGGCCGCCGTCTGCAGCAGTTCGTCGGCCGCCTGTTTGGCTTGCTGCGCCGAATTGGCGTTGCGGTTGATCAGGTCGCTGACCCGCTGCATGCTGTTGGCAACTTCGGCGCTGGCCGTGCCTTGTTGGGTTGCTGCATCGGAAATATGCACCGCCATGTCGGAAACCTGGCGCGACGATGCGGTGATGTCGGTCAGCCCTTCGACGCTGGCGCGCAGCTTGTCGATCCCGGTTTCGACCTCGCGGGCGGCGAGGTCCATGCTGTGCACCGCCTGCGCGGTGACCGACTGGATTTCGGCAACCGTGCTGTTGATGTCGCCGGTCGAGGTGGTGGTGCGTTCGGCCAGCTTGCGCACCTCGTCGGCCACCACCGCGAAGCCGCGCCCCTGTTCGCCGGCCCGGGCGGCCTCGATTGCGGCATTGAGCGCGAGCAGGTTGGTCTGGCTGGCAATGTCGGCAATCACCTGGGTCATGTCGCCGATCTTGGCAATCGACTGGTTGAGTTTTTCGATGGTTGCATTCGACGAATGCACGGCATCGACGACGCGCGAGGTCGCCGCCATGCTCTGGTTGATGTTCTGATTGCTGCGGTCGACCTGCTCTTGCGAGGCCCGGGCGGCGCCAGCCGTCTCCTGCGCATTGAGCGCCACTTCCTGTACCGACTGGCTGAACTCTTCAGTGGCGGCGGCGACGCTTTCGACGCTCGCCTGCTGTTCAAAGCTTTGCGCCGAAACCTGCTGCATCTGGTGTTCCAGCTGGTCGCAACGCTGGTCGATGCTGCGCGAGGCGGTGCTGATCTCGTCGAGCATGGCTTTCAGTGTCGCCTGCATGGTGGCCAGGTTGCAGAGCAGCAGGCCGGTTTCGTCGCGTCCGGAGATGTCGATGTTTTCGGTCAGGTCGCCCTCGCTGATCCGCTCGAAATGGCCGATCGCGGTACGGACCGAGCCGACGACGCTGCGGCTGACCAGGGTGCCGGCAATGCCGGCAATCGCCAAGGCCGCGAGGAGCAGGCCGAGATCGATATTGCGGGCTTGCTGGTAGGATGCTTCGGCGGCGACATAGGCCTGTTCAGCGTCCTTCGCCAATGCAGTGATCAAGGCCTCGCCATCCTTGCGCATTTCACCGTAAAGCGGGTTGATCTTCTGCAGCAGGGTCAGGTTGGCGGCGCCGAATTGCCCTGCCTTGAGCTGTTCGCGTGCAGCGTTAACCCCCTCGCGGGAAAAACGTTCGCGGGTTTCGCTGAACTTCGCGAGCAATGCCTGTTGGCTGGCGCTCAGCGGTATTTTTTTCAGCTCTTCGAGCAGGGTGTTGATTTCCTGGCGGTTGTTCAGCGTGTTCTGGATGTGCATGTCGAGCGGATGATCATGCATGCTGACAAACGGGCTGCCCGGGTCGTGCTGCAACGCGAGCATGATCTGCGAGCGGTTGTCCGAAAGCAGGAACATCATCCGGTTGACCAGGTTCGACGGCTGCAGTTGCTGCTGATACATCAAGCGCAGCTTGTCGTCGGTGCTGCTCATCTCGCTGAGGCCAAGCCCTCCGACCAGGATCAGCATCAGCACCAGCGCCGCCATCGCGGCCCACAGACGGGCGCCCAGCGACAGGATGCGGCGGCCGGTGGTCGGCAGCTTGCCGTCCAGTCCGCTTGCCTTGTAGAGGGCTTCGGCGGCCGCCTTGCGGTCTGCGCTGGGGGGCGTGCGTACCGACATGTAACCGGTGGTCTGGCCATTCTTCTTGATCGGCACGACAAATGCCTCGACCCAGTAGTGGTCGCCATTCTTGCAACGGTTCTTGACCAGACCGCGCCAGGGGGTGCCGGATTTGACGGTTTGCCAGAGGTCGGCAAACGCGGCCTTGGGCATGTCCGGGTGGCGGACGATGTTGTGGCTTTGACCGATCAGTTCGTCACGGGTGAAGCCGGAAATCTCGACAAAGGCATCGTTGCAGTAAGTGATGCTGCCTTTGAGATCGGTACGGGAAACCAGGTAGGTGTTCGGAGGAAAGGGAACTTCGCGTTGGGTGACCGGCTGATTGTTCTTCAAGGCATCGCTCCGCGCAGACCTTGGTGGCGGTCGCCACACAAGCGTCAGTAAATTGTAATAATCCCAGCGATTCTAGCCGGAACTATGTCTTTTGTGGCGGCTGAAAGCTCTTGAATTACTTGTGATTTTTGTTGTTTTTGTAAAATCCATGCTGTTCTTAATGTTTTTGTATTGGCTCAGTGGCGCTCTTCGCGGAAGCGTTGCCGGATTTCGGCAATTTCCGGTAGCAGCCCAAGAAACAGCTCAATCAACGTCGGGTCGAAATGCCGCCCAGCCTGCTCGCGCATGAAGGCCACCGCTTCGGCTTCCGGCCAGGCTTTTTTGTACGGCCGCTCGGAGGTCAGCGCGTCAAATACATCGGCAATGGCGGTAATGCGGCCAACCAGTGGGATTGCTTCCCCGGACAGACCGTTGGGATAACCGCTGCCGTCCCATTTTTCATGATGGGAGAGGGCAATGGTGTGCGCCATCTCCAGCAGTTTGTTGCCGCTGGCACTTGCCAGAATGTCGGCGCCGATACTTGCATGGGTTTCCATGACGGTCCGTTCTTCCGGACTCAGGCGGCCTGGTTTGAGCAGGATCAGGTCGGAAATCCCGATTTTCCCGACATCGTGCATCGGGCTGGCGTTGAGTACCAGTTCGCATTCGTCGCGTGCCATGCCGCAGGCCTTGGCCAGCAGTTCGGCAATGTGGCTCATGCGCATGATGTGGGCGCCGGTTTCGTTGTCGCGATATTCCGAGGCGCGACCGAGGCGGCGGACGATTTCCAGCTGCGATTCCTGCAAGGCGCGGGTGCGGGCCCGCACCATGTCTTCGAGTACGCTGTTTTGCTCATGGACGAAACGGTGGGCCATGTGGGCGTGCAGCATGTTGCGGACGCGGGCCAGCAATTCGTAACGGTCAAAGGGTTTGCCAAGGAAATCGCGGGCGCCGGCGGCGAAAGCACGCAGCATGATCTCGCTGCGTGCCTGGGCGGTCAGGATGATGATCGGTGGTAGCAGCGGGTCGTTGAGCGCGGCCAGTTGCTCCATCACCTGAAATCCGTCGAGATAGGGCATGTTGATGTCGAGCAGGATCAGGTCGGTGCGTGCCTTGCGATACAGCGGCAACACATTGCGCGGGTCGTCGATCAGTTCGAGATTCTCGTAGCCGTCGGTTTGCAGCATCTTGTTGAGCAGCTTGAGATTGGCCGGCTCGTCGTCAACGACCAGGATGCGGGCGGCTTTGGTTTCGATCATCATGGAGCGGGCAGGCATGGTGCTGGCAGAAGCTGGTTCACGGTCGACGCGCAGATATTAGCTTTTTTCCGAAGCTGCCGCTTGGCCCCTGCGGCTGGCAAAAGGGTGGGGCGCGAGTTTGTCGACAACCGGAGGCTAGTGGTGTCGTTGTACACTGACTTTGAGAGCCACTAGCACGCAACCATGGGGGTTTTGACACTCTCAATTTGTACCCGCCGTGCCTAGTTGTTCACTGAAAATGGGAGTTTCTGGACGATTGATCACTCAAGTTGAGAGTCTTTTGAAGCAACTGATGATCTCTTTATCGCGGGCGTGTAAGAATTTTTGTGTAAACGGTCATTTGGCAGGAAACTGCCACGCCCCAAGGAGCGATGATGGCCGTAGCAAGGAAAGCAGTACCCAAGGAGTTGCTGGACAGCCTGTTGGCTGACTATCGGAAGCCTGAAGACCTGATTGGCGAGAACGGCTTGCTCAAGCAGCTCACCAAGTTGCTGGTCGAGAAAGCGTTGGAAGCGGAGATGGCCGACCATCTCGGCCGCGGCAAGAATGAGCCGGTGGGGAATCCGGCGGGCAATACGCGTAACGGAAAGAGCCGTAAGACGCTCAAAGGGGAATTCGGCGAACTACCGATAGAAATTCCCCGCGACCGCCACGGCACCTTCGAGCCGCAGTTGATTCCCAAGCACCAGACCCGCTGGACGGGCTTCGACGACAAGATTCTGTCACTGTACGCTCGGGGCATGACGGTCCGCGAAATCCAGTCGCACCTGGAAGAGATGTATGGCGCCGAGGTCTCGCCAACACTGATTTCATCAATCACCGATGCCGTGGTTGATGAGGCCAAAGCCTGGCAGTCACGGCCGCTGGACAGCATCTACCCCATCGTTTATCTGGACTGCATCCACGTCAAAGTCAGGGATGGCAGCGTACGGGTCAAAGCCGTCTATCTGGCGATTGGACTCAACTTGGCCGGTGAGAAGGAAGTGCTGGGGCTGTGGATTGCCCAGACGGAAGGCGCCAAGTTCTGGTTGCAAGTCGTCACAGAACTCAAAAACCGGGGGGTGCAGGATATCTTCATTGCCTGCGTCGATGGCCTGAAGGGCTTTCCAGAGGCCATTGAAGCCGTTTATCCCCACGCCGCCGTTCAACTGTGCGTCGTCCATATGGTTCGGCATAGCCTGAACTACGTCTCATGGAAAATGCGCAAGGCTGTGGCCGCTGACCTCCGGCGGATTTACACCAGCGCTACTGCTGACGAAGCGGAGCAAATGCTCGGCGAATTCGAAGACAAATGGGACGATGCCTACCTGCCCATTAGCCAGTCCTGGCGCCGCAATTGGCCGCGAATCATCCCGTTCTTCGACTACCCGCCGGAAATACGTAAAGTCATCTACACGACCAATGCGATTGAGTCGGTGAACATGAGCCTGCGCAAAATCACCAAGAACCGAGGCTCGTTTCCTAGCGATGAGGCACTGATGAAATTGTTCTACCTGGCACTGCGCAACATCAGCCAGAAATGGACACTGCCTATTCGGGATTGGAAGGCAGCATTGACCCGATTTACTATCCAGTTCGAAGACCGGATGAACAACCTGTAACTCAAACCCCGTTTACACAAAATTCCAGACACGCCCTGCACCGGATCCTTAATTCTTTCCTCCTGAAATTCACGCATGCAAGTGTTGTGATTGAATTTCAGAATACGTACGCCTTGTTCGACAGCGAGATCCTCTGGTTAAAGTCTGCTGGTCAGCGGCCTATGCCCTCGCTTTCGCGAAGACCAATGCACGGGCGATGGCTTCGTCCAGTTCGGGCGAGCCGGGGTTGCTCCAGTAGTTGGCGTAGAGCGGCAAGGGCTGAAACTGGAGTTCGCTGGCAAGCAGTGTGATGTTGTGGCGCTTGCAAAGTTCCAGTGCTGCTGCGCGGGGCAGGGTGGCCAGGCCGAAGCCGCTTTCCACTAGCTTGACCAGCGCCGAGATGGACGAAATGGTATGCACGCGCTTTTCGCTGATCCCGGCATTGCCTAGCGATTCGAGTAAGGCGACATGAGGTTGCGAACCGCGCTGGAAGGTTAGCAGTTCGGTATTGAGCAAGGCCGAGATGCTCAGGGGATGCGTTTCATCCAGGCTGGCAGGCCCGACTAGAGTCATTTCCATGGGTGCTAGGGCCTCGTTGGCGATTCCCTGGCCAATGGCTGGCGAGGCCGAGAAAACCAGGTCGAGGCTGCCGCGACGGACCTGTTCGTTCAGCACATGAGTCATTTCGACATTGAGTTCGAATTCGATTTTCGGGTACTCGCCCTTCAGCGATTCCATGAGCGGAATGAGCCAGGTGTGCAATACCGTCTCGATGCCGCCGACGCGCAGCGACAGCGGCATCTGCTCAGGTGTGCCGAGCTCGCGCTTGAGGTCGAGCTGTAGCGCTAGGAAGCGTTCAGCATAGTTGAGAAAACGGTTGCCGGCGTTGGTCAGGCGGAATACCCGGTCGCGGCGGTCAATCAGCGGTGCGCCCAGCTCTTCTTCCAGGGCGCTGATCCGGCTGGAAACGGCGGATTGCGTCAGGAACAGCTTTTCCGCCGTGCGCGAAATGCTCTGCAGACGGGCGACCCAGACAAAGGCTTCGACGAAACGCAGATTCACGGACTCTCCTCGTGATTGGGCGATGGCAACGGGTGGTTGCCCTACAGTACAGCTTAGCGCCGAAAACGCCTTTGAGCAGAAATGTGACTCCAAAAAAATCGATGTACTCACAAAGAAATTTTTCGTTTGTGAGTGGCTAAAACGTCAGCGCATACTCGGCACAAATCAAAAAACAACCGGAGACAACCATGACGACAGAGACTTCTGCTGCGCCGACGCAGCTGATCGCCAAGACCGGCCTTGAGGCCCGTCTGGCCATTCGTTCCGGCCGCTGGTCGGGACATACCAGCGGTGCCGCACCGCATTTCGTCCAGGGCAACGTGGTCATCCTGCCCGCCGCCCTGGCCAACGACTTCCTCCGCTTCTGCCAGCGCAATCCCAAGCCGTGCCCGCTGCTCGCCGTTTCCGAGCCGGGCGCCCCGGGCCTGCCGCGCCTGGGCGCAGATCTCGACATCCGCACCGATGTGCCGCGCTACCGCGTCTGGCGCCAGGGCGAACTGGTCGACGAAGTGACCGACATCGGCGCCCTTTGGCGTGACGATCTGGTGACCTTCGTCATCGGCTGCTCCTTCTCCTTCGAGCAGCCGCTGATCGATGCCGGCATCCCCTTGCGTCACATCGAACAGGGTCGGAATGTGGCGATGTACCGGACCAATATCCAGACGGTACCGGCCGGTCCCTTCCGCGGCCCGATGGTGGTCTCGATGCGGCCGATGACGCCGGCCAACGCCATCCGCGCCGTCCAGGTCACGGCCCGCGTGCCGGCCGTGCATGGTGCGCCGGTGCACCTCGGCGATCCGGCATTGATCGGCATCGCCGACCTGGCCAAGCCGGATTTCGGCGACGCGGTCGACATCCTGCCCGGCGAGATGCCCGTCTATTGGGCTTGTGGCGTGACGCCGCAGGCGGTGGTCATGGAGGCCAAACCCGATTTCTGCATTACCCATGCGCCCGGCGCGATGCTGGTGACCGACCTGTTGGACAGCGAACTGGCTTTTTAAGAGAGAGCTTTTCCTCGCCGGATTTTGCCAAAGAGCGAAGGCGGCGTTTTTTAATCCACCCATCAAGGAGACAACCGTGTGGATATCCGAAACAAACAGCAATGAAAGGAAGACGCTGGTCGCCGCTTTTGCCGGCTACGGGGTCGATGCTTTCGATTACATGATCTACACCTTCCTCATCCCGACGCTGATGGCGGCCTGGATGATGAGCAAGGTCGAAGCCGGCTACATCGCCACCGGGGCGCTCGTTACCTCGGCCATCGGCGGCTGGGCGGCGGGCATCCTGGCCGACAAGTACGGCCGGGTCCGCGTGCTGCAATGGACGGTGATGTGGTTCACGCTGTTCACCTTCCTCTCCGGCTTCACCAACTCCTTCGAGCAGCTGTTCTTCACCCGTGCCATGCAGGGTTTCGGCTTCGGTGGGGAATGGTCGGTCGGTGCCGTGCTGATTGCCGAAATGATCCAGGCCAAGCATCGCGGCAAGGCGGTCGGACTGGTCCAGAGCAGTTGGGCCGTCGGCTGGGGCGCTGCCGCCATCGCCTTCTGGGCGGTCTATGCCGTGCTGCCGCCCGAGCAGGCCTGGCGCGTGCTGTTCTGGATGGGTATCCTGCCGGCTTTCCTGATCTTCTACATCCGTCGCAATATCAAGGACCCTGAAGTTTTCCGCGCTACCCAGGCCAAGAAGAAGGTCGACGGCGGCGGCAACTTCTGGGAAATTTTTTCGCCGCGCATGCTGAAGACCACCATCCTAGCCAGCCTGTTGTCCACAGGCATGATGGGGGCCTACTACGCGGTGACCACCTGGCTGCCGACCTTCCTCAAGGTCGAGCGCAAGCTGTCTGTACTCGGTACCAGCGGCTACCTGCTGGTGCTCATCCTCGGCTCCTTCATCGGCTACCTGACCAGCGCCTACCTCTCGGACAAGCTCGGCCGCCGCTATTGCTTCATGCTGTTCGCCGCCTGTGCCGGCACCTTGGTCTACATCTATACCCATATCCCGATCACCGACGGGCTGATGCTCTTCCTCGGTTTCCCGCTCGGCTTCTTCCTCTCCGGCATCTTCTCCGGCATGGGCGCCTATCTGGCCGAACTCTTCCCCAACGAGCTGCGCGGCTCGGGGCAGGGCTTCTGCTACAACTTCGGGCGTGCCGCCGGTGCCATGTCGCCCGCCCTGGTCGGCTACCTCAGTACCTCCATGCCGCTTGGCGAAGTGATCGGCGTTCTCGCTGCTGGCGGCTATCTGCTGGTCATCCTGGCCTGCCTGCCGCTGCCTGAAACACAGGGCCGCGATCTCGCCGCGCAGCCGGCCTAAAGCCTCCTCCTCATCACAAGTCAATGCAGTCTCCCCGGCGCACCTCTCGGTGCGGCCGGCGGGGCCCTGCGCGAAAGAAATTCATGGAAAACACCACCAAGATTCCGTCCTACCTGTCCCGGGAATCGCTCGGGCCGTGGGAAACCTACCTGGTCCAGATCGACCGCGTCGAACCCTACCTCGACAAGGCCCTGCTGCCCTGGGTCGAAACCCTGACCCGGCCGAAGCGCTCGTTGATCGTCGATGTCCCGATCCGTCTCGACAACGGCGTCATCGCCCACTACGAGGGCTATCGCGTCCAGCACAGCCTGTCGCGCGGTCCGGGCAAGGGCGGCATCCGCTTTCACCCGGAGGTCACGCTCACCGAAGTCATGGCGCTGTCGGCCTGGATGACGATCAAGAACGCCGTGGTCAATGTGCCTTACGGCGGGGCCAAGGGCGGCATCCGGGTCGATCCGAAAAAGCTGTCGGTCGAGGAGCTGGAACGCCTGACCCGGCGCTACGCCAGCGAGATCAACATCCTGATCGGGCCGGACAAGGACATCCCGGCACCGGACATCAACACCAACGAACAGGTCATGGCCTGGTTCATGGATACCTACTCGGTCAACCAGGGCAAGACGACGACCGGTGTGGTGACCGGCAAGCCGGTTTCGCTCGGCGGCAGCCTCGGGCGTCACGATGCGACGGGGCGCGGCGTGTTCATCTGCACCGTCGAGGCAACCAGGCACCTGGGCATATCCATTGCCGGTGCCCGTGTATCGGTACAAGGTTTCGGCAACGTCGGCGAAGCTGCCGCACGACTGTTCGCCGATGCCGGGGCCAAGGTGGTGGCCATTCAGGACGAAACCGGCTCCATCCATAACCGGCATGGCCTCGATGTGCGCAAGGTCCGCCAGCATCGCCTGGCGACGGGCAGCCTGGCCGGCGCGCCGGATTCCGAAACGATAGGCAGCGACCAGTTCTGGTCCTGCGAGGTGGACATCCTGGTCGCCGCCGCCCTGGAAAACCAGATCACCGAGAAAAATGCGCCGTCCATTCGCGCCCGGATCGTCGCAGAAGGCGCCAACGGACCGACAACTCCAGCTGCCGACCTGATCCTGAAGGAACGCGATGTGCTGGTCATTCCCGACGTGCTGGCCAACGCTGGTGGCGTGACCGTCAGCTATTTCGAATGGGTGCAGGACATCAGCGCCTTCTTCTGGTCCGAAGACGAGATCAATGCCCGTCTCGACAAGATCATGCGCGATGCCTTCGCCGCAGTCTGGGATGCCGCGCAAAGCAAGGGTATCCTGTTGCGGACTGCCGCCTTTGTGCTGGGTTGCGAGCGGGTTCTCCAGGCCCGCAAGCTGCGCGGCCTCTATCCCTGAGCGAACCTTACGGCCATGACCGCAGATTCCTCCGTTTTGCCCGTTCGCCTGCTCAGCGTTGGCGATACCGCCTGGACCGTCGAGTTCGGATCGATCATCGATCCGGCCATCCACGGCCGGGTGCTCGGCTTCTGCAGCCTGCTCGATACCTTGTCCGGCGACGGGCGCCTGGACGGTGTCGTCGAATGGGTGCCGACCTTCCGCTCGGTGACGGTCCATTTCAACCCGGAGCAGGCCGATGCCATGGCCTTGCATGATCGGCTGGGCGAACTGGCCACCAAGAGCGGCATCCTGTCGGCCGCCGGCTGCCGCTGGCACATCCCGGTTTGCTTCGATGCCGAGTGCGCACCGGATCTGGCCGACGTCGCACAGGCCAAGGGCATGACGCCGGAGGCGGTCGTCCAGTTGCTGACCGACAGCGTGTTTTCGGTCTACATGCTCGGCTTCCTGCCCGGTTTTCCGTACCTGGGCGGCGTTCCCGAAGTTCTCGATATGCCCCGCCTGGCCAGTCCGCGCAAGGTGGTACCGTCCCGTTCGATCGCCATCGCCGGGAGGATGTGCGCCGCTTACCCGTGGGAAAGCCCGGGCGGCTGGCGCCTGTTGGGGCGTACGCCGATTCGCCTGTTCGATGCGGCCAATGCGCGCCGTCCGGCCTTGCTTGCACCGGGCGATCAGGTGGTCTGGGAAGCCATCGATTCGGCCTCCTATGCCGAACTGGAGCACGCCTGCGCTGCTGGAGATTTCGATCTGAGCAGCCTGATGCGCGAAGGAGGGGCGTGATGGCTGCTATCGTCGAAGTCACCGAAGCCGGCCTCGCCGTTACCATCCAGGATCGTGGCCGCTACGGCTATCGCAATATCGGCGTGCCGGTTTCCGGGGCGCTCGATCCCTGCCTGATGACGGCGGCCAACGCCTTGCTCGGCAACGATCCGGATGCCGCAGTCCTTGAAGTCTGCCTGGGCGGTCCCTCGCTCAAGGCTCTGTCCGGTACGGTACGCATCTCGCTGGCTGGAGAGATCACGGCTCAGGTGGTCAATACCTGCGGCCGAGTACTCAAGGTAGAACCCTGGCAGACGGCAACGCTGTTCCCCGGTGATATCGTCCGCATCGGCAGCATCGCGCGTGGCGTCGGCTATGTCGGCATATCCGGCGGCTTCCAGGTGCCGCAGCAACTGAGCAGTCGTTCGACCTACCTGCGGGCGCGGCTCGGCGGCGTTGACGGGCGGGCGCTGGCTACTGGCGACCGCCTGCAATGCGATCCGCTGACCGGCAACCCCTGGGTGGAAGCCTGCGGAACGCTGCACTGGACGGTTGAGACGGGGCCCATCCGGGTGTTGCTCGGGCCGCAAGACGATTACTTCACGCCGGAAGCACTGGCTGCCTTTCTCGGCACGCCCTACCGCATTACCCGCAACATGGACCGCATGGGCATACGCCTCGACGGGGTGAAACTGACCCACAACGACCTCGGTGCGGAAATCGTCTCGGATGGCGTCGCGCCGGGCTCGATCCAGGTTCCGGCCAACGGCCAGCCCATCGTGTTGATGGCCGATTGCCAGACCTCTGGCGGCTATCCCAAGATCGCAACGGTCATCCGCGCCGATCTGGCGCGACTGGCACATGTCCGGCCGGGAGACGAGGTGCAGTTCGTCGCCGTTGATCATGCCCAGGCAGCGGCTGCATTGCGCGAGCAGGCCCAGCTGGTCGGCCGCTGGTGCGAGAGTCTCGGAACTTTCCGTCCGCCCGGCGTGATCGACGAGGCGGCACTTTACGAAGGCAACCTGATCAGCGGTGCCATTCGCGGCGACGAACTGGCCTGGTATTCGGTATAAGCGAGACGTTAGATACTATGCTTCACCTTTACGACCGTGAAACCTCTGGCAACTCCTACAAAGTTCGGCTTCTGCTGGCCTTCTTGAGAATTCCGTACGACAGAACTTTCGTTCCCTTGCAAAATGGAAAGAATCAAGTTGATCTCAGCTATTTCGAGCTAAATCCTCGTGGACAAATACCTACGCTGATGGATGGAGCCTCGACGCTCTGGGGGTCGACAGCCGCTCTTTGCTATGTCGCGTCTAAATACGATGCGTCACGAACTTGGTTGCCGCGAGAGCCTCTTCAGTTCGCTGAGGTAATGCAATGGCTTGAATTGGCACAGAACGAAATTCAGTCTGGCCTCTTCATGGCTCGCGCAATCACTAGCTTTGGCTATCCAGGCAATCTCGACGAGGCCAAAGCAAAAGCGACTACGGCACTTCAAACACTGGAGTGGCGGCTTGCCAAGAACTCATGGCTCGTCGGATCCACTCCGACCATTGCCGACATTGCTTGTTTCCCGTACGTCGCCCTTGCTAATGAGGGGCGAGTCGACGTTTCACCCTATCCCGGGATAAGTGCATGGCTGTATTCGGTCAAGTCAATCCCCAATTTCGTTCCAATGCCGGGGCTATGAGCACCGTGGCGAGGCATGCGATTTTCATTGCGCCCGTTTATGTCAAACGATATCAACAAAGAATTTTCCGAGAAGAGAATGTATATGAAGATCAACCTCAACGCCGATCTCGGCGAAAGCTACGGTGCCTGGGTCATGGGCAACGATGCCGACATGCTGCCGCTGGTCGGCTCGGCCAATCTGGCTTGCGGCTTCCATGGCGGCGACCCGCTGGTCATGCGCCAGACCCTGCAACTGGCCAGGCGCAACGGCGTCAGTGTTGGCGCCCATCCGTCCTACCCCGACCTGCAGGGCTTCGGCAGGCGCCGCATGGTCATGGCGCTGGATGAACTGGAGGCGGCCATCCTGTACCAGATCGCCGCGCTGGACGGCATGGCGCGGGCCGAAGGCATGCGGGTGAGCCATGTCAAGCCGCATGGTGCCCTGAACAACGCGGCCTGCGCGGACCGGGCGCTGGCTGACTCGGTGGTTCGGGCCATCCGCGCATACGATCCGGCGATGATCCTCCTCGCTCCGGCACTATCGGAACTGTGTGCGGCAGGCCATGCCGCCGGGCAGCCCGTCGTCGAGGAGATTTTCGCTGACCGGGCCTACATGGATGACGGGCAGCTGGTTCCTCGCAGTCGCCTGGATGCCATGGTTCATGGTGCAGAAGCCAGCTATGCCCACGTCCGGCGCATGCTCGATGAGGGTGCCATCGTCAGCGTGAACGGCAAGCGCCTGCCTTGCCGGATCGGCAGCATCTGCGTCCATGGCGATGGGGCGGAGGCCGTGGCCACCGCGCGCTATCTGCGCGAACGCCTGGCGGCCGAGGGCTGCAGGCTGGTTGCCTTGCCCGAGCTGTGTGACTGAGGGCGGGGCGTAATGGTAAGCACTGAACTATTCCCGGCAGCGGTAGACGCCGACACCGGCGCCGAGGCAGCATTACTGGCCGGCGCGGCTGCGAAGGCTCCTTCGACAGCCGCGCCGGGCGACAACGACCTGGACAGCGTCGCCGTGATGAGCAATAACTGATGGCGCAAGCTGCCGAAGGAGAGCGCCAGCACGCGCTGGCGGTCGCCTGCCTGGCGGAGGCCAGCGATCATCCGGCGCGCCACGATCTGGCCAACGAGGTTCATGCCCGGCCTTTTCTGCGTATCGCCGCGCCGGCACGGGTGACCCACCTGGCGGTGTTGGGGGACCCGGCTGCCCCCCCGGCGCAGCACCTTCAACTGGCGACCGAGTTTTGCGAAGCGCTCGGTATCGCGCCACCGGCCCCGGCTGCCCGTCACCTGGCGTACAACGGCGATGGTTTTACGCTCAAATGGGAACGCCATACGGAGTTTTCGACGTTTACCGTGGTCGGCTCCGGTCAGGCAGACGAACCCTTTGCCGACTGGATAGACGAGGGCCACCGCCTGCCCGCCGGATGGCGAACGCTGGTCGACAGGAAACGCCTGGTCGCCCTGCAGATCGAAGTATTGAAGGGCGAGCCGGCCCGGAATGCCCGGCGCGAGCGCAGCCGCTGGTTTGGCGACAGCGGCCAGGTCGGCAGCCGCGTTCTCGGGGGCGGCGAAGTCTGGTGCAACTGGCAGATCGGCGACGACGGTTTTTCACGCTTTCTGGTCCTCGACCTCGATTTTCGCGAGAACCAGGTGGGCCGGCTGGTGCAACGGCTGGCGGAAATCGAGACCTATCGGCTGATGGCCTTGCTCTCCCTGCCCGTAGCCCGTGAAATGCTCGGCCAGTTGGAGAATCTGGAGGCAAGGCTGGGCGAGGTGATACGCGGCATGGCGGCGGATCACGGCAGTGGCGGCGATGCCGACCGACTGCTGGCGCTCACCGAACTGGCCGGCCAGGTTGAAGCCCTGAGTGCCGGGGTCAGCCGGTTCAGCGCCTCGCAGGCCTACGACCAGCTAGTCCTTTCCCGTATCCAGGAACTGCGCGAGGAACGCATCGAAGGCGTGCCCACCATCGGCGAGTTCATGGAGCGTCGGCTGTCGCCGGCCATGGATACCTGTCGTTCCGTCCAGGCCCGCCAGGCTGCCTTGGCCGAACGCCTGTCGCGGGCCATCGACCTGCTGCGGACGCGGGTCGATATGGTCCAGGAACGCCAGATCACCGAACTGCTCAGCGGCATGCACAGCACTGCTTCCACGCAGCTCAAGCTGCAACACGCCGTCGAGGGGCTCTCCGTCGTCGCCATTTCGTACTACGCGATCTCCCTGCTGTCGCACCTTCTGCGCGGCGCGGAAGACCTTGGGCTGCACGTCAACACGCCTCTGCTGGAGGTGACGCTGGTGCCGGCCGTTCTGGTGATGGCCTTCCTGATGATCCGTGGCGTACGCAAGGGAATCGCCAGCGGACGCTGCTGATCCGGCCTGTCCATCTATCGTTTATTTAAGGAGTCATGACGTGGTGCTGCCAAGCTATCGCGTTTCCACGCGCATTTACATTTTGATCGGGCTGGCGCTACTCGGCCTCATGGTCCTCTGTTTGACCGCGCTCTACCAATTGAGGGAAGGCATGCTTGCGGATCGGAAGGCCAAACTTCGCAATCTGGTGGAGGTGGCGGTTGGCATCGTCAGTTACCATCACAAGCTGGCCTTGGAAGGGAAAATGCCGGATGGCGAAGCGCGCTTGGCAGCCCGGGAGGCGCTAC
Organism: Dechloromonas sp. ZY10; assembly: GCF_041378895.1. NCBI lineage: Bacteria > Pseudomonadati > Pseudomonadota > Betaproteobacteria > Rhodocyclales > Azonexaceae > Dechloromonas > Dechloromonas aquae. Next base: position 315,877 of record NZ_CP144212.1, read on the forward strand.
GCAACATCCGCTACGAAGGGAAGGAGTACATTTTCATTCACTCTTTTCATCCGCAGATGACCTACCTCCTTCTTCCGCCCAAACCGGAATTGGAAGGGAGTGATTCTTCTGGGTTGAAGGATGTCAACGGCAAATACATCATTCGCGACCTGACCAAGGCAGCGCGTGAAGGAGGTGGGTATGTCGAATATTGGTATCCCCGCCCCGGGCAGCAGCAAGCCGAACCCAAACTATCCTATGCTGCCCAGTTTGCCCCCTGGAACTGGGTCATAGGGACGGGTATCTACATCGACGACATCGATAGCGAGTATCGAAAAAATGCACTGCTGCTGGGTGGCGTGTCTGCCGGCTTGCTGATACTGCTTGCCTTGTGCGGCTGGCAGACATCATCCAGCATCCTTCGTCGTCTGGGGGGCGAACCCCAGGTGGCAACCGAAATCATGCAGCGTGTGGCCGGCGGCGACTTGACGGCGCGGATTGACAATGTTCCGGCCAACAGCCTTCTCGGTGCCCTGGGAACCATGGTCGGCGCCCTGCGTGACATGGTCGGAGGCATCAATAGCGACGCCAATCGCGTGGTCGAAAATGCTGAGAAAATCGCATGTGCCTCCGGTGAAATCGCCAAGGCAGCCGAACTGCAGGCCGATTCGACTTCGGCCATGGCAGCGGCCATTGAGGAACTCACGGTGAGTTCCAGCCATATCTCGGACAGCGCCCGCGAGAGCACTCGCGAAACCACCGAAGCGGCGGAGCTCGCAGGGCGTGGCAGCGAGCGGGTCAATCAGGCTGCCGCAGCGATTGAAAAGATATCCAAAACTGTCTCGGGGGCCTCCGGCAGAATCCATGCGCTGGTGGAACGCGCCAAGCAGGTATCGACCATCGCTGGCGTGATCAAGGACATCGCCGGACAGACCAACTTGCTCGCGCTCAATGCCGCCATCGAGGCCGCCCGCGCCGGCGAACAGGGGCGTGGCTTTGCGGTCGTGGCCGACGAAGTGCGCAAGCTAGCCGAGAGAACCTCCTGTGCCACGCTGGAAATCGAGCAAATGATTTCTGGCATTCAGCTGGATACGGTCGGTGCAGTCGAGGCCATGAGCACCGCGCTGCCCGAAGTCCATGAAGGGGTCCATCTTGCTTCGTCGGCCTCGGAGTCGCTGCTGGCAATCGAGGGCAGTGCTCGAAGAACCCTGCAACGCGTTGGCGAAGTCGCCGATGCCACCCGTGAGCAAAGCGCGGCCAGCACTGCCATCGCTCAACGTGTCGAGCAGATTGCCAACATGGTCGAGGAAACGACGGAAACCATCCGTGGTACCGCCGCTGCTGCCCACGAACTGCAAAGCATTGCCACCAATCTGCGTCAGCTTGTAGGACGGTTCAAGACGGAGAGCTATAGCTGACGGCGATGTCCAAGGGGGCTCACACAATAGGGGGCTGATCCCTATTGTTCTTTGCGAATGTTCTTGGAGGCGATCATCGCGAGCAGGACGTCGATTTGTTCATGGCTATTCAAATCCAGCATGAAGCGTGCGGTTTTGCCCTATCCTCATAAATCTGTCCGTAGACCTATACAAAGCTGCAGTTACTAGTTGTGTGTCGAAAGACCGCTTCGGCCGAATAGCGGGAATGGGTGGGAGTGACGTCTATTGCTTTGTCGTGAGTCAAACGGGCTGAAAGGCGGATAGGCTCTCAGTTTGAGTGATCATTCCTCCCAAATTGAGTGATCAACGACAAGTGGTTTTGTCGTCAGGGTCTTGAAATCACTCGGCCTCGTCCCTATTATTAGCACTCGTTGCGGTTGAGTGCTAATAGCCTTGCCGTACCGCCGCTGCAATCGATTGCGCGGCCCGTTTTCTTATCATTGGTTGTAAACCAGCTTTTTAGGAGTCAGTTCAATGAATATCCGTCCTTTGCACGACCGTGTGATCGTCAAGCGCGTCGAAGCCGAGCGCACCACTGCTTCCGGTATCGTCATCCCTGATTCCGCCGGCGAGAAGCCGGATCAGGGTGAAATCCTGGCCGTTGGCCCGGGCAAGCGCGACGATAACGGCAAGCAGATCGCCCTCGACGTCAAGGTCGGCGATCGCGTCCTGTTCGGCAAGTACGCCGGCCAGTCGGTCAAGGTTGACGGCCAGGAAGTCCTGGTCATGCGCGAAGAAGACATCATGGGTGTCCTGCAGAAGTAATTTCTGCGGTCGACTTCTCAACAGATCAAATTTCAGGAGTTTTAAATGGCAGCTAAAGACGTCAAATTCGGTGATTCCGCCCGCGCCCGCATGGTCGAAGGCATCAACATCCTGGCCGACGCGGTCAAGGTTACCCTCGGTCCCAAGGGCCGCAATGTCGTGCTCGACCGTTCCTTCGGTGGCCCGACCGTGACCAAGGACGGCGTTTCCGTCGCCAAGGAAATCGAACTCAAGGACAAGTTTGCCAACATGGGCGCCCAGATGGTCAAGGAAGTTGCTTCCAAGACCTCCGACATCGCCGGTGACGGCACCACCACCGCCACCGTGCTGGCCCAGGCCATCGTCCGCGAAGGCATGAAGTACGTCGCCGCCGGCATGAACCCGATGGACCTCAAGCGCGGCATCGACAAGGCTGTCGCCGCCACCATCGAAGAACTGAAGCAGATTTCCAAGCCGTGCACCACGACCAAGGAAATCGCCCAGGTCGGTTCCATCTCCGCCAACTCCGACGCCGACATCGGCAACATCATCGCCGAAGCGATGGAAAAGGTCGGCAAGGAAGGCGTCATCACCGTTGAAGACGGCAAGTCCCTGAACAACGAACTCGACGTCGTCGAAGGCATGCAGTTCGACCGTGGCTACCTGTCCCCGTACTTCATCAACAACCCGGAAAAGCAGATCGCCCTGCTCGACAACCCGTTTGTTCTGCTCTTCGACAAGAAGATCTCCAACATTCGTGACCTGCTGCCGGTGCTGGAACAAGTCGCCAAGGCTTCCCGCCCGCTGCTGATCATCGCTGAAGACGTCGATGGCGAAGCGCTGGCCACCCTGGTTGTGAACAACATCCGTGGCATCCTCAAGACCGTTGCCGTCAAGGCCCCGGGCTTCGGCGACCGTCGCAAGGCCATGCTCGAAGACATCGCCATCCTGACCGGTGGTACCGTGATCTCCGAAGAGACCGGTCTGTCCCTGGAAAAGGCTACCCTGAAGGATCTGGGCCAGGCCAAGCGCGTTGAAATCGCCAAGGAAAACACCACCATCATCGACGGTGCCGGCGACGAAGTCGCGATCCAGGCCCGCGTCAAGCAGATCCGCATCCAGATCGAGGAAGCCACCTCCGATTACGACCGCGAAAAGCTGCAGGAACGTGTAGCCAAGCTGGCTGGCGGTGTCGCCGTGATCAAGGTGGGCGCTGCCACCGAAGTCGAAATGAAGGAAAAGAAGGCTCGTGTCGAAGACGCGCTGCACGCTACCCGTGCCGCCGTTGAAGAAGGCATCGTTCCTGGCGGTGGCGTTGCGCTGCTGCGTGCCCGCGCTGCGGTCAAGGGCCTCAAGGCCGACAACCACGACCAGGACGCTGGCGTGAAGCTGATCCTCAAGGCGATCGAAGCCCCGCTGCGCGAAATCGTCAGCAATGCTGGCGACGAGCCGTCCGTGGTGGTCGACAAGGTCGTTCGTGGCAAGGGTAACTACGGTTACAACGCCGCCACCGGCGAGTACGGTGACATGGTTGAGATGGGCGTGCTCGATCCGACCAAGGTCACCCGCACCGCGCTGCAAAACGCTGCTTCCGTGGCCGGCCTGATGCTGACCACCGAGTGCATGGTCGCCGAACTGGCTGAAGACAAGCCGGCTGGTGGCATGCCTGACATGGGCGGCATGGGTGGTATGGGCGGCATGGGCGGCATGGGCATGTAAGCCTTCCCCGTCTTCTGTTTTACCCGGCAAGGGCTCCGCGCAAGCGGGGCCCTTGTTTTTTTATGTGTTTTCACGGTCGACCGTGAAAATGCCGGGTTTTGTTTTGTGACATCGTTTGTGCTTTTCGTAACGCCTGTAAGCTGACTGTAAGAACAGGCGCCTAAATTAGGCTCTGCAGCAATGCCTCTATAACCAAAAGTCTGAGGAGCAAATCAATGCAAGGCAATGTTTACGAGAAGATTCGGGCCAACCCGAAGTATCAGCAGTTGAAAGATACTCGTAACACCTATGGCTGGATCATGACGATCCTGATGCTGGTGGTGTACTACGGGTTCATCGCGCTGATCGCCTTCAATAAATCCTTCCTGGCCACGCCGTTGGGCAGCACCGGGGTGACGACGGTCGGGATTCCGATCGGTGTCGGCGTGATCCTGTTTACGATCATCATCACCGGCATCTATGTCCGTCGCGCGAACACCGAGTTCGACGCGCTCAAGGAAGAAATCATTCGGGAGGCCAAATAATGGCGAAGACCTTCAAGCAACTGGCGGCCCTGGTCGCCATGCTGGCCGCCGCTGGTGCCGCAGTCGCTGCTGGCGCTGACCTCGGTCAGGCAGAAAAGCAGGCGACCAACTGGACCGCGATCATCATGTTCGCTCTGTTCGTGGCGGGTACCCTGTACATTACCAAGTGGGCCGCCGCCAAGACCAAGTCGGCTGCTGACTTCTACACCGGTGGTGGCGGTATCACCGGCTTCCAGAACGGTCTGGCGATTGCCGGCGACTACATGTCGGCCGCGTCCTTCCTCGGTATTTCCGCTGCGGTGATGGCCAACGGCTACGATGGTCTGATCTTCTCGATCGGCTTCCTCGTCGGCTGGCCGATCATCACCTTCCTGATGGCAGAGCGTCTGCGCAACCTCGGCAAATTCACCTTTGCTGACGTGGCCGCCTACCGCTTCAAGCAGACCCCGATCCGCGCCTTTGCCGCGACCGGTACGCTGGTGGTGGTTGCCTTCTACCTGATCGCCCAGATGGTCGGTGCCGGCCAGCTGATCAAGCTGCTCTTCGGTCTGGAGTACTGGATGGCGGTGGTCATCGTCGGTGTGCTGATGATGATCTATGTGCTGTTCGGCGGCATGACCGCGACGACCTGGGTGCAGATCATCAAGGCCATCCTGCTGCTGGCCGGTGCGTCCTTCATGGCCTTCATGGTGCTGGTCAAGTTCGGCTTCAGCCCGGAAGCGATGTTCGCCAAGGCCGTCGAAATCAAGGCTGCGCTCGCTGCCAAGGATGCCAAGCTGATCGAAGAAGCTGCTGCCAAGGGTGTTGAAGTCACGACGCTGGCTGCTACCAAAGGTCTGTCGATCATGGGCCCGGGTACCTTCGTGAAGGATCCGATCTCCGCCATCTCCTTCGGTATGGCCCTGATGTTCGGTACCGCCGGTCTGCCGCACATCCTGATGCGCTTCTTCACCGTGCCGGATGCCAAGGAAGCCCGCAAGTCCGTGTTCTGGGCAACCACCTGGATCGGCTACTTCTACATCCTGACCTTCATCATTGGCTTCGGCGCCATCTGCTTCGTGCTGACCGACCCGACCTTCCTGGACGCCAAGGGTGCCCTGAAGGGTGGCGGTAACATGGCGGCTATCCACCTGGCCTCCGCTGTTGGCGGCAACGTCTTCCTCGGCTTCATCTCCGCAGTTGCCTTCGCCACCATCCTGGCTGTGGTTGCCGGTCTGACCCTGTCCGGCGCTTCTGCTGTGTCGCACGACTTGTACGCTACCGTGTTCAAGAACGGCAATGCCGACTCCGCTTCCGAACTGCGTGTTTCCCGCATCACCACCATGGTGCTGGGCGTGATTGCCGTAGTCCTGGGGATCGCCTTCGAAAAGCAGAACATTGCCTTCATGGTCTCGCTGGCCTTCGCGATTGCTGCTTCCGCCAACTTCCCGGTTCTCTTCATGTCCGTGCTGTGGAAGAACTGCACCACCAAGGGTGCCGTGATCGGTGGTTTCCTGGGTCTGATCTCCTCGGTTGGCCTGACCGTGGTTTCCCCGTCGATCTGGGAAGCGGTTATGGGCAATCCGAAGGGCTCCGCCTGGTTCCCCTACACCTCCCCGGCTCTGTTCTCGATGACCATCGGCTTCGTCGGTATCTGGCTGTTCTCGATCCTCGACAACAGCGAGCAGGCCAAGAAGGAGCGTGCTGACTTCGCGGATCAGGAAACCCGTTCCGAAACCGGTGTCGGTGCCGCTGCTGCCAGCGCTCACTAATTGACAAGCTGTTTCTGAAAGCAAGGCCCGGGCGAGTCCCGGGCCTTTTTCATTGTGGTGGCGGTAATGTGCGCACTGGCCAACGAAGTTCGCCCGGGGCGCAGGCGTGCGCGCAGGGGAGTGCCTTGTGGCTCAGGTGAATCCAGGGAAAGGGGAGGCTGTCGCTGCGACCGGAGGTCGAAAAAAACGGTAGGGGATCGCCGAGTGCAGGATCGGGCAATCCCCTGAGCTTCGCGGACGAGCCGCGGGCTCCAAAGACCATAAAAGGAGAACAGCGTGCGCATTATACCTGCGAACGGCTTACAATTGACTTACGTTGAAGCCGGTCTTTTCAGGGGTTTGAAGGATAAATGCGAATTTTGCTCGCCGAGGATGACCCGATTATCGCCGATGGGTTGGCCCGATCATTGCGGCAGGGGGGGTATGCAGTAGATTGGGCGGCGAATGGTCTGGATGCCGATACGGCCTTGATCACCTCGTCGTATGATTTGCTGATTCTTGATCTGGGCTTGCCGAAGTTGCCCGGGCTTGAGGTGCTCAAGCGTTTGCGCGGCCGTAATTCCCAGTTGCCGGTCCTGATTCTTACCGCGCTGGATGGTACCGGGGACCGGGTTCGCGGTTTGGATCTGGGCGCTGATGACTACATGGTCAAGCCTTTCGAACTGGCCGAACTGGAGGCGCGGGTTCGTGCCTTGACCCGTCGTTCGGCGGGTACCGTCCCGACCATTGTCTGTGGCGCCCTGACGTATGATCAGGTTGGTCGGGTGGCGCAGATTCACGGTCAGGCGCTTGAGCTTTCGGCGCGCGAGGTCGGGCTGCTCGAGGTCTTGTTGATGCGCATGGGGCGTCTGGTCAGCAAGGATCAGCTGGTTGAGCATCTGTGTGGCTGGGGCGAAGAGGTCAGTCACAATGCAATCGAAGTCTATGTGCATCGCCTGCGCAAGAAGCTTGAGGCTGGCGGGGTGAAGATTGCCACCGTGCGCGGTTTGGGATATTGCCTTGAGCGTCCTGCCGTCGAGTGAGCGGACGGCGGGCGATAGCGAGCGCTCGCTGTTTGGCGAGATTCTCGACTGGATGCTGGCGCCGCTGTTATTTGTCTGGCCGCTCTCGATCGCCTTCACCCACTATTTTGCCAACAACGTCGCCAATTTCCCCTATGATCAGTCGTTGCGCGAACACGTGGTTGCGGTGGCTCGTCAGGTCAAACTGGTCGGTGGCAAGCCGGTGTTGTCTCTGCCTGCGTCGGCGCGGGCGATGTTGCGCTCGGATGAGACCGATACCGTTTATTTCCAGGTGACGACTTTCGACGGCCGCTTGCTGGCAGGGGATCGGGGTGTCGATCTGGTTTCCGGGTTGGCTTCGCCGGAAGGGGTCTCGGGGGAAGTTTATCTGCGCGACGGCGAGTCGCACGGACAGGACTTGCGAGTGGCCTACACCTATCTCAGCGAGCCACAGCAGCCGCGTGATCGCTGGGTGATTGTCGCCGTGGCTGAAACAACCGAGAAGCGGACGCAGTTGGCAAACAAGATTGTTGCCAGCGTGATTCTGCCGCAGTTCGTGATCATTCCGCTCGCGGTGATGCTGGTCTGGTTTGGCTTGTCGCGTGGTTTGCGACCGTTGACCCGCTTGCGACAAACCATCGAGGCGCGGGAGCCTGCCGATTTGTCTCCGATTGCGACACGGCGAGTGCCAGAGGAGTTGGAGCCTTTGGTCGAGGCTTTTAACGCGATGCTTGAGCGGATGAAGAAAAACGTCGAGGTGCAGCAGCGTTTTGTCGCCGATGCTGCACATCAGATGCGGACGCCGCTGACCGGCCTGAAAACGCAGGCGCAGCTGGCCATTCGCGAAACCGATCCGGAGGCCTTGCGGCATGCTTTGCGTCAGATCGGCTCCGGGGTTGACCGCGCCGGGCGTCTGGTCAATCAGTTGCTGACTTTGGCGCGTACCGAGGGGAATGAGGCGCAGCAAGCGCATCAGCCGTTGGACCTCGCGCAGCTGGTGCGTGAACAGGTCGAAGATTGGGTGATGGTGGCGATGGGGCGTGATATCGATCTCGGCTACGAGCATGCTGGGGCCTCGGTGATCGAAGGAAATGCCTTTCTCTTGCGCGAACTGGTGAAAAACCTGATCGACAATGCGTTGCGCTATACCCCGCCCGGTGGTCATGTCACTTGTCGGGTCCTGGCTGCTGGCGAATGGGTGCGTTTCGAGGTTGAGGATGATGGGATCGGGATCAGCGAGGAGCAGGCGGAACTGGTTTTTGAGCGTTTCTACCGGGTCGACGATTCTGCCGGCGAGGGCAGTGGTCTGGGTTTGGCCATCGTGCAGGAAATCGCTTTACAGCACGGCGTTCGCGCCAGTCTGCGGCCAAATCCCAGGGGCAAGGGGGCTGTAGCCAGCGTGGCCTTCGCTGCCTGGCGCCCTCCTGAGCCACCCAAGCCCCCGGATGATTATGCCGAGCTCTATCGCCAATCCCCACCGATAGGCACGTGAATACTCCGTAAACAAATAATTTCATTTTTGTGCGATTTCTCTTGCCAAGATTCAAAACGATGTCTATAATGCGGTCTTCGTTGGCCAAGTAGCTCAGTTGGTAGAGCAGCGGATTGAAAATCCGCGTGTCGGTGGTTCGATTCCGCCCTTGGCCACCAGGTTTTCGAGGCCCGGCTTTTGCCGGGCCTTTTGCTTTTGCAGGCATGAATTTCATGGGGCTGGGTTGGCGGCCAAGGCGGCGTGTATTCCCGTGAGTCCCGGTTTCACTTGGCCTGGCGACCCGGTGCCACAAGATTTTTCCAGTGCCTGATGCCCCTGTTCTCGGACTCGTCTTGCTTATGGCACAATTCCCCACTTTGCTGTGTTGTGCATAAAAAACGCTGGCAGATTCATAACCGATAGGCAAAGGGAGTAATGAAGCGCTTCTTTGATCTGATGTTGGCCTTGCTGGCCATTCTGCTTCTTTCTCCCTTGCTGTTGCTGCTGATCCTGGCTGTCCGTATTACCTCTCCAGGGCCGGCAGTTTATTGGAGCGACCGGGTCGGGCGTTACAACCGGATTTTTCGCATGCCTAAGTTCCGCAGCATGCGTATCGATACTCCGGCGGTGGCAACGCATCTGCTGGAAAATCCGGCCAGTTGGTTGACCCCGATCGGTTCCTTTCTGCGCAGGACCAGTCTCGATGAGTTGCCACAATTGTGGAGCATCCTGGTTGGCGACATGAGTTTTGTTGGCCCTCGTCCGGCACTGTTCAATCAGCACGATTTGATTGCCTTGCGCAGCGAGCATGGCGTCGACGCATTGTTGCCGGGTTTGACCGGCTGGGCCCAGATCAACGGTCGGGACGAGTTGCCGATCCCCGAAAAAGTCCGTCTGGATAGCGAGTATTTGCAGCGCCAGTCATTTCTTTTTGACCTGCGAATCATTTGGCTGACGGCCTTGAAAGTCCTGCGGCGGGATGGGGTCAGCCACTGATGTCGAGGTGCGCATGCCTTTGAGACGCTTGGCGCTCCCGGTCCTGGCGCTGCCCCGAGTTGCCAAGCGTCTGATCGTTTTGGCGCTGGACAGCGCGCTTTGTGTGTTCTCGGTGCTGGCCGCTTTTTTTCTGCGGCTGGGTGAATGGGTGCCTGTTGCCGGAGACGCCTATTGGCAGCCTTGGCTGGCTGTGCTGGTTTCGTTGTTGCTGGCGTTGCCGGTCTTCATCACTCACGGCTTTTATCGGGCCATTTTCCGTTACACCGGCTGGTCGGCGCTGATGACCGTAGCCAGAGCCTCGATGCTGTACGGTATTTTGTATGCCGGAGTCCTGACTCTGGTCGGTTTGCCTGGCGTGCCCCGCACTATCGGCATCATTCAGCCGATGCTGCTGTTGCTGCTGGTTGGCGGGTCGCGCGCGGTGGCGCGGTTCTGGCTGGGGGGGCTCTATCATTCCCAGTTGCGCCAGGCCTCTTTGCCGCGGGTGCTGATTTATGGCGCGGGGAGTGCCGGCCGTCAGCTGGCGGCGGCACTGGCCAATAGCCACGAGATGCGGGTAGTGGCCTTTCTTGACGACGATCGGAAACTGCAGGGGCATGTGATGAATGGTCTGCCGATCCATGCTCCGGCCAGGTTGCCCGAACTGGTCCTGGCAGAGAACATTTCGACGGTGCTGCTCGCTTTGCCATCGGCTTCGCGCAAGCGGCGCAATGAGATTCTGGCCCAAATGCTGGGTGCACATGTCAGCGTCCGGACCTTGCCCAGCGTGGCCGAGTTGTCGCAAGGCAAGATCGGGGTCTCGGATTTGCGCGAACTGGATATCGACGACTTGCTCGGTCGGGAACCGGTGGTTCCCGACCCCGAACTATTGGCGCGCAATATTCGCGGCAAGGTGGTGCTGGTTACCGGTGCCGGTGGCTCGATTGGCAGCGAACTCTGCCGGCAGATTCTGCAAGCCGGCCCGGCTGCCTTGTTGCTGGTCGAGCAAAGCGAGTTCGCGCTTTATGCCATCCATCAGGAACTGCAGTCGGAATTGGGGGGGGGCGCAGACATTGGCCTGATTCCGCTGCTGGCGTCGGTGCAGGATGCGGTCAGGATGCACGGCATCATGGCCACCTGGCGGCCGCACACGGTCTACCATGCGGCGGCCTATAAACATGTCCCATTGGTTGAGCACAACCCGATTGAGGGGGTGCGCAACAATGTATTCGGTACCCTGGTTGCGGCTCGGGCGGCCCGGGATTGCGGCGTTGCCGATTTTGTCCTGATCAGTACCGACAAGGCCGTGCGTCCAACCAATATCATGGGGGCCAGCAAGCGTTTGGCCGAACTGGTGCTGCAAGCGCTGGCAGCGCAGGAGGGCGGCCGAACCCGGTATGCGATGGTGCGTTTCGGGAATGTGCTCGGATCCTCCGGTTCGGTGGTTCCCAAGTTTCGTCAGCAGATTCGCGACGGCGGTCCGATCACCCTGACGCATCCCGAGATTACCCGTTATTTCATGACCATTCCGGAGGCTGCGCAACTGGTGATCCAGGCCGGGGCAATGGGGCAAGGGGGGGATGTGTTCGTCCTGGATATGGGGCAACCGGTGCGGATTATCGATCTGGCCTTGCGGATGATCGAACTATCGGGGCTGGAGGTGCGGGATGCGACACACCCGGACGGCGACATCGCCATCGAAATCACGGGTTTGCGGCCGGGGGAGAAACTCTACGAGGAGTTGCTGATCGGAGATAACCCATTGCCCACCCGCCATCCCCGGATCATGAAGGCGCACGAGGATTTTCTGCCCTGGGGTAGCCTGCAGCAGCAGCTTGAAGTCCTCGAGGCCGCGTTGCAAGTTAACGATGTCGCGGGGTTGCGGCAGTTGCTGCAGTGCCTGGTCGTGGGGTACGTCCCGAACGACGAAATTGTTGACTGGCTCCATCTGGCCGCCAACCCGAGCGATGAAGCGCGCGCGGATGGTGTCCTGCCGGTAGCTGCTGCCCCTGGGGCTACAGCGGCTTAGGCCAGTAATTCCGCTAGCGCGTTGCTGCTGGTGGCGCAAACCTCGACTACCTTGCGGCGCGAGGTCTGGCCATTCTTGAGCTTGACTGAAGCCTTGCTCAGGCCGAGGCGGTCGGCGATGAATTCGAGCAGGGCGGCGTTGGCCTTGCCGTCCACCGGTGGGGCGGCGAGGCGGATTTTCAAGGCATCGCCGTGCAACCCGGCGCACTCGCTTTTCTTGGCGCCGGGCTGGATATGCAGCGTCAGGCTGAAGCAGCCGGGGCTGCTTTCACGAAACCATGCGGACATTTCGGCTTACAGCAGCATCAAGACCACTTGCAGCAGCAGGATTGCAACCAGCGGCGACAGGTCGATACCGGAGATGCTCGGGATCAGCCGTTGCAGTGGCTGCAGCAATGGCCGGGTCAGCTGGTAGGCCGGTGCGGCCAGCGGCGAATATGGGTTGATCCACGAGAGGACGGCTTGCAGGATCAGCGCTCCAATCAGGATGTAGACCATCTGGCGGAGCAGCGCGCGTACGGCAAACCACAGAATCATCAGCGGCAGGCTGCCGTCGTCGGCCAGCGCCAGTGGCGACAGTGAAACGAGAAAACCGGCCAGGGCCAGTTGCAGCAGTAGCGCTGCGACTACGCTGGCCCAGTCGAGCCCGCCGACTCCCGGAACGATCCGGCGCAAGGGTTTGACCCCCCAGTTGGTCAGCTTGATCACGAAATCGCCAATCTGGCCGGCAAACGAAACGCGCATCGCCTGCATCAGGAAGCGCAGCAGGAACAGCGTGCAAAAAAAACCGACGACGGCATCCAGCAGGAAAACGATCGCCTGCATCTCAGGCCGCTCCGAGCAGTTTGCCCAGTTCGCGGCCACGTGCGGCGGCGGCGTGGCAGCCGGCGACGATGCCGTCCTTGACGCCGCGCTCGGCCATCGTCTTGAGCGCCGCCTCGGTGGTGCCGCCCTTCGAAGTGACGCGCTCACGCAAGATGCTCGCCGGTTCCTCCGATTGAGCGGCGAGGGCGGCGGCGCCCTGCACCGTTTCAATCGCCAGTTGCCGCCCCTGTTCCGGGGTGAAGCCGAATTCGGCAGCCGCCTGCTGCAAGGCTTCGATGAACAGGAAAACATAGGCCGGGCCGCTGCCCGAGACAGCGGTAACGGCGTCGATCTTGTCCTCTTCGGTCCACACCGTGGTGCCGACGGCCTTCAGTACCCGGTCGGCGATTTCGCGTTCGGAGCCGGTGACTTCCGGCAGGGCGCACAGGCCGGTGATCCCGGCACCGATCAATGCCGGGGTGTTCGGCATGCAGCGGACGATCTTGCGGTGACCGCCGAGCCAGCGCGACAGCGCGGCCATGTCGAGGCCGGCGGCAATGCTGATCACCAGCGTCTGGCGTTCGCTGGCGGCCAACTGGCCGGCCAGCGGGGCGACTGCGTCTTTCATCTGCTGCGGCTTGACGGCCAGCACCAGGACATCGGGAACGGCCGGGGCACTTTTCGCATCGGCATGGCAGTTGACCGTGTAGGTCGTGCGCAAACGCTCCCGTTGCTCGGGGCTGGGGTCGATCACGTGAATGTCGGTTGCGGCAAAGCCCTGCTTGACCATGCCACCGATCAGCGCGTTGGCCATGTTGCCGCCGCCCAGGAATAGGATCTTCATGCGTAGTTTCTTTCACCAAAAATGGCCGTGCCGATGCGGACAATGGTTGCGCCTTCGGCAATCGCGGCTTCGAGATCGTGGGACATGCCCATCGACAAGGTGTCGAAGGACGGGAGTGAGAGCGTGCTGCGAATGTCAGCGAACAGTTCGCGCAGACGGGCAAAGGCGGCCTGTTGTGCGGCCGGGTCGTCGCTGGCTTCGGGAATCGCCATCAGGCCCCGCAGCGTCAGCCGGGGCAGGCTGGCGACGGCGGCGCACAGTGCGGCGGCATCGGCCGGGGCGCAGCCGCTTTTGCTCGCTTCGCCGGATACATTGACCTGCACGCAGATCTGCAGCGGCGGCAATGCCTCAGGGCGCTGCGCCGACAGGCGTTCGGCGATCTTTTCACGGTCGACCGAGTGCACCCAGGAAAAATGCTCGGCCACCGGGCGCGTCTTGTTGCTTTGCAGCGGGCCGATGAAATGCCATTCGAGGCCGAGCGTGGAAGTTGCCTGGGCTTTTTCGACGCCTTCCTGGACGTAGTTTTCACCGAAGGCGCGTTGTCCGGCGGCGGCTGCGATGAGCACGCTGGCCAGCGGCCAGGTTTTGCTCACCGCGAGCAGTCGCACCGTGTCGGGCAGCCGGCCGGCGCGGTCGGCAGCGAGGCGGATGCGTGCCTGCACGGCTTGCAGGTTGTCGGCGATGTCGCTCATAATCGTTTGGGAATTTTTCGGGATCCGGTCTGGCGCGCCTGGGCGCGCCCCGGCGGGAAAGTATACACGCGCCGCCGGGGCGGCAAGGACGATCATGGATATTACCGAACTGCTGGCTTTCAGCGTCAAGAACAAGGCTTCCGATTTGCACCTTTCGGCCGGGTTGCCGCCGATGATCCGGGTGCACGGCGACGTGCGCCGGATCAACCTGCCGCCGCTGGAGCACAAGGAAGTGCACGGCATGGTGTACGACATCATGAATGACGCCCAGCGCAAGCACTACGAAGAGACGCTGGAATGCGACTTCTCGTTTGAAATCCCCAACTTGGCGCGTTTCCGGGTCAATGCCTTCAACCAGAATCGCGGTGCCGGCGCGGTGTTCCGGACCATTCCGTCGAAGGTCCTGACGCTGGAGGAACTCAACTGCCCGAAAATCTTCAAGGATATTTCGGAAACCCCGCGCGGCATTGTGCTGGTCACCGGGCCGACCGGCTCGGGCAAGTCGACCACGCTGGCGGCGATGGTCAACCACATCAACGAAAACGACTACGGCCACATCCTGACCGTTGAGGATCCGATCGAATTCGTGCATGAGTCCAAGCGCTGCCTGATCAACCAGCGCGAAGTCGGGCCGCATACGCTGTCGTTCAACAACGCCTTGCGCTCGGCCTTGCGCGAGGATCCGGACGTGATCCTGGTCGGTGAAATGCGCGACCTGGAAACCATTCGTCTGGCCCTGTCGGCGGCCGAAACCGGTCACCTGGTGTTCGGTACCCTGCATACTTCGTCGGCGGCCAAGACGGTGGACCGGATCGTCGATGTGTTCCCGGCGGCGGAGAAGGAAATGGTCCGTTCGATGCTCTCCGAGTCGCTGCGTGCGGTGATTTCGCAAACCCTGCTCAAGACCAAGGATGGCAACAGCCGGGTCGCGGCACACGAAATCATGATCGGCACCCCGGCGATCCGCAACCTGATCCGCGAAAACAAGGTGGCACAGATGTATTCGGCGATTCAGACCGGTCAGGGCTTCGGCATGCAGACCCTGGACCAGAATCTGCTCGACCTGGTCCGGCGCAATGTCGTCTCCAGCGTCGAGGCCCGCAGCAAGGCGGCCAACAAGGACAACTTCCCCGGTTGAACCCGGTGGTTGAAAGACGAGAAAGCAGACGATGGAACGCGATCAGGCGATGAAGTTCATGCATGACCTGCTGCGCCTGATGGCGCAGAAAAAGGGGTCGGATCTGTTTGTGACTGCCGGCTTTCCCCCGGCGATCAAGATCGACGGGCGGATCACGCCGGTCTCGAATCAGGCGCTGAGTCCGCAGCACACCGCCGAGCTGGCGCGTTCGATCATGAACGATCGCCAGGCGGCCGAATTCGAAGCCAGCAAGGAGTGCAATTTCGCGATTTCGCCCGCCGGGATCGGGCGTTTCCGGGTCAATGCACTGGTTCAGCAGGGGCGGGTGGCGATTGTCTGCCGTACCATCAACATGAGCATCCCGACTCTGGACGAACTGCAGTTGCCGCCGGTACTCAAGGATCTGGCGATGACCAAGCGCGGGCTGATCATCTTTGTCGGCGGTACCGGCACCGGCAAATCAACCTCGCTGGCGGCGCTGGTCGATTACCGTAACAGCAACTCCTATGGTCACATCATCACCATCGAAGACCCGATCGAGTACGTGCACGAGCACAAGAACTGCATCGTCACCCAGCGCGAGGTCGGGGTCGATACCGATGACTGGGGGCCGGCGCTGAAGAACACGCTGCGCCAGGCGCCGGACGTGATCCTGATGGGCGAGGTGCGCGACCGCGAAACCATGGATTACGCGATTGCCTTTGCCGAAACCGGCCACCTGTGTCTGGCGACCCTGCATGCGAACAGCGCCAACCAGGCCATCGACCGGATCATCAATTTCTTCCCCGAGGAGCGCCGGCAGCAGTTGTTGATGGATCTGTCGCTCAACTTGCGGGCGATGATTTCGCAGCGGCTGTTACCGAAAAAGGACGGCAAGGGGCGGCGGGCGGCGATTGAGGTGATGCTCAACTCGCCCTTGATCGCTGACCTGATCTTCAAGGGCGATGTGCATGAGATCAAGGAGATCATGAAGAAGTCGCGCGAGTTGGGCATGCAGACCTTCGATCAGGCCTTGTTCGACCTCTACGAGGCCGGTGAGATCAGCTATGAGGATGCGCTACGCAATGCCGATTCGCTCAATGACCTGCGCCTGCAGATCAAGCTGCATGGCAAGGAATCGCAAGACCGCGACCTGGCTTCCGGGATCGGTCATCTCGATATCGTTTGAGCGGCAATGTGCGTGACAAGGGAGTATTGAGATGTTGAAAAATGGCATTTTTGCCCTGTTTGCCTGGTTGACCGTGAATCTGGCCTGCGCTGCCGGCCTCGAAGGCATTTCCGGTGCCGATGCCGGCGCCGGGGTGCGCGAGGCGTTGGCCAAGGGCAGTGAATACGCGGTAGCCAGCCTGGGCAGGGACAATGGTTTCATGGGGAACGCCAAGGTCAGGATTCCGCTGCCCGGCTTCCTGCAAAAAGCCGAGAAAGGCTTGCGCATGTTCGGCATGGGCAAGCAGGCCGACCAACTGGTCGAAACCATGAACCACGCCGCCGAGCAGGCGGTGGCCGAGGCGCGGCCCATCCTCGGCGACGCCGTGCGCAAGATGACCCTGCAGGACGCCAAGGCCATCCTGACGGGGGGCGAGGACAGCGTCACGCAATATTTTCGTCGCACGTCCAGCGAGGCCTTGACCCAGAGGTTCGCGCCCATCGTCAAAGGTGCGACCGGGCGTCTGCAACTGGCCGAGAAGTACAACCAGTTTGCCGGCAAGGCAGCCGGTGCCGGGCTGATCGACCAGAAAGATGCAGACCTTGACGCCTACGTTACGCAGAAGGCTATCGATGGCCTGTTCCTGATGATTGCCGAGGAAGAAAAGCGCCTGCGCAGCAATCCACTTGAAGCCGGCAGCAGTCTGCTGAAAAAAGTGTTCAGCGCTCTCTGAGTTCGGTTGCGGAGCGGCGGCGCGGGCTGCTCAAGAAGGTTATGCGACGCTCCCTCGGCAGACCGGGGGGCGCCATCAGCCGTTCTGCGGCAAGAGCAAGCTTGTTCAGGCGATTCAAGTTTGCAGGTATTTGCGTCGTTGATTCGGGCAAGGAGTCTGCAATGAAACTCGAGCGCCTGGCCTCAACCACCGAAACCCTGAGTCGTGAAGCTCGCGAGCGAGCCCGCAACGCAGCCTCTGCGCCTCGGGTCGAGGCCATGGAAGGCGTCGAGGGCGACCGCCAGCGCAGCCTGCGGCAAGAGCTCGATAGCGTCGAAGCCTTGGCCGTCGGCGAATTTTCCGGACAATCCCGGCAGCTTGAGCAGGCCCGCCAGGTTGCAGATCAGTTGCGAGTGGTCTGTAGCGGCGGCGGTTGTCGCCTGCTCCAGTCGGCCGGACTGGTCGGGCGGGCTGTTCGTCTCTTGCACCTCGATACAAGTGCCTGATTTCAGATCATTCGCTGGCTATCGGCCGGTAGCGGCCCTGCGTTAGAATGCCGTCCCCTTCCCGACTCTTGCCTATCCCTTGTCGATGTCCGGTCTCAATCCGCAGCAATACGAAGCCATCCACTATCTGAACGGCCCCTTGCTGGTGCTGGCGGGGGCGGGCTCGGGCAAAACCCGGGTGATCACGCAGAAAATTGCCTACCTGGTTCAGGACTGCGGTTTCCAGCCCCGCAACATCGCGGCGATCACCTTTACCAACAAGGCCGCGAAGGAAATGCAGGAACGGATCGGCAAACTGCTCGGCAAGGCACAGGCGGGGGATTTGCAGATTTCGACTTTCCATTCGCTGGGCGTCCGTATTCTGCGTGAAGAGGCCAAGGTGCTGGGCTACAAGCCGCGCTTCTCGATCTTCGATTCGGCCGATTGTGCCGGGATCATCGGCGAGGCGGCCAAGACCGTGGATAAGGCGACCCTGCGGCAACTGCAGTCGATCATCTCGAACTGGAAGAATGCGTTGATCACGCCTGAGCGAGCCCTGCAGATCGCAACCAGCGAGCATGAAAAACTGGCAGCCCATGTTTTTCTGACGTATGAGGCAACGCTGAAAGCTTATCAGGCGGTCGATTTCGACGACCTGATCGGCCTCCCGGTCAAGCTTTTCTCGGAGCATCCGGAAGTCGCCGACAAGTGGCAGAACCGCCTGCGCTATCTGCTGGTTGACGAATACCAGGACACCAATGCCTGCCAGTACCAGTTGCTCAAGCTGCTGACCGGGGTGCGCGCCCAGTTCACCGCCGTGGGTGACGACGACCAGGCGATCTACGGCTGGCGCGGTGCCGACATCGAGAACCTCAAACGTTTGCCGGCCGAGTTTCCGACGCTCAAGGTGATCAAGCTGGAGCAGAACTATCGCTCGACCGAGCGCATCCTGCGTGCTGCCAACAACGTTATCGGCAACAACGAGAAATTGTTCGACAAGAAACTATGGTCGGATATCGGCGTCGGCGAGCAGATCGCCGTGCAGGCCTGTCGCGACAACGAGGCCGAAGCCGAAGGCGTGATCATGAAGCTGCAGTCGCATAAGTTCGAGAACCGCACCAAGTTCAAGGACTACGCGATCCTCTACCGTTCCAATCACCAGGCAAGGCTGTTCGAGACCCACCTGCGCAACCACAAGATTCCCTACCTGTTGTCCGGCGGCCAGTCCTTTTTCGACAAGGCCGAGATCAAGGACATCATTGCCTATTTGCGTTTGTTGACCAACGAGGACGACGATCCCGCCTTCATCCGCGCAGCGACTACTCCGAAGCGCGGAATTGGCGCCGCGACGCTGCAGGTGCTCGGCCAGTATGCCGGTGAGCGCCACGTCTCGTTGTTTCAGGCTGCCTTTGAAGAGGGTTTTGCCCAGCGAGTTCAGGCGCGCCAGCTGGAACCGTTGCACGAGTTCTGCCAGTTCATCAACCGCTTGCAGTCGCGCGCCAGTCGTGAGCCGGCCAACCAGGTCCTGCCCGATTTGCTCAAGGCCATCGATTACGAAGCCTGGCTTTACGACCAGGAGGAGCAGCGGGCGGCGCAGACGCGCTGGGCCAATGTCTGTGAATTTGCCGAGTGGATCAACAAAAAGGGCTCCGAGGACGGAAAAACCTTGATCGACCTGACGCAGAGCATTGCGCTGATCAACATGCTCGACAAGCAGGTGGCCGACGAATTCGATGGTGTTCAACTGTCGACCTTGCATGCCTCGAAGGGGCTGGAGTACCCGCATGTTTTTCTGGTGGGCGTCGAGGAGGGGATTCTGCCGCATCGCGAATCGCAGGAGGCGGACAAACTGCAGGAAGAGCGGCGGTTGATGTATGTCGGGATTACCCGGGCCAAGCGCTCATTGCATATCAGCTACTGCGAGCGGCGCAAGCAGGCGCGCGAATTCATCACCTGCGAGCCCTCCCGTTTTATCGATGAAATGGGCCGCGACGATGTCCGCTTTCTCGGCGGCAAGGCGGCCGAGAAGCCCGACCGGGCGACCGGCAATGCGCGGCTGGAGGCGATGAAGGCAATGCTGTCGGGCGGGCGTCCGAAAGGCGAAGAGAACTGACGGAGCTATTCGCCGGGGCGCTTGATCGGTCGGAGAGTAATAAAAAAGGACACCCGCAGGTGTCCTGTTGCCGGAGCCGGGTCGCTTACTTGACCTTGCCCAGAATGTAATCGACGGTAGCCTTGATTTCAGCGTCGGAGAGGTCGGCTGCGCCACCCTTCGGCGGCATGGCATTTTTGCCGTTCAGCGCGCTCTTGTAGAGCGCTTCCTTGCCCTGACCGACACGTGCTGCCCAGGCGCTCTTGTCGTCGACCTTGGGGGCGCCGGCGGCGCCGGAGTTGTGGCAGGCGCCACACACCGAGTTATAGATGGTGGCGGCATCTTTCGGGGCGCCGCCGCCGGCCGGTGCAGCCTTGGCCAGTTCGAAGCGGGCAACCGGCTGGATGCGTGCGTCGGCATCGTCCGCGCCCTTACTGTTGTCGGCAGCCGAGCCGTGATTACGGATCGAGAAGGGAACCACAACGGCCATCAGTACAACTGCGGCAACAATCGTCGCCCACATGATGCCTTTGGAAGAGTGTTGCTCAGCCATGCTGATTACCTCGCAGGAATGAATAAAGTCCGCAATTATAACGGCTGCACCCGGCGACTGAGCAAAAAAAACCCCGCCAGCGGCGGGGTGGGAATTCTCGAAAGGGGGGTTTCGAGAGGAGGGGTTCAATGCACAAGACGAAGTATAGGGAGGTTGCACAAGGGCGTCTGTCGTCCCTTTGTCGTCTTGTGTAACGGTCTGTAGCGGGGTCGCCGCATGCACCCGGGCGGTCTCAGCAGGCGAGATCGTCGAGGCTGTTGAAATTGGCGAAGGCAGCCGGATCGGGGAAATCAACGCTGACGGCTCCGGCTTGCTCGCACCACTGCATGACCCGTCGCCCTCCTCTTGCGAGGTAGTCGGCCAGATCGTCGGCGAGATCGCGATGGCAGAGGCAGAACACCGGATGGGCTTTACCTTCGGCCCGGGCGAAGGCGATTCGCTGGCCGTCGGCTTTGATGGCTGCGAACAGGCGGCTGGCCAGGTCGGCGGGGAAATGCGGCGAGTCGCAGGGCACGCTGAGTACCCAAGGGGTGCTGGCGGCACAGAGGCCGGCGTGCAGGCCGGCCAGCGGCCCCGGGTAGTCGGCAAAGGCATCGCCGATCAGCGGCAGGCCGAAGCCGGCATAGGCCGCACGGTCGTGATTGACGTTGAGCAGCAATGTTGCCACCTGTGGCTGCAGGCGTTCAATCACGTGCGCCAGCAAGGGGCGTCCGGCGTAGCGTTGCAGGCCTTTGGCGACCCCCCCCATGCGGCGGGCCAGACCGCCGGCAAGGATCACACCGGTCAGTTTTTGGCTCGGCTCAGCGGCCACGCGGGCGACCTCCGGTTGTGGTCCGGCCGGTCAGCTTGTTGCCGGGGGCGCCTGGTCGGGCTGCCGGGCCTGGGCGCGCACGCTTGATCCCGCCGGGGTGTCCCGGGGTTTTGCCCGCAGCGGCCGGTCGACCGTGGAAATCAGCGGTTTTGGTCGGCTTGCCCGGCTTTACCGGTGCGGCTTGCGGCAATTCGTGCCTGGGTTCGAAGCCGGGCTCTTCCTCGCGGCTCAGGCGGCGTTGGAGCAGACGTTCGATGGCGGCGAGTTGCGGGGCTTCGTCGGCGCAAACCAGTGAGACGGCGGTGCCGCTGGCACCGGCTCGGCCGCTGCGGCCGATGCGGTGCACATAGTCCTCGGCGGCGAGCGGCAGGTCGAAATTGATCACTAGCGGCAAGTCGTCGATGTCGAGTCCGCGCGCTGCCACATCGGTGGCGACCAGCAGGTCGACGCGGCGCTCGCGAAAAGCAGCCAGGACTTCGCGCCGTGTTTCCTGGTCGCGTTCGCCGTGCAAGGCGTCAGCGGCGAGTTCTTTGCCGCGCAGGTAGGTGACCAGATCGTCGGCGCCTTTGCGGCTTTTGACGAAAATCAGCGCCTGTCGCCAGCCACGGTCGCGCAGCATGAACAGCAGCAGGCCGGGTTTGCGTTTCTTGTCGACCGGCACGACCCATTGCTTGATTTTGGGGGCCGGGCGGTTGTGCGGGGTTGCGGAGATTTCGAGTGGTTGTCGCAGCCAATCCTGGGCCAGGCGGCGAATCGCCGGTGGAAAGGTTGCGGAAAAAAGCAGGCGCTGGCAGTGGTCTGGGAGTTGCTCGCCAATTGTTGCCAGTTCGCGGGCGAAGCCGAGCGCCAGCAGGCGGTCGGCTTCGTCGAGCACGACATGGTCGATCGCCGAAAGATCGAGAATTTCGTTGGCCAGCAGGTCAAGCAGGCGCCCGGGGGTGGCGACCAGCAGGTCGCAGCCGTCGCTCAAGGTTTCGACCTGCTCGGCCAGCGGCACGCCGCCATAAACTGCAACGCAGGCCAGGTCGAGATTGCGGGCGTAGGCGGTGCATGCGTCGGCGACCTGTTCGGCCAATTCGCGGGTCGGCACCAGGATCAGCGCCGCGCGTTCGTGCTGGCCGGCCAGACGCTGCAGGAGCGGCAGCGCGAAGGCGGCGGTCTTGCCACTGCCGGTGGCGGCTGAGGCCAGCAGGTCGCGCCCGGCGAGAATCGCCGGAATGGCCTGTTGCTGGACCAGGGTGGGCTGACGGTAATCCAGATGGTGCAAGGTCTGCTGCAGTTCGGGCAGGAGGCCGAGAGAGGTAAAACTCATAAGCGGATGGTGGGGGCAAAAACCGGGTTTAGTCGGCGAGTTCGATTTCGCCATGCACATTGACGCTGACCAGGCTTTCCCCGGCCTCCAGCGGCATCGGGGCGCGGGCCTTGGCTTCCATGGCCATCGCCATGCCGCGCAGCATCGGTGGCGCCATGCTTTCCTGGGCGATGTTCAGGCGTTTGAGCTTGTAGGCTTTGCCCAGAGTTTGGGCAATTTGTCCGGCGCGCGCCTCAAAGGCGCGGATGGCGTCTTCGGTAGCGCCTTCTTCGGCCGTTTTGCGGGTGGCTGCCGAAGGTTGCTGGCTGATTCCGGAAAGAGCAACCCGCTGCTGCTGCAAAGCAGTGACCGCCGCCGAGAGGGTGGCTGGGTCGTTGGCTTCGAGTTGCAATTCGCCGCGCATCCGCCAGCTTTCGATTTTCTGCTCGCGGTTGAATACCGGGTAGGCGTGCTGGTTGCCGCTGCGGACGGTCAGGTGGCGTGTCTGGCGCGCGATGCGCAAGGCTTCGCCGAGTTCGCGGTTTAGGCGGTTGGCCACCTCGGATGCATCGGCCGCGCTGGCTTCGACGTACAACTGGGCGTGGAAGCGGTCATTGGCCGCCGGACGACTGGCCGCCGCCGAAAGCTCGACGATGGTGCCGGCTTGGGCCGTGCCAATTAGCGCCACGAAGAGTGGAAGGCAGATGATGGGACCTGGCTTCATGGCGATTCTCCGCGAGGGTTAAAGATGCATTATCGCGGAAAACCCGGCGTTTACGTGTGGCGACCGGTCCGGTGCGGCGGCTGCGATGGTTAGAAACGCTTCGGCATTTGAATTGAGAATCCAGTGGTGGCTGGCTGCGCCAAGGAGGCAACCGGTTATCGACGGGCCAGGGCCGCCGGCGCTTGTTACCCCAGCCGCCGGCGCAGCCAGGCGCTACCCTGATCGACCGCGAGCGACAGTCCGAGCATCGCGAGGATGACTGTCGACGCTTGCGCGTGATGAAACAGCGACAGTTCGACATAGAGCAACTGGCCGAGACCACCGGCACCGACAAAGCCCAGCACTGCCGCCATGCGGATATTCATTTCCCAGCGGTAGAGGGTGTAAGCCAGCAGTTGCGGCAGGGCGCAGGGCAGGGTGCCGTAGAGAAAAGGCAGCGGCCCGCCGGCGCCGCTCAGGCGCAAGGCCTGTGCGGCTGCGGCAGGGGCGTTGTGGAGGGCTTCGGCGTAAAGTCGGCCGAGCACGCCGGCGGTATGCAATGCCAGCGCCAGGGCGCCGGCAAAGGGGCCGAGGCCGACCGCCAGCGCGGTGAGCGTGGCCCAGACCAGCTCCGGCACCGAACGCAGCAGGTTGAGCAGCAGGTTGCGCAGGGCTCCCAGCGGCGTCCCCGCCACCGGCAAGGCGAGGAGCAGCCCGGCGACGGCCGCGAGCAGGGTGCCGACGACCGAGATGGCCAGGGTTTCGCCGATGCCGTGTGCTACCCGCTGCAGCCAGTCCGGGTGCAGGTCAGGGGCAAGGAAGTCGCGGGCGAACTGGCCCATGCTGTCGGTCGCTTCCACGGTCAACAGCAGCGAAAGGTCGATTTCCAGGCCGCGAAAACTGGCCGCGATGGCGACTGGCAGGGCCGCCAGCAAGGCCAGGCTGCGGCCGCCAAGGGCTGCGGCACGGGCTGCCGGCGGCCGCTCCAGGCTGCGGCGCAACCAGGCCGAGAGTGCATCGGCGGCGAAGACCAGCGCCACGAAAGTGAGCAGGATGCTGGCGGCTTCGCCGCCATTGAGCATCTTCATCGCCTGATCCATCAGCTGGCCGAGGCCGCCGGCCCCGACAAAACCCATCACTACCGAGGCGCGAATCGCGCATTCCCAGCGGTAGACCGTGTATGAACTCAATTCCCGGGCGGCCAGCGGCAGCGCACCGTAGAGCAGGGCCAGCGGCCGGCTGGCGCCGGCCAGACGCAGCGCCCGGATCGGGGCCGCCGGCAGCGATTCGAGAATTTCGCCATATACCTTGCCCAGCATGCCGCCGTAAGTCAGCCCGAGCGCCAGGACCCCGGCGCTCGGGCCGAGGCCGAAAATGCGCACGAAGAGCAGCGCCCAGACCAGTTCTGGTACCCCGCGCAGCAAGGTCAGCAGCAGTCGGCTCAGCGGACTGAGGCTGGGGTGTTCGCGCCCGGCCGCGCTGGCGCAGTAGGCGAGCGGCACGGCCAGGACAAAGGCGAGGGCCAGGCCGGCAGTGGCGATGGCCAGGGTTTCCAGCGTGGCGCGGGCAAGCAGGGCGAGAAATTCCGGGCTGCGTTCTGGTGGCAGGAAAGCCGCAAGAAAGTTGCCGATGACTTTTAGGTTGCCTGGATCAAACAGCGTTGCCGGACGGACATCGGCGGCCTGGAACAGCGGCCAAAGGATGGCCAGCGCGCCAAGTACCCCCCAGACACGGGGAGGTGCAGCGGGGTCGCGCAGGGGGGCGGTTGTGTGCTGCATGTTCAGCAACAGGCGGCGCGGGCGGCGGCTAACTCGCCGGCGGCATAGCCGGCGCCTGGGGCAGCGTTGGCCGGGGCTGGGGTTTCGCCGGCGTACAAGTCTTGCAGCAGGGACTCGCTGACCTCTGCCGCCGGCAGATCGAACGCGATGCGTCCGGCCCGGAGGCCGACGATGCGGGAAAAATGCCCGAGTGCCAGGTCGACCGCGTGCAGGCTGGCGACCAGTGTGGCCTGGCGTTGCTCGGCCTCCGCCACCAGCAGCGCGATGCTCTGGCGAGCCAGTGTCGGGTCAAGGGCCGAGACCGGCTCGTCAGCGAGGATCAGTTCCGGCTGCTGGTAGAGCACGCGGGCGATGCCGACCCGTTGCAACTGGCCGCCGGACAACTGGTCGCAGCGGACAAACAGCTTGTCGGCGAGGTCGAGGCGGGCGAGTGCCGCCTGGGCCCCGGCCAGGTCCTGCGGGTAGAGTAGCGACGCGAGCGATTTCCACAGCGGCCAGCGGCCAAGGCGACCGGCGAGGACGGCGGTGACCACCCGCTGCCGGCCGGGCAGGGGCGGTGCCTGATGGATCAGGCCGAGGCGGGGGCGCAGGGTTTGCAGCCGATCCACGGTCGACGCGCGGTCGACCGTGACATCAAGTACCTGGCAGCGGCCCTGGCTGGCCCGCTGGGCGGTGGCCAGCAGCGACAGCAGGCTGGTCTTGCCGGCCCCGGAGGGGCCAATCAGCGCGATCCGCTCGCCGGCAACGGCCTTGAGCGAAATCTCGCTCAAGGCGGTAAAGCCGTTGGCGTGGGTCAGGCCCACGCCGTCGAGAGCAAAACTCATGCGCTTACTTGAGCAGGCCGGCCGCGTGGGCGGCCTTCTCGATCCCGTCGTAGTTCTCCTTCTTGCTCGGGATGAACTTGCTGGCGCGTTGCAGAGCCATGATCTCGGCGTGTTCCGGGTTCTTCGGGTCGAGCTTGAGGAAGGCGTCGGTCAGTTTCTTGACCAGGGCCGGGTCGAGGTCGCCGCGTACCGTCCAGTTGTAGTCGAAGTAGGTCGGGGTGGTGGCGAAGACGCGGACCTTGTCGGTATCCACTTTCCTGGCTTCGACCAGCTTGTCCCAGACCGAGGTGTTGAGCACGCCGGCCTCGGCCTTGCCGGCCGCGACGAAAGCGACGGTGGCGTCATGGGCGCCGGAGAAGGCAATGTTCTTGAAATCCTTTTCCGGGTTGAGGCCGGCCTGCTGCAGGAAGAAACGCGGCATCAGGCTACCCGAGGTGGAAGACGGCGCGCCAAAGGCGAAAGTCTTGCCCTTGAGGTCGGCCAGCGACTTGATCGTCGGGTCGGCGGTAATGAACTTGGAGGTGAACTTGGCGTCTTCCTCGCGCTGGACGATGGGGATCGCCGTACCGTTGGTGCGGATCTTGGCCTGGACGAAGGTGAAACCACCCAGCCAGGCGAGATCGAGCTTGCGGGTCGCCAGCGATTCGACCACGGCAGCGTAGTCAGAAACCGGGGTGAAGATGACCTTCATGCCGGTCTGCGCTTCGAGGTACTTGCCCAGTGGCGCGAACTTGCGCTGCAGTTCGGTTGGCGCTTCGTCGGGAATCGCCGAGACACGCAACACGTCGGCAGCGGCATGGGCGGAGAGGGAAAGACCGGTGCTGAGGGCGCAGGCAAACGCCCCCTTGAGCGCCATGCGGCGCAAGGAGAAGGACGACATCGACAGGACTCCGTTTTCGACAACAACCGTCGCCGCGCGGAATCGCGGCAACTTACATGGCGCCGGGGGCACCGCTCGGGTGCGGTACGCAGACCGCGCCGGGATTATACGCCGGGTCCTGCGATGCTCTTCCTTCGGGTTTTTGCCATCTGTGTCAAAATGGCGTAATTCGACAGGCGTATAGTTTTTTACGGATTTCCCATGTTGCAGCGCACGCTGGCTTACCTGACGCAAACCCTGCGCGGTTTCGTGTTCTCATCGACCATGGTCGTTGCCGTGCTCGCATTTACCGGTGCGGCCCTGTCGGCTACCCTGCTCTATGAACATCTGCTCGATCAGCGGGCGCGCGACACCTCGGCACAGATCACCCGCCAGACCTATCTCGCAGTGCAGGATGCCTTGCGCCAGCCGGATGGGCACCGCGAGGCGCAGCAGTTGATCGATACCTTTCGCCTGGTCTTTCCGCAGAATCTGAGCCGCCTCCGCATTCAGGGTATCGATGGCGAGATGGCGGCACTGCTGCAGGCACAAGGCGTGGTGGTTGAGGCGCTGGGGGATACCCTGCGCTATTCCTATCCGCTGGCGCCGGCGGCCCAGTGCCAGTCTTGTCATCGGCAGCTCGACAGCGGCCAGTTGCCGTTCGGAGCGGTGGTGATCGACTATGCCCGGCCGCGCCTGACCGACGAATCGCGCCTGCATTACATTGCCTTGTTTGTTGGGCTGGGGGCTCTGGCCCTGCTGACCTCGCTGGCTGTTTCGTTGTCGTCCACGCGCAAGATACATCGGTCGCTTGACCTGCTTGCGGCGCGGGTTGCCGAGGTGAACAGCATCCGCGATGTCGAGCGCTTGCAGTTTGGCGATGTCGATCTGGGTTTCCGCGAATTGAACGATACCTTCGCGCAGGTCAGTCAGCTGGTTCAGCGGCTCAAGGATGTGGCTGTCGACCGCGACATCCTCGAATTTGAAATCAGCTTGCTCGAAAAACTGATCATCACCACCAACGTGGTCAAGGACTGGCGGGCCTTCATCAAGAATCTGCTGGTCGAGATCAACCAGATCGTCGATGCCTACGCCCTGGTCACCATCTTCAAGGTGGATGAGGAGGCTTACGAGTGCGAGGTGTTCTGGCGCTACCCGCCGAGCGAGAGCACCCGCCGCCAGTTCGAGACCGTGCTGCAGCGGCGCCTCGACGAAACTCCGTTCATGGCTGGTGCGGTGTTTCTGCCGGTGGCGCACAACATCGCCGAGGAGGGCGGGGTGGTCGAACTCGACGAACGTCAGATCGAATTGCAGACCAAATCGCTGGTGCTCGAAACGCCGCGGATTGGCGGGATCGCCGGGATTGGCCTGCAGACCACCATCCTGGCGACCGATAACGTGCGCAAGATGGTGATCGGCAGCATCCTCACGGCAATGCTCAACTTGGTCGGCTCGGTCAAGGCGATCTACAAGTACACCAAGGATCTGGAACACTATGCGACTCGCGACCCGCTGACCGGTCTCTACAACCAGCGGATGTTCTGGGAGTTGCTGGCCGCCGAGGAGAAGCGCGTGCAGCGCAGCGCCGATTCCTTTGCGCTGATGGTGATCGACCTCGACAACTTCAAGCAGATCAACGACGGTTATGGTCACCATATCGGCGATATTTTCCTGCAGAGCTTTGCCGGTGGCCTCAAGCAGGCTGTGCGCCAGGCCGACCAGCTGTGCCGTTATGGCGGCGACGAGTTTTGCGTGATCCTGCCGCAGGCCGACGAGGCCGAGGCCCACGGGGTGGCCAAGCGGGTTGCCGAAATGCTCGAAAGCTTTGTCTGCCAGGCGCCGGACGGTACCCCGCTGAAAGCCACCGCATCGATCGGGATCGCTGTTTATCCGCAGCACGGCAATACCCCCAAGGACATTTTCCTGATTGCCGACAACATGATGTACAAGGCCAAGCGCTCGGGGAAGAACGCGATTGCCGCGCCCAACGCCGATGAACTGGCCGAGGCCTTCCGCAAGCTGGCGGAAAAAATGGCAATGATTCAGCGGGCGTTGGAGCAGAAACGCATCGTCCCGTATTTCCAGCCGATTTGCGCGGTCGGCGACGGACAGGTGGCGATCCACGAACTGCTGATGCGGATCGACATCGACGGGCGGATCGTCCCCGCCGGCGAATTCATCGCCGAGGCCGAGCGGATGGGGCTGGTGCACCAGATGGATTATCTGCTGATCGAGCAGGCTTTTGCCCAGGTGCAGGCCTTCGGTTATCGCGGCATGCTGTTCATCAATCTCTCGCCCAAGTCGCTGATCATCGGCGAGTTTGTCAGCAAGGTCCGGCATCTGGCTGAACACTACGGGGTTCAGCCGGGGCAGATCGTGTTCGAGATCACCGAACGCGAAACGGTCGGCAACCTTGCCGTACTTGAAGCCTTTGTGCTGGAGCTCAAGGAGCAAGGCTTCTGCTTTGCGATCGACGACTTCGGTTCAGGCTATTCGAGCTTCCATTACATCAAGCATTTCCCGGTCGATTTCATCAAGATCGAAGGCGAATTTGTCCGTAATATTGTCGATGATGAGGTCTACCGCGCCTTTATCAAGAGCATTGCGACCCTGGCGCAGGAGTTGGGCATGCGCACCATCGCCGAATTCGTCGAGGATCGGGCGATTCTCGACGAATTGCAGACGTATGGGATCGACTATGCCCAAGGCTATTACCTGGGGCGGCCGCAGGCTTCCCTGCATCCGGCCGGCACCCGCTTGCCGGTAAACAGCGAGGGGGGCTGATGACGACTTCTCCGGCAGTTCTGGTCGAATCGTTGGCTGCGCTGCTGCTGGCGCGTGGCGAATGGCTGGCGGTCGCTGAATCCTGTACCGGCGGCTGGCTGGCGCAGGAACTGACGGCCGTTGCCGGCAGCTCACAGTGGTTCGAGCGTGGCCTGGTGACCTATTCGAACGCCGCCAAGCGAGACTTGCTCGGGGTTGGCGAAGAAACGCTGGCAGCGCATGGGGCGGTTTCCGAGGCAACAGTCGCGGCGATGGCGCAGGGCCTGCTGCAGCGGGCGCCGGTGCACTGGAGCGTGGCGATCAGCGGTGTTGCCGGTCCTGCCGGTGGTTCGCCGGAAAAACCGGTGGGAACGGTCTGCTTGGCCTGGGCGGGAAAGGATTGGGGGTGCGAAGTGAGTACCTGCCATTTTTCCGGTAACCGTGAAGCCGTCCGCCGGCAAGCCGTGGCGCATGCCTTGCAGGGTTTGCTGGCGCGAGTCGGGAATGCCGGAGTGAGCGCCTGACCGCGAGGGGGGGCTACCGCTCGGCAGATTTCTCCCGAATTGACGGTTGACCGTGGCGGACAGAGGCGGCGGCTGGCTCAGGTCAGAGGAGGCGCCAGCACGACGCGCCCCTTGCCCGCACGTTTGGCCATGTACATGGCGCTGTCGGCGGCGGTCAGCAGGACCGTGCGCGAGTGCCCGTGCATGCCGCCAAGGGCAACGCCGATGCTGGCGCCGAGGCGGCAGGTGATGGCTTCCGGCCCCAACTGCATCGGTGGTTGCAGGGCCGCAATAATGGCATGGCCGGCGTCGATGGCAGCTTGCGGGCCGCTCACATCAAGCAGTACGACGACGAACTCATCGCCGCCAAGACGGCCGACAAAGGCCTCGTTGCCGAGCCCGGCCTGCAGGCGCCGGGCGACCTCGATCAGGGCCTGGTCACCGATTTCGTGACCGTGGTTGTCGTTGATCGGCTTGAAGCCGTCGAGGTCGATGAAAAGGATTGCATCGCAGGGCGGATTGCGGCCGCAGAGGCGCTGGTCGAGCAGTTCGCCGAGGCGGGCGCGGTTGGGCAACCCGGTCAGCGCGTCGTGCATGGCCAGGTATTCGATCCGTTCGCGCGCCGCTTCCTCTTCCGAGATGTCGCGGATCAGGCCGATGAACAGACTGCCGTTGTCGCGCTCGATTTCGGTCACTGAGAGCTGCATCGGAAAGATTTCGCCGTTGCGCCGGCGGCCACGCACCTTGCGGCCGGCGCCAATGATGTGCGGCGTGCGCTCGCGCTGGTAGCGGGCAAGGTAACCGTCGTGTTCGTTGCGGTAAGGCTGCGGCATCAGCAGCTTGACGTTCTGGCCGATGACTTCTTGCGGGCGGTAAGCGAAGATTTTCTCGGCGGCTTGGTTGAAGGTTTTGATGATGCCGCGTTCGTTAATCGCAACGATGCCTTCGAACACATTGTCGAGAATGCCGAACAGGCTGTCCTGGATCAATTTGATCCGTTGCATCACGTTGATCCGTGCCTGCAACACGGCGAAATTGATCGGCTTGGTCAGGTAGTCGTCGGCACCGGCATCAAGGCCCGCCACCACTTCCTCGGTCGAATTGAGCGCCGTGATCAACAGCAGCGGTACCCAGCGGTCGCTACCCTGCGCCTTGATCTGCCGGGTCGCTTCGATTCCATCCATTTCCGGCATCACCACGTCGAGCAGGACCAGATCGGGGCGGGCCTGCTGATAGGCGTCCACCGCTGCGCGTCCGTCCATCACGTAGGTCACCTCGTGCCCCCACTCCTCAAGTGTCCGGGTGATGTGCAGTCCAATGGCTTTGGAGTCTTCGGCGAGCAGGATTTTCATCGCGGGAGCCTGGGAGTGTCGCCTTGACGGGCGGAAATGGTCGGTTGTGGATTATAAGGATGGCGGCTACCGCAGCGCGAGGTGTGCTGTGGATTTTGTCATTTTTTGCGGTTGACCGTGAATGGCGGGGACGGTCAGCCCGGTAGCGGCTCGAACAATGCTGCCAGGTCGTCGTTGCCGAATTTGACATCGACCTGATGATCTTCCGACAGAATCCCGGCAGCCAGTTCGGCCTTGCGCTCCTGCAGGGCGAGGATTTTTTCCTCGATGCTGCCCTGGACGATCAGCTTGTAGACGAACACCGGTTTGTCCTGGCCGAGGCGGTGGGCGCGATCGGTGGCCTGGTTTTCGACTGCCGGGTTCCACCACGGGTCGTAGTGGATGACGGTATCGGCAGCGGTCAGGTTGAGGCCGACGCCGCCGGCTTTCAGGCTGATCAGGAAGATCGGTACTTCGTTGTTCTGGAAGCGGCGGATCGGAGTTTCGCGGTCGCTGGTGTCGCCGGTCAGGGTGACATAGGTGAGGCCAGCACGGGTGAGCTCGTCCTCGATCAGCGCCAGCATGCTGGTGAATTGCGAGAAGAGCAGGATGCGGCGTCCTTCCTCGACCAGTTCGGGCAACATCTCCATCAGCAGGTCGAGCTTGGCGCGCTCCTTGACCTTGCGCGCGGTGGTGCCTTTGACCAGGCGCGGGTCGCAACAGACCTGGCGCAGCTTGAGCAGGGCGTCGAGGATCACGATCTGGCTGCGGGCAAAGCCCTTGCTGGCGATTTCCTCGCGGACCCGGGCATCCATCGCGGCACGCACGGTTTCGTAGAGGTCGCGCTGGCTGCCTTCGAGCTCGACGCTGCGCACGATGATGGTTTTCGGCGGCAGTTCGGTGGCCACGTCTTCCTTCTTGCGGCGCAGAATGAAGGGACGGATGCGGCGGGCGAGCAGGTCGCGGCGGGCAGTGTCGCCCTGCTTTTCGACCGGCGTGCGCCAGAATTTGGTGAATTGGCGGCTGCTGCCGAGAAAGCCGGGGAGCAGGAAGTCGAACTGGCTCCACAGTTCGCCGAGGTGGTTTTCCAGCGGCGTGCCGGTCAGGCACAGGCGGTGCCGCGCATCCATCTTGCGCACCGCTTCGGCACTCTGGCTCTGGGCGTTCTTGACGGTTTGCGCTTCGTCGAGGATCAGCAGGTGGTAGCTGTACTTCATCAACTCGTCGGCGTCGCGCCAGAGCAGCGGATAGGTGGTCAGCACCACATCATGCTCGGCGATCTCGGCAAAGCGCGTCTTGCGTTCCGGACCGTGCAGCGAGAGTACGCGCAGTTCGGGGGCGAAGCGTGCGGCTTCGTTCTTCCAGTTGAAGATCAGCGAGGTCGGCAGGATGATCAGTGCCGGTTTGTCGAGACGGCCGCTTTCCTTTTCGAGCAGCAGGTGGGCCAGCGTCTGGGCCGTTTTGCCCAGGCCCATGTCGTCGGCCAGAATGCCGGAAAGGCCTTGCTCGCGCAGGAACTGCAGCCAGGCCAGGCCTTCCTTCTGGTAGGGGCGCAGTTCCAGGCCGAGGCCGGCCGGTGGCTGGATGTCGCGGATGCCCTGGGCCGCGACCAGGCGTTCGGCCATCGCCATCACATCGCGCTCGCCGCGGAACTGCCAGCGCGCAGTGTCGGTCAGCTCGGCCAGGCGCGGTGCGTCGAAGCGCGAAACGCGCAAGGTGTTGCCGCCGCTGAAGCCGTCGAACAGGTCGATCAACGTTGCCGCCAGCGGCTTGATCCGCCCGGCCGGTGCGCGCAGGCGCTGGCCGCGCGGCGAAATCAGTTCGACTGCTTCGTCGTCCGGGATGTAAGACAACTCGATGGCATCGAGCCAGCGCGCGTCCTGGCGGAACAGGTTGGCGAGCAACGGCGCCAGAGCCAGACGTTCGCCTTCGACGACAATCCCCATGTCGAGGTTGAACCAGCCGTTCTCTCCCTCGTAGAGGTCGGCCTCCCAGGTCTCGACTTCGATCACATAGTGGCGGAAGTCGGGCGGGAAATCGATTTCCCAGCCGGCCGCTGTCAGGGCGTCGAGGCCATGCTGCATGAAGGTGGCCCAGCTGTCTTCGCCAGCCAGTCCGTAAATGCCCTCCGGTGGCGTCCCGAAGGTGTGCAGGGTATAGGGAGGGACGGCTGCAAAGCCGCGTTCGGCAAGCTGTTGCAGGGCCGCTTTTTCGCTGTCCGGGCGCCGCTTGATGCGCACCGTTTCGCCCTCGGGCAGGGTTACGTATTCCCCCTGATCGCCGGCTCGCACCTCGGCATCGGCGTAGCGGAAAAAGACCTGGCCGAGATCGAACAGGCCGCCGGTGAAGTTCTGCATATAGCCGCGCCAGGCCCGTTGACCGTGGATGTGCAGGGTTTGCAGGCGCAGCACCGGCTGTGGCGGGCTGTCGATCAGGCGCAGTCGCTCGTTGGCATCCTCGGCCGGCGGCGGCAATTCCGGCGCCAGTTCGGACAACGCCTCGGCAACCAGGGCGGCTTCCTTGGCCGACAGCGGCGGCAGCGTGAACAGCCGACGCAGTACGGTCGGGTTGCCGCTGACTTCCAGCGGCCCGGTTTCGCCGCCGTCCGGGTCGATATACCAGGGTGGGTCACAGGCAACAATCAGCTCCGCCGCCGGTTCCGGGCGCAGGCAGGGGCGCTGCAGGCCGCGGTTGTCGATCTGCCAGCCGACGCTGGCCGGGCGCGAGGCCGCCAGGTTGAGCGGCAGGCTGAGATCATCCTGCAGATAGAGGCGATGGCTGTCGGCCATCCGGCGCAGCAGTTCGGCACCGTGCTTTTCGCCCAGGGCAAAGGCCCGCAGGCCAT
Source organism: Dechloromonas sp. ZY10 (assembly GCF_041378895.1). Taxonomy (NCBI): domain Bacteria; kingdom Pseudomonadati; phylum Pseudomonadota; class Betaproteobacteria; order Rhodocyclales; family Azonexaceae; genus Dechloromonas; species Dechloromonas aquae. Next base: position 349,683 of record NZ_CP144212.1, read on the forward strand.
GGTCGTTGCCGCGTGCGGCCCAGAGCAGGCGGAGGATGCCGAGATCTTCTTCGGCGACGAATTGCGGCGGCGTCATCAGCGCCCGGTCGACCTTCCACCATTCTTCGGCAGTTTCCGGGTGTTTGCCTTTGCGTAGCTCGATCCCGAAATGACGCTTGTCCGGAGTCCATTTGAGGATGTAGTACAGCTGCTGTCGGGCACCGGCCGGCCTGGCCTTTTTCTTGGCCACGGCAATCGAGGTGCGGCGCAGGTCTTCGACCCAGGACAGCACGCCAGGGCGGACATTGTGGCTGACCGAGCGCTCGGCAATCGCCCGCAGCAGGATCGCGGCAACGTGCTTGCAATGGCCGCCGACTGGGCACGAGCAGGCGCTGTACAGTTCACCGTCGGCAAGGCTGGCGACGGTCAGGTAGGGTTCGCGGGCGGTACCGGGAACGCTGGCCCGGATGCGGTGCCCTTCGACTTCCAGATTGCGCACCAGGTCGACGTAGGGGCGGGCTTTGGCGACTTCGCCGGCGCCCAGCCAGGCCAGGACGTCATCTTCGTCGTGGGACAGCAGGGTGGTGGCCATGGGATTCAGTAGGGAGCAAACAGGAAGGGTTCAAGCAGCAGCAGGGCTAGCAGGAGCGCAATCAGCGCCAGCCAGCGGTTGCGCCGCTGCTCGCTGCGCAGTAGTTGCTGCAGCAGTGGCGTCGGGTCTTGGCGCTGCGGTTGGGCCAGGACCTGGTGAATCAGGCGCGGCAGTTGCGGCAGGTTGCGCGCGAAATACGGGGCTTCATGCTTGAGTCCGCGCCACAGGCCGCGCCAGCCGACCTGTTCGCTCATCCAGCGCTCGAGGAAGGGTTTGGCGGTTTTCCACAAGTCGAGTTCGGGGTCGAGCTGGCGGCCGAGGCCTTCGATGTTGAGCAGGGTCTTTTGCAGCATCACCAGTTGCGGCTGGATTTCGACATTGAAACGGCGCGAGGTCTGAAACAGGCGCAGCAGCACCTTGCCGAAGGAAATATCCTTGAGCGGCCGGTCGAAAATCGGTTCGCAGACCGCGCGGATCGCCGCTTCGAACTCGTCGACGCGGGTGTCCTTGGGCGCCCAGCCGGACTCGATGTGGGCCTCGGCGACGCGTTTGTAGTCACGGCGGAAGAAGGCGAGGAAATTCTGCGCCAGATAATTCTTGTCGATGTCGGTGAGGGTGCCGACGATGCCGAAATCGAGCGCGATATAGCGGCCATCCGGGGCGACGAAGATGTTGCCGGGGTGCATGTCGGCATGGAAAAAGCCGTCGCGGAAGACCTGGGTGAAGAAGATCTCGACTCCGGCAGCCGACAGTTTCTTGAGGTCGATACCGTCGGCGACCAGGCGTTCTGTCTGCGAAATCGGCACGCCCTTCATCCGTTCCATGACCATCACGGTCGACGTGCAGAAATCCCAATAAACCTCGGGCACGATCAGCAGTTCGGAGCCGGTGAAATTGCGCCGCAGCTGCGAGGCATTGGCCGCCTCGCGCATCAGGTCGAGCTCGTCGCGCAGGTATTTGCCGAATTCGGCGACCACCTCGCGTGGCTTGAGGCGCTTGCCGTCCGACCACAGGGTTTCGAGCAGCAGCGCGAAATTGTCCATCAGCGCCAGATCGTGCTCGATCACCGAAAGCATGTTCGGCCGCAGGATCTTGACCGCCACTTCGTGGCCGCCGTCCTCGTCGCGCAGGCGGGCGAAATGCACCTGGGCGATTGACGCCGAAGCGACCGGGACTGGATCAAATTCGGCAAACACCTGATCGGCCGGGCGGCCGTAGGCTTTTTCGATTTCCTTGAGCGCCAGTTCCGAGCCGAAGGGGGGGACGCGGTCCTGCAGCTTGGCCAGTTCGTCGGCAATATCGGCAGGCATGAGATCGCGGCGGGTCGACAGGACTTGCCCGAACTTGACGAAGATCGGTCCGAGGGCTTCAAGTGCCAGGCGCAGGCGTTCGGCCCGGGGAGCCGACAGATTGCGCCAGAACTGCAAAGCCTTGGCCAGGCGCACCAGGCGCCCGCTGGGCTCGTGCTCGAGCACCATTTCATCGAGGCCGAAACGGCTGGCGACGGCGGCAATCTTGAGCAGGCGGAAGAGGCGCATGGGCGGCGGTTCGGGAAAAACAGCGATGTTAACACGCTCGCTACCAGCGGTCCGGCATTTCCACTGTTTTGGCTGCTGTGGACAGGTGTTTACGCTGTGCCCAGGTCGGTGCATGTCGCACCAGCCCGCTTATGCGTTACGATAGCCAATCAGTGTGATGACTGGCCAAAAGCATAATGTCCGATACGGAAAACCCTCTGGAAATCGCCCGCAAAGCCCTCCGGTTGCTGGCCGGGCAGCATTGCGCGCCGACCCCGGAGAATTTCCAGCGGGCCTATGCGCAAGTGGCAGGCCTGCCACTTGCGCCGTCGGCGATGAACGGGACTTTGCCGGATGAGTTGTCGGGAGTCCTGGCTGATCTCTGTCAGCAATTGCAGCCCCTGTTCGAGGATCTGGCCGGTAGTACCGCCGGCGGGGAGTTCCTGCCCCTGTTGAGCCTGTTGCGGCAGCCACCGGTCGCGGTTGAGCGGGTGCAGCAGCGGCTGCTGCGTCTGACCCGGCAGTTGCCCATGGCAGTCAGCGAGCAACTCGAGGTGCGTCGGGCTTTGTTCGACCTGCTGCATTTGCTGGTTGAGAATATTGCCGACCTGGCCACCGAGGACCAGTGGCTGCGCGGGCAACTGGACCGGGTGCGCGGGGCGATGCGGCCACCGTTCATGTTGCGGGCCATCGATGAGGCACGCGAGCGCTTGCAGGACGTCGTGCTCAAGCAGCGTCAGGCGCGGCAGGGCGCGGATGCGATCCATGCCGAGATGCAGCAGATGCTGGATGCGTTTATTCATCGGCTGGCAACGATGAGCGAATCGAGCAGCGGCTTTCATAACGAACTTGAGGACGCGGCGACCCGGGTCGAGCGGGCCAGTTCGTTGGCCGAGTTACGCCCGCTGCTCGGCGAGGTCGTGGGCACCGCGCGCCAGATGGCGGCCCAGTCGGCCGAAGCCGGCAAGGAACTGCAAGGGATGCAGCAGCGGGTGCAGGAGGCCGAGTCGCGGCTGCAGCAGTTGCGTCTGGAGCTCGATCAGGCGAGTGCGCAGGCTCGGCACGATCCGTTGACCGATGCACTCAACCGGCGCGGTCTCGACGAGGCGCTGGAACGGGAAATTTCCCGGATGCGCAGGCAGGACGGGGTGTTGTCGCTGTGCCTGCTGGATATCGATAACTTCAAAAAGCTCAACGATCGGCTCGGGCACCGCGCGGGCGATGCCGCCCTGCAGCATCTGGTTGAAGTGGCGCGTGGCTGCATCCGGCCTACCGACTCGCTGGCGCGCTACGGTGGTGAGGAGTTCGTCATCCTGATGCCGGCTACGCCGCAGAGTGAGGCGGTCGATGTGATCGTCCGGCTGCAGCGTGAATTGACCCGGCGTATCTATCTCTCCGGGCGTGAGCATGTATTGATCACCTTCAGCGCCGGTCTGGTGCAATTGCTGCCAGAGGAGAGCGGTGATGCGGCACTCCAGCGTGCCGATGCGGCCATGTATCTGGCCAAGCGCTCGGGCAAGAACCGGGTAGTTACGGCTTGAACGAGGTGCGCTGTTTTGCGCCGGCGGTGCAGGCCGGCGCCCGGGTATTGATCCTTGGCAGCATGCCCGGCGAGGCCTCGCTACGTGCCGGTGAGTATTATGCGCATCCGCGCAATGCCTTCTGGATGTTGATCGACGACTTGCTGGGGATCGAACGGCATTGGCCCTATGCGCAGCGGCTGGCCGCATTGAATGCGGCAGGCGTGGCGCTGTGGGATGTGATTGCCGGTTGCCGGCGAGAGGGGAGTCTGGATGCCGCGATTGTCGGAGAGAGCGTGGCGGTTAACGACTTTGCGGCGTTTTTCACGGTCCACCCGGGAATCCGGCAAATCTTTTTTAACGGTGCCGCCGCCGAACATGCCTTCCGGCGGCATCTGGTGGTTCGTCCCGACTGGCCGGCTGCGCAGCGCCTGCCTTCTACCAGCCCGGCGCACGCTGCCTTGTCGTATGCTGCCAAGCGGGCAGCCTGGGCCGTGCTGCCCGCCGCCCTGGCGCGATTGAGTCCTAGCCCTTGAGGGTTTGACGCATCGAATTCATTTGCGCCTGCAGTTTCTGCAGGGTGGCCTGGGTTGCGGCGGTGGCGTCGTAGATCAGGATCAGCTTCTGGGTTTTCTGTTCGATCAGGTCGAGGATGCTGTCTTCCTGCAGTTGGTTCATCCCCAGATGGGCAAAGGTGCCGTGCATTTCCTCGGTGAGTTCGCGCATTACCTCGCGGCCGGCGGTTTGAGCAGTGCGCTGGCGCAGGGTGAACTCCTCGGTGGCGGTCGCCAGCAACTGCAGGGTTTCGTTCAGGTTATGGTCGGCGCGGCTGTTGGCCGAAGCTGCCAACAGCCCGGCGAGGCGGGCGTCGGCGGTTTCGATGGCGATTGCCAGGTGGTCGCGCAGGCGGCCGCAGCGCTCGGGGTCATCGACCGGCATGTTGTCGACAATCATCGTGATCCGTTCGAAGTTGTAGACGCCGCGCTTCTTGAATTCGAAAATCCGGTTCATCAGCCGCACATGGTTAAGGATGGAGGCGACGATCGGTGTTGCCTCGCCGTCGGCCGAGGTGTTCAGGGTGGTGTCCGGCAGGCGCAGCTGGACCGCGCCGGAGAGGCCGAAGCCACGCAGCATGGCATGCGTCATCTGCGCCATTTCCTGCGGCGAGGTGCACGAGTTCAGGTCGCGCAGGTACTTGAGCACGACTGCGTATTCGTCGAGATTGGACAGAATCAGCGTCGTCAGCAGATCCGATTCTTCCAGCCGGGTATTCAGGCCGGCGCGTTCGCGCAGGCTGTCGAGCAGGCGGCTGATCTTGCTGCGGACTTCGGTGACGTCGAACGGCTTGACGATGAAGTCGTGGGCGCCGAGCTCGTAGGCGCGAATCCGGGCTTCCATTTCAACATGGCCCGAAATGAAGATCACCGGGATGTCGGCGGTATCGGGGCGCTGCTTGAGCTGTTCGCACAGCGCATAACCGTCGATGCCGGGCAGCCCGACGTCGAGCAGGACGATGCTGGGTTTGCCTTCTTCCAGGCGCATCAGGCAGTCTTCTGCCTGTTCGAACACTTCGATCTCGGCCTCGTTTTTCAGCATCATCTGCAGCAGGCGGGCTGAGGCAGGGTCGTCTTCAATCAGAAAAATGGTCGGGTTCATGGTCGTGCTGTTCCTGAATTAGGCGGTTTTTTCCGATGTTAGCCTTTTTGGCGGGGGCTGTCCGTGCTTCATTGGTAATAGTGCTGCGGCTGCGGCCCGATGGTCGGCAATCCGGAACGTTGCCCGGCCGGCAGCGTATAATTGGCGTTTTGCTTTTTTCCGCCGAATTCCGATGGCCCAAGACGTCAAAACCCAACTGACCGCATTGCTGCAGCAGGCCCTGGCCAGCGTTGCCCCGACCGCTGCCGATACGCCGATTCAACTCGAACGCCCGCGTGACCCGTCGCACGGCGATTTCGCCACCAACCTGGCGATGCAGCTGGCGCGTGCGCTGAAGAAGAACCCGCGCGAAATCGCTCAGCAACTGGTCAACGAACTGCCGGTGTCGACGCTGGTGACGGCGGCCGAAGTGGCCGGCGCCGGTTTTATCAATTTTCGTCTTGATGCAGGCAGCAAGACCGACGTGGTCAAGGCCGTGCTCGCCGAAAAAGCCGATTTTGGCCGGTCGACCGTGGGCGGTGGCCTGAAGATCCAGGTTGAATTCGTTTCCGCCAATCCGACCGGCCCGCTCCACGTCGGCCACGGCCGTGGTGCTGCCTACGGCGCCTCGCTGTCCAGCCTGCTCGCGTTTGCCGGTTGGGACGTGACCCGCGAATACTATGTGAACGACGCCGGCCGGCAGATGGATATCCTCGGCCTGTCGACCTGGTTGCGCTACCTCGACCAGCACGGTCAGAGCGTGCCTTTCCCGCCCAATGCCTACCAGGGCGACTACGTGCGCGAAATGGCCCGGCAGATGACCGTGGCTCACGGCGACAAGTTCGTCCGTGCCGCGGCCGAGGTGGTCGCCGGTACGCCGGGCCTGCCGGAAGCCGAGCGCGCCGACGACGAGGCCAAGAAGCAGCGTGAGCTGCATCTCGATGCACTGATCGCCCAGGCCAAGGAACTGCTCGGCGGCGACTGGCACTACGTGCACCAGCACGCGCTCAACGAGCAGTTGGAAGACTGCCGCGACGACCTCAAGGAATTCGGCGTCGAATTCGAAGTCTGGTATTCCGAAAAATCGCTCTACGACACCGGCCTGGTGGCCCGCTGCGTGGCTCTGCTTGAAGAGAAGGGGCATATCTATGTGCAGAACGGCGCCAAGTGGTTCCGCTCGACCGCCTTCGGCGACGAGAAGGACCGCGTCGTCCAGCGCGAAAATGGCCTGTACACCTATTTCGCCTCCGACATCGCCTACCACCTGAACAAGTTCGAGCGCGGTTTCGACAAGGTGATCAACATCTGGGGCGCCGACCACCACGGCTACATTCCGCGTGTGACCGGCGCGATCAAGGCGCTGGACCTCGACAGCGACAAGCTGCAGGTGGCGCTGGTCCAGTTCGCGGTGCTCTACCGTAACGGCCAGAAAGCCTCGATGTCCACGCGCTCCGGCGAATTCGTCACCCTGCGCGAATTGCGCCGCGAAGTCGGCAACGATGCCTGCCGCTTCTTCTACGCGCTGCGCAAGTCCGACCAGCATCTGGACTTCGACCTTGATCTGGCCAAGAGCCAGACCAACGAAAACCCGGTCTACTACATCCAGTACGCGCATGCTCGTGTCTGCTCGGTGATCAACCAGTGGACCGAACAACTGGGTGGCGATCTGGCCGAATTGGCCGCTGCCGATTTGTCGCTGCTGAGCAACGAGCGCGAGTTGGCGATTGCCAACCAGCTGGCGCAGTTCCGCGAAGTGGTCGAGACCGCCGCGCGCGATCTGGCCCCGCACCAGATTGCCTTCTACCTCAAGGATCTGGCCGGCGAGTTCCACGGCTGGTACAACGCCGAGCGGATGCTGGTCGATGACGAGAAGCTGCGTGCTGCCCGCGTCGCCCTCGCCGCTGCCGTGCGTCAGGTGATCCGTAACGGTATGGCGATTCTCGGCACCAGCTGCCCTGAGTCGATGTAATTCGCGCAGGGAGAGACGATGAGTCGCGACATGAAGCCGCCGCGCCGCCAGGCACAGCCGGCCAGGAAAAAGTCCGGCGGCGGTACGCTGGTTGGCATGTTCATCGGCCTGGTGCTCGGGGTCGGGATCGCTGCCGGCGTGGTCTGGTATCTCAACAAATCGCCGCTGCCTTTTGCCAACAAGGTGCCCTTGCCGACCCGCGCCGATCACAGCCAGGCCGCCAATGGCCAGCCGGCGCAGCCGATGGCGCTGCCCGGCAAGCCCGGTGATCCGGTGCCGGAAAAGCGCTTCCAGTTCTACGACATCCTGCCCGGCAAGAGCGAGGCGGCGATGGACAAGGGGGCGGCGGTTCCGGCCAAGCCTGAAGTGAAGAAGGACGAGGCCAGGAAAGAGGAAGCGAAGAAGGAAGAGCCGAAGAAGGAAGAAAAGAAGGAAGAGGCCAAGAAGGACGAGGTCAAGGAAAGCAAGACGCCGCTGTTTCTCCAGGCCGGGTCCTTCAGCACTGCGCAGGATGCCGACAACCAGAAGGCCAAGCTGGCGTTCATGGGGGTCGAGGCGGTGGTGCAGCAAGTGATGGTGCAGGACAAGACCTACTACCGGGTGCGCGTCGGTCCCTATCCGCGTATCGAGGATGTGAACAAGGTGCGTGCCGAACTGGCACGTTCGGGCATCGATGCCCAGCTCGCCAAGTAAAGGAGTATTCGGGATGGTTTTCAATCGTCGTAGCTTCGTTGCCGCGCTTTTTGCTGCCGGCAGCCTGTTGGCCGTACCTGCCCTGGCCCAGACCGCCGCCAAGGATTTCACCGCGATCGTGCCGGTGCAGCCGACCGAAGAGCCGGGCAAGATCGAGGTACTGGAGTTTTTCAGCTATGGCTGCCCGCATTGCGCCGAATTCGAGCCGCTGCTTTCGCCCTGGGTGGCCAGGCAGGGCCCCGACGTGGTCGTGCGCAAGGTGCCCGTCAGCTTTGGCCGGGCCGCCTGGGCCAATGTCGCCCGCCTGTATTACGCGCTGGAAGCCACCGGCGACCTGAAGCGCCTGGAGGCCGATATCTTTAAGGCGATCCACGCCGAGCGGATCAATCTCTTCGACGAGAAGACGATGCAGGAGTGGCTGGTCAAGAAGGGCGTCGATGCCCGTAAGTTCTCCGAGGTCTTCTCGTCCTTCGGGATCATGAGCAAGGTCAAGCGCGGCGATCAGCTGGCGCAAGCCTACAAGATCCAGGGCGTACCGGCGCTGGCGGTCGAGGGCAAGTATCTGGTCGGCGGCAAGGATTTCGGCGAAGCGCTGGCGATCACTGACAAGCTGATCGCCAAGTCGCGCAGCGAGAAGAGCGGCAAGAAGTAATTGGCGCTGAAGGTCTTCATCACGGGCGCCTCGTCGGGAATCGGCGAGGCGCTTGCCGTTTACTACGCGGCACAAGGCGCCTGCCTCGGCCTGGCGGCCCGGCGCGGCGAAGTGCTGCAGGCGCTGAATGAGCGTCTCGGCGGCGGGCATGCCTGCTACCCGCTTGATGTTGCCGATGCGCCGGCGTTGCAGGCCGCCGCCGCCGATTTCATCGCCCGTTTCGGCGCGCCCGACATCGTGATTGCCTCGGCCGGTGTTTCGGCCGGCACCTTGACCGAATGCGCCGAAGATCTGGCGGTGATCCGGCGGATTCTCGACATCAACGTCTATGGCATGGCCGTGACCTTCGCGCCGTTCATCCCGGCGATGCGTGCCGCCGACGAGCCCGCCCGGCGGCGGCTGGTCGGGATCGCGTCGGTCGCCGGCATTCGCGGATTGCCGGGGGCGGAAGCCTACTCGGCGTCAAAGGCGGCGGCCATCGCCTACCTGGAGAGCCTGCGCCTGGAAATGCGCGGCGAAAACGGCCCGCAGGTGGTGACCATCGCCCCCGGCTACATCGCAACACCGATGACCACGGTCAACCCCTACAAAATGCCGTTTTTAATGCCGGCCGAGCGGGCCGCCGAGCGTTTTGCCGCCGCCATCGCGCGCGGCACCAGCTACACCGTGATTCCCTGGCAGATGGGTCTCGTCGCCAAACTGCTGCGGCTATTGCCCAACTGGCTCTACGACCGGCTGTTCACCAAGGCTCCGCGCAAGCCGCGCGGGCTGCTCTAAGCCCCCGCAGCTGCCTTACTGTCCCTGTCCGGTAAGGTAGAAGGCCGCCCAGTAAAACGGGTCCGGATGCGTCTTCTGCAAACCCAGTTGCGCCTGCCTCAGCGCTTCGCGCTTGCTGGCACCCTGGCGCATCCGCTGGTAGAAATCCTTCATCAGCAGCGACGTGGCTTCGTCGTCGACTTCCCACAGGCTGGCGACGATGTTGCTGGCGCCGGCGTAGAGAAAGCCGCGGGTCAGGCCGATCAGGTCATCGCCGCTGAGCCGCTTGCCCAGCCCCGTTTCGCACGCCGAGAGAGTGACCAGGTCGGCATTAAGGCGGGTTTCGTAGAGTTCGGCGACGGTCAGCGAGCCGTCGTTGCTCTCGTCCTTTGCCAGCAGCAGCCGTGATTCCAGCGCATTCTCAGCCTTGAACTGGCCGTGCGATGCGATATGCAGGTGGCCGAACTGTCCGGCCTGCTGCTTGAATGCGGTTTCGGTCGCCTGCTTGCGTGTCAGGAGCCTGGCTTTTGGCAGCAGCGAGGCCAGGCTTTTGGCCTCGTCTTCGGCGCTGGGAAGATCGAGGCGGCTGTCGCCGAGATCCGGGTTGCCGTAGATCAGCAAATTATCGAGCGGGGCTCGGCCGCTCGGGCGCAAATACTTCTGCAGGCTGGAACTGGGCAGGAAGCGCAGGCTACGCTTACCGATCAGCGATTCGTTGCCGTCGTGCAGGGCGGCGAAGGGCAGGTAGTGCAGCGGGCCGTGCGGGACGATCAGCAGGTTGCGGGTACCGATCCGCTGCGCCGCCGGGGCGAGCAACTGGCGATAGAGTTGCTGCGCCGTAGCGCGTGCATCCGGGAGCTGTTCCTGGATCTGGTGGCGGAATTCGCGGATGGCAGCTTCCGGCGAACCGCCTTCGAGCCGGATCAGGGCTTGCCCCTGGCGATCAAGCACGAACAGATATAAGGCCTCGCCGAGGCCGAAGTATTCGAGCAAAACTTCGTCGGCCTGCAGCATTTCGCGGATTTCGTTGCTGGACAAGGCGTTGACCGTGATCAGCGAAGCCAGTTGCGGATCCCGCTGCTGCAACTCGCGGCTTTCCTGGCTGCCTTGCTGCCGGGTTTTACTTGAGCCTTCCTGCGCCATATCGACGGGATGCTGCAGGCTGGCTTCCTGGCGCGCGGCGAGAAGTTTTTCCAGCTTCTGGCGGCTGTCGCTGCTCTTGGCTGCCGCCAGTGGCATGCTGTCGCGAGCGGCCAGCAGGTCGACCAGGGCGCGCGACTTGGCGCGCTCGATGAATTCGAAGGCGGCCTGTTCCTGGCCCAGCTTGCGCGCAGCTTCGACCGCGCGGGAGTAGAGCGCCTGCTTGTCGCCGACGAAGCCGATCTTGCTGGCTTCGGTATTGATGCTGGCGCGCTGTTGCTCGACCTGCTCGATCGCTTCCCGGTAGTAACGCAGCGCCTCGCTAGTCTGGCCGTCGCCGTCGGCGATGCGGCCTCGGTCGGCGAGCAGCAGCCAGTAAATCTCGCCGTTTTCCTTGACTTGGCGAATCTCCAGCAAGCGGTCGAAACCGCGCCGTGCCTCGTCGATCTGGCCGCTTTCCAGCAGGGCCTTGTTGAGCATGAAAGCGCGCGGCAGTTCGGCCCAGACCCAGTTGTTGACCCCGGTCAGGAAGCTGCCGCTGACCAGCCGGTCGAGGAAGACGTTGAGGGCGAAGGTCTTGTCGCCGCGGATCGCCGCGATTACGCCGGGGTAGTCCTTGAGCGCCATCCGGGCGCGCGCCAGGGCGAAGGCTTTGGCGTTGGCATAGTCGCTGAGCGGACCGACGCGGATTTTCTGCAATTCCTTTTCCGCCTTCCAGCCCTGCTCCTCGTCACCGGCCAGGGTATATCCCAGGGAGAGCGCGGCATAGGCGTTGCACCACATGTCGAGGTCGTCGCTATCGTCGTCCTTGAGCCAGGCCAGCGCCTTCTCGGCTTCCTTGACCGCTTCGCCGTAGCGTCCGAGCTCAAGGTAGGCTTCAGTACGCATGATGTGGACCGCCGGCGTCGCGTCGTTGAGGCCGAACAGCCGGGTGCGCTTGTCGCCCTGGCGGACCTTGCCTTCCAGCGTATCGAGGCAGTCGAGCAGGCGGTTGTAGCGCTTGGTTTTCGAATAGGCGTAGCAGAGCGCGTGCTGGTCGCGGGTGCCGAGCGGTTTGCTGCGCGCTTGCTCTTCGATGGTTTTTTCCAGCAGGTCGAAGCGGCCGGTTGCGGCCATCTGGATCTGCTCGGTTGAGTAATCGGCGAGCGCAGTGCCGGCGGCCAGGCTGCCGGCGAGGAACAGGAAAGCGAGGTGACGACGCATGTTGAGCACCAGAAGAAACGGCCACCCGCAGGTGGCCGTTGAATACGCCAGGAAACTGCGGGTTTAGAACCAGTAGCCGATGTTGGCGGTGAAGCCCTGGGTGTTGGGGCCGCGCATGAAGGTGACGCCGCCGCGCACGAAGCTGCGGGCATCCTGGGCGCTCTTGTTGGTCCCGATGGTGATCCCGAATTCCTGGAAGTTGTCGAGGAAGGGCTTGTCGCCACCGAAGTAGCGGGTGTCGATCAGCGAGTATTCGACGGTCATCTTCTTGCCGAAGTTGACCGGCTGCGACAGCATCACGCCGTTGCGCATCGCCATGCTCTTGATCGCCGGATCGAAGGAGTAGTCGCCGGCGCTGAACTTGCCGGTCTGGTAGTAACCGAGCATGTTGCCGATGGCGATGTCGAAGCCGGACATCGGGATCACGTAGTTGCTGGCGACCGATGCCGAGTAGAGCGTAGCCACCGTTGCCCGGTCGGCCGAGGCGACGGCCGAGTAACGGGCGCTCGGGGTGATCGTCCAGTTGTCGCTGACCGGCAGGCGGTAGGAAACGCCAAGGCCGGAGTGCACGGTCTTCGCGCTGCCGACTTCGACGACGGTGATCGGCATGCTGAAGCTCAGCTGGCGACGCGGGTCAATGTCGTTGCGGATGGTGTAGGAGAGGGGGATCGAGGCGGTGGTGACCTTGTCGCCGCTGTTGCTGACGTTGTAGGAACCGTAGCTGAGGCCGACGCCGATCAGGTTGTTGTTGCTTCCAGCGCTGGTGGCGGCTGCGGCAACGGCGGTCGGCGAGGCGGTGAACGAGGCGTTGAAATCAGCCGTCATCATCATCGGAATCATCCCGCCGACACCGGTGATCGGGCTGGTCGCCGAATGCTGCGCCTGGTAGTTCATGATCTTGCCGATGATCCCGTTCTTCTTGATGTAATCCTCAAGCATGCGCTGGGATTCTTTACGGGTGGCGCCGGTGAAGCTGCCCTTGTCGCCGAGCTCGACGAAATCGAAATTCAGCCGGGTCGAACTGTCGAGGTAGTTGAGCTTGATATTGACGTCGCTGAAGCGGCTGAGGACGCTGGCGACCGAGGTCTCTGTGTAATTGATGTTGCTGGTGGAGAAATTCTTCAGCGCATCGATGAAGCTGGTCGATTTCGAGTCACAGATCAGCGACCCCTGGTTGCCGTTGACGGCGACCTGAAAACCATAGGACTTGTCGCAGCTCAGTTGAGCATGTGCGGAAGCAGCGACCAGAGACGATGCTGCAATGGTAAAGACGGCCAAACCCCTCTTCATTGTTAACCCCCTGATATTATTGAACTGTTTGTGGCCGGAACAAGGCCTGTGCCGGCAAATTCGAATTTGCTTATTTTTTTCGTCAGCGTCAAGCGGCGGAGGAAAGCAATTGACGCTGGGTTGCTGTTTTTGTCGGTTTTTCCGCAGTCGGTTTCGGCCCCGATCGGCTAAAATAATCCGATGCTGAATCTCAAGATCAATGGCGAAGCACGCCAGTTTGCAGAAGCCCTGACCGTGGCCGGCCTCATCGAGGTGCTTGGCTATGCGGGCAAGCGCATTGCCGTCGAGAAGAACGGTGAAATCGTCCCTAAAAGCCAGCATGCAACGACCCCGCTGGCCTCGGGCGATCAACTCGAAATTGTCGTCGCCGTCGGCGGTGGCTAGGCGAGGAGCGACTGCAGTCCTCTTGTCGTCAGCCGCCTGCGCTTACTAACAGCTAATCGCTAACATCTAGGCAACTAATGAATATATGCATCAACTGACCATTGCCGGTAAGACCTATCGTTCCCGTTTGCTGGTCGGCACCGGCAAATACAAGGATTTTGCCGAAACCCGCGCGGCGATCGACGCCTCCGGCGCCGAGATCGTCACCGTCGCCGTGCGCCGGGTGAATATCGGCCAGGATGCCAGCCAGCCCAGCCTGCTCGATGCCGTGCCGCCGTCGCAGTTCACCATCCTGCCCAATACCGCCGGCTGCTACACCGCCGACGACGCCGTGCGCACCCTGCGTTTGGCGCGCGAACTGCTCGACGGCCATCCGCTGTGCAAGCTCGAAGTCCTGGGCGACCCGACCAACCTGTTCCCGAACATGCCGGAAACCCTGAAGGCGGCCGAGACGCTGGTCAAGGAAGGGTTCGAGGTGATGGTCTACTGTGCCGACGATCCCATCCAGTGCAAGATGCTCGAAGAAATCGGCTGCGTCGCGGTGATGCCGCTGGCCTCGCTGATCGGCTCGGGCATGGGGATCGTGAACCCGTGGAACCTGCGCTTGATCATCGATAACGCCAAGGTGCCGATCATCGTCGATGCCGGCGTCGGCACCGCCTCGGACGCGACCATCGCCATGGAACTGGGTTGCGACGGCGTGCTGATGAACACCGCCATCGCCCACGCCAAGGATCCCGTGCTGATGGCCAGCGCCATGAAGAAGGGTATCGAAGCCGGGCGTGAAGCTTTCCTCGCCGGCCGCATGGCCCGTAAATACTATTCGGCCGATCCCTCGTCGCCGACCACCGGATTGATCGGCTCATGAGCAAGGACCTGTTGATCGAATCTGCCGCTGCACACGACGACGGCGTGTATACCGAAGGCCGCGAAGGTCACGACGGTCACGGCCACATCAAGAGCTTCGTGCGCCGTGCCGGCCGCATGTCGGAGGCGCAGCACCGTTACTTTGACGAGATGATGCCTAAGATCGGCATCGCCTATCGGCCGGAAAACATCGACCTGAACACGGTCTACGGCCGAACTGCCCCGAAAATCCTCGAAATCGGCTGCGGCATGGGCGAAACCACGGCGCGCATCGCCGAGGCGCATCCCGAGAACGACTACTTCGGGCTCGAAGTGCACGTGCCGGGCGTTGGCGCACTGTGCAAGCTGATCGCCGAAAAGAACCTCGGCAACCTGCGCATCGGCAATCACGATGCGGTCGAGATCGTCCGCGACATGCTGCCCGAAGGTTCGCTCGACGGCATCCATGTCTTCTTCCCCGATCCCTGGCACAAGACCCGGCACAAGAAACGCCGTCTGATCCAGCCGCCGTTTGTTGCACTGCTTGCCTCTCGCCTGAAGCCGGGCGGCTACATCCACTGTGCCACTGACTGGGAAAACTATGCGCTGCAGATGCTCGACGTACTCGGGCGCGAGTCCAGCCTGGAAAACAGCGTCGCTAACCCGTCGACCGTCGATTTGGCCGCCGCGCTGGATGCCGATAGTGCCGCCGGTCTGGCCGGCTTTGCGCCACGTCCGGAATACCGGCCGCTGACCAAGTTCGAGAATCGCGGTCTGCGTCTCGGTCACGGGGTTTGGGATCTGGTGTTCCGCAAGAAGGCTATCTGATTTTCTTGTCGGGGCGCTTCGGTTGCCTCGCTGCAAGCCGCCCGTGGGGAGTCAGTCCGCCGGGCGGCTTTTTCTTGGCGCGGCCGTCAGGTGCCGAGCGTGCCGCTGCGTAGTTGTTCGGCCAGGGCTTCGGGCGTCAGCGGTTTGCTGTAGAGAAAGCCCTGGAAGACCTGGCAGCCGGCATCGCGCAGGCAGTCCCGCTGGGCTTCGGTTTCGACCCCTTCAGCCAGCACTTCGAGCTTGAGATTGAGGCCGAGGGCGATCACCGTTTGCGAGATGGCGCGGTCGCTATCGTTGTCCGGCAGGTCGCGGACGAACGCGCGGTCGATCTTCAGCCGGTTGATCGGGAACAGCTTGAGGTAGGCCAGCGACGAATAGCCAGTACCGAAATCGTCGAGTGCCGTACGCACGCCCATGAAATGCAGGCCGCGGATGGTGTCGATGGCGCTGATCGGGTCAGCCATCAGCAGGCCTTCGGTGATTTCCAGTTCGAGCAGGTGGTTGGGCAGGCCGGTTTCGTCGAGGACTGCCTGGACCGAGGTCAGCAGGTCGGTACGCTGGAACTGGCGAGCCGAGAGGTTGACCGCCACCGGAATCTCGAGGCCGAGTTCGCGGCGCCAGGCTTCCGCCTGACGACAGGCGGTGCGCATCACCCATTCGCCGATCTGGACGATCAGCCCGGTTTCTTCGGCGACCGGGATGAACTGTACCGGTGAAACCGGCCCCAGCTCGGGGTTGTGCCAGCGCAACAAGGCTTCAACGCCGACCAGTCGGCCATTGTGGGCATCGATCTGCGGCTGGTAAACCAGCGAAAACTCGCCGTTGTCGAGCGCCTGGCGCAGCATCCGCTCCAGCTTGAACATGCGGGCGCCCAGTTCGTTCATTTCGTGCGAGAAGAACTTGTACAGGTTGCGACCGTCGGCCTTGGCGCTATAAAGCGCCGATTCGGCCGCCATCAGCAGGGTTTTGGCTTCCTCGCCGTCGTTCGGATAGAGGGCGATGCCGATGCTGGCGGTGACGTGCGCGCTGCAGTTGTCACCCAGATCGAAAGGGCGGGCAAAGGCTGCCAGCAGTTTTTCGCAGATGGTGCCGATGCTTTGTGGATCGGTGACTTCGTAAAGCAGGATCGAGAAGCGGTTGCCGCCGGGACGGGCGACGATGTCCTGCTTGCGCTGACTGTGGCGCAGGCGATGGGCAACCTCGACCAGTACCTTGTCGCCCATCAGGTGGCCGAGCGAGTCGTTGATCACCTTGAATCGGTCGAGGTCGATTTCGAGGATTGCAAACGGGCTCCGGTTGCGCTGGCCATTGGCCACGGCCTGGTCCAGGGTGGAGAGCCAGGCGTCGCGATTGGGCAGGCCGGTGAGACCGTCGAAGGTACGTAGCTGCTCCATCAGCGCTTCGATCTTCTGATGCTGGCTGAGGTCGAAAATCATCCCGGTGTAATGGCTGATTGCACCGTCGCGGTTGCGTACCGCAGCAATCGACAATAGGGCCGGATAGATGTCGCCATTCTTGCGCCGGTTCCAGACTTCACCTTCCCAGTGGTCGGTTGCGGCAATCCGCTGCCACATGTGCTGATAGAAGGCCTCGTCATGCTTGCCCGAGCGGAGCAGGCGCGGGTGCTGGCCGAGAATTTCGTCGCGGCTGTAGCCGCTGATCTGGCTGAAGGCCGGGTTGACCTCAACGATCTTCAGGTCGGCATCGGTGACCATGATCGATTCGACGCTGTTGAGGAAGACCGCGTCGGCCAGGTCGAGTTGCTCTTCGGCAGCGCGCCGGCCGCGCTGCAATTGCTCAATCAGGGCAGCGGCCAGGACAAAGGAGACAATGGTCAGGAAGGCGTTGAGAAACAGTTCGCGGCGAGCCGCACGTTCAAGTTGTCCGGCATCCTCGGCCAGGTGGCTGGCCATCGTATCCTCGAACAGCTTCATTGCATCGATCAATGCGCTGGCGACCGCGAACCAGTCGCCGGGGGCGGGCAAAGGCGTGCTGTCGCCGGTCGGGTTGCCGTGCATGCTGCGCAGGCCGGCGGCAACGACCCGTTGGCGGATTTTCTGGGCTTTGCTTGCTTCTGGCAGGTTCTGCAACTGGTGGTAGCGGTCGTGTACCTCGCTGCCGGCCAAGCGGAGGAAGGCGGTGCGGTAGGTTTCCTCGGCTGCGCGGATGCGTTGCAGGGTTTCGATGCGGCCGGCGCTGAAATTATGGTCCGAGAGCATGGCCGAAAGCAGGGCACGTTCGCGTCCGCTGTACTCCTTGGCTTCCATGAAGTTGAGCAGGGCCAGTTGCTGGCGGTACAGCGTGGTATCGGCATTGGTATTGCTGAAGCGGATCTGCAGGTCGAACAACTGTTCAATGATCCCGGTGTAGCGGTCGACCGCGTATTCGCGTGAAATTCGCAGGGGCAGCACGGCCTCGCGGAGCAGATTGAGGTCGCGCAGTTCGCGGTTGATACTTCCCAACTGTTCGCCCGGGATATTTTCCTGAAGTTCGAGGCTGTGGTTCAGTTCGTTCAGCAGTTCCCGGGAACGCGCCTGCTGGCGGGGGAGTTCGCTGGCGAAGGTTTGCCCGTCGGAGGCGATGTAGCCGCTGGTCAGGCCTCGCTCCTTCTGGATTTCATGGACAAAACGGTTGATTGCCTGGCTGGTGCGAATCCAGGAGTGCACACCCAGGGCATTGTTTAGATCCTGCCCCTTTTCGATCAGGTTGCGCATCGCGAACAGCGATAGCAGCAGCAGGAATGCGGGCAACAGCCAGGCCAGATAACGGCGCGCGACTTCGAGTTTCTGGTTGTTTGCGGTTCCGGCTTCGGACATGCGGTAGCCACGCTGGATGGGAGACCGCATAATATAACTTTTGCCGTACTCACGCATTGCGCCGAGCGGCTTATTTCTTTGGAAGGAGAGGCGATCATGGGACTCGTCTGGCGCGCCGAAATGGCGACCGGAATCCGGGCCGTCGATCTGCAGCATGAAGAACTGGTCGCGATGATCAACGCCCTGGCCGAAGCGGTGGTTGCGCAGGCCGATTCGGCGGCGCTGGACGCCCTGGCTCAGCGCCTGGATGCCTACATCGTTTTCCACTTCGGGACCGAGGAAAACCTGATGAGCACCTTGCCGCGCGGTAGCGAACATGTCACCTTGCACCGTCAGCAACATCGCGAATTCGTTGCCGAACTGGCCCGCTTGCGCCAGTCCGGTGCATTTCGCGAATTGCTGTCCTACCTCGAAAACTGGATCGTCGCCCACATCATGAAGACCGACCGCGCATTGGCCTTGCAATTGCGCCAAGGCGGGCGCTGAAGCGGTCTTCTCCCGGCCTTTTCCCTTCCCTTTTCCCCATTGGCCGCCGCGTGCGGCCTGTCTTGTTTCGGAAAATTGCATTCATGTGGTTCAAGAACCTGCAACTCTATCGCCTGCCAGCCCCTTGGGCGCTTGACCTCGCCCGTCTCGACGAACAACTCGCGCGCGGCAGCTTCCGCCGCTGTGCCAGCCATGAGCCGATCAGCCGTGGCTGGGTGTCGCCGCGCGGCGACGGCAGCCTGATCTACTCGCTCGGTCAGCAATGGCTGCTGGCTCTGGCCATCGAGCAGCGCCTGCTGCCTGCCTCGGTGGTCAGCCAGGAAACCCAGGAGCGGGCCGAAGCCTTCGAGGTCGAGCATGGGTATTTCCCCGGGCGCAAGCAACTGCGCGAATTGAAGGAACGGGTGACCGAGGAACTGATGCCGCGCGCCTTTACCCGCTTGCGCAAGACCTTTGTCTGGATCGACCCGCAAAACGGCTGGTTCGCCGTCGATGCTGGCAGCCAGGGCAAGGCCGAGGAGGTGATCGAGCATCTCCGCCAGTGTCTCGACGAATTCCCGCTCAAGCCGCTGCACACCCAGTTGTCGCCGATTTCGGCGATGGCCGACTGGCTGGCCGGCGGCGATGCCCCGGCCGGATTCACGGTCGACCGCGATTGCGAGCTGAAAGCGGTCGACGAGGAAAAGCAGACCGTGCGCTACGTGCGCCATCCGCTCGACGGCGACGAAGTGCGCGGCCACCTCGCCGCCGGCAAGCTGCCGACGCGCCTGGCGCTGACCTGGGACGACCGGATTTCCTTTGTCCTCACCGACAAGCTGGAAGTCAAGCGACTGGCCTTCCTCGACGTGTTGAAAGAAGAGGCCGAGAAGGGTGCCGAACATGCCGATGAGCAGTTCGATTCCGATTTCGCCCTGATGACCGGCGAGTTGGCGCGCTTCCTGCCCGATCTGGTGGCCGCGCTCGGCGGCGAGGCGGTCGAGTCCGATGGCGGCGCGCTGGTCGCGGCGGTCAATGCGGCGACCTCGGCTACTAAGCCAGCCTCTGCGCCGGCGGCAGCCCAAGCTGCCGCGACTCCCGCCGTCGACCACTCGGTGCCGCCGTGGGAAGCCTGAACGCCGCCGCCGCTTGCCCCTGCGGCAGCGGCGTGAATTACGCGGCCTGCTGCGGCCGCCTGCATCGTGGCGATGCGGTCGCGGCAACCGCCGAAGCGTTGATGCGTTCGCGTTACAGCGCCTTCGTCGCCGGTCTGGCCGATTATCTGCAGGCGACCTGGCACGCCAGCACCCGGCCGGCCGAACTCGACCTCAGCGCCGACGCGGCCACCAAATGGCTGGGGTTGGAAGTGCGGGCGCACCGGCAGCAGGATGCAAGCCATGCCACGGTCGAATTCGTTGCCCGTTGGCGCGTCTCCGGGCGTGGCCAGCGTCTGCACGAAACCAGCCGCTTCGTCCGCGAAGCCGACGGCCGCTGGTACTACCTCGACGGCGACCTGCACTGAGGCCAGCCACCTTGATGCAGGCCGATGCCGGGCCTGAATGAAAAATGCCCTTGCTTACGGTCGACCGTGAGCAAGGGCAAAATTGCCGGCAACGAGCAGCTAACGGCGCCTAACCACTAACGCCTGAATCCTTGAGCCTCGCGCTCCAGCTCACTCCGCGAGAAAACGCTCCAGCAGCACGTTGAGGAAACGCCGTCCCTTCAGCGTCGGGGCGATCTGCTCGGCCGAAACCGTGAGCAGGCCATCGGCTTCCGCCGCCTTGAGTTGCGGCACGATGACGCTGATCGGCAGCGAGGTGCGCTGCTCGAACAGGTCGGGGTCGAAGCCGTCGGCGAGGCGCAGCGCATTCATCAGGAATTCGAAGGGCAGGTCGCGTGCGGCGACCTGCTGTTCGTCCTGGACCGGCGTGCCGGCAGCGACCTGCTCGAAATAGGCCTTGGGATGCTTCCAGCGCATCTGGCGCAGGACCCGGTCGTGCAGCGTCAGCTTGGAGTGGGCACCGGCGCCGATCCCGAGATAGTCGCCGAACTGCCAGTAGTTGAGGTTGTGGCGGCACAGCCATTCCGGGCGGGCGAAGGCCGAGGTTTCGTAATTGCGGAACCCGGCGGTGGCGAGCCGGGCTTCGATCGTTTCCTGCATGTCGGCACAGTGATCGCTTTCCGGCAACTCCGGCGGGAAAGCGGCGAAGCGGGTGTTCGGCTCCAGCGTCAGCTGGTAGCAGGAGAGATGCGTCGGCTTGAAGGCGAGCGCCTGTTCGACGTCGGCCAGTGCTTGAGCCTGGGTTTGACCGGGCAGGCCGTACATCAGGTCGAGATTGAAGGTCTCGAAATGGCGGGCGGCGAGTTCGGCGGCGTGG
The DNA here is from genome assembly GCF_041378895.1 of Dechloromonas sp. ZY10. Taxonomy (NCBI): domain Bacteria; kingdom Pseudomonadati; phylum Pseudomonadota; class Betaproteobacteria; order Rhodocyclales; family Azonexaceae; genus Dechloromonas; species Dechloromonas aquae. The sequence goes on from NZ_CP144212.1 coordinate 370,343, forward strand.
CGTGCCTCGGCGCTGTCGTGAACCCGGCCGAGCGCCTGCAGATGCGCGTCGTTGAAGCTCTGGATGCCGAGCGACAGGCGGCTGACGCCGGCGGCGCGGAAGGCGGCGAAGCGCCCGGCTTCGGCGGTGCCGGGATTGGCTTCGAGGGTGATTTCGGCGTCCGGGGTCAGCCGCGCCAGCGCGCGGAAGGCGGCGAGCAGTTCGTCGATGGCCGCCGGCGAAAGCAGGCTGGGGGTACCGCCGCCGAAGAAGACGCTGACCACCGGCCGGCCCCAGATCAGCGGCAGCGCGCTTTGCAAATCCTGCAGCAGCGCAGCGACGTAGTCGCGTTCGGGAATCTCGCCCGCTGCCTCGTGCGAGTTGAAATCGCAGTAGGGACATTTGCGGATGCACCACGGCACATGCACGTAGAGCGATAAGGGCGGCGAAGCGCGAAATTCGAGCGTTTCCACGGTCGACCGTGGTTTTTCGGCAAAAATGGGGATAGTGCGCATGATTCCGGGGCGGGGATGACGACGGCGGACAGGGCTGCGGCCAAGCCGCAGCGGCTTGGCTCGGACCTATTCGGCGGTCAGTCGTTCCAGCAATCTGGCCATCGCCTGGCCGCGGTGCGACAGACGGTTTTTGGTTTCGGCGGCGAGTTCGGCGGCGGTCTGCTGTTTGCCGGGGACGAAGAACAGCGGGTCGTAGCCGAAGCCCTCGGCGCCGCGCGGCGCAGCGAGGATTTCGCCGTGCCACTCGCCTTCGGCGATGATCGGCTGCGGATCGTCGGCAGTCCGACAAAGCACCAGCACGCTGACGAAGTGGGCGCGGCGGTCGCGCTCTCCGGCGAGGTCGGCGAGCAGCTTTTCGTTGTTGCGGGCGTCCGATTTGGGTTCACCCGCATAGCGGGCCGAGATCACGCCGGGGGCGCCGCCCAAGGCGCGCACGCAGAGGCCGGAGTCGTCGGCCAGGGCCGGCAGGCCGCTATGCTGTGCGGCGTGGCGAGCCTTGGCCAGGGCGTTTTCAACAAAGGTGGCATGCGGTTCTTCGGCTTCGGGAATGCCGAGCTGGCCCTGCGGGATGACTTCGATGCCGAGCGGCGCCAGCAGCGCGTTGAGTTCCTTGATCTTCTTGGCGTTGTTCGAGGCGAGGACGAGTTGTTTCATGGTGCGGGTCCGAAAAATGCCGGCTTTCACGGTCGACCGTGAAAGCCGGCAAAAACGCGCGCCGTCAGGCCTAGAACAGCTCGATCGCCGCCTTGCCGCCTTGGCGGTCGGTCGGAGCCAGGCTGCCCGCCTGTTGATGGTGGGCGCGTTCATGATCGACAAAGGAGCCGAGGATACTCTTGATTGCCTGTCCGCCAAAGTTGACCGTGCCTTCTTCCAGGCGCAGTTCCTGGCGCATTTGCTCAAGCACGGCGTCTTTGTCGCTTTGCGCCCGGTCGAGGCGTTCGAGCATCTGGCGGATGATGTCCTGATACTGGACACTGGCGAGCATGGCATTGATCTGGTCGGCCAGCTCAGCGTTGATTGCGGCGCCTTCGCTCACCCGGTGACGCAGGTTCTGGCTTTCTGTTTCGCTTTGCTGCTGCAGGATTTCGACCGAATGGAGCAGGTGCAGCGCATGTTCGAGTTCGCGCTGGGCGGTTTCCTGGTGTTCCTTGCTGAAGGCGTTGGCAACGCTGCGCTGGGCACGCTCGATGCCTTGCCAGACTTCGTCCGCCGCTTCGCTGGAGCGATTGGCGAGCTTGCGCACCTCGTCGGCGACGACGGCAAAGCCGCGTCCCTGTTCGCCGGCCCGGGCGGCTTCGATGGCGGCGTTAAGCGCCAGCAGGTTGGTCTGGGCGCTGATGTCCTTGATGATCTCGACCAGTTTGCCGAGTTCGCTGACGCTGGCGATGATGTGGGTGAATTGTTCGCGCTCGGCCTCCATCCGTTCCGGCAACTGGCCGAGGAAATCCTTGATCTCACCAATGGCCCGCCCGGGGTTCGTGGCGTCGTCAGCGTGCGTCTGATGTACGTCGCGCAGCAACGTGATCAGGCGGTTGCTTTGCTGGTCCAGCGCCAGGATGCGTTCGACGATCTGGGTCGCCGATGATTCGGTAAACCGGACCACTTCTTCGTGTGCGGCAAAAAAACGGGTTTCCAGCGTGTGCACCTGCTCCAGCGTGGCCGCCGTGTCCTCGCATTTTTCCTGCAGCAGGTTGCGTTCCATCAGTAGCAGCGACATGTATGACAAGCTGCTGAGAAAGGTGGTTTCGACGCCGCCCCACTGGCCGATGCGGTAGCGCGACAGGGCGTAGAACAGCAGGCTGCCGACGGCCAGGATTGCCAGTGCGGTAACCAGCGGTGCCAGAACGTGCGGCGAGATGCCGAGGCGGGCGCCGGACTGCGCCAGCGCCTCCGAGAAAACCAGGCCGCCGAGGGCCACGATGATCGCATTGCCGATCAGGAAGGAGAAGAAAAAACGGCGGATCTGCGACAGCAGACGGTAGGCGTTTTCATTCCACTGGCGTTCAAGTTCGCGATTCATGGTTTTCCCGTCGGATTTTGATGTTGTTGTAATGAATTCTGCAATTGTACGACCTCGGCTGCACTCTGCGGCTTGCCAAACAGATAACCCTGGACAATCTCGCAGCCGGCAGCGCGGATGTGTTCGAGTTCGCCGGCATGCTCGACCCCTTCGGCAACAATCTCCAGCCCCATCAGTCGCCCCAGGCCGGCGATCAGATGCACCACGCCCTGCGATTTTTCCGAGTGCGGCAGGGTGCGGACAAAGGAGCGGTCGATTTTCAGCGTGGCAATCGGCAAGCGGGTCAGGTAGGAGAGCGAAGAGTAACCGGTGCCGAAATCGTCAAGCGCGCTACGGATGCCCAGGGCGCGCAGTTGTCCGAGCAGGTTCACCATGTGCTCGATGTCGAGCAGGGCCATTCGCTCGGTCACCTCCAGCTCCAGCAAATAGGGCGGAATCCGGTGCTTGGCCAAGGCGGCGGTGATCCGGTCGATCAGTTCCGGGTCGTTGAATTCGCTGGCCGAGACATTGATCGACATGACCAATTCAGGCATGCCGGCATCGAGCCAGCGGCGCAGCTGCCCCAGGCTTTCGTCGAGCAGCCAGGCGCCGACCTGGCGGATCAGGCCAGTGTCTTCCAGCAAGGGGATGAACTCGTCTGGCGGCACCAGGCCACGGGTCGGCGATTGCCAGCGCATCAGGGCTTCGACGCCGCGCAGGCTGTGTCCGTCGGCATCGAGTTGCGGCTGGTAGACCAGGAAAAATTCCCGTTCATCAACTGCCTGCTGCAGGTCGTGGCCGAGTTCGAAGCGTTTGCGCACTTCGGTGTCCATGGCCGGTGCAAAAAAGTGGTAACGGTTGCGCCCGGCCTTTTTCGCCGAGTACATCGCGATGTCTGCCAGCTTGATCAGTTCCTCGGCATGCCTGGCGTCGGCGGGGTAGCAGGCCAGTCCGACGCTGGTGGAGACAATATGCTTCTGCCCGGCGAGCAGGACCGGTTGCCGGCGCTTTTCGATGATTTGCTCGGCAATCCGCTCCAGTACCTGTGGATGCTCGAGATCGCGGATGATCACCACGAATTCGTCGCCGGCCAGACGGCCGACAAAATCGCTCTGGCGAACGCTGTGGCGCAGGGTGTCGGCGACGTGGCGGAGCAATTCATCGCCAACCGGGTGACCCAGGGCATCGTTGATGTCCTTGAAGCCGTCGAGGTCGAGAAAGGCGAGTCCAAGACTGTTCCCCTTGCGTTCTGCTTCCTGCAGCGATTCGGCGAGGCACTCCTCGAAGGCCCGGCGGTTGGGCAGGCCGGTCAGCGGGTCGCTGTGCGCCTGCTGGGCCAACTCTTCGCGGCTGACGCGCAGCTCGGCTTCGTTTTGCACCAGTGCGGTGATGTCGTGAAAGCTTTCAATCACACCGGTGACCTTGCCGTCGAGGTCGCAGAGCGGGCTGGCGGCAACGTCGTAAAGGATCGGCTGATCGTTGGCCCCTGTCCCGACGTGGGTCAGACGGATGATTTCTCCCTGGGCAGCAATCTCCTTCAGCGGGCAGCGGCGCTGATGTTCCTGGCAGGGCGAGGCAAGTCCGTGAATCACGTAGTGGCAAAGGTTGTCCCGGTCGTTCCGGAAACGTGTGCCGCAGCGTTCGCGCAGTGCCCGGTTGTGGCTGACGATGCGGTAATTGCTGTCAATCACCAGTACCGGGTCGTGCAGGTTCTCCAGCACGGTATCGAGAAACAGCTTCTGGTGTTCGATATGGCGGGCTTTTTCGGAGAGCAGGCGTTCGCGCTGGCTGATTGCTTCGACCATTTCGTTGAACTTGCCGATCACCCGGTCCACTTCGTCGTGTCGGGCAGAAATCGGCAGGATCGGAAACTGGCCTTCGCCGCAGTCTTCGACCGCCGCAGCCAGTGTGCGCAGCCGGCGTAGCTGGAAGCGCTCAAAAGCTGTCAGCAGGGTAAGGAAGAGCACGGCGCCGGTGACGGTGATTGCCAGCAGGCGGGTCCAGATCAGTTCGCTTTGTTCGGCCCGACGATTCTCGATCCGGGTATACAGGACGCCGCGCAAGTCGCCATTCCGGTAATCGAAACCTCCGGCTTCGGCGTAGCGGGCCTGGATCAGCGGCAGGGTTTCGCCACGTGGACCGTGGCAGGCGAGGCAGGCTGGCTCGATCCAGAGCGGCGCCGACATCTGGTAGCCGGGCTGGCCGTCGGGCAGGCGGATGCTCTGGAAGTGCAGTTTTTCTTGCGGATGCGCCTTGAAATGCTCGATCGCCGTCTGGCTGTAAGCATCGGCCCGGTTCCGGGGGTTGCGCGGATTGTCGGAGACGTTGGCAAACGTGGCGAGGTTGTCCGTCTCGGCCTGATGACGCTGGGCCATTTCACTGATCGTGCTGCCCGGGCAAAGGCGGATTGTCTGTTCGTTGAGGGGCAACTCCGCTTGCTGTACGCGTTCGCGGTAAGTCTGGCGCATCAGCAGCAGCAGATGGGTGCTGTCCTCCAGGGTTCTGCGGGCGGTTTGCTCGGTGGTCTGGCGGAGCGTCACCATGTCGAAAAGCAAGGAGACGACCAGCAGGCAGGCTACAGCCAGGGCAGTGATTTTGAGGATCAGGGAGCGCATGTCGTAAGGCAGAGAAACGCCGAAGTCCAAGATTAGCGTTTGCCGATGATGGCTGCCAAGCCAACTCCCGCCTTATTCGGGAGGCGGTTGACGTGTGTCAACCGGAGGCGAGGCTCGCCGTTGCGGCGTACCTCGCGGTCAACCGCTTCAACTGGCGAGCGCGGTCCGCTGCGCGGCGAGCAGGCGCGTGATGCCGAGTTCTGCCAGATCAACCAGAACGTTCATCTGCGGGCGGGTAAACGGGGTGCCTTCGGCGGTGCCCTGGATTTCGACGATGCCGCCCTGGCCGGTCATGATCACGTTCATGTCGGTGTCGCAGTCGGAGTCTTCCGGGTAGTCGAGGTCAAGGACCGGGGTGCCGGCAAAAATCCCGACCGAGACGGCGGCGACCTGGTCGCGCAGCGGATTCACGGTCAACTTGCCAGATTGCACCAATTTCTCGCAGGCATCGTGCAGCGCCACCCAGGCGCCGGTGATGGCGGCGCAGCGGGTGCCGCCGTCGGCCTGCAGCACATCGCAGTCAAGGGTGATCTGGCGCTCGCCAAGTGCGCTCAGGTCGGTCACTGCGCGCAGGCTGCGCCCGATCAGGCGCTGGATTTCCTGCGTGCGCCCGGTTTGCTTGCCCTTGGCTGCTTCGCGCGCCGAGCGGGTGTGGGTCGAACGGGGCAGCATGCCGTACTCGGCGGTGACCCAGCCCTGGCCTTTGCCGCGCAGAAAGGGGGGGACATTTTCTTCGACCGAGGCGGTGCACAACACTCGGGTGTCGCCCATTTCGATCAGGACCGAGCCTTCGGCGTGACGGGTGAAGTTGCGGGTGATCCGTACCGTGCGGAGTTGGTCGGCTTGGCGTTGGCTGGGGCGCATGTTTATTGTCCTGGTTTTTTCGGGTTGTATTTTTCGATGGCGGCACGGATTTCCTCGATCGCTTTTTCGATCTCGTCATCCGACAATTCGCCCTTGTAAGCCGGAGTCCGGCCAAATTCTTCCATTTGCGTTGCCACTTCGTGCAGCGCCATGGTCTGGGTCGAAATCGAGCTTGCGCTGTCTTCCGGGGTTTCTTCCCAGCGGATCGCAACCACCGACAGGTTGTCGCCGTGCGGGCCGCCCTTGACCTCGGCCTGGGCCATCAACATCGGTACCGCCTGCAGCAGGTTGGCCCCCTTCAGGGCTACCGCCATCAGGTCGCCGGAAGTGACGCCCCACAGGCCGTCGGTGGCCAGGAGCAGTACGTCGCCGTGCTCGAGTGGAGTTTTGCGCGAATATTCGATTTCCGGCGGCGTGCTGCCGCCCAGGCAACTGTAAATCTTGTTGCGGTCCGGGTGGTGGGCGGCCTGGGCTTCGGAAATCATCCCTTCTTCAAGCAGCAGGCGAATCCGCGAATGGTCGCGGGTTTGCGCCATGACCCGACCGCCGCGCAGCAGGAACAGGCGTGAGTCGCCGGCGTGCGCCCAATAGGCGACGCCGTCCTGGACTACACAGGTGACGATGGTGGTGCGCGGTGATTCGGCAAGCTGTTTGTGCGCCGTGTAGTCGATGATCGCCCGGTGCCCATGATTGATTGCCCGTTGCAGGAACATGAACGGGTCGGGGAGTTGCGGCTTGGCTTCACGCTGGAAGCTGTTGACCAAGGTCTGGACGGCAATTTGTGCGGCGATTTCGCCGTGATGGTGGCCGCCCATGCCGTCGGCGATGACCAGTAACAGGGCGTCGCGGGTATAGCTGTAGGCCGTGCGGTCCTCGTTGTTGCCGCGGCCACCCTGGCGACTTTCCTGATAGACGGTGAATTTCATTTATTCTGATTCCTGAATATTCCGACCAGCCGGTCAAACCAGCCTCCTTCTTCCGGTTCGGCGCTGGCTTTGGGCGGGACCTGCTCGACCAAAGCCTTTTGCAGGGCAAAAACGCTTTGCGGACGTTGCAGGTGGTCAAGGTGCAGACACCAGTCGATGGTCTGCAACAGATGTTCGCTGTAGCGGCCCTGCCAGCGTTCGACCGCAGGCAGGTAGCACTCTTCCTTCTGGCGCTCATCGGCGGCTGGCGGAGCTTTGCCGGCAATGCAGGCATACATCGAGGCCCCGACGCTGTAAATGTCGCTCCATGGGCCAAGGTCGCGGCGTTCGCCGTAATGTTCGGGCGAGGCGTAACCGGGGGTGTACATCGGCTTCAGCATCGGCTGGTCCTGGACCAGTGTCTGGCGGGCCGCACCGAAGTCGATCAGTACTGGCGAATTGTTGCCGCGCAGGTAAATGTTGGACGGCTTGAGGTCGAGGTGCAGCAGTTTGTGAGCATGCACTTCGCGCAGGCCGTTGAGCATCCGGGTGAATAGCCCGCGAATGAAACGTTCCGAAACCTTGTCGCGATGCTTCAGGATGTGTTCCTGCAGTGTGCGGCCCTTTTCGTATTCCATCACCATGTAAACGGTGTCGTTGGCGCGGAAGAAATTGAGCACGCGTACTACATTGGGGTGAGACAGGCGGGCCAGCGCCCGGCCTTCCTCGAAAAAACATTTCATGCCATAGCGAAAGGCGCCGAGATGTTCTTCCGTGATGTTCGGGCGCAACTCGCCGGCCGCACGCAGCGCCAGGCTGTTCGGCAGGTATTCCTTGATCGCTACCTGGTGGCCGGCCGGGTCGCTGGCGAGATAGACGATCGAAAACCCGCCCAGCGAGAGCTGGCGTTCAATCGTATATTCTTCGAGGCGGTGGCCGTCGGGGAGCGGGTGATTGGCTTGTTGCGCCATCAATCTCACGGTTATGATGCAGTTTCGGGCATTTTCGGGCGTGTTGCCCGCCCTGTAAAGCTGGAGACCTTCCCCTGATGATTAGCAGCATGACCGGATATGCAGTGAAGACCCGCGATGTCGAGCGTGGCACGCTGCAGTTTGAACTCAAAAGCGTGAATTCGCGCTACCTCGATTTTCATTTCAGGGTCATGGAAGAGTTGCGGGCACTGGAGATGCCCTTGCGCGAACTGCTCGCTGCCAAGCTCACTCGGGGCAAGGTCGAGTGCCGCCTGTCGTTCAACCAGAACGGCGGGCGCAGCGAACATCTTGAAGCCAATCCGGCATTGCTCGACACGCTCAAGGCCCTCCAAGGGCAGGTACTTGCCTCTCTGCCCGGGGCTCAGCCGCTGAGCGTTGGCGAGGTTCTGCGCTGGCCGGGCATGCTGGGCGATCAAAGCGTTGATTTTGCCGCCCTGACGCCCGAAGTGCTGGCGCTGGCCCGCGAGGTGCTGGCCGAATTTTCCGCCAGTCGTGCGCGCGAAGGGGCAAAACTGGCGCAGTTGATCGTTGACCGTGTCAATGCGATGCGCGACATCGTGCGCGCCGTTGCGCCGCGCATTCCCGAAGCCCAGGCCTTGTTTACCGATCGCTTGCGCCAGCGCCTGCGCGAGGCGCTGGAAAGCGAGGCCGGTGAGGAACGGATTCTGCAGGAAGTTGCGGTGTTTGCCGCCCGGATCGATGTGGCCGAGGAAATCGGTCGGTTGATGACTCACCTCGATGAGGTCGAGCGTGTTCTCAAGCAAGGCGGGGCTTGTGGCAAGCGGCTGGATTTCCTGATGCAGGAGCTCAATCGCGAGGCCAATACACTTGGGTCAAAGTCTGCGCTGGTCGAGGTTTCCCAGGCCTCGATGGATCTCAAGCTGCTGATTGAGCAGATGCGCGAACAGATTCAGAACCTCGAATAGGATCTTCCCGATGCCAGCTTCCGTGATCGAAACCTCTCGGCTTTCTTCACGGGCGTTGGCCTTGCGTCTGCTGCTTGGCGGGCTATTTTTGGCTATTGCGGTGGCCAGCCTGGCCGCCTATTTTTTGCACCTCGGTCTGCGTCAGGCCGAGGAGCGGACCCGGATCGAAGTCGAAAACCTCGCGTTGGTGCTGGACCGGGAAATCGCATCGTCGTTTGACAAGGTTAATTTGCTGCTCGGGGCGGTAGGCGACGATTTTCTCCGGCGACGCAGCCAGGGGCAGTTTGCCGGACACGGTCTCTATCTTGACGAGTTGCGTCAGCGCTTGCCGATTCTGGCCCTGCTTGGCGTGGCCGATAGCCGCGGAATCGTCGCGCCGGGGAGTGCCAGCCAGGCGCGCGGAGCCACTTCGATCGGTGATCGCGATTATTTCCGTACCCTGCGCGATAACCCGCATCGCCTCTGGGTGATCTCCGAACCCCTGCGCGGTCGTATCAGCGGCCGGTGGGCGATCATCATTGCCCGTCGGCTGACCGACGCCGAGGGGCAATTCGCCGGGGTTGCCTACGCCAGTGTCGATCTGGCGCATTTTGAAAAACAGTTTTCCGAACTGCGCCTTGGCGAAAAAGGGGCGATTTCTTTTCGTGATGAACAATTGCGGGTGATTGCCCGGATGCCCTACGAGGCGGCCGGCTCAACCCAGATTTCCGAGGAGTTCCGGGCCGCCCTGGCGCGGGATAACCGACAAGGATGGTACGTTTCAGGGACGTCTACGGTCGACGGCGTAGCTCGGCTGTATGCTTACCGCTTCAACCCGCAGTATCGCTATTACCTTAATGTCGGGATGGAACTCGCCACCTTTCGTGATGCCTGGATGGCGCAGTTGCAAGGGACCTTTGTCCTGCTCGGGGTGCTGTTCCTGCTGATCGGCGCCGGGGCCTGGGGGGCTCATCGTGCGGCACGGCGGATCGCACTGCGTGAGCGGACCTTGCAAACCCTCTTCGATACGTCCGATGCGGCAATCTTCATGCTTGACCTCGGAGGGCGGATCGTTCAGGCCAATCGGCGGATGGCCGAAATCTGGGGAATGGCTTACGAGCAACTCCAGGGGTGTGAATATCTGACCCTGCTGGCAAGCGGGGGTGAGGCCGAAAAACTGCGGCTGGAGCGCGTGCTGACTGGCGGGAGTGAGCAGTTGCGCAGCGAAAACGAGTATCGGCGGGCTGACGGCAGTCACTTCGTCGGGCTGCATTGCAGTCGTCTGCTGCATGGTGAAGGCGGCAGGCCGCTGGGGGCGGTTTGTCTGGTTACCGACATTACGGCCGAGCGACATAACAGTCGTGAGCTTGAGCGTTACCGCGATCGTCTCGAGGAACTGGTTGCCGAGCGAACGGCCGAACTGGAGTTGGCCAAGGAGTATGCCGAGGGAGCAAGTCGGGCCAAGAGTCGTTTTCTGGCCAATATGAGTCATGAAATCCGGACCCCGATGAATGCGATCATTGGCTTGACCCATCTGCTCCAGCGCGATCAGCCGACGTCGCAGCAGGGTGAGCGTTTGCGCAAGATCGGCGTGGCCGCCGAACACCTGCTGGCCGTGCTCAATGACATTCTCGATATTTCCAAGATCGAATCGGGCAAGCTCAACTTGCAGGCCGAACCCTTCGTGCCGCAACATCTGCTTGAACGGGTGCTGGCCTTGTGCAGCGAGCGGGCGCAAGCCAAGGGGCTGACGCTGGTTGGCGAGTTTGCCGGGTTGCCGCCATGCCTGTTGGGCGACGCAACTCGGCTGAGTCAGGCTCTGCTCAACTATCTGAGCAATGCGATCAAGTTTACCGAGCAAGGAAAAATTACCTTGCGGGTGACTTGCCCTGACGCTGATACACAGTTCGTGGTGTTGCGCTTTGAGGTCGAGGATAGCGGGATCGGCATCGCGCCTGAGGTGATGCCCCGCCTGTTCCATGCCTTCGAGCAGGTCGACGATTCAACCACCAGGCGTTTTGGCGGTACTGGCCTGGGTTTGGCGATCACCCGCCATCTGGCGCGTCTGATGGGAGGGGATGCCGGTGCCGAAAGCCGGCCGGGGCTGGGCAGCATCTTCTGGATGACGGTCCGACTGGCGCGTGCCGGCGCAGTTCAGGCTCCGACCGAGGCACCAGTCGCGCGTCCGGCAACGCAGCGCTATCCCTCGGCGCGGGTGCTGCTGGTCGAGGACGATGCGGTGAGTCGCGAAGTCGCGGCGGATTTGCTGCGTGAATTCGCTGGGATCGAGCCGGAAGTCGCCGAGAGTGGCGAACAGGCCCTGGCCAGGCTGGCACTGGCGAGTTACGACCTGGTCTTGCTCGATCTGGCGATGCCCGGGATCGATGGCTTTGAAACGGCCCGCCGGATGCGCCGCTTGCCGCACGGGCGTACGCTGCCGATCGTTGCCTTGACCGCGAATGTCTTTGCCGATGACCGGCGACGCTGTCTGGAAGCCGGGATGAATGACCATCTGGCCAAGCCTTTGGGGCCGGCGGCACTGGAGCAGGTGTTGCAGCAATGGCTAGGGGCAGCTTCGGTACAATAAGCTTTTTTTGCAGGGAAGGAAGACATGGCCGGGAATCTTTATGTCGTCGCGGCGCCTTCGGGGGCGGGCAAGACCACCTTGGTGCGGCTGTTGCTGGAGCGCGAGCCGGCGGTTCGCTTGTCGATTTCCTGGACCACGCGCGGGCCCCGTCCGGGCGAGGAGAACGGTCGTGAATACCATTTCACTGCGGTCGACGAGTTCAAAGCGATGATTTCGCGGCAGGAGTTCCTGGAGTGGGCGGAAGTTCACGGCAACTACTACGGGACTTCGAAAAAATGGATTGCCGACCGCCTGGCCGAGGGCGCGGACGTGTTGCTGGAAATCGACTGGCAAGGCGCGCAGCAGGTAAGAGCCGAGTTTCCCGGTGCGATCGGCGTGTTTATCCTGCCGCCCTCCATGGAAGAATTGACCCGGCGCCTGACCGGTCGCGGGACCGATGCCCCGGAGGTGATTGCCCGGCGGTTGGCGGCGGCGCAAGCCGAGATGCGGCATGTCGGCGAATTCGACTATGTTATAGTTAACGACCGGCTTGAGCAGGCGCTGGATGACTTGTGCGCGGTGGTTCGCGCCTCCCGTCTGGCACTGCCCGCGCAACGTGCGCGGCACGCCGAACTCTTTGCCCGACTTGTCTGATGGGCTATTACTGCCCGCTTTTGAGGTTTCCCCCATGGCTCGTGTTACCGTTGATGATTGCCTGAAACGTATTCCCAACCGCTTCCAGATGACGCTGGCAGCTGCGCACCGTGCGCGCCAGATCGCCAACGGCGCAACGCCGCTGGTCGATCCTGAGAAGGACAAGCCGACGGTGGTCGCATTGCGCGAACTGGCCATCGGCAAAGTCGGCCTGGAAGTGCTGAACCGCGGCCAGGCTTGATCGCCGGGGCGGGAGGCTGCGCATGGACAACCATCCGACGACTTTCCCGCCTGCCGAAGAAGACCCGGCGTACCTGGTCTTCCTGGATAGTCTTGACTATCTGCCGAGCGACGATGTGGCTCGGATCAAGGCCGCCTACGCCTATGCTGCCAAGGCCCATGCGCATCAAAAGCGGATGTCGGGCGAGCCTTATATCACCCATCCGCTCGCAGTTGCCGGTGCCATCGTCGAATGGCAGATGGACGCCGATGCGGTTTGCGCCGCGCTGCTGCACGATGTGATGGAGGATGCCGGGGCGTGCAAGCACGAACTGGCGGAAAAGTTCGGCAAGCCGGTGGCCGAACTGGTGGATGGGCTTTCCAAGCTCGACAAGATGGAGTTCGCCTCGTACCAGGAGGCGCAGGCGGAAAATTTCCGCAAGATGCTGATGGCGATGGCGCGCGATCTGCGCGTGGTGCTGATCAAGCTGGCCGACCGTCATCACAATGTGCAGACGATGTCGGCGATGCGCCCGGACAAGCGGCGACGGATCGCGTATGAAACCCTGGAAATTTACGCCCCGATTGCCCTGCGCCTGGGCCTCAACAAGCTCTATCGCGAACTGCAGGACATTTCCTTCCGCCTGATCTATCCGCATCGGGCCGAGGTGCTGGCCAAGGCATTGCGGGCGGCGCGTGGCAACCGCAAGGAACTGCTGACGCGGATTCTCGAGAATATCCGTGGCAAGCTCGAGCATGCCGGTTTGCGTGCCGAAGTATTCGGGCGTGAGAAAAGCCTGTATTCGATCTTCCGCAAGATGCAGGAGAAGCGCCTGTCGTTTTCGCAGGTGCTCGATATTTACGGTTTTCGTGTCGTCGTCGAGAACGTGCCCACCTGCTATCTGGCGCTCGGTGCCCTGCACGCGTTGTACAAGCCGGTGCCGGGCAAGTTCAAGGACTACGTTGCCATCCCCAAGGCCAACGGCTACCAGTCGCTGCACACGACGCTGATCGGTCCTTACGGAACGCCGGTTGAAGTCCAGATCCGTACCCGCGAAATGCATAACGTTGCGCAGGAAGGGGTTGCCGCTCACTGGCTGTACAAGGACGGCAACGAGTCGAGTGCCGAACTGCAGATCAAGACTCATAAATGGCTGCAGTCTCTGCTCGAAATGCAGACCAGCGATTCGGCCGAGTTCTTCGAGAACGTCAAGATCGACCTCTTCCCCGATGAGGTCTATGTGTTTACGCCCAAGGGCAAGATCATGGCGATGCCGCGCGGCGCGACGGTGGTCGATTTCGCTTACGCGGTGCATACCGATGTCGGCAATCACTGTTCGTCGGCACGCATCAACCATGAGCTGGCACCGTTGCGAACCGAACTGCGCAATGGTGATCTGGTCGAGATCATCACCGCCCAGAATGCCCAGCCCAATCCGGTGTGGCTGAGTTACGTCAAGACCGGACGGGCACGCAGCAAGATTCGTCATCATCTGCGCACGATGCAGAACGAAGAGTCGGCGCGCCTGGGCGAGCGGATGTTGCGTCAGGAACTGCTGTCGCTGGGCGTGGTTCCGATTTCGATTCCGGCGGCCGCCTGGGACAGCCTGGTCAAGGCCAGCGGCCAGAAGAGCCTCGACGAGGTGTATACCGACATCGGCCTGGGCAAGCGTCTGCCTTCGGTGGTCGCCCGCCGGCTCCTGGCGCGTGAGGACATGGCCGGCGATGCCGGCAGCAACATGACCCTGGCGATTCACGGGACGGAGGGGATGGCGATCCAGTTGGCGCACTGCTGCCAGCCGATTCCGGGTGATCCGATCATCGGCTCGATCAAGAAGGGTAGCGGCCTGGTCATCCATACCCACGATTGTCCGGTGATCCGTAAATCGCGTTCGACCGATCCGCAGAAATGGATCGATGTCGAATGGGAGCCGGAAGAAGGCAAGCTGTTCGATATTCGCATCCGGGTCGAGGTGAAAAATACTCGTGGGGTGCTGGCACAGGTGGCGGCGGCGATTGCCGAAGCTGGTTCGAACATCGAGCATGTCGCCATGGATGCCGATCCTGAACGCTTGATGACCTCGTTGCGGTTTACTATCCAGGTCGCTCACCGCACCCATCTGGCGGCAGTGATGCGCGGCTTGCGCCATATTCCGGAGGTCGCCCGCATTCATCGCGAACGCGGAGGCGAAGCTTGAGGATTGCGGTTCTCGGCGCCGGCGTGGTCGGAACGACCAGTGCCTGGTACCTGGCCCGGGCTGGCCATCAGGTGACGGTGATCGAGCGTCAGCCGGTGGCGGGTAATGAAACAAGTTTTGCCAATGGCGGCCAGATCTCGGTTTCGCACGCCGAGCCCTGGGCCAATCCGCATGTCCTGCCCCGGGTGCTCAAATGGCTGGGGCGTGAGGATGCTCCCTTGCTCTGGCGCTGGCGTGCAGACCCGGAGCAGTTGGCCTGGGGCCTGCAGTTTTTGCGCGAATGCCTGCCCGGGCGGACGCGAGCCAATATCGCGGCGATCGTTGCCCTGGCGCTCTACAGCCGGCGCTGTCTGCAGGAGTTGCGCCAGGATTTCAACGCCAGTGGCCAGCCTTTGGCCTACGATCACCTGCAGCGCGGAATTCTGCATATTTACAGCGATCCGGCCGAGTTCGAGCTGGCGCAAAGGGCGGCGGCGACCATGCGCAGCTTCGGACTTGATCGTCACACGGTCGACGCTGCCGAATGCCGAAAAATCGAACCGGCGCTGGCAGCCAGCGAGTTGCCGCTGGTCGGTGGCGACTACACCGCCTCCGACGAATCCGGCGATGCCCACCGCTTTACGCGGGCGCTGGCCGAACGGGCAGCGGCGGCCGGTGTCGTTTTTCGTTATGAAACCCGGGTCGACCGGATCGAGGTCGTTGCCGGCGAGGTCCAGGGCGTCTGGCTGCAAGCGGCGGGCGCTCCCGCTGAGTATCTGCAGGCCGACGCCTACGTTCTGGCGCTCGGCAGTTATTCGCCGCAATTGCTCAAACCGCTCGGCTTGCGCCTGCCGGTCTATCCGGCCAAGGGCTATTCGGCCACGCTGCCGTTGGCGAGCGGTGACGGGGCGCCGACGGTTAGTCTGACCGACGACGAGCGCAAGCTGGTCTTTTCGCGGCTCGGTGACCGGCTACGGGTCGCCGGTACGGCTGAATTCAACGGCTACAACCTCGAACTCAACCCGGTCCGCTGCCAAAGCCTGTGGACGCGTACCCGGCAAATCTTCCCGCAACTCCAACTGGCGGGCGAAGCGCAATTCTGGTGTGGCCTGCGTCCGGCCACGCCCTCCAACCTGCCTCTGATCGGGCGCACTCCGCTGCGTCGGCTGTGGCTCAACACCGGGCACGGCACACTGGGCTGGACAATGTCCTGCGGTTCGGCGGCGGCGCTCGCGGATTTGCTTTCCGGGCGACAACCGGAGCCGGTTTTTCCCTTTTTGCCGCGTTGACCGTGATGATCGCCTGCGACTGCGGTCCAAGGGCGTAGGGGCGAATCTGCCATGCTCGTCGATACCCATTGCCATCTCGATGCCGCCGAGTTCGCTGCCGACCGCGACGCGGTCCATGCCGCCGCCCTTGCCGCCGGCGTCGGGCGCATCATCGTTCCGGCGGTGACGGTGGATAACTGTCTGGCAGTCAAGCGTACCTGCCAGCGTTACGCCGGCTGTTATCCGGCCTACGGCATTCATCCGCTCTACGTGGACCAGACCGGGCCCGAAGACCTGGCGCGCTTACGGCGGCTGTTGCAGCAGGACCGGCCGTTGGCGGTTGGCGAAATCGGGCTCGATTTCTATATTGCCGATGCCGACATCGACCGTCAGGAGTATTTCTATCTGGAGCAGTTGAAACTGGCACGCGAGTTCGACCTGCCGGTGCTGTTGCATGTCCGGCGTGCCGTCGATCCGATTCTCAGGGGCTTGCGCCGGATTCGCGTCCGCGGCGGTATCGCGCACGCTTTCAATGGCAGTCGGCAGCAGGCCGAGGAGTTGATCAAGCTCGGCTTCAAGCTGGGTTTTGGCGGGACCCTGACCTATCCCGGTTCGCGCCGGATTCGGCAACTGGCAACGGAGTTGCCGCTGGCCAGCCTGGTCCTCGAAACCGATGCCCCGGACATCCCGCCGGTTTGGCGGGCGGGCGGGCGGAACGATCCGGCACAACTGCCGGCAATCGGGAAGGAGTTGGCGGTTTTGCGGGGGGTGCCGCCTGCCGATCTGCAAGCGGCGCTACTGGCCAACTGCCGGGAGTTGTTTCCCGCACTTTGATCTGGCGCAAAGGGGGGGCTTTTCCTTACAAATCCTGTGGTTATTTTGATTTTCGCTAAAAACATTGTTTGCTGATCCGCGTAGCCTGCTCTGACTCATTACCAGGGAGCGGTAATCCATGGACCGACAAGCAGCGGCGGGCGTCAATATTTCCAGCCTGATTCTCGGTGTCGCGCCGACTGCCCGCGACGAGGTGGCGGCTCTGCTCGTGCGCCTTGCCGGTGTCGATATCCATGCCAATGAGGCGGATGGACGGATGATTGTCACCGTCGAGTCAGCCTCGGAATCCGCCACGGTAGAAACCTTTGAAACCATTCGCCAGTTGCCCGGGGTGCTCTCCGCCGCGCTGGTGTATCACCAGTTTGAATCCGATCCAGACGAGGAGGCGTGAGATGGTCGAAGTGAAAATTACCCGGCGGGATTTCATCAAGAGCAATGCGGCGGCAGCCGCTGCCAGCGTTGCAGGCATCAGCGTGCCGGGGCTGGCCGCTGCTCAGGGCAAGGACGATGGGGTGCGCTGGGACAAAGGCGTGTGTCGCTATTGCGGGACGGGGTGCGGCGTCCTGGTCGGGGTCAAGGATGGGCGGGTGGTTGCAACCCAGGGTGATCCGGAGGCACCGGTCAATCGCGGTCTGAATTGCATCAAGGGCTATTTCCTGTCCAAAATCATGTACGGCAAGGACCGCCTGACCCAGCCACTGCTCCGGATGAAGGATGGCAAGTACGACAAGAGCGGCGACTTCAAGCCGGTTTCCTGGAGGCAGGCCTTCGACATCATGGAAGAAAAGTGCAAGGCTGCACTGAAGGAGGGCGGGCCGCGCAATGTTGCGATGTTCGGCTCCGGGCAATGGACGGTCTGGGAAGGCTATGCCGCCGCCAAGCTGTTCAAGGCCGGGTTCCGCTCCAACAACCTCGACCCCAATGCCCGTCATTGCATGGCCTCGGCAGTGGCCGGGTTCATGCGGACTTTCGGTATCGATGAGCCAATGGGGTGCTATGACGATGCCGAGCATGCCGATGCCTTCGTGCTGTGGGGCTCGAACATGGCCGAAATGCACCCGATCCTGTGGTCACGGATCACCGATCGGCGGCTCAGTGCCAAGCACGTCAAGGTGCATGTGTTGTCTACCTTCAGCCATCGCTCGTGCGAATTGGCCGACAACGAACTGATTTTCAAGCCGCAGTCCGATCTGGCAATTCTCAACTACATTTGCAATCACATTATCCAGAGCGGAGCGGTTAACAAGGATTTCATCGGCAAGCACGTCAAGTTCGCCAAGGGGGTGACCGACATCGGCTACGGTCTACGCCCGAATCATCCGCTGGAAAAAGTGGCGCTGAACAATGGCTACCCCGGCGAAGACGGCAAGCCCAAGGGCAACCCGAATAATTCGACGCCGCTGAGCTTCGATGAATTTGCCGCCTTCGTTTCAGAATACACGCTCGACAAGGCGCACGAAATTTCCGGCGTGCCCAAGGATAGACTCGAAGCGTTGGCCAAGGCCTATGCCGATCCCAAGACCAAGGTCACTTCGTACTGGACCATGGGCTTCAACCAGCACACGCGCGGGACCTGGGTCAATAACATGATCTACAACGTGCACTTGCTGGTCGGCAAGATTTCCGAGCCGGGTAACAGTCCATTCTCGCTGACCGGCCAGCCTTCCGCTTGCGGCACTGCGCGCGAAGTCGGCACTTTTGCCCACCGCTTGCCGGCCGACATGGTGGTGATGAATCCCAAGCACCGCGAGTTGACCGAGAAAATCTGGAAACTGCCGGCCGGGACCATCCCCGACTGGATTGGTCTGCACGCAGTGGCGCAGAGCCGTGCCCTGAAGGACGGAAAATTGGCGTTCTACTGGTCGACCACGACCAACAACATGCAGGCCGGCCCCAACGTCAATGAGGAAATCTATCCCGGTTGGCGTAATCCGAAGGCTTTTGTCGTCCATTCCGATGTTTACCCGACTGTTTCGGCAATGTCCGCCGATCTGATTTTGCCTTCCGCGATGTGGATGGAAAAAGAGGGGATGTACGGCAATGCCGAGCGGCGCGGCCAGATGTGGCGGCAGCAGGTCAAGGCGCCGGGCGAATGCCGTTCCGATCTCTGGCAGTACATTGAATTCGCCAAGCGCTTCAAGGTCGAGGAGGTCTGGCCGGCCGAACTGCTCGACAAGACTCCCGAGTACAAGGGCAAGACGCTTTACGATGTGCTCTATGCCAACAAGGACACGACCCGCTGGGGCATCGACGAGGTTGCCAAGGTCAATGCCCACGGGATCAAGGGCTACATGAACGACGAGTCGCAGGCTTTTGGCTTTTACGTCCAGAAGGGCCTGTTCGAGGAGTATGCCCAGTTCGGTCGTGGCAAGGCGCATGATCTGGCCGATTTCGATGTCTATCATCGGGCGCGCGGTCTGCGCTGGCCGGTGGTCAACGGCAAGGAGACCCTGTGGCGTTTCCGCGAGGGTTACGACAGCTATGTGCAGAAGGGCGAGGGCGTACGCTTCTATGGGTATCCTGATGGCAAGGCAATTGTTTTTGCTCTGCCCTATCAGCCGGCCGCCGAAATGCCTGATGCTGAGTACGATCTGTGGCTATGTACCGGCCGGGTGCTCGAACATTGGCACACCGGCTCGATGACCCGGCGGGTGCCCGAGTTGTACAAGGCGATGCCCGACGCCGTGATCTACATGCATCCCGAGGATGCGAAGAAACGCAGTCTGGTGCGCAACGACGTGGTCAAGGTTTCGACCCGGCGCGGCGAGATCCAGTTGCGGGTTGAAACCAAGGGGCGTAACAAGCCGCCGCTGGGTTTGGTATTCATCCCGTTCTTTGACGAACATCGGCTGGTCAACAAGCTGACGCTTGATGCTACCTGCCCGATTTCGAAGGAAACGGATTTCAAGAAGTGTGCCTGTAAGGTCGTCAAGGCCTGATGATCGGCTGAGAAAGAAAGGAAACCGGGTGGGCTGCTGCTGTTGGGGGACGCAGCGGCTGCCCGGCACGAGATGGAAAGCAATAGCAACAAAAAAACGCTGGCGCGTCGCCAGTTCATCTTTGACAGCGCCCGGATGGCTTGCGGTGTCGGCATGCTCGGCCTCGGCTTGGGTTTGTACGCCAAGCAGAGCAAGGCGCTGCCGGCGCTGGCCCTGCGCCCCCCCGGGGCCTTGCCGGAGGAGGATTTTCTCGGGGCTTGCATCCGCTGCGGGTTGTGCGTTCGCGACTGCCCCTACAACACCTTGTCACTGGCCAGGCCGGAACAACCGGTGGCGACCGGGACCCCATTTTTCACCGCCCGTAACATCCCT
This sequence comes from Dechloromonas sp. ZY10, assembly GCF_041378895.1. Classification (NCBI taxonomy): domain Bacteria; kingdom Pseudomonadati; phylum Pseudomonadota; class Betaproteobacteria; order Rhodocyclales; family Azonexaceae; genus Dechloromonas; species Dechloromonas aquae. Next base: position 390,146 of record NZ_CP144212.1, read on the forward strand.
TGCGAGATGTGTGATGACATCCCCTGCGTCAAGGCTTGTCCGACGCAGGCGCTGGACCACGGGTTGACCGACATCAACCGGGCCAAGATGGGTGTCGCGGTCTTGATTGACCATGAAACCTGTCTCAACTTCCTCGGCTTGCGTTGCGATGTCTGCTATCGCGTCTGCCCGGTGATCGACAAAGCAATTACCCTCGACATGGTGCCCAATCAGCGGACCGGTCGCCATGCGATGTTCCTGCCGACGGTACATTCCGAGCACTGCACCGGTTGTGGCAAGTGCGAAAAATCCTGCGTCCTGGAGGAAGCCGCAATCCGGGTGCTGCCGCCAAAGCTGGCCAAGGGCGAACTGGGGCACCATTACCGGGTAGGTTGGGATGAGCAGAAAAAGGCAGGTGGCTCCTTGATCGATGAAAGCAAGATGCTCGACCTGCCGGATCGCCTGCCCGAAGGCGCAGTGGTTCCCGGGCATTACGATCCGGCCAGCGGGATGACTGCGACCGCGCGGGGTTTGCCGGGAAGTGAGGCCGGTGCGATTCCAAGCGCGCCGCCGGGATTGGGAGGGGGTAAGCCATGAGCAAGCGAATCGGAGCCGATGCGATTGCCGCCAAGGGCTGGCTGCGCTCTCACCGCTGGTTGCTGTTGCGGCGGTTTAGCCAGTTGTCGATTCTTGCCCTGTTTTTGCTTGGCCCATTGGCCGGGATCTGGCTGGTCAAGGGCAATCTGAATTACAGCTACACCCTCGATTTTCTCCCGTTGACCGATCCCTACGTTGCCATGCAGTCGCTGGTTGCCGGGCATCTGCCGGAAATGCTGGGCAGTCTCGGGGTATTAATTGTGTCGCTTTTCTATTTTCTGGTCGGGGGGCGCGTCTATTGCAGTTGGGTTTGCCCGGTGAATATGGTCACCGATGCGGCAGGTTGGTTGCGCGATCGCCTGGGGATCAAGGGCAGCGTGCATCTATCGCGGCAAACCCGCTACTGGATTCTGGGCATGACGCTGGTCGGCTCGGCTGTGAGCGGTGTGGTGCTGTGGGAATTGATCAACCCGGTCTCGATGCTGCACCGGGGGTTGATTTTTGGCCTCGGGGCGGCGTGGACCGTGGTGCTCGCAGTCTTTCTGTTCGATCTGTTCGTGATGAGCCGTGGCTGGTGTGGGCGTTTGTGCCCCGTGGGGGCTTTTTACAGCCTGATCGGGCGCAGGAGTCCGCTACGGGTACGCGCCGGACAGCGCCAGGCCTGCAACGATTGCATGGACTGTTTTGAGGTCTGTCCTGAGCCGCAGGTTATCCGCCCGGCGCTCAAGGGTGAGGAAAAAGGCGTCGGTCCGGTGATCCTGGCGCCGGATTGCACCAATTGTGGCCGCTGTATCGATGTCTGCGCGAAGGATGTGTTCGCCTTCGGCCTGCGTAGTAACAACCCGGCGTCGACGCTGCCTGGCCAGCGTCAGGGGGCGGGTGAGTGATCAACAAGTAACCGAGGAGGAGTAAGCACCATGAATCAGACGTTGAAGTCGACCTTTGCCGTACTTGCTTCCGCTGCATGCTGGACGTTTGCCTTGCCGGCCAGTGCGGAGGAATCGCCGCGTCCGATGCGGGGGGCTGATGTGGCTGTCAGCGATTCGGCACCGGAACTCAAGAAGTATCTTGGTGGCAAGCCCGGCGGGCAGGAAAAGGTGGCGCGCACCTTCCGCGATCAGCCACCGGTGATTCCCCATGCCGTCGAAAACTTCGATGAGATCACGCTGGAGGAAAATCAGTGTCTGAGTTGCCATGGTCCCGAGGTGTACAAGAAAAAGAATGCCCCCAAAATCGGCGACAGTCATTTCCGTGACCGCGAGGGGCGCGTTCTGAGCACTGCGTCGGCTGCACGGCACAATTGTGTTCAGTGCCATGTGCCGCAAGTCGATGCGCCGCCGCTGGTCGGCAATGATTTCAAGGGCGATGTCGCGACGGCGCCGGCAGCACAAACCGCCAAGGCCAAGAAAAAGAACTAGCGGCGAGCCGACGGTGATGTAAAAACGGGGCTCCCGAAATGGGGCCCCGTGCTTTTTGGGGGGCGCGCCCCTCAGGCGGCGAGCAGTCCGCGCATTTTTTGCAGCGCTTTGCTCTCGATCTGCCGGATGCGTTCAGCTGAAACGCCAAATTCAGCGGCGAGTTCGTGCAGGGTTGCGGCTTCGCCGTCGTGCAACCAGCGGGCCTCGATGATGCGGCGGCTACGCTCGTCCAGGCCGGCTAGAGCAGCCTGCAGACCATCGCTGGCGAGTTCGCTCTGAGCCTTGTACTCAAGCATGCGAGTCGGCTCGTAGCGGCTGTCGGCGAGATAGTCAATTGGCGCGAAACTGTCTTCGCCATCCTCCGGGCTACCTTCAAGCGCAAGGTCGCGACCACTGAGGCGGGTTTCCATTTCAACCACCTCTTCGGGTTTTACCCCCAGGCGGCTGGCTACTTCGGTGGCCTGTGAGGCGGACAGGGTGTCGACGCCTTCGTAATCGTTTTTCAGACTGCGCAGATTGAAGAACAGCTTACGTTGTGCCTTGGTCGTAGCGACCTTGACCAGCCGCCAGTTCTTCAGGATGTACTCATGGATTTCGGCCTTGATCCAGTGCATCGCGAAAGAAACCAGGCGCACGCCGCGGGTTGGGTCAAAGCGCTTGACTGCCTTCATCAGGCCAATATTGCCTTCCTGAATCAGGTCGGCATGCGGCAGGCCGTAGCCCAGATAGCCACGAGCAATCGAAATTACCAGGCGCAAATGCGACAGCACCAACTGGCGCGCAGCTTCCACATCGCCTTCGTTGCGGAAGCGCTCGGCCAGCCGGGTTTCTTCGCTCTCACTCAAAAGCGGGTAACGGTTCGCCGTTTGAATATAGGCGTCCAGATTGCCAGCAGATGAGAGAACAGGAAGCGCCAGAGCGTGGGTCATTGCGAATATCCTCCTTCAACGTTTGCTACATTTTAGCACTCGCTGTCTCAGAGTGCTAAGCGTTGCATTGGGTTCCCGCTGCCTTATCCGCCGAGCAGCGACTGCTCGCGCAGACTCTGCTCCGCATGGCGATAATCCTGGTGCAGTTGTTCGAGGCTGCGCGCAGCCCGGGGCCAATCCGGTGATGCAGGCCGGCAGCAGGCTTCCAGGTCTTTGGCGGTGGCCGACAGATGGCTGAAGCCAAGGTTGCTGCAGGCTCCCTTGATTTCGTGGGCCGCCGCTTCAAGTTCGCTGGCATCGCAGCGGTCCAGCGCTGCGGCAACCCGGGCCAGCAAGCCCGGCATGGTTGCGGTAAAAGCGTCCAGCAGCTCCCGGATGATTGTTTCGTCGTGGTCGCACAACTCGCGTAGCGGGCCCAGATCAAGCTTGCCGGGTGCGACGGGGGGCTGCTGCGTAACGGCGGCCGGTGCGGAGGCTGGCAGTTCCTCGCGGCGCGGGCGAGCGCAGCGCTGCAGGGCGCTGGCCAGATGCTCTGTATTGATTGGCTTGCTGACGTAATCGTCCATGCCGGAAGCAAGGCAACGCTCCCGGTCGCCTTGCATCGCGTTGGCGGTCATTGCGATGATCGGCATGTGCGGCAGGTTTTCCTCCTGCTCGATCCGGCGGATTTTGGCCGTCGCCTCGAAACCGTCCATCACCGGCATCTGGCAGTCCATCAGCAGGGCAGCAAACGGAAGAGTATTGAAAGTGTGTACCGCTTCCAGACCATTGGCGACGATGTGGGTGCGGTAGCCGAGTTTGCGCAATTGCAGTTCGGCGACCTTCTGGTTGGTCGGGTTGTCTTCTGCAAGCAGGACCAGGCGCCCCTGGTTCAAGGCTTCCCGTAAATTGCAGGCATCGGCGGCTTGCCCTTCGTGGTGTGCGGCCTCGGCGGCATCGTCCGGGGCTGGGCTGCCAAATAGCGTGTTGAACAACTCCGACTGGTGCAGGGGTTTGCTCAGGCATGCGGCAAAGCCGGCATTGAGTGCCTGCTCGAACAGTTCGCGCTGGTCGTAGGCGGTCATCAGAACCCGCCGCAATGCAGGCGGCCCTGGCATTGCGCCGATCGCCTGCGCCAGTTCCAGTCCGTTCATTTCCGGCATTCGGTAGTCGATCAATGCAGCCGAGAAAGGGCGCCCGCTCTGTTCGGCATCGTCAATGGCGGCAAGTGCATCGCGGGGCCGGGCGACACAGACGTTATCGATGCCCCAGGAGTTGAGGTAGCGACGGAGGATGGTGCGATCAGTGTCCCGGTCGTCGACTACCAGCACCCGTTCGCTGGCAATCTGTTCCGGGGTGGTGCGCAAGGGGCGTTGCTGTCCGTTGCCGGCAGGGAGCGGGAGATCGAACCAGAAGGTCGAGCCTTGCCCTTCTTCGCTGGTGACGCCAATTTCACCGCCCATCAGGGTGACGAGTTGCTTGCTGATCGCCAGTCCGAGGCCGGTGCCGCCAAATTTTCGGGTGGTGGAGCCGTCGGCTTGCGAGAACGACTGGAACAGGCGACGCTGGCCGTCGGGGGAAATCCCGATCCCACTGTCACGAACGGCAAAACGCAACCAGTTCGGCTCGGATCGCGGGCTGGCCTGGACCATCACCTCAATGCCGCCCCGTTCGGTGAATTTGACTGCGTTGCCGATCAGGTTGAGCAAAACCTGGCGCAGGCGGGTCGGGTCGCCGCGCAGGTTGTCGCACAGGCCAGGGTCGATGTAGCTCATCAGCGACAGTCGCTTGTCGCTGGCCTTGGGAGCGAGCAGATCAATCACGCCCTCGACGACTTGCTGCAACGAGAAATCGATATTTTCTATATCCAGCTTGCCAGCTTCGATTTTCGAGAAATCGAGAATGTCGTTAATGATGGTCAGCAGTGAGTTGGCCGAGTCCCGCACCAGACGGGCAAAGTCGTGCTGCTCGGGATCGAGTTGCGTATCCAGCAGCAGATCGGTCATGCCAATGATGCCGTTCATCGGTGTCCGAATTTCGTGGCTCATGTTGGCCAGAAATTCCGATTTCATCTGCGCATTGGCCAGCGCCTGGTCATGTGCTTCGCGCAAGGCTTGTTCGGCGGCTCGCCGGGTGCTGATGTCAGAGAGGTGGGCGATGAAGTGCGAGATTGCCCCGTCGTTGCCATGTACCGGCGAGTAGTCGATTTCCGCAGCAAAGAGGCTGCCATCCTTGCGCTGGTAGTCGATTTCGGCAGTGAACCGTTCGCCGCGTTCGAGGCTGGAGACCAGCGCTCTGATCGTTTGCGGATCGGTATCGGGACCTCGCAGCAGGGCGGTTCGGCGTCCCTGGGCTTCGCCGGCCGGATAGCCGGTGATCTGGGTAAAGCCGGAGTTCACATACTGAATGGTCGGACCTTCGAGCGTGGCATCGGCGGCCGTGATCATGATCCCCTGATCGCTCTCCTGAATCGCCAGTTCAAGCAGGCGGATCCGGGCTTCTGCCGCCTTGCGGGCACCGATGTCCTGGAATGAAACCAGCGCACCGACCAGTTCCCCTTCGAAGGTTAACGGGGCAGCCCGGTAGGAAACCGGGAAGGCTTCACCGTCGCGGCGGAAGAAACAATCTTCGCCCTCGTGAGCCTCGCCTTGGCGGGCAACGGCCAGAAGCGGGCAAGCGGCTGCCGGGTAGGGGCGGCCATCGCAGTGACTGTGGTGGGTATGGGCGTGTGCCGGCAGCCCCAGCAATTGGCTGTTTTCCCAGCCAAACATCTGTTCGGCAGCCCGGTTGATGAAGGTGATCTTGCCGTCGCAATCGGTTGCGTAGACTCCGTCGCTCAGGGTGTCGAGGATGGTGGTGATGCGTTCGCGCTGGAGCGCTGCCTCCCGGCCGTGGCTGCGTGCCGCCTGCAGGGACAGGTTGAGATGGCGGATGAACTGGACGCCGATCAGCGCGGCAAAAAAGATGACTAGCAGGATCAGGCCGGTTTCAACCTGATTGAAGTACCTGCGCTTGGTGTTGATCTCGCTTTCGAGCGATTGCAGGCGCTGTTCGCCTTCGACAAACAGGCGATTGGCATTTTCCTGCAGGCGTTCAAAGTACGGCGGGGTTCGCTTCAGGTAGAGAGCCAGTGCTTCCTCCGCGCGGTAAAAATCGCGCGGATTTTCGTTTTCGAGAGCCACCCAGCGCTGCTCGAGCAGTGCGCCGAGTTCCCGGCTCAATTGCTCGACCTGATGCAGATTGGTGCCGACCTCTATGTCTTCCATGATTCTTTGCCGGTCTTCGGCGGTCGGCTGGAAGTAGACTTCCTGGGCTTTTTCCTGCTGCTCGGCGAGGTTCAGCAATAGGGAACGCTGGGCAACGCCGCCGTCGCGCAGGACGCCCAAATCATGGCGGACCTTTTCCTGGCGGGCGGCAAGGGCGCGCTGGATGCGCAGGAAGCCGGCGCGGTTCTGGGTGACCGCCATCTGGTAAATGTCGCGCTCCATGGAGCGGATGCTGTGCACGATCTCTTCGCCGATGAACAGGCGGGCGCGCTCGTTGTTGCTGCGCTGTTGCAGTTCCTGATCGAGATCGGCGAAAAATAGCCGTACCCCGAGGATCAGGCCGATGCAAAGCAGGACAAAGGCGATCAGCCAGGACAGTGAGCGGCTGGCTGATTGCACAACGGCGGTCGTGTTCCGGCTATCGGTCGGGGGCGAAGAAACGGTCATCGGGGGCGGCAGGGCTCGCCGTGAGCACATGAAGGCAACAGTTTAGCTGACGCCGCGCTGACCGAGAACGGCGCGTGGCTGGATAATCAGGATTTTCTTATAAAAAACCCCTTCAATAAATGTGGTTTATGGGTGCTCACTGCTAGAATTGACGGCTCCAGTGGCCGCTTCCGGAGATTTTCTGCGGCCCGTGTACGCTTCTTCTCGATGCGAGTTAGTCATGCGCTGGTTCAATAATCAAAAAATCTGGTTACGCTTGGTCGGCGTGATTTCGGCAATGCTGTTGCTGTTGTGGTCGGTAACCATCCTGTGGACGCAGGCGGAACAGCAACACAATGCCGAGGTGCAGGCACGCGAGTTTGCCGGCAGCGTTCATCAGATGACGCTGGCTGCGCTGACTGCGATGATGATGACTGGCTCCATCGATCAGCGGCAGCTGTACCTTGACCAGATTCGCAATACCAGCAATATCCACGAACTCGAAGTGTTTCGTGGCGAGGCAGTCGCCGCCCAGTACGGACCGGGTTTGGCGCCCAAGCGGGGGGCCGACGCCGATGAACTGGCCGTGCTGCGCCTGGGTTCGCCGGTATTCCGGGTTGAGCCGGGGCAGGGCGCCTTGAAGGCGGTACTGCCGATTTTTGCGAGCAGCAATTATCTCGGCAAAAACTGTCTGGGGTGCCACAGCGTACGAGAGGGCGCGGTGATGGGGGCGGTGAGCATGAAAATCTCGCTTGAGCAGGTCAATGCTCAGGCTCGCGATTTTGTCCTGCGCCTGTGCGGGCTGGCCCTGCTGCTGGCGGTTCCCTTCCTGTTGTTGATTTACGGCTTCATCTCGCGAGCGGTGACCCGGCCGCTGGAACGGGTGATCGGCTACTTCGACGCCATTGGTGCCGGCCGCTACGATAACCGGATCGAAGCGCACAGCCGGGATGAGGTTGGCACCTTGCTGCACGATCTCGATCTGATGCAGCAGAAATTGCGCCACGATGTTGCCGAGAGTCGCAGGGTGGCCGACGAAACGATGCGGATCAAGGTGGCGCTCGATAATGCGACGACCAATGTGATGATTGCCGACAACGATGGGCGGATCATTTATCTGAACCGGGCAGTATGTGCGATGTTGCGGGCGGCCGAGGCTGATTTACGGCGCGACTTGCCGAATTTCACGGTCGACGGCCTGCTTGGCGAAAATTTCGACGTGTTCCACCGGCAACCGGCACATCAACGGCAACTGCTGGCCGCCCTGGGGCAGCCTCACCGGGCAGAGGTTCGGGTTGGCGGGCGGGTGTTCCGCCTGATCGCCAATCCGGTGGTGAATGAGCGAGGAGAGCGTCTCGGGACTTCGGTCGAATGGCTGGATGCCACGCAGGAGGTGGCGATCCAGCAGGAAGTGCAGGCGATTGTTGCGGCAGCACTGACGGGGGATCTTCAGCGGCGTGTCGAACTGAGCGACAAGCAGGGTTTCATGCGCGAACTCGGGCAGGGGATCAATGCCTTGCTGCAAACCAATGCCCAGGTTCTGGGTGATCTGCAGCGCCTGCTGTCGGCGTTGGCCCGCGGTGATCTGACCGAACAGATCAGCGCCGATTACCATGGCATCTACGGTGAGTTGAAGGACGATGCCAACGCGACCGTGGTCCGCCTGCAGGAAATGATTGGCCAGGTCAGGACGGCCGTCGAATCGATCAATACCGCTGCCGGCGAGATTGCCTCGGGCAATACCGACCTGGCGCAGCGTACCGAAGAACAGGCTACTTCGCTGGAGCACACGGTGACCCGGATGGAAGAACTGACCCAGACGGTCGAGGCGAATGCGGCAAACGCTGCGCGTGCCAACCAGATGGCGATTCAGGCGTCGGAAGCGGCTGCCCGCGGTGGCGAGGTAGTCGGCCGGGTGGTCAGCACCATGGAAACGATCAATGAAGCTTCGCGGCGGATCGGCGACATCATCGGGGTAATTGATGGGATTGCCTTTCAGACCAATTTGCTGGCTCTCAATGCAGCGGTTGAAGCTGCGCGGGCAGGAGAACAGGGGCGCGGTTTTGCCGTGGTGGCTACCGAGGTGCGCAAGCTGGCTCAGCGTAGCGCCGAAGCCGCCCGTGAAATCAAGGGGCTGATCGACGATTCGGCAACCCGGGTTGATGCCGGTTCGCGCCTGGTCGAGCAGGCTGGCGTGGGGATGGGGGAAATCGTGACGGCAATTGCGCAGGTCACCGGCATCATGGGGCAGATTTCGACCGCCAGTTCGGAGCAGTCGACCGGGATCGGCCAGGTCAACCAGGCCCTGGCCCAGATGGACGACGTCACGCAGCAGAATGCGGCGCTGGTCGAGGAGGCCGCTGCTGCTGCCGAATCGCTGGAAGAGCAGGCGCGCAACCTGAGCGATGTGGTTGCCCTGTTCCGGCTGGATGGCGCCGCCCCATCCGTCCCCGCGTATACCCCGGCGCCGCTTGCGGTGGCCCGGCTGCCGGCAAAGGCGCCGGGGCGGGACAGTGAATGGGCCGAGTTCTAGGCTTTTCGATTACCCCGGCAGGGGGCATGATGGTTTCAGCGGACAGCCGGCAGGCAAGGGTATATCCTTGCCCGGTGCAGAACTATCTCGCGGGCTGACATGCTCCTTCCCTTCGTCGCCAAATCTCCAGCTCAGGCTTTTCGGCGCGCCACTTTGGCGACCGGCGTGATGTTCGTGCTGTTCGCACTGAGCTTTGCCATTTATGTCAGTACTGAAAAACGGATCGACCAGGCGAACGAGTTGCGGATCCGTTCCTTCCTGCTGGCCGACGAATTGCGCCAATCCTCCGATGACCTGACGCGCATGGTGCGCAGTTATGTCGCGACCGGCGAGGTTGGTTACCGGCAGTATTTTTTCACCATTCTCGATATCCGTGAGGGCCGGCAGCCGCGTCCGCCCGATTATCACAATATTTACTGGGACCGGGTCCTGGCGGGCGAGACCATGCCCGTCGGGGATGAAGCGGTGCCCTTGCTCGAATTGATGCGTCGGGCCGGATTCACGGCCGAGGAGTTCGCCAAGCTGAGCGAAGCCAAGGCCAATTCGGATGTCCTGGTACGCCTCGAGCGGACGGCCATGCGCATGGTCGAGGAGCAGGGGGCGGCACCGGCCGAGGCCTTGTTGCTGGTCCATGGGCGTGAGTACCACCAGGCCAAGGCAGCGATCATGAAGCCGATCGGCGAGTTTTACCGGATGGTCGACCTGCGGACGCAGGCGGCGGTCGAGGCGACCAGCCACATGGCCTGGGTGATGCGGCTGGTGTTCATCGTGTTCGCTTTGTTGCTGGTGCTGATGATCCGCTACCTCTACCAGACCTTGCGGACGACCCTGGGCGGCGATGTCGGCGCTGTTCATGCCCAGATCGAACGGCTCGCTGCCGGCGATTTTTCTGAACCGGCGGGTGCCGCCGGGCAGGGGGAGAACGTCCTTGGCTGGCTGGCGGAGACTCGGGGGCGTCTGCGCCGGATGGAACAGGCCCGGCGTCAGGCCGAGCGCGATAGCCGGCAGCAGCTTGAAGCCCTGGTCGGTCAGCGGACCGAGGAACTGACCGCTGCCAAGGAGGCTGCTGAAGCGGCCAGTCGGGCCAAGGGCGCCTTTGTCGCCAACATGTCGCACGAAATTCGCACGCCTCTGAATGCGATTACCGGGATGGCGCATCTGATGCGTCAGGGCGGGCTGCCTCCCGAGCAGATGGAGCGTCTCGAAAAGCTGGAAACCGCCGGGCGCCACCTTTTTGCCATCGTTAATGACATTCTTGATTTGTCCAAGATTGAGGCCGGCAAGCTGGAGTTGGTGGACGAGCCGCTGTCGCCAGCTTGTCTGGTGACTAATGTGCTGTCCATTCTGCAGGTTCAGGCGCAAGCACGAGGCCTGGAACTGAGCCACGAACTCGGGCCGGTATATGCTCCTCTCCGGGGGGATCCCGGACGTTTGCAGCAAGGCCTGCTCAATTATGTCGGCAATGCCGTCAAGTTCACCGAGCGTGGCCGGGTGGTGGTGCGCCTCAAGCAGTTGGCCGAAAGCAGCGACGATGTCTTGCTGCATTTTGCGGTCGAAGACAGCGGGATCGGGATTGCGCCTGAGGTTCTGCCCCGCCTGTTCGCATCCTTCGAACAGGCTGACAATTCGCATACCCGGCGTTTTGGCGGTACCGGTCTGGGCTTGGCGATTACCCGCAGGCTGGCGCAGATGATGGGAGGCGATGCCGGGGTCAGCAGTACCTTGGGCAAGGGGAGCCTGTTCTGGTTTACCGTGCGCTTGCGCAAGGGGCAGGTACCGACGCCGACTGTTTCTCCGTTGCCGGTCGCCGGACTGGCGCCTCCGGCTGGGCGGGTGTTGCTGGTCGAGGATGAGCCGATCAATTGCGAGATTGCGTTATCCCTATTGGCGGAGCTCAGTTCCTTGTTGCAGGTTGATGTGGCTGCGAACGGCCGGATTGCGGTAGGTCTTGCGGGGGAAAATTTCTACGACTTGATTCTGATGGACATGCAGATGCCGGAAATGGATGGCTTGAGCGCCACCCGGGCCATCCGGGCAATGCCGCAGCACGCGCAGACGCCGATCGTGGCAATGACCGCAAATGCCCTGGCCGAGAGCCGCACGGCCTGCAGCCAGGCCGGGATGAATGATTTTCTGGCCAAGCCGGTGGAGCCGGCGGTGTTGTTTGCCATGGTGGGCAAGTGGTTGCAGAAGTAGCGGCAGTTTTGCCGCAGGCGCAGTATCGCGGGCGCTTTGCGCCGTCGCCGACCGGGCCTTTGCATTTTGGCTCGCTGGTGGCGGCAGTCGGCAGCTATCTTGATGCCCGCAGCCAAGACGGCGAATGGCTGGTGCGGATCGAGGATGTCGATACTCCGCGCTGCCAGCCGGGAATGGGCGACGCGATCCTGCGCAGTCTCGATGCCTTCGGCTTCGCCTGGGATCGCGAGGTGATCTGGCAAAGCCGGCGCAGCGAGGCCTATGCTGCAGCGCTCGATGAGTTAAGGCGGCGCGGTCTGGCCTATGCGTGTGGTTGTTCACGCAAGGAAATCGCTGATTCGGCGACGCGGCCGGCGGTCGATGGCGGTTTGGCCTACCCCGGGACGTGTCGTGACGGCCTGGCGCCAGGGCGTAGCGCGCGGGCGTGGCGCCTGCGCGTGCCGGACCAGCGGATCGGTTGCGTGGACCGGATTCAGGGCGAGGTTGCGCAGCACCTGGCCGAGGATGTTGGCGATTTCGTCCTGCTGCGGGCAGACGGTTTGTTTGCTTATCAACTTGCTGTCACGGTCGACGACCAGTTTCAGCAAATTTCCGACATCGTGCGCGGTGCCGACTTGCTCGATTCGACGCCGCGCCAACTCTGGTTGCAGCATTGTCTGGGGGCGCCAACGCCGCGTTATGCGCATTTGCCAGTGGTTGCCAACGCCGCCGGCGAAAAGCTCTCGAAGCAGACACGGGCTGCCGCGATTGATCCCGCGCAGGCCGCGCCGCAACTGGTGGCCGCGCTGCGTTTTCTCGGGCAGCCGGTGCCGGACGAACTGGTGTGCGCATCACTTGCCGAGGTCTGGGCTTGGGCGCTGGCGCACTGGGATTTCGCGCGGATTCCGCAGCAGCGGGCGGCGATCATTTAACTGCGCTTGCACCCTTTGGCTCTTTGACCGGGGGGCAGGATCGGGTCCGTAGTTGTTGGTGCACAGCCTAGTCGTCGGTGCGGTCGGTTGGCAGTACCAGATTGGCCGCCAGTCGGACCAAGCCGTAGCTGGCCCAGCGCAACAGGCGCGAAGGCCATGGCTGGCGCTCGAACTCGCCAGCGCGCATGCGCCGGGCCCCGCTGGCGAGAGCCTGTTCGACGCGCGCCTGCAGTTGTTCGGCAAAGCGCCGGTCGGCGACGACCAGATTGGCCTCCTTGGCCAGCAGCAGACTGAAAGGGTCGATATTCGACGAACCGACGGTTGCCCATGTGCCGTCGATGACCGCCACCTTGGCGTGGAGGAAGCTCTTTTCGTACTCGAAAATCTCGATTCCGGCTGCTAGCGCACTGCGGTAGAGCGTTTGCGTCGCATAACGCAGTAGCGGATGGTCGCTCTTGCCCTGCAGCAGGATGCGTACTCGTACCCCGCGGCGGGCGGCGGCGTAAAGGGCGCGGCCGAAGCGGACGCCGGGCAGGAAGTAGGCGTTGGCAATCAGGATTTCGCGGCGGGCGCTGCGGATCGCATCGAGATAGGCGTTGAGAATGTCGGCGCGGTGGCGGATATTGTCGCGAATGACGAAGGCGGCACTCTGGTCGCCGACCTGCGGCGGCGTTGCCGGTTGGGTGTCGAGCAGGCGATAACGGCGCTTGAAGTTGGCCCAGGCGACAATTTCCCACATCCGCCGCATGTTCTGATGCATCCGGGCGACCAGCGGGCCTTCGACCTGTACTGCGTAGTCGTAGCGCGGGCGCATCTCGGGCGGGGCGTTGTCGTCGTCGACGATGTTGATGCCACCGATGAAAGCGATCCGGCCATCGATCACCGCCAGCTTGCGGTGCAGGCGGCGGAGGCGGTGACGGCGCAGCCGGAAGCGGGCGAACTCGGGGCGATAAAGCATGGCCTGCACGCCAGCTGCGAGCAGTTGCGGCAGAAAATCGGCGGGGAAATTCCGCCCGCCAAAGCCGTCGACCGTGACATGTACCCGCACCCCGCGCAGCGCCGCCCGGCACAGCGCGGCGCTGACCGCCTGGCCAATGGCATCGTTGGCGTAGATATAGCTTTCGAGGTGAATGTCGCGGCAGGCGCTGTCAAGTGCGGCGAGCAGGGCGGGAAAATACTCGCGTCCCGACTCAAGGAGGGTCAACCGGTTGCCGGGAATCTGCTCAGGAGGCATGCCGCGTCAGGTGGGCTGAGAGCGCGGCGTGGTCGGAAATGGCCGACCACGGCGGGCCGTGGTGGATTTCGGTACGGTGCACGGCGAAGCCGCGCAGGTAGATGCGGTCGAGGCGGAACATCGGCAAGGCGGCCGGAAAACTGCGCGCCGGGATGCCGCGTGGACAGCTGAAGGCTTCGCTCAGGCCGAGGCGGCGGGCAAGCTGGTCACCGGCGCGGTTGCGCCAGTCGTTGAAATCGCCGGCGATGATCAGCGGTGCCTGCGGGTCGGCCTCGCGGTCGAGATAGTCGGCCAGCGCCTCCATCTGCCGCCGCCGCGAATGACCGAACAGCGACAGGTGCACGCAGACACAATGGGCGACGGTTTCCGGCAACTGGATGCGGCAGTGCAGCAGGCCGCGTTTTTCAAAGTGCAGGTGGGTGACGTCCTGGTTGTGGCTGTGCAGGATCGGAAAGCGCGACAGGATCGCGTTGCCGTGGTGGCCGTGGTCGTAGATCATGTTGCGCCCGTAGGCGCTGTCCAGCCAGTGCTCGTCGGCGAGGAACTCGTGCTGCGGCGCGGCCGGCCAGTCGGCATGATTTTCGGCGTGCTGCAGGTGCAGGCCCTGGACTTCCTGCAGGAAGACGATGTCCGGGTTGAGATGGCGCAGCCGCTCGCGCAACTCGTGCACCATCATCCGCCGGTTGAATTGCGAAAAGCCCTTGTGGATGTTGTAGGTGGCGACATGCAGCGCGGGCATTTTCATCGTCGGGGCCGCTTCAGGAAATCGCCAGCATCCGGTCCAGTGCCAGCTTGGCCGCAGCCGTTTCGTGTTCCGGCACCTTGATCTGATTGACCACCTTGCCCTCGGCCAGGTTTTCCAGCGTCCACGCCAGGTGCTGCGGGTCGATCCGCTGCATCGTCGAGCACATGCAGATGGTGGTGGCCATGAACTGCACGATCTTGTTCTGCGGCAGCACTTCCTTGGCCAGGCGGTCGACCAGATTGAGCTCGGTGCCGACCAGCCAGCGCGTGCCTTCCGGTGCTTCCTTGATGGTCTTGACGATGTGCTCGGTCGAACCGACGTAGTCGGAGGCGGCGCAGACTTCGAAGTTGCACTCCGGGTGGGCGATCACCTTGCCCTCGGGATACTTGGCGCGGAAGGCGTCGATGTGCGACTTCTGGAACATCTGGTGCACCGAGCAGTGGCCTTTCCACAGCAGGATGCGCGCCTTCTTGATCTGGGCCGGGGTGAGACCGCCCATTTCCAGATCCGGGTCCCAGACCACCATTTCGTCCATCGCGAAACCCATGTTGTGGCCGGTCCAGCGACCCAGGTGCTGATCGGGGAAGAACAGCACTTTCGGGCGCTGGTCAAAGGCCCATTTGGCGATAGTGCCGGCATTCGAAGAGGTGCACACGATGCCGCCGTGCTCGCCGCAGAAGGCTTTGAGGTCTGCGGCCGAGTTGATGTAGGTGACGGGGGTGACTTCTTTTTCGACATCGATCACCGCGCCTAGCTCGCGCCAGCAGCGTTCGACCTTGGCCAGGTTGGCCATGTCGGCCATCGAACAGCCGGCGGCAAGATCGGGCAGGATCGCGATCTGGTTGGGTGCGGTCATGATGTCGGCGACTTCGGCCATGAAGTGCACGCCGCAGAAGACGACATATTCCGAGTCGGTTTGCGAGGCGAGGCGCGACAGCTTGAGTGAGTCGCCGGTCAGATCGGCATGCTGATAGACGTCGGCACGCTGGTAATGGTGGCAGAGGATCACGGCCTTCTTGCCGAGCTTGGCGCGGGCAGCGCGGATGCGTTCCTGACAGGCTTCGTCGGAGAGGCTGTTGAACGGGTCGAAGGAAATGGTCGCGGTTTGCATGCTGAGACAGAGTGTAAGGGTTGGTTTTTGTCGATTTTTACGGTCGACCGTGAAAATTCGCGAAAATGCCTGGCCGCATCAGCCCTGGTGCCAGGGCAGTCCGGCCTTGCGCCAGCCGCCGATGTGACCGCGCTGACCGTTGGCGTCCTTGTCGCCCTCGAAGCCTTCAAGGATGTTGTAGCAATTGGTGAAACCCACTTCGCAGGCCGTGCTGGCGGCGCCAATCGAGCGCACGCCGCTACGGCAGAGGAACATCACCAGCGCTTCGCGATCGACCTGGCGGGTCAGTTCGGCAACGAAGTGCGGATTGCGCGTACCGCCCGGGTACTGGTTCCATTCGATTTCGACTGCCTGCGGTACCCGGCCGACCCAGTCCCATTCGGCACGGGTGCGCACATCGACCAGACGGGCGCCGGGCGCCTGCTGCAGGAGCAGGTAGGCTTCCGCCGGCAATAGTTCGCCCTGATAGGGGCGGCCCAGGCCTTCGGCACGCGCCTGCGCCAGGCGCAAAATTTCGGTAATCGTTCCCATGGGTGGCGGCTGCTAGAATCCAGGGGCGTAAGTATAGGGCAGAGACGATGGCAGAGGGCGAATTCGACCTGGGCAGTAACGGCGCGTTGCGTCACGCGGAGGCGCAGCGCGCCACCTGGCTGAGTGCCGGCGTCAATCTGCTGCTGACTCTGGCGCAGTTGCTGGTCGGCTGGCTGGCGCACTCGCAGTCGCTGCTGGCGCATGGTCTGCATTCCTTTTCCGATCTGCTGTCGGATTTTCTGGTGCTTTTTGCTACCCGCCAGAGCGCGCACCCGGCTGATGCTGCGCATCCGTATGGTCATGCCCGCTTTGAAACGGCTGCGACGCTGATCCTCGGAACTTCCCTGGCGCTGATCGGCGGTGGCATCCTCTGGGATTGCGCCAGTCGTCTGCAGCAGGGCGAGGCACCGCCTGCGGTGGCGGCAGCGGCCTTCTGGGTTGCCTTGGCCACGGTGGTTGCCAAGGAAGGGTTATATCGTTACCTGGCGGCAGTAGCCGATCGCCTGCGTTCGAAATTACTGTTGGCCAATGCCCTGCATACCCGGGCTGATGCCGCTTCGGCCCTGGTGGTGGTGGTCGGTGTCGGCGGTGCCTTGCTCGGCTGGCCTTTGCTTGACTTGCTGGCAGCTGCCTTGATGGGCCTGATGATTCTGCGCCTGGGCGGCGAACTGGGGCTGGGGGCGCTGCGCGAACTGATCGATACCGGGCTGGAGGCTGCCGAGGTTGCGGCGCTGACCACGACGGTCCGGGCGGTGTCCGGAGTAGTTGGCGAGCCCCGGCTCAGGACCCGGCGGATGGCGCAGCATGTGCTGGTCGATGCACATGTTCAGGTCCGGCCACGGATCAGCGTCTCCGAAGGGCACCGGGTGGCCGAGGCAGTACGTGAGCGCCTGCTGGCGATGCACCGGGATGTCCTTGATGTACTGGTTCATATCGACCCCGAGGACGATGGGCAGGCTTTGCCGGCGCCTGGTTTGCCGACGCGCGACGCCATCATGGCGGTGTTGGCGCCCGGGCTGGCGGGGTGGCCGCCGCTGGAGCGGATGGAGTTGCACTACCTCGGCGGACGCCTGGAAATCGAATTGTTCTTCACTGCGGCCTTGCCGGCAGGGGCGGGGCTGGAGGCGCTCGAGGCCCGGATTGCGGCAGCCTGGCCGGAGGTCGGTGGGCTGCGCAACTTGGCGGTCTGGGTGCGCCACGCACCGTAACGGTGCTGCCCCTGGTGGATGCGCACCAATTGCGTGCATGGATTCTTTTGGCGACGAGCTTATCCCCTTGTGGCACAATAGAAAGTTGAGTCGCAGGCAGTGGCATGCTTCCTGCTAGCAAACAGCGTTGCGATTTTTGATTGGCGCCGGACAGCCCGGCACATTGTTTTCTTAGGAGACTAACGCTTATGGCAACCCCGCAAGACGTGATGAAGATGGTCAAGGAAAACGACGCCAAGTTCGTCGATTTCCGTTTCACCGACACCCGTGGCAAGGAACAGCACGTCACCGTGCCGGTCTCCGCCTTTGACGAAGACAAGTTCGAAAACGGTCACGCTTTCGACGGCTCCTCCATCGCTGGCTGGAAGGGTATCCAGGCTTCCGACATGATCCTGATGCCGGATCCCGCTACCGCCTACATCGACCCGTTCTTTGACGAAACCACCGTGGTTCTGTCCTGCGACGTCGTCGATCCTGCCGACGGCCGTGGCTACGACCGCGATCCGCGCTCCATCGCCAAGCGCGCTGAAGCCTACCTGAAGTCCTCCGGCATCGGCGATACCGCCTATTTCGGCCCGGAACCCGAATTCTTCATTTTCGATGGCGTCGAATGGTCGGTCGACATGTCCGGCTGCTCGCTGAAGATCCACTCCGCCGAAGCCTCCTGGGGTTCCGGTGAGAAGAACGACGCCGTTGGCGGCGCCACCGGCCACCGTCCGACCGTCAAGGGCGGCTACTTCCCGGTCCCGCCGATCGACAGCCTGCACGACATCCGCTCCGCCATGGTCCTGACCCTGGAAGCCATCGGCTGCCCGGTCGAAGTGCACCACCACGAAGTGGCCAACGCTGGCCAGTGCGAAATCGGTACCGTCTTCAACACCCTGGTCAAGCGTGCCGACCAGACCCAGATGCTGAAGTACGTGGTGCACAACGTTGCCCACCAGTACGGCAAGACCGCCACCTTCATGCCCAAGCCGATCGTTGGCGACAACGGTTCCGGCATGCACGTGCACCAGTCGATCTGGAAGGACGGCAAGAACCTGTTCGCAGGCGACCAGTACGCCGGCCTGTCTGAAACCGCCCTGTTCTACATCGGCGGCATCATCAAGCACGCCAAGGCCCTGAACGCGATCACCAACCCGGGTACCAACTCCTACAAGCGTCTGGTCCCGCACTACGAAGCTCCGGTCAAGCTGGCTTACTCCGCCAAGAACCGTTCCGCTTCGATCCGCATCCCGTTCGTCGCCTCGACCAAGGCCCGTCGTATCGAAACCCGCTTCCCGGATCCGATCGCCAACCCGTACCTGTGCTTTGCCGCTCTGCTGATGGCTGGTCTGGACGGTATCCAGAACAAGATCCACCCGGGCGATCCGGCTGACAAGAACCTGTACGATCTGCCGCCGGAAGAAGACGCGCTGATCCCGACCGTTTGCGCCTCGCTCGAAGAAGCTCTGGCCAATCTGGACAAGGATCGCGAGTTCCTGACCCGTGGCGGTGTCTTCTCCAACGACTGGATCGATGCCTACATCGCCCTGAAGATGGAAGAAGTCAATCGTATCCGCATGACCACCCATCCGGTCGAGTTCGATATGTACTACAGCTGCTAAGCAGCCACTGTAGTAGCCAGAAGGCGGGACTTGTTCCCGCCTTTTTTATTGTCGTTGCAAGACGCAGTCAGTTCGGTAGACTTGCCCTCCGGAGGAGTTCATGGCGATGACAAAAATCTTGGTCCGGGCGTTGCTGCTGGCGTCCCTGGTGACGTTGCCGGCATCGGCGCAGGTTATTTACAAGTGCGTAGATGCCGGTGGCGGGGTGTTGATTTCGAATCACCGCGTCGATAAAAACTGCAAACCCATCGTCAGCGCACCTGAGAACAACTTGCCGCCGCCGAAAGCTGCGCCCAAGGCTGCGGCAACACCCAGCCCGGCGGGGTTCCCCCGTGTCCAGGAAGAAACCCAGAAGGCTCGCGATAGCGATCGGCGCCATATCCTTGAGCAGGAGTTGGCGGGCGAACAGCGCAGTCTCGAGACCGCCCGGCGCGATCTGGCCGATCTGGAGGCGCAGCGGCCCGGTGTGGATCGGTTGCTGCCCTATCGCGAGCGGGTGCAGCAGCATGAGCGCAATGTCCAGGCGCTGCAGAAAGAACTCGGCAACTTGCGTTAGTCCCCGGGGTTGGCGCTTGCACCACTGAGGGGGCCGGGTATCCCTCAGTGATCGCTGCTAGCCGGTACCTAGGCTTTGACCCTGTGCCAGGCCGCGTAGAGCGCCGGCAGGAAGAGCAGGGTGAGCGCCGTGGCGACGATCAGGCCGCCCATGATCGCCACGGCCATCGGTCCGAAGAAGTCGTTGCGCGACAGAGGGACCATCGCCAGCACGGCCGCCAGTGCGGTCAGTACGATGGGGCGGAAGCGGCGCACGGTCGATTCGACAATGGCCTCCAGGCGAGCTTTGCCCGCCGCCAGGTCTTGTTCGATCTGGTCGACCAGAATGACTGAGTTGCGCATGATCATCCCGAACAGCGCGATCGCACCGAGCAGGGCCATGAAGCCGAAAGGCTTGTTGAAGACCAGCAGAAACAATGCAATGCCGATGATGCCAAGCGGCGCGGTCAGCAATACCATGATTACCTGCGAGACGCGCTGCAATTGCAGCATCAGGATGGTGATTACCGCGAGGATGAAGATCGGCATGCCTGCAGCTACCGATGCCGATCCTTTCGAAGATTCTTCGACCGAGCCGCCAATCGCCAGTTTGTAGCCCGCAGGCAGCTTGCCGGCAATGCTGCTGATTTGCGGCTGCAGGCGGTCGACAATGGTCGCCGGCTGGGTTTTGCCATAAAGGTTGCCGCGGACAGTAATCGTTGGCAGGCGGTCGCGGCGCCAGACAATTCCGGGTTCGAAATCGTGGTGCAGGGTGGCGACCTGTGACAGCGGTACACTCCGGCCGCTGCGGGTGGGTACGGCAAGATTCGGTAGTTGTTCCAGTCGGCGCTGCTCGTCGGCAGCACCGCGCAGCACGATGTCGATGCTCTTCTCGCCCTCGCGGAAGTTGGTTACGGTCAGGCCGTTGCGGCTGAGGTTGAGCAGGGCCGCGATGTCCTGGCTGGAAACGCCAAGCAGGCGGGCCTTGTCCTGGTCGATCTCGACGCGGACGACCTTGGATAGTTCGCTCCAGTCGGTATTGATGTGCGACAACTCGGGGTCGCTACGCATCACCTCAGCAATTTCTGCAGCGATCCGGCGCAATTCGCCGAGGTCCTCACCGGAGACCCGGTACTGCACCGGATAGCCGACTGGCGGACCATTTTCAATCCGGGCGATGTGTGCGCGGGCAGCGAAATCGCCTTGGTCGAACAGGGTGATCAGGCGCTGGCGCAGGGCTTCGCGCGATTCAACGCTACGAGTGACGATGACCAGCTGGCTGACGTTGGCGGCCGGCAACTGCTGGTCAAGACCGAGGTAATAGCGCGGCGAACCGGAGGCGACGTAGGCGATGTAGTGCTCGAAATCTTGATGTCGTTCCTGATCGGCATCCAGCCAGCGTTCAAGGCGTGCCGTTTCCGCGTCGATGGCAGCGACCGAGGCGCCTTCCGGCAGGCGCAGTTCAACGTTGAGTTCCAGTCGGGTCGAGTTGGGAAAGAACTGTTTCTGGACCTTGCCCATGCCGGCCAGCGACAGGACGAACAGGCCCAGGGTCAGCCCGATCACCAGCCAGCGGCGGTGTACGCAGAGCGCGACGAGAGCGCGGAAGCGACGATAGAAGGCGGTGTTGTATACATCGTGATCTTCTCCATGTGCCGGGCCGCCGAGGCCAAGCCGGACGAGCGCGGCGTACAGGCGCGGCAGCCGTCGTTCAATCAGGCCGGCTGCGCGCGGTGCACGCGGGTCCGGGAGCAACTTGTAGCCCAGCCAGGGAATCGCGATCACTGCCGCCAGCCAGGAGAGCAGCAGGGCGATGGCGTTGATCTGGAAAAAGGCAAAGGCGTATTCGCCGGTCGAGGATTTGGCAATCGCAATTGGCAGGAAACCGGCGACGGTGACCAGTGTTCCCGACAGCATCGGGCCGGCGGTGCTGGTGTAGGCGAACGATGCGGCACGGGTGCGCTCCCAGCCCTGTTCCATCTTCACCCACATCATTTCGACGGCAATGATGGCGTCGTCGACCAGCAAGCCGAGCGCCAGTACCAGCGCACCGAGCGAGACCTTGTGCAGGCCGACGTTGAACAGGTGCATGCAGAAAAAGGTGGCGGCCAGAACCAGCGGGATCGAAATTGCAACCACCATCCCGGTCCGCAGGCCGAGGCTGATGAAGGTGACCAACAGGACGATGATCACTGCCTCCGCCAGCGACTGGACGAAGGCATCGATCGAGCGCTTGACGGCCTGCGGCTGGCTGGCGGCCTCGCCGATTTCGACGCCGACCGGCAGAGTCTGGCGCAGTTCGTCGAGGCGGCGGTCGAGTGCCTTGCCGAGCTGGATGACGTCGCCGCCCTTGCTCATCGCAACGCCGATAGCCAGTGCCTGCTTGCCGCCGTAGCGGACCATGGTATTAGCCGGGTCGCTGGTGCCGCGATGGACGCGGGCAATGTCGCCGAGTCGCAGATTGCGGCCGTTGGCGCGAATCGGGGTGGCGGCGATGGCCTCGACGCTGTTGAAGCTGCCGCTGGGGCGAATCTGGATACGTTCGCTGCCGGTTTCGGCAAAGCCGGCGCCGCTCACCGCATTTTGCTGACCGAGTGCCTGGGTGATCGTCGCCAGATCGATCCCCAGTGTGGCCAGTTGCGCATTGGCCAGATCGACATAGATCTTTTCATCCTGGATGCCGAACAGTTCGACCTTGCCGACATTGGGCAGGCGCAGCAATTCATCGCGCAGGCGCTCGGCAATATCTTTCATCTGCGGGTAAGAAAGACCTTCTGCGGTCAACGCGTAAACATTGCCAAAAACGTCGCCAAACTCGTCATTGAAAAATGGTCCCTGAACTCCGGCTGGCAAGGTGTGGCGAATATCGCCGACTTTTTTGCGGACCTGGTAATACACATCGGGGACTTGTGCAGGCGGTGTGCTGTCCTTGGCAAAGAACAGCACGGTCGATTCGCCGGCGCGCGAATAGCTCGACAGGCGATCAATGAACGGTGTTTCCTGCAGTTTTTTCTCGATCTTGTCGGTGACCTGTCGTTCCACCTCCTGCGCCGATGCGCCAGGCCAGAAAGTCCGTACCACCATCAGCTTGAAGGTGAAGGGCGGGTCTTCGGCCTGGCTCAGCTTGCCCCAGGCAAAAACGCCGAGCAAGGCGGTGACGAGCAGGAAATACCCCACCAGGGTGCGATGGTGCAGGGTCCAGTCGGAGAGGTTGAAGCGTTGGCTTGGGCTGTGTCCGTTTGGCATGGCGGTGGCTTCCGTGGCAGTCAGCGTTGTTGCGCCGGCGGCGTTGCTGTCTTCGGCTCAACCGCTTCGCCTTCGGCTAGCCGGGCGGCGCCGGCGATCACCACCAGTTCGCCTGGTTGCAGGCCGCTGGCGATACGCACGCCGTTTTCCTCGTACGCCGCCACGGTGACCGGTCGTGATACGACCTTGCCCGCCACCACCACCCGCACGATCGCTCCCTGGCCCTGATTGATCACTGCCGGCAGGGGCAGGAGCAGACCCGCTCCAGGCTGCCCGGCAGCGCTGACCCGAACGCTTGCCGTCATTCCCAGACTGACTTCGGGTGGCGGGTCGATCAACCGAATTCGTGCTGCATAGCTGCGGGTTTGCGGGTCGGCGGCCGGGGCCAGTTCGCGCAGTTCGCCGCGCAGGGAGATTTTCGGGTTGGCCCACAGGTTGACCGTGAATTGTTTGCTTGCCCGCAATTCGGCAACCCGGCCTTCCGGAACAGCAATGGCGACTTCCTTTTGCTCCGGGCGGGCCAGGCGCAGCACCGGCTGGCCGGCTGCCACTACCTGCCCGGCCTCGGCCAGGACGGCGGTGACGACTGCCGGCGCTTCGCTGCTCAGGCTGCCATAGCTGGCCTGGTTGCCGCTGATCCGTGCTTGCGCGCGGGCCTGGTCGAGGCGCGCACGCGCAGCGTTGGCGGCATTGTCACGGGTTTCGAAGGCGCTGGGGCTGACGAAATTCTTGCTCAGCAACCCGGCATAGCGTTCGCGTTCGGCACGGGCCGTCGCATGTTCGCTTTCGGCACTGGCCAGTTGTGCGGCTGCAGCGCTGGCCGCAAGTTGCAGATCAGCTGGGTCAAGCCTGGCCAGCGGCTGGCCCGGGCGAACCTCGGCGCCGGCATCGACCAGTCGGGCGGCGATCTTGCCGCCAACGCGGAACGCTAGGTCAAATTCATGGCGGGCCCGTATCTCTCCGCTGTACAGCGAAATGCTCTGCTGCTCTTCTCCGGCGGCTTGCACTAAAACGGTGCGTGGTCCGCTCGGTGGCGCTTCCTGGCGGGTACAGCCGCCAAACAGAGGGAGCAGGATCAGCGTTCCAAGGGCGGGGAGAAGCAGCCGGGAGGGGAAGAAGAGGCAGCGCATGGCAGTCGATGGGCGGAGAGGGAAGCAGGATGATAATGAACGACGGGTCAGTAACGCAAGGTGCATCCTTGCCCGTATGGCAAAGCGCCGTACAATGCAGCGATGGAAAACAACGCCCTCCCCGTTTCGGCCTTTGCCGCTTTCGATCTGCTGGCCTCAACCGTGCTTCTGCTCGACGAAGCCCAGCAGTTGCGCTACATCAACGCTGCCGGCGAGAACCTTCTTGCAGTTAGTTGCCGCTTTGCAGCCGGCAAGCCACTGGCGGCGGTGTGCACCTGTTCGGCGACGCTGCAGGGGGCGTTGGAAAATGGTCTGGCCAACAATTGGGGTTATACCGGTCAGAATGTCGAGGTCCGCCGGCTGGATGGCGAGGTCCTGCATCTCAATTGTACGGTCACCCCCCTGCGCCCCGAGGTTGCAGCCGGGATGCGCCTGTTGCTCGAATTTCAACCGATTGAGCATCATCTCGCGGTGACTCGCGAGGAGCGTCTGATTGAGCAGCAGCAGGCCAATCGTGAATTGATCCGCAATCTGGCTCACGAAATCAAGAACCCTCTGGGGGGCTTGCGGGGGGCTGCGCAACTACTTGAGCACGAATTGGTGGGGTTGCCCAATGCGCCTTCGCTCAAGGAATACACGCAGGTCATCATCAAGGAGGCTGACCGGTTGCAAGACCTGATGCAGCGCTTGCTGACTCCGCAGCGGCCAATGCTGCCGGCAACCGTGAATATTCATGAAATTCTCGAGCGGGTGCGCAGTTTGCTGACCGCCGAGTTTCCCGGCACCTTACAGGTGCGCCGTGATTACGATACCAGTTTGCCGGAATTGTTCGGCGACCGGGAACAATTGATCCAGGCGCTGCTCAACATCGCCCGCAATGCTGCGCAGGCGATGGAGGGGCATGGACGCATCGTGCTGCGGACCCGCTCGTTGCGGCAGGTGACCTTGGCCAAGAAGCGCTATCGTCTGGCGATTGAAATTCGGGTGATTGACAACGGCCCGGGGATTCCCGATGAAATCCGCGAACGGATGTTTTACCCGCTGGTTTCCGGGCGCGAGGGCGGCAGTGGCCTGGGGCTGACGATCGCCCAGAACTTCATCCAGCATCATCACGGGACGATTGATTGCAGCAGTCGTCCCGGAGAGACAGTTTTCGTCTTGCGACTGCCGATTGAAGAAGCCTGAGCATGATCAGGTCCGACTCTTGCTAGGGGAGTGCATTCCGACTATGAGTGAGTGCGCCACCATGAAACCCGTCTGGATCGTAGACGACGACCGTTCCATCCGCTGGGTGCTGGAAAAGACCCTGGCCCGCGAGGGTATTCCTTTTCGCAGCTTTGCCTCGGCTAACGAGGCTCTAGCCGAACTGGAGCAGGGCGAGCCGCCGCAGGTGCTGATGTCGGATATCCGGATGCCCGGACGCTCCGGCCTGGATTTGCTGCAGGAGGCGAAAACCCGTTTTCCGACACTGCCGGTGATCGTGATGACGGCCTACTCCGACCTGGAGAGCGCGGTGGCGGCTTTCCAGGGCGGCGCATTCGAGTATTTGCCCAAGCCCTTCGATGTCGATCTCGCCGTGGAACTGATCCGGCGCGCGATTGATGAATCGTTGCACCAAAGTGGTGCTCTTGAGGAAGAGGCTCTGGCCCCGGAAATCCTTGGGCAGGCCCCTGCGATGCAGGAAGTTTTTAGAGCTATCGGCCGTCTTGCATTGTCACATGCGACGGTGCTGATCACCGGTGAGTCAGGATCAGGCAAGGAACTGGTGGCGCGCGCACTGCACCGGCATAGTCCGCGTGCCGACAAGCCGTTCATTGCAATCAACACGGCAGCGATTCCGCGCGACTTGCTCGAATCCGAACTGTTTGGCCACGAGCGGGGGGCGTTCACCGGGGCGCAAACCCAGCGGCGCGGCCGCTTTGAGCAGGCCGAGGGCGGGACCCTGTTCCTTGATGAAATCGGCGATATGCCGGCCGAACTGCAGACCCGGCTGCTGCGCGTGCTGTCGGATGGGCATTTCTACCGGGTCGGGGGGCATTCGCCAATCAAGGCCAATGTCCGGGTGATCGCTGCGACCCACCAGCATCTGGAGGCCCGGGTCAAGGATGGTCTGTTCCGGGAAGATTTATTTCATCGTCTCAATGTGATCCGGATTCGGCTGCCGGCCCTGCGCGAGCGTCGCGAGGACATCCCGCTGCTGACCAAGCATTTTCTGCAAAAAAGTGCTCGCGAACTGGGCGTTGAGCCGAAGCGACTCAGCGAAGCTGCGCTCAAGTACCTGGCGGCGCTCGACTTCCAGGGCAACGTCCGGCAACTGGAAAATCTCTGTCACTGGCTGACCGTGATGGCGCCGGGGCAACTGGTTGAAGTGGGCGACCTGCCCGCCGAACTGCGTGCCGAAACTCCGGTAGCTCAGGCTGACAATTGGGAAAATGCGCTGGCCGCCGAGGTTGATTCCCTGCTTGCTCGTGGCGTACCTGATGTGCATGGCGAACTGGTCCAGGTCTTCGAGCGAATCCTGATCTGCCGCGCACTGCAGCATACGGGGGGGCGCCGTATCGAAGCGGCTAACGCGCTTGGCATAGGGCGCAATACGATTACCCGCAAGATTACGGAACTGGGGATCGATGCACAGAAGGAGCCAGGCGCCGCCTGACTCCGCTCCGGCATGCAATGGGGCGAACGGGGCACCGCAGTTGACGGATGGATGACGTAGATTCGATGGCGGTGCCGGAAATGATGCTATCTTTAAAAGATCTACAGGATCAGTTGGGGTCAGCGCATCATGCAGGACTTTCTGCCTCGGGAAAACCTTCCGGCCGGATACCTAGTTTGCCGCTATGGCGAGCCGGGTGACTCTGCCTACATCATCGAGGCCGGTGGAGTCGAGGTAATCACACCGGCCGGGGTCAGTATCGCGCAACTCGGTGCCGGTGAGATTTTTGGCGAAGTTGCCTTGCTGGATCGCCAGTCACGCACCGCTTCGGTGCGTACGTTGAGTGAAACCACCTTGTTGCGCATCGATCGGGTGCATGTGCAGGAGTTGCTGAAGCGCACCGACCCGGTGATCCGGCATCTGCTGACGGTCCTGCTCGAACGTTTCCGGGCCCGCAGCGAGGCTCTGCTGCCGCTTGACCGACGGGCTGCGGTCGAGGATGGACGGATTGCCACCCAGACGCTGATGCTGACTCAGGACCTAGCGCATGCCATTGCCAGCAACCAGCTGGAGTTGGCGTACCAGCCGCTGGTCGATTTGCCCTTGCGCCGTCTGCTCGGGTTCGAGGCGCTGATCCGCTGGCGGCATCCGCTGCTTGGCCCGATCGTCCCGACCAGTCTGATCGCTTTGGCGGAGAAAACCGGACTGATTCATTCGCTCAGCGAATGGGTATTGCGCCGTGCCGTTGGCGACTGGCCGCAAATGCGTCGCTGGTGCTGCCAAGAAGCTGATTGCACCCCGTTCATCTCGGTCAATCTGTCGGCCCCGGATTTGTCTGATCCCGGCATTGTCGGTGTCGTGGCCGGTTTGTTGCAGCAATCGGAAATGCGTTCCGGCGAACTGCACCTTGAATTGACTGAAAGTACCCTGATTGAGGACCGCGATCAGGTCAGCTTGATTCTCGGCCAGCTTTCCGCACTCGGGGTCAAGGTCGCACTCGACGATTTTGGTACAGGCTACGCCGGCCTTGATTGCCTCAAGTCGCTGCCGGTTTCCTGTCTCAAGATCGACCAGGTGTTCGTGCGTGAAATGCTGAGTTCTCAGCGTAGTCACGAGATTGTCTCGACGGCGATCAATCTGGCGCGCTCGCTCGGCTTGTCCACAATTGGTGAAGGGATCGAGGAGGAGGCCGTCGCCGCTGAACTGGAGCGCCTGGGGTGCGATATCGGCCAAGGCTATCATTTTGCCCGGCCGCTGGCGCTGGCCTCGGTTGCTGCATGGGTAGGAGAGGCCCGGCGGCTGGGGCGGCTCCAGGGGGCGATGTTGTGCGATTGAATGAATTGGGCCGGTGGTTGCATCCCGCGCCCCCAGTTCATCGGCCGGCCTTGCGCTGATTGATCCTAACAACCAGTTTGGAAGCCGGTCGGCTAACCGACTTTTCTGCGATTGCTGATGCCTTTACTTGATCCTGTGGTTTTGCGTCCTTTGCTGGGCGCGTATGCCGGTCGTTTCGATGTCGATGCGCTGGCCGTATGTGATTCAACCAGCAGCGAATTGCTGCGCCGTGCCGATGCTGGAGCGCCGTCGGGGACCGTGGTGGTGGCCGATGCCCAGACCGCCGGGCGAGGTCGGCGCGGGCGCAGCTGGTTATCGGCGCCGGCCGATAGTCTGACCTTTTCGTTATTGTGGCGTTTCCCCTGCAGCCCGCTGCAGTTGTCGGGCCTATCGTTGGCCGTTGGGGTGGCTCTGGCGCGTGCCCTGAGTGGTCTGGGGGCACGTGGAGTCGGGTTGAAATGGCCGAACGATGTATTGCTCAGACGTGCCGGCGAATTTGCCAAGCTGGCCGGTATTCTCATCGAAATGGCCTCAGACCGCCGGGGAACCCAGGTGGTGATAGGCATCGGCCTTAACCTGCGGGCGCCGGATGCGGTTCCCGGGCAGCCGGCGGCCGGGTTGGTCGATGCGCTGGCGAGCGGCGAATTGCCGGAACGGCACGCCTTGTTTGCCGCCCTGCTGGTCGAATTGGCACAGGTGCTCGACGCATTTACGGTCGACGGCTTTGCCGGGCAAAAAAACGAATGGCAGCGCTGGCATGCCTGGCAGGACGAGCCGGTGCGGGTGGTCGAGGATGGTCGCGAATTGCTCGCCGGCACCTGCATCGGTGCCGATTTCGATGGCGCCTTGCTGGTCCGTGGGGAAAACGGGGTCGAACGGGTGCTGGCGGGCGATGTCAGCTTGCGCCACGGATGATGGCGGGCCCTGCCGGATTGCCGCAGGCGGCCGCTTTTCCGCAGTCTCACGGCTTCCGCCGGGTCGGGCAGGGGGCCGCTGGGTCCCGGGGGCTGCGGCCCCGGTCTGTGGCTGAAACGGGGTTTGGCCGATGATACTCTGCATCGATTGCGGCAATAGCCGGATCAAGTGGGGCCTCTGGTCAGCTACCGGCTGGCGGGCGCAAGGCGCGCTGGCGCATGGCGAGGTCGGACAGCTGGCAACGCTCACGGTCGACGCGCCGGAAGTGCAAAAAATCCTGCTTGCCAATGTCGCCGGGCCGGCGCTGGCGGCCCAGATCGCGGCATTGGTCGCCGCTGCCTGGCCGGGGCGTCCGCTCCTGACGGCAGCGAGCCAGCCGGCTGCGGTCGGGGTCCGTAACGGCTACCGCTCGCCGGAGCGTCTGGGCGTGGACCGCTGGTGCGCGCTGCTCGGAGCCTGGGCCAGGGTGCGCGGGGCCTGCCTGGTGGTGATGGCGGGGACTGCGACAACGGTCGACAGCCTGACTGCCGATGGTTTTTTTCCGGGGGGGCTGATCCTGCCCGGTCTCGAACTGATGCGCAAAAGCCTGGCCCGCGATACCGCCGGGCTGCCGCTGGCGCAGGGGCAGCATGTGGCGCAGCCCAACTGCACCGACGACGCGATCATCAGCGGCTGCCTTGAGGCACAGGCGGGCGCCATCGAGCGCGCCTGGCGCCGGCTGGCCAACCCTGTGGCCCCCTGCCTGTTGTCTGGTGGCGCTGCCGGGCTGATCGGGCCGGCGCTGGAAATTCCCTGGCAAGGGGTCGATAATCTGGTGCTCGACGGGCTGGCGACGCTTGCCAGCGAACCCATGCCGCCGCTTCTGGGGTGAACCAGGAGGCCGCAGTTAACCGCTTTTAATGTCGGCTGGGGCCGTTTCCAGGTTGAATATTCGCCGGGCGCGCCGCACAATCGCAGCAGACTTTTCCCGGAGGCCTCCATGTTCGATCCCGTTCTTTCTGCCTTGCCGGCCTTCGCCAGTTTTTTCCTGACCGCGCTGGCCTTGCTGGCGGCCTTTCTCGGGCTCTACATCGCGGTTACTCCGTATAATGAAATGGCATTGATTCGTGCCGGCAACGAAGCGGCAGCGGTTAGCCTCGGCGGTGCGACCCTCGGATTCGCCCTGCCGATTGCGGTGTCGGTTGCGGTCAGCCACAACATCTATGCGATGCTCGGCTGGGGCGTGGTCGCCGGCGGCGTGCAGCTGCTCGCCTACACGCTTGCCCGTCTGGTGCTGCCGACGCTGAACCAGGCGATTCCGCAAGGGCGACTGGCTGCTGCGATCTTCATGGCCTCGTTGTCACTGGGGGTCGGTATCCTTAACGCCGGTTGCATCATCTGACCCAGCCAACTTTCCAAGGAGCCGCTCATGGCACTGATGGACTTCATCAAAAAGCAGTTTATCGACATCCTGCAGTGGACTGAGGACGGCGACGGCACGCTGGCCTGGCGCTTCCCGATGCAGGAAATGGAAATCCAGAACGGCGCCAGCCTGACTGTTCGTGATTCGCAACTGGCGCTCTTTGTCAATGAAGGCCAGGTTGCCGACGTCTTCGGCCCCGGCATGTACAAGCTGAATACGCAGACGCTGCCGGTTCTGACCTACCTGCAGAACTGGGACAAGCTGTTCGAGTCGCCCTTCAAGTCGGACGTCTATTTCTTCTCGACGCGCGGCCAGCTCGATCAGAAGTGGGGGACGCCCAACCCGATCACGATCCGTGACAAGGACTTCGGGATTGTCCGTCTGCGTGCCTTCGGCATCTATTCCTACCACCTCAGCGACGCCAAGGCCTTCTACCAGAAGATCTCCGGCAGCCGCGAGCGCTACGGGCGCGACGAGCTCGAAGGGCAGTTGCGCAACACCCTGGTCGGCGGCATCAGCGACCTCTTCGGCGAGTCGGGGATCCCCTTCATCGACATGGCGGCGAACCAGGACGAGTTCGGCCGCGCGATGTTCGCCAAGGCGGCGCCGCTGTTCGCCGAGTACGGCCTGACGCTGGATAGCCTGGTGGTGCAGAACGTTTCCTTGCCCGAGGAGTTGCAGAAGGTTCTCGATCAGAAGATCGGCATGAACATGATCGGCGACCTGCAGCGCTTTACCCAGTACCAGGTGGCCAATGCCATCCCCGAGGCGGCGAAGAACGAGGGCGGCATGGCCGGCCTGGGGGTTGGCATGGGCGCTGGCGTCGGTTTCGGCCAGGTGATGGCGCAGGCGCTGGGCCAGGCCGTCGCTGCGCCGACGGCGGCCCCGGGCGGTGCCGCCACGGTCTCGGCCGACGAGGTGGTGGCGACGCTGGAGAAACTGCACGGACTGGTGCAGAAAGGCATTCTCAGCCAGGCCGAGTTCGACGCCAAGAAGGCGGAATTGCTGCAAAAACTCGGTTGACCGTGAAAGTGCCTCGTTCCCGCCAGGTGTTGGCTTAACTTGCGCCAGTTCCCGTGGCCCTGACCGCTTCCTGTCCCTCCTGCGGCGCCCCGGTCGTCTTCCAGTCGGCCGGGTCGGTTTTTGCCGTCTGCGAATACTGCCAGAGCACGCTGGTCCGCCGCGATCAGGCGCTTGAAGACATCGGCAAGATGGCGGCGCTGGCCGAGGATCGCTCGCCCCTGCAACTAGGCAGCGAAGGGGTTTATAAAGGCGTGCATTTCGCGCTGATCGGGCGCATCCAGATCAAGTACAGCCAGGGCTTGTGGAACGAATGGCATCTGCTCTTCGACGACATGCGCACTGGCTGGCTGTCAGAGGCGGCCGGTGAGTATGTGCTCACCTTCCTAAAGCACCCTGGCGAAGCGCTGCCGGCCTTTGCCGAACTGCAGGCCGGGCGCAAACTGATGCTGGGCGGCCAGGCCTGGACGGTGAGCAACAAGGAAGAAGCCGAGTGTGTTGCCGGCCAGGGCGAGTTGCCGTTCAAGGTCGGTGCCGGCTACCCGCTGGCGGCGGCCGACCTGCGCCATGGCAAGCAGTTTGCGACCCTCGATTATTCGGAAACGCCGCCCTTGTGGTTCGTCGGCGAGGCGGTCGAGTTTTCCGCCTTGCAGTTGCGCAATTTGCGCGCAGGGATGCCGCTGCCGGGTGCCACGGCGGCCACGGTGGCGGCCGAGGTATTTCGCTGCGGCGTTTGCGGCAGTCCTTTGCAGGCGAGTTCGCCCAGCATCGTCGCAATTGCCTGCCGCAGCTGCGGAACGGTGGTCGATGCCGCCGACGCCAACCATGCGATCCTGTCGCGTGCTTCGGCCAAGGACACCAAGCAGTACCAACCCCGCTTGCCCTTGGGCAGTAAAGGCCAGCTCGACGGCGAGACGGTCGAAGTGATCGGCTTCATGGTCCGCCGCACGCGCAGCGAGGGCATCGCCTACGACTGGCGCGAATACCTGCTGGCGGCGCCGAACGGGCGCTATCGCTGGCTGACCGAGTACAACAATCACTGGAACGTGGTCGATGTGCTGTCCGACCCGCCAGCCGGCGGCATTATCGAAGTCGACGCGGTGCGCTATCGCGGTGAGTCGTTCAAGCATTTTTCGACAGCGCTTAGCGCTGAAGTCATCCAGGTCGCCGGCGAGTTCACCTGGCGGGTGACCCACGGCGAAAGCTGTCGCGCTGTCGATTACGTCGCCCCGCCGCAGATGCTGTCGTGTGAGTCCAACGACAAGGAAATCACCTGGTCGCTCGGGCGCTATGCCAGTACCGACGAAATCGCCGCAGCTTTCGCCCTGAAAAAACTGCCTGCCCCGCTCGGGGTCTATGCCAACCAGCCGAACCCGTGGGCGGAAACGCATCGCCAGGCCTGCCGCCGCTTCTGGCGCGTGCTGTTGTTGCTGGTCGGTTTGCAGGTCGCCGCGCTCTCGCTATTCGGTAGCAAAACCCTGCTGCGCCAGGACTTCAACTTTGCGCCACAACTGCTGGGCGGCCCCGAGAGTACCCTGCGCAGCCGCGAATTCGTTGTTTCCCGCCCCGGTAGCCGGCTGGCGGTACGCAACGCCACCTCGCTCGACAACAACTGGCTGGCGCTCGACCTGATGCTGGTCAACAAGAGCACCGGCGAAGCCTGGCCGGCAGCGCGTGAAATCGCCTATTACTATGGCTATGACGACGGTGAGAGTTGGTCGGAAGGAAATCGCGAGGACGAGGTGGTGTTTGTCGATTTGCCGGCGGGTACCTATTACCTGACCGTCGATGCCGACCTGGCACCGGAAAAGCCTGTGCCGGTGAGCAACCGCGTGGAAGTGGTGACGGCAGGAGCAGGGTGGTCGAACTTCATCCTGGCCCTGCTGCTGATAGCCCTTTTTCCCGTATTCAGCCGTTTTCGCCACGCGGCCTTTGAGGGCGCGCGCTGGGCGGATAGCGACCACCCGCCGATCAATTCCGACGATTCCGGAGACGACGACTGATGTTCGGCAAATTCAACCTGGCGGTTGCCGCACTGACCTTGGTCCTGTTTTCCTGGGCGCAGCAGCAAGGCTGGAGCCTGTTTGACGACGTGGCCAATGCCTCAGGGCGCGGCGGCTCTTCGCGCAGCGTCTACCACAAGTAAGCGCGACCGCTTTCAGTCACCGCCGCAGCCACCTCCATCGCTGCCACCGTCACTCCCGCCGCTATCGCCGCCGCAGCCGCTGCTGCAGCCGATATGGCTGGCGCAAAAGCCACTGCTATCGGGGTGATTACGGGCGAGGCAATCAAGGTGGTAGATGAAGCCACCCGCAATGCCCAGGGCCGCGTCGAGCGCGAACAGTCGTGGCAGGCGGTCGGGGGCCTTGGGGTCGATACCTTCGTGAGCGCAGGCCAGCCCCCAGCTGCGACGCAAGCTCTCGCTGGCCTGGGTGGGGGTGGTCATGGCTTCGGCCGGGGTGTGGTGCAGAAAGCGGCCAAAGGCATGGCGACAGAATTGCTCGTACTGGCGGGTGAAGAGAATGAATTCGTGCCAGGCATCGTCGACCGCTTGCGATGGCATCGCCAGCATTTGGCGCCGGGCTTGGGTACAGAGCAGGAAATAGTCGTGCAGTCCGGCAAAAACCTCGCTGCGCTGGGTTGCGCTCAGTTCGGGGCGGCGCGCGGCAAGGCGGGCATCGAGCAGGCGTTGGTAAGGAAAACGGTTGAGGTAGCGTAGCCGGCGTTGCCGGGCCAGATTGCGCCAGAGAAGCAAAGCCAGAATGGCAACGGCGAGCAGCAGCAATAATTGGGGCATGGCAAGTCCGGCCGCGAGTCACGAGGGATGCGGGGATTGTAGAGGCCCGCAGCGATAATCCGGTGGGGAAAATGCTGCTTTTTCACGGTCGACCGTAAAAAAGAGCCAAAAACCCCGGGGAGACCCAGAGGAGGAAAGCTATTTATTGATTGGCTTGAAAAACAATTGCTTGCGCCATTCTTCAAGAATCTGCTTTAATTTAATCGTACCCTTCTTGCGAATCCGCCTCCGTGTTCTCCAGTCTGTCCGTTGCGCGTTGCTTCTTGTCGCTTGCTGCATTGTGCGGGCTGGCCGCTTGCGGCAGTTTGCGCCCCCCGGTGGCTCCGGCCACGGTCCCTGCTGCGGCGGCGACCGCACCGCTGCGCAGCGAGTTGGGCAATGAAATTGCGCTGTACGCCTTGGGCCTGATCGACACCGGCTACCGTTTTGGCGGCAAGAATCCCGATGCCGGCCTCGATTGCAGTGGCATGGTCAGCTACATCTTCGAGCGAGCCGCCGGCATTCGCGTGCGCGGCAGCGCCGCCGACATCGCCCGGCAGGGGCGGGCCGTCGGCAGCGAAGCGCTGCGCCCGGGCGACCTGGTTTTTTTCAATACCCGCAATGCCCCGTATTCGCATGTCGGTATTTACATTGGCGACGAACGCTTCATCCATGCCCCGAACCGTAACGGTAAGGTACGCATCGATCGGATCGCCGATCGCTACTATGCGCAGCGCTTCGAGGCGGCGCGGACTTTCCTCGATTGAGCACGGTCGACCGTGAAAATTGAATGAAAGTTGGACTTGCACCGGAAAGAACGGTTAGAATTGCGCCCTTCTCTGCGCCCGTAGCTCAGCTGGATAGAGTACTGCCCTCCGAAGGCAGGGGTCGGACGTTCGAATCGTCTCGGGCGCGCCAGATTTGGCTAAAAAAGGCACTTCATTCCGAAGTGCCTTTTTTACGTTTTGACGCGTGAATTTATGGCGAAATGGCAAGCCTTTCCCGGAGCGCTGGCGACCTATGTCGGACGCAACAAGGGGCTGACCCGGAATGTCCAGGTACTGGCCGAGGGGCGGAGTGGTTATATGGTGGTCGAAGCCATCGGCCGCAAGGGCGCCCGGGTCAGGCTGACGGTCAAGCGCGACAGCCTGGTACAGCCGCAGCCGGACCTTTTCATCTAATGGCGGAGTTCGCATGCGATCCCCTTTCCTTGGTCTGAGCCGGCTCGAGCTATTGCTGTTGCTGGCGGTTGCCGCAGCACTGGTATTGCTGGCGAGCGATCAGTTCAGGCAGCGACGCTTGCAGGCGCGGCTTGGACCAGTTCTGGTTGCGCTGCAGCACGCAGCTGATGGTATGCACGAACAATGGCGGCAACAGGGGAGCTATGCCAATGGACCTTGTCCTGCCGATACTCGGGAATTCGCCATGCAGTGCCGACAGCCTCCGCCGGATCGGGCAGGTTTCCGGATCGAGGCGCGGGGGCTGGGTGAGATGTCAGCCTTTGTCTACCGCATTGATCACAGTGGCCGCCGTGAGTCGGTCACTCCTTGGCAAGGCCTACAGCCGTGCTGGGTGGTTTCCCGTCACGGAGGATGCCAGCCTTAAGCGGGTTCAGGCATCGTCGCGCAGCATCGCTGCACAATCGGTCGCCAGTTCGCCGATTTCATCTGCGGTCAACTGCAGCCGGGTACAGCAGCAGGCGCCCAGTTTTTCCCATTCGCAGGTTTGATTCAGGCCGCTGATCTGCTGCAGCAGGTGTTCTGCCAGTTGGGTGACGGCGATCATGTCGCGGCTGACCTCCGGTAGTGCCAGCGGATTGCCCTCAGCAAATGCCTCTGGCTGATGATGATGGCGGATGGCGGCATGGATGTCTTCCGGCAGCAGCCAGTTTTCGGCAAGTTCGGCCCCGACCAGTGCGTGGTTGAGCGCCAGAAGTTCGTCCTCAATCTCGGTAAAGCTGCGTTCGCGTTCGCTGTTGGCGGCTTTCAGGATATCCAGATATTCGGGGAAGGGAATCATCAGCATCGGGATTCCGCAGTCACGGAACAGCGCGAAGGTATAAGCATCGTCGGGCCTGGCCTGGCTGCGCTTGCGCAACTGCAGGGCCAGCCAGGCTGAAATTCGCGCGGTGGTTGCCGAGGCGTCCCAGAAGCGTTCAAGATTGGGCGTGTTGGGAAATATGTTCTGAAGCGACAGTCCGGCGAGGGTCCGGACCACTGCCTTCAGACCCAGCACCAGCAGGGCATCATGGACTGAGCGGACTTTGCGGCCAAAGGCGAAAGCAGGGGAGTTGGCTGTCTTGATCAGGCCCGCAGCCAGCCCGACATCGGCGCTGATCAACTGTTCCAGGTGGCGGAAGTCGGGCTCCTCCTTGCGCATTTCCCGGTCGATCTGTTCAAGGATGGTTGGGCGGGGTGGAATGCCGATGTCGCGCAACTGGGTGCGGAAGTTCTTCTCCAGCGGGTCGGTATGCGGGTCGTTGCCGGCTGGGCGGGTACTGGTCGCAAGCATCTTGGGCTATCGTTGGTGGGGCGGAAGCTATAACGTATACGCTTGGTGAGCGAATCAGGCAAGGCTTGGCTCCCCGTTTCCATTTCTTCTTTCTGCCCCGTCGATGAATACTCAGACCTTCTATCGTCACCTGACCTTTCTGGATCCCGTGCGCCATGCCGCGTTACGCCTGGCTCCGGTCAATGATTTTTCCTTCGCGGCACAAAGCCAGACCCTGCCACTGCTCGCTGTCGAAATGAACGAGGCTCAGCGGGAGTTTCCGCTGGTATTCGCCCGTGATCAGGAGGGGCAGATTACCCCGTTGGCGCTGCTGGGCCTGCGTCAGAACGAAAACCTTTTCATTGCTGCCGATGGCCGCTGGCAGGCCGAGCATTTGCCGGCATTCATCCGGCGTTATCCGTTCGCCACCGTGCAGGTCAATGGCGAAGATCTGGCCGTTTGTGTCGACGAAGCAGCCGGTTGTCTCTCGTCCGCAGTTGGCGAACCTCTCTTTCCGGCGGATGGCAGTCGCGAGTTGCTGACCCGGATACAGCAGGTGTTACAGGAGTACCAGCATGAGATTGCGCGTACCCGTGCCTTCTGCACTCGCCTCCAGGAGCTCGATTTGCTGCGCGAGGCGTCGGCACAGATCGAACTTCCCGACGGGGAGGCCTTCTCGCTGACCGGGATGCTGATCGTCGAGGAGGAACTGTTGCGTGCGCTGAGTCCCGAGCAGGTACATGCGCTGGTGCAGACTGGCGAATTGGCGTTGATCCAGGCCCATATGCTCTCGCTGGGCAATTTCCCCCGCCTGCTGCGCCGCCGCAATCAGCACCCCGGTGCCTGAGTCGGGTCGGCGCTAGTCGGCAGAGTCGCTCTTGCGGCTGGCTTCGTAGGCGGACAGGGTGATGCCCGCGTGCGCAAGAAATTCGCGCAGGGCTTTGATTTCGTTGCGGCCGCAGGTATTGCCGCCATGCGGGTGGTGGAGGAAGGCCTCGACACGGTTCAGCGTCACTTTGAAGCGGGCGCCGCCGGCCGGTTCGATCGTTGCCCCGAGGTGGCCGAGCAGGGATTCGACTTCGCGCCAGTGGATGTTGGCCGCGTGCGGGTCCTGAAAGACGGTACGCAGCAGATGGGCGTGCTTGTGGCTCATGACCGGCTCCTGTGCGGGTGCGATGCAGTCATTCTAAGCCCGCCCTGCGGCAGCGGGAAGCGCCGGGCTTAGCCGAGCAGTCGCTTGAGCAGGGCCAGCGCGAGCAGGGTGTAGCCGGCGGCAACCAGGTCGTCGGCCATCACCCCGAAGCCATTTTTCACATGGTGGTCAAAATAGCGCGCCGGCTGTGGCTTGACGATGTCGAAGAAGCGGAACAGCGCAAATGCCGTCGCCTGCCACAGCCAGCCAGCCGGAGTCAGCAGCAGGACCAGCCAGAAGGGCACGATCTCGTCCCAGACGATGCTGCCATGGTCGGGGTCGCCCAGACTACGCCCGGCAACGTCGATGATCCAGATGCCGGCAAGATAGGCGGCGCCAAGCAGGGCGAGAAATTGCAGTTCGCTGAGCGGGGCTCGCAGCAAGGGGAAGGTCAGCCAGGCGAACAGAGTGCCGACGGTACCCGGCGCCTTGGGCGAGAGGCCGCTGCCGCAGCCGCAGGCGAGGAAGTGCGCCGGGTGCGCGAAGAGGAAGCGCAGACCGGGGCGGGGCCGGGGGCTGTCAGGCAAAATGATCGTACCCCTTGCGCGCGAATTCGACCGGCTTCAGATCCGGATCGTAGACCGTCACCAATTCTTCGCCATGGGCCGGAATGATTTCGCCGATATGCCACAGCGGCAGTTCGAGGCGAGCGGCAATCGCGGCGATGGCCTGGCTCTGGCTACCTGTTGCGGTGAAGCACAGTTCATAATCGTCGCCGCCGGCGAGTTGGCATTCGAGCGCGATGCGGCGCAAGTCGGCGTCGTACTGTTCGCCCTTGGGCAGATGCGGCAATTGCACCAGGTTGAGCGCAGCGGCAACGCTCGACTCGGCGCACAGGTGGCCGAGGTCGGCCAGCAGTCCGTCGGAAACGTCGATCGCAGCGCTGGCGATACCGCGCAGGGCGCGCCCCAGTTCGATCCGGGGGCGGGGTTTTTCCAGTGCCGCAATGCACAGGCGGCGCCAGGTTTCCGGAAGGGCCCGGGTTTCCGGCCGGTTCTGCAGGCAGGCGAGCCCCAGGCTGGCTAAGCCGGGGCGTCCGGAAATCCAGATGCAATCGCCAACCCGGGCACCGCTGCGGCGCAGCGCCTGGCCGGGTTCGACCTCGCCGATGGCGGTGATCGACAGGGTCAGCGGTCCGCGCGTGGTATCGCCGCCGATCAGGTCAACCCCATAGGCGGCGGCGCAGGCAAACAGACCTTCGGCGAATTTTTCCAGCCAGGGCTGGTCGACCGTGGCCAGTGTTGCCGGCAGCGCGCCGGCCAGCGTGACCCAGCGCGGCAGCGCACCCATTGCTGCAAGATCCGACAGATTGACCGCCAGCGACTTCCAGCCCAGGCGGGCGGGGTCGGTGTCGGGCAGGAAGTGCACGCCGGCAACCAGCATGTCGGTGGTGATTGCCAGTTCGCAGCCCGGGGTTGGCGCAATCAGCGCGCAGTCGTCGCCGGGGCCGAGCAGGGTTCCTGCCTGCTGCTGCGGACGCTTGAAATAGCGGTCGATCAGCGTGAATTCACCGGCCATCGGCTGCCTTGCTCCGCATTACTTGCCTTGCTGCTTGCGGCGGGCTGCCACTTCCGTCGGACGGACTTCGCCGGCAACCTTGTCGAGCACGCCATTGACGTACTTGTGGCCGTCGGTGCCGCCAAACGCCTTGGCCAGCTCGATGGCTTCGTTGATGATCACGCGGTAAGGCGTGTCTGGGTGGTTGATCAGCTCGAAGCTGCCGATCATCAGCACGCAGGCTTCGATCGGCGACAATTCGCTGAACGGACGGTCGATATGGCGGCTGATTCGCTCCGCCAGCGCATCGCCTTGACCCATCACCCCGCGCAGCAGGCCAACGAAAAATTCGCGGTCGGCTTTGGCAAAGTCTTCCAGTTGTGGCAGATGGCCTTCGATGGCGGCCGCATCGGCACCGCCAACCCGCCACTGATACAGGCCTTGCAGCGCAAATTCACGGGAGCGGCGGCGCGCCGGCTTGGGGCGGGGCAGTTCCTGGTCGAGATTCTGGTTGTCGCTCATTTTTGTACCGCTTTCAGGGCTTTTTGCAGGTTGGCCATTTCGATCGCCGCCTGCGCACAATCGGTGCCTTTCGGTTGCATGCGGACTTCCGCCTGCTCATCGGTGTCGCAAGTGAGGATGCCGTTGGCGATGGGAATGCCGGTGTCGAGCTGGACTTCCATGATCGCACGACAGGCGTCGTTGGAGACCACTTCGAAATGATAGGTGTCGCCACGGATCACCGCGCCCAGCGCTACCAATGCGTCGAAACGGCCGCTGCTGGCCATGGTTTGCAGAACCAGCGGGATTTCGAGGGCGCCGGGGACGTTGGCGATTTCCATGTCGGCATCAGCTACCCCGAGGCGCTTGAGTTCGGCAACGCAGGCCGAGAGCAGGCCTTCGCAGACCGGCAGGTTGAAGCGGCTCATGACGATGCCGACGGCGAGGCCGTTGCCGGCGAGGGAGTTGTCGTATTCGTGGATGTTGTCAAAACGGGACATGGTTTTTCCTTAGAGGTCCGCGATGGAGGTGACAAAGCCGGTGACCTCAAGGTCGAAGCCGGTCATCGAAGGCATCTTGCGCGGGCTGGAGAGCAGGCGCATCTTGGTCACGCCAAGGTCGCGCAGAATCTGGGCGCCGATGCCATAGGTGCGTGGATCCCATTTTACCTGCTGCTTCGGGGCATTCTGTGCCGGGCCGGTGAGGCGGGCGAGCAGGGCGTCGCCGTCTTCCGGGCGATGCATCAGGACGATCACGCCGTGGCCGAATTTGGCCAGCGCTGCCTGCGCCTCGTCAATCGAGAAGGACTGGCGCTTGCTGGCCGGGTCGAGGAAGTCGAGTACCGACAGCGGTTCGTGCACTCGCACCAGGGTTTCGCCGCCGGTTGGAATCGTGCCGTGCTGCAGCACCAGATGAGTGGCGCCGCCGGCACGGTCGACATAGGCGTGCAGGGTAAATTCGCCGTGTGCGGTTTGCACCGGTTTGCTGGTGACGCGCTCGACCAGTTTTTCGGAGGCTGCTCGGTAATGGATCAGGTCGGCGATGGTGCCGATCTTCAAGCCATGTTCCCTGGCGAATTCGATCAGTTCGGGCAGCCGGGCCATGGTTCCGTCGTCGTTCATGATCTCGCAGATCACCGACGAGGGTTCGAGTCCGGCCAGCCCGGCGAGGTCACAGCCGGCTTCGGTGTGGCCGGCACGAACCAGCACGCCGCCGGGGCGGGCGGTGATCGGGAAAACGTGGCCGGGCTGGACGATGTCGTCGGCCGTGCTGCTCTTGGCGACGGCAACCTGAATGGTACGGGCCCGGTCAGCTGCCGAGATGCCGGTCGTGACGCCGGTGGCGGCTTCGATCGAGACAGTGAAGGCGGTGCCGTACTGGGTGCCGTTGCTGCGTGCCATCTGGGTCAGCCCCAGCTTCTTGCAGCGGGCCTCGGTCAGGGTCAGGCAGATCAGGCCGCGGCCATACTTGGCCATGAAGTTGATCGCTTCCGGGGTGATGTGTTCGGCGGCCATCACGAGGTCGCCCTCGTTTTCGCGGTCTTCTTCGTCGACCAGAATGACCATGCGGCCGGCCTTCAGCTCGGCTACGATTTCATCAACAGTGGCAATGGCGGGATGCGGGGGCATGGCGGGAGACAGAAAAAAACGGGGGCTGCTATTTTCGCAGAAACCGGCGCTGGCGACCTATTTTTCCGTCG
Source organism: Dechloromonas sp. ZY10 (assembly GCF_041378895.1). Lineage (NCBI taxonomy): Bacteria > Pseudomonadati > Pseudomonadota > Betaproteobacteria > Rhodocyclales > Azonexaceae > Dechloromonas > Dechloromonas aquae. Next base: position 431,209 of record NZ_CP144212.1, read on the forward strand.
CGGCCGTGCCGTCGCTATAAGCGGTTCACGGCTCAAGCCGGCAGCAGGCGGTGCAAGACCTTTTCCAGGGTCTGGAAGCAAACCGGCTTGGCCAGGATCGCGTCCATCCCGGCAGCGTAAAATTCGTCGTGCGGGATCAGCCCTTCGCTGGCGGTGACGGCAACCACCGGCAGGCGCCGGCGGGCTTCCGCTGCTTCGAGTGCGCGCAGAGCCCGGGCCGCCTCCATACCGTTCATTTCCGGCATGTGGTAATCCATCAACACCAGTTGGAAGGGGTGTCCGGGCGTTAGCAGGGCAACGGCTTCGCGGCCATTTTCGGCCTCGGCCGTGCGGTAGCCTTTGCGTTTGAGCCAGAAGTCGAGCAGGCGGCGATTGGCCAGGTTGTCGTCGACGATCAGGATGTACTGCGGCATGGCAGTGCTTAACTGGGGCGCAGCAAACCCAGGCGGATGGCCTGGGCAATCGCTTGCCGGCGTGAGCCAACCTGGAATTTGTGGCGGATGTTGGCCATGTGGAAATTCACTGCCGATTCGGAAATCTGCAGAATTCCGGCGATTTCCCATGATGACTTGCCTAGTGCCGACCATTGCAGGCATTCCAGCTCTCTTGGGGTGAGCCGGAAAGGAGCATCAATGGCCAGCGCCTCGACCCGGTTGCCGCCCTCGTTGATGGCCTGGCGCAACATCCGTTCGGCGGCATCGATCAGGATCTGGCTGTCGCATTCCTTGCGTGGCACGGCGGTGGCCAGGCCGATGCTGAGGGTGCAGTGGGGAGGTGTGGTCAGCTGGCAGTCGGCCTGGCAGAGTTCGTTCATGGTCTGGCGCAGGCGCTCGGCGACGGTCAGTGCGCCGCTGACCGGAGTGTCGGGGAGGATTGCGCCGACCTGCCATTGGCGGAAATGTGCGGCAAAATCCGAAATCCGTGCGGCGCTATGGCGCAAGGAGAGCGCCGCCTGGCGCAAGCAGGCTTGCAGGGCTTCGAGCGGAGCGCTGTCACGCTGGGCTTCCAGCCCATCGATGCAGGCAAAGAGCAGGCTGACCGGTTGCTGGGTGCGCGAGCAACGGGCAAATTCCTGGGCCAGTTTGTGGCGGGCCGCTTCTTCGGTGGCCAGGCCGGTGCTGCTATCGACGGCGGTAGCTTGTGCGACCTCCTGCTCGGCGGCGGGGGTATCAAGCCGGCCAAGCAGTGATTTCATGCCGACGATGCGGCGCATGGCCAGCAACTTTGCATTGAGAACCAGGGTGTTGATCGGCTTGGTCAGGTAGTCGTCACCACCGGCGGCAATGGCTGCTGCGATGTCTTCGGGCTGGGTATTGGCCGAAATAAAGATGATCGGGGACCAGCGGTTCTGGCGAGCGCGAATCCGGCGTGCGGTTTCGAGTCCGTCGATGCCGGGCATCATCACGTCAAGCAGAATCACATCAGGTGCTTCCTGCGCGGCCAGTTCAAGCCCGTCGAATCCGTTGTCGGCAAGCAGGACCTGATGGCCTTGGGCGCGCAGGCTGGCTTCGATGCGTTGCCGCTCCAGGGCCGAATCGTCCACCACCAGGATTTTCATTGGGCTCGATCTCGCTCGTTGCAGGACAGGTGAGTGTAAAACACGCGCCAGGCTAAACGGTCGATTCTCCGGGGTCGAACTGCCACTGACAACCTAGCTGATCTGACAGGGTCTTGCCTTTCCCCGGCCTGGGGCGATTTCGGGGAAGGGCGTAGAATCGCGGGTTTTACGGCTCCGCGGGTCTGGCATGCGGCACGCACTGCTTCTTTCTGTTTTCGTCATAGCATCCTGTGGCCTGGCTTATGAATTGGTCGCGGGGGCCTTGTCGTCCTACCTGCTCGGCGATTCGGTGATGCAGTTTTCAACCGTGATCGGCGCCTATCTGTTTGCCATGGGCGTTGGTTCGTGGCTGTCTAAATACATCGTGCGCGATCTGATCGGGATGTTTGTCCGGATCGAGTTGCTGGTCGGTTTGCTCGGTGGCTTTGCCGCATTGGGGCTGTTTCTCGCGTTTGTCTGGCTGCCGGCACCGTTCCGCCTGCTGCTTTACCTGGCGGTATTTTTGATTGGCGTGCTGGTCGGGCTGGAGATTCCCCTGGTCATGCGCATCCTCAAGCGCGAGATCGAATTCAAGGACCTGGTGTCGCAGGTCCTGACCTTCGATTACCTCGGCGCCTTGGCGGTCTCGTTGCTGTTTCCGCTATTTTTGGCACCGCACCTGGGAATGTTGCGCACCGGTCTGCTTTTCGGCTTGCTCAACGTTGCGGTGGCCTTGTGGGCTTTGCGCCTGTTTGCCGACCAGTTGCCGGCACGCCGCTGGCTGACACTGCAGGCGTGGGCGGTTTTCCTGTTACTGGCCGCAGGCTTTGCCGGCGCCGGGCGGCTGACTTCGCTGGCCGAGGCGCAGATTTACGCCGATGAGATCGTGCATGCCGAAACCACGCCTTACCAGCGGCTGGTGGTGACCCGCTGGCGCGACGATCTGCGGCTGTTCATCAACAATAACCTGCAATTTTCCTCGCACGATGAATACCGCTACCACGAGGCGCTGGTGCATCCGGGCCTGGCTGCCCTGCCCTGGGCACGGCGGGTGCTGGTGCTGGGTGGCGGCGACGGGCTGGCGGTGCGAGAAATCCTGAAATATCCCCAGATCGAGGCGGTGACGCTGGTTGATCTGGATGCAGCGATGACCGAACTGTTTGCGACCGCGCCGGCGCTAGTCGAACTGAATCAAGCGTCCCTGAGCTCGCCCAGGGTCAAGGTGGTCAATGCCGATGCCTTGGTCTGGCTGGAGCAGAATCGCGAGCATTTTGATTTCATCGTGGTTGATTTCCCCGATCCGTCGAATTTTGCCCTGGGCAAACTGTACACCTCGGCCTTTTATCGCCTGCTGGAAAAGCGCCTGGCGGCCAACGGCCTGATCGTGGTGCAGTCGACCTCGCCGCTTTACGCTCGCCAGTCATTCTGGTGCGTGGTGACGACGCTGGAGGAAGCAGGGTTGCAGACTGCGCCTTACCACGCGCTGGTGCCCTCGTTCGGTGAATGGGGTTACATCCTGGCTGGGCGGCAAAAAATGGCTTTTTCTACGGTCGACCGTGAGAAAACACGCTTTTTGACTCCGGAAACCCTGCCCGGGCTATTTGTTTTTCCGGCGGATATGGCTCGGCTCCCGGTTGAGCCGAATCGTCTCAACAACCAGGCGCTGGTGCGCTACTTCGAGGAGGAGTGGCGGCGGGTGATCCGTTGAGCCGGTGCCGGTAGCGGCTGCTCACCGGCCGCACTTATTCGGCTTGTGCGATCGCCGCGTGGGGCTTGATGAAAGCGATCAGTTCGTCGGCGGGCAGTGGTTTGCTGAACAGGAAGCCTTGCAGCAAGTCGCACTCCTGCTGCTGCAGGTAAGCCTGCTGCCCGGGAGTTTCGATCCCTTCCGCCACCAGTTCCAGTCCCAGCTTGTGGCCAAGGGCAATCGTCGCCGAGCAGATTGCGGCGTCGCTGTGGTTGCTTTCCAGATCCTTGACGAAAGAGCGGTCGAGCTTGAGCCGGCGGATCGGCATGTGCTTGAGATAGGCCAGCGAGGAATAGCCGGTTCCGAAGTCGTCGATCGCCAGGGTGATCCCGGTGGCGGCGATCTGGTGCAGCAGGGCCAGGGTCTTGTCCGGGTTCTGCATCACCGCGCTTTCGGTGATTTCGATTTCGAGATCGCCCGGCGCCAGGTCGTAGCACGCCATTGCCCCCTGAATCAGCAACAGCAGGTTCTCGTGGCGTAATTGCTGGGCCGAGACATTGATCGACATCCGGATGTCGAGCCCGGCATCGCGGAAGGCGCGGGCGTGGTGACAGGCTTCCCAGATCACCCAGTCGCCGAGCGGCTGCATCAGTCCGGATTCCTCGGCAACCGGGATGAAGCGGGCTGGCGAAACATTGCCGAGCTTGGGGCTGTTCCAGCGCAACAGCGCCTCCACTGCGCTGACTTTGCCGCTGCTGGCATCGATCTGGGGCTGGAAGTGCAGGCTGAACTCGGACAGGCCCGGGGCCATCGATGCGATTGCGTGGCGCAGGGTGTTTTCCAGTTGCAGGCGTTCGCCGGCGCTGGCGTTCATCTTCGGCGCATAAAACTGGTGATTGTTGCGCCCGGCCTTCTTGGCGTAATACATCGCCGTATCGGCATTGCGCAGCAGGGTGCCGGGGTCGGGGCCGTCGTCCGGGTAGAGCCCGATGCCGATGCTCGGAGTGGCGTAGAGGATGTGTTCGGCCACCTGATAGCTGTCGGCCAGGTTGCCTTGCAGTTTGGCGGCAATCCGGGCCGCGATCAGAGGGTCGTCGAGGTCGGGCAGCAGGACGACGAACTCGTCGCCGCCCAGGCGGGCAACCAGATCGGTTGAGCGCAGGGTTTGCCGCAGCCGGGTCGCGACTTTCTGCAGTAGTTCATCGCCGACATGGTGGCCGAGCGAATCGTTGATGTTCTTGAAGTTGTCGAGGTCGATCAACATCAGCGCCAGCTGCTTGCCTTCGCGGTCACAACTGGCAATTGCCTGTGACAACTGGGTTTCGAAGGCCATCCGGTTGGGCAGCCCGGTCAGCGGGTCGTGGTAGGCCAGATGCGTCAGGCGTGCGGTTGCTTCCTTGCTGGCCGTGATGTCGGTAAAGTTCGCGACGTAGTGGGTGATGACTCCGGCGTTATTGAAGATGGCTGAAATCGACAGCCACTTCGGGTACATGCTGCCATCCTTGCGTTTGTCCCAGATCTCTCCCTGCCAGCCGCCACAGCGCTGGAGTGTCCGCCACATCTCGCCGTAGAACTCGGGGGTGTTGCGCCCCGAGGCCAGCATGCCCGGATTTTGCCCGAGGACTTCCTCGGCGCCATAACCGGTCAGGCGGGTGAAGGCCGTATTGACGGCGATGATGCGATTGCCGGCATCGGTAATCAGTACCGCTTCCTGGCTCTGCTCGAAAATCCGTTGCAGAACGGCTTCGGGAAGCTCTTCAATGCTGGCGGGGAGAGGTTGGGCGAACATGCCTTTTGGATTAGACGTTGAACAGGAAGTTCATTACGTCGCCATCCTGGACAACGTATTCCTTGCCTTCGGCGCGCATTTTACCGGCTTCCTTGGCGCCGGCTTCGCCCTTGTAGGCGATGAAGTCGGCGAAGGCGATGGTCTGGGCGCGGATGAAGCCTCGCTCGAAGTCGGTGTGGATGACGCCGGCTGCTTGCGGCGCGGTATCGCCCTTGTGGATGGTCCAGGCGCGGACTTCCTTGACTCCGGCGGTGAAGTAGGTCTGCAGGCCGAGCAGCTTGTAGCCGGCGCGGATCAGGCGGTCGAGGCCGGCTTCGGAGAGGCCCATGGATTCGAGGAATTCGACCTTGTCGGCGTCTTCGAGATCGGCGATTTCAGCTTCGATGTTGGCGCACAGGGCGACCACTTCGGCGCCTTCGGCGGCAGCGTGCTGTTGTACTGCCGTCAGTAGCGGGTTATTGACGAAGCCGGTATCGGCGACGTTGGCGGCGTAGAGCACCGGCTTGGCGGTGATCAGGCAGAAAGGCTTGAGGCTGGCCCATTCTTCCTTGGAGAGGTCGAGGGCGCGCACCGGCTTGCCCTGGTCGAGCTGGGTCATGCACTTTTCAAGCACGGCAACCAGGATCTTGGCTTCCTTGTCGCCGGCGTTGGCCGGCTTCTTGTAGCGGTTCAAGGCCTTTTCCACGGTCGACATGTCGGCGAGGGCCAATTCGGTGTCGATCACTTCGATGTCGCGGATCGGATCGACGCTGCCGGAGACGTGTACCACATTCGGGTCGTCGAAGCAGCGCACGACGTGCACGATGGCGTCGGTTTCGCGGATGTTGGCCAGGAACTGGTTGCCCAGGCCTTCGCCCTTGGAAGCACCGGCGACCAGGCCGGCAATGTCGACGAATTCGACGATGGCCGGCTGGATTTTCTGCGGCTTGACGATTTCGGACAGTTGCTTGAGGCGAGGATCCGGGACTTCAACGATGCCGACGTTCGGCTCGATGGTGCAGAACGGGTAGTTGGCGGCTTCGATGCCGGCCTTGGTCAGGGCGTTGAACAGGGTGGACTTGCCAACATTGGGCAGGCCGACGATACCGCATTTGAGAGACATGGTGATTCCTTGAGAGAAAGTGGGCGAGCCGGGCGGCTTCAGGTCGGCTCGCGGCCTGCGGCTTTCGGCGGATGGCTCGCGCCGTGCAGATGTTGTTGGGCGCTGGCGTAATCGCCGGCGAGAAGGCGAGGCAGGGCCAGCTGGCAGCGGTGCAGGGCTTCGTCAATGGCCGGCATTTCTTCCTTGCGTGGCTGATGCAGCACGAAGTCGGCAACTTGTTGGGCCAGGCCGAGGCTGCGCGGATGGCCGATGCCGAGGCGCAGGCGCCAGAAATCGGCAGTGCCGAGCTTGGCCTGAATGTCCTTGAGGCCATTGTGGCCGCCGGTGCCGCCACCCTGTTTGATACGGATCGCGCCGGGGGCGAGATCGAGTTCGTCGTGAATGACCAGAATTTCGTCCGCAGTGATCTTGTAGAAATTGGCCAGTGCGGCCACCGCCTGGCCGGAGCGGTTCATGAAGGTGGTCGGCTGCAGTAGCCAGAGCTCACCGCTGCGCCCGGCCTTGCCGTAAAACTTGGTTTGCGGCGCCAGGTCAATGCGCAGTTCGGCGGCGATACGGTCGACCAGCCAGAACCCGATATTGTGGCGGGTGGCTTCATATTCCGGTCCGGGGTTACCGAGGCCGACGATCAGGCGGGGTGCGGGCATGCGGGATTCAACGGGCTCCGGCAGGAGCGGCAGGGGGTGAAATTTGCAAAGTCGCTAATATGCTAAATATCTGCGTGCTGTGCAAGGCGGGGTAACTGACTGCCTGCGGGGGCAACAGAAGGCGACTCGATGCCGTTGTTGCCGCAGCAGGTGGCAAAAAGCCGCCGGCGGTAAAAACCGGCGGCGGCCTTTCGGGATGCGGCGAGGATTACTCGGCAGCGGCTTCTTCAGCTGCGCCGCCCTTGCCGACGATGCCGACGACCACTTCGTCGCCATTGGCCAGAGCCTTGACGCCGGCCGGCAGCTTGACCTGGGAAACGTGGATGCTTTCGCCGGCCTTCAGTGCGCCGAGGTCGACTTCAACGAATTCGGGCAGGTCCTTGGCCAGGCACTGGATTTCCAGTTCGGTCATGACGTGGTTGACCAGGCCGCCGGACAGCTTGACGCCGGGGGCGGTTTCTTCGTTGATGAAGTGCAGCGGCACCTTGATGTGCAGCTCGTGGGTAGCGTCAACGCGCTGGAAGTCGACGTGATGCACGCGCAGCTTGTAGGCGTGAGCCTGATAGTCGCGCAGCACGACTTGTTCCTTCTTGCCATCAACAGAGATGTTGATGATGGCGGAGTGGAAGGCTTCCTTGCGCAGTTGCAGGTAGATTTCGTTGTGGTCCATCTCGATCATCACCGGGGCGGCTTCGCCACCGTAGATGATGCCCGGAACCTTGCCGCTGCGGCGCAGGCGGCGGCTCGCACTCGTTCCCTGCACTTGACGCGGTTGAGCGTTCAGATCGAATTGCATTGCAATACTCCAGATTGGATTCCTGACCCGCGACCAGGTCAGGAGGGTTGAAAAACAGAGCTTAGGATCAGGGTGCCTGGCGTTTGGAGCGGCTGGCTCAAGCTTCGGGCAGCCCGATCCTGGGTTTTAATCGATGAACAGCGACGAGACGGAGTCGTCGTTGCTGATCCGGCGAATGGTTTCAGCCATGATTTCGGCAACCGACAGCTGGCGGATACGCGGGCTGGCGGCGGCGTCGTCACGCAGGGTAATGGTGTCGGTAACGACCAGCGCGTCGAGGTCGGAAGTGTTCACGCGCTCGACCGCCGGGCCGGACAGCACCGGGTGGGTGCAGTAGGCGACGACCTGCTTGGCACCGTGCTGCTTGAGCGCGGTGGCGGCCTTGCACAGGGTGCCGGCGGTGTCGACCATGTCGTCCATGATGATACAGGTGCGGCCTTCGACTTCACCGATGATGTTCATCACTTCCGAGACGTTGGCCTTCGGGCGGCGCTTGTCGATGATCGCCAGGTCGCATTCGAGGCGCTTGGCCAGCGAACGGGCGCGGACCACGCCGCCGTGGTCAGGCGAGACCACCATCGGGTTTTCGTAGTTCTGCTTCTTGATGTCTTCGAGCAGGATCGGCAGAGCGTAGATGTTGTCTACCGGAATGTCGAAGAAGCCCTGGATCTGTTCGGCGTGCAGGTCCATGGTCAGGACGCGGTCGACGCCGGCTGCGACCAGCATGTTGGCGACCAGCTTGGCGGCGATGGGCACGCGCGAGGAACGCGAGCGGCGGTCCTGGCGGGCATAGCCGAAGTAGGGGATGGAGGCGGTGATGCGACCGGCCGAGGCGCGCTTGAGCGCGTCGACAACGACCAGCAGTTCCATCAGGTTGTCGTTGGTCGGTGCCGAGGTCGACTGCAGCACGAAAATGTCGCGACCGCGGACGTGCTCCTGGATTTCGACGCTGACTTCACCATCGGAGAAGCGGCCGACATTGGCGCGGCCGAGGTCGACGTTGAGATGTTTGGCGACGGCTTCGGCCAGTTTTGGATTGGCGTTGCCGGTGAAGACCATCAAGCTGTTGTAGGCCATGAGCAGATCCCGGGATTCATTCAGGACGTCGGCGTAAAGTCGCGGACGCAATGAAATTCGGGCAGGTTTTTAGGCCTGCCCGAAGGAAACTGGCTGGGGAAGAAGGATTCGAACCTTCGAATGCCGGAATCAAAATCCGGTGCCTTGACCAACTTGGCGACTCCCCAGTTGTTTCGTCAGTAGCGTTTGCTTGCTGACGAGGCGTGCATAATAGCTAGGCCTTTTAGGTTTGTCTACTCTTTTTTGAAAAAACTTACAGAGGCATCGTTTTTTTTGATCGTTGCCGGGTCAGCCCAGGGGCGCCAGCGGATGCTTGTCCAGCCCACTGGCGATCCAGCTTTCAGCTGTGGCGCCAAGTGCTGCCTGCGCTTGTTCGGCGGCGGCACGGCTGGCGAATGTGGCGAAGAGGCAGGCGCCGGAGCCAGTCATCAGTGCACTCGGGGCAATCCGGCGGAGTTGGGCAAGGGCTGTGGCAACGGCCGGAAAGCGGGCGCAGGCAACGGCTTCCAGATCGTTGTGGCCACAGCCCGGTTGCCATGTATCTGCGGCCATTGGCGGGGTATCCCGGCGTAGTTCGGGGGCGCCAAAAATGGCTGCGGTCGGTACGCTGGCTGGCGGTCTGACGATCAGGTAGGTTGCGGGCGGCAGTTCGAGGTCGGTGAATTGCTCGCCGATGCCCTCGGCGAAGGCATTGCGGCCGTGGATGAAGATCGGTACATCGGCCCCAAGAGGAAGGCCTAGGGTTTCCAGTTCCGCCCGGGTGAGCCCGGTTTGCCACAGCTGGTTGAGTGCGAGCAGGACAGTGGCCGCATCGGAACTGCCACCTCCCAGGCCGCCGCCCATCGGAAGCTGTTTGTTCAGATCAATGGTGACGCCCTGGCGGCAGCCGGTGGCTTGTTGCAGGCGGAGGGCGGCGCGGACGCACAGGTCGTCGGCCGGGGCGACGCCGGGGGTCGGGGTGGCGAGAACGATGGCGCCATCGGTGCGTGGGCTGAAACGCAGGCGGTCATGCAGGTCAATGAAGCGGAATACGGTTTGCAGCAGGTGGTAGCCGTCGGGGCGGCGACCGACGACGTGCAGGAACAGATTGAGCTTGGCCGGGGCCGGCCACTCGCTGTCCCAGTCGTAAATTGCCGAGGGGGGGCAGGTGGGAGTCAAGGTTCGCTCCTCCAGGTTTCGAGGCGCAGGCGCAGGTCGATCTGCTGCTGGCCGCTGTGAGATTGCAGGTCGAGGCGCTGGGGCAGGGCGTCAGGGTCTTCGTCGGCGTAGTCGTAGCTGATTTGCCAGCCGTTTTCGGCAATTTTCAGCGGTCGACCGTGGCGGTCGCTGGCCACGACCGGGCCGCGTGCCCTCAGCCAGTCGGCCAGGCGGCGCAGCGGCAGGCTGTGGCCGGTGACTTCCCGGAGCAGGGTTTCGCTGTCGGCGGCGGCATATTCGCGGCCATCGTCGGTGCGCAGGTGGCTGCGTTGAGGGCGGATCGTGATTTCGGCAATGCCTTGGCCGAGCGGTGTCATCAGCAGGATTTCAGCCTGCCCGGGGGCCTGCTGGAGCCAGCGCAACCGGCCGCTGGCCTGTTGTGCGGCAGCATCGGGGGGGCGGCTGGTCAGTGCAAAGCGGCCTTCCACGCTGAATGCCACCAATTGGCTGCGCGGCGGCAGCGGCATTTCACCCGGCGGCAGGGTCGAACAACCGCCGACCAGCAGGGCGGCCACGGCCAGCAGGCGGCGGATCAAGGCTGCAGCTTGCGCAGGGTATTGCGCAGCAGGTCGTTGTCCGGGTGTTGCTGGCTGGCTTCGCGCAACAGGCGGCTGGCTTCGTCGCGACGCTCCAGTGCCCACAGGACTTCGGCCAGGTGCGCGGCGATTTCAGGATCGGCCTTCAATGCGTGTGCCCGTTCGAGCAGTTCGCGTGCCTGGTGCAAATCTCCCCGGCGGTAATGCACCCAGCCCAGGCTGTCCATGATGAAGGGGTCGTCCGGGGCCAGCGCCAGCGCCCGGGCAATCAGACTCTGGGCTTCGTCGAGGCGAATGTTGCGGTCGGCCCAGGAATAACCCAGAGCATTCAGTGCGTGGGCGTGATCCGGTTTGACGCTAAGCAGGTGCTGCAGGCGGCTTTCGAGTTGATCGTGGCGACCCAGGCGTTCGCTGAGCAATGCCGCTTCATAGAGCAGTTCGGGGTTGTCCGGTGCCCGCTGCAGCGCGCTTTCAATCAGGTTCAGTGCTTCTTCGTGTTGCTGGGCTTCGCGCAGCAGTTGGGCTTCGGCGAGCAGGAGTTGGGTTTTTTCGCCGCTGTTGGTGCTGCGGGTTTCGCGCAGCATGGCCCTAGCCTCTTCCGGCTGACCTTGTTGCCATAACAGTTGCGCCAACCGCGAGCGGGCGGCGAGATACTGATCGCCCTGCGTGACCTGGCGGTAATGGCGGATTGCGATGTCTGGCTGCAGGCGGTCGTTGGCCAGCTGGCCGAGGAAAAAGTGAACGGTGCTCTTGTCCGGAAAATCGGTCTGCAACAAGTGCTCAAGCTGCTTGCGCCCGGTTTCGCTATCGCCTTGTTGCAGGGCCAGGATGGCAACCGGGTAGATGATTTCCGGGCTGTCCGGATGGTCACGCAGCAAGCGGTTAAAGTGAGCGCGCGCTTCGTCGTAACGTTTGACGCTGACGAGTAGTCTGGCCAGGGTCAGGCGGGCATCGCGGAGCCCGGGGTGGCGGCTGACAAATTCGAGCAGGGTGGCAGCGGCCTGCTCTGGCGACAACTCGGCTTGCAACTGGGTGCGCAACAGGGCTGCCGCTTCCCAGTCGGTTCGGCGGCTCAGCGCTTGCTCGATTTCGTCGAGGGCGCGCAGCCGGTCACCGGCGCTGGCAGCGGCCTGGGCCATCGCGAAGTGGGCTTCCGGCAGGCGGCGATAGGGCGCGGCGACACGGTCTACCAACTGCTGGACGGCTTTCTTGTCGGGATGCCGCAGCAGCATCCGGTTCAGGTGCATCAGGTTGCCGGCGAGGTTGGCCTGGTCCTGTTCGAGCAGCGCGCTCAGTTGCGGTGCCAGTTCGTCCAGGCGGTTGGCCAGTACCAGCAGCGACGAACGGGTTTGCCGGGCGCGCTGCGAATCCGGTTCGACACTGAGCCAGAGGTCCGACAGTTCGAGTGCGCGGTCGAATTGCCGGGCAAAACCGGCAACCTCGACGGCACGGGCGAGGACCTTGGGGTCGCGGGTACGTTGGGCCAGGTCGCTCCAGGCATCGAGGCCGAGGCGCAGGTCCCCGCGTTGCAGGGCCAGGTCGCCGAGCAGGGTCTGGAACACGGTGCGGGCCAGCAGGTCTTCGCCGCGCGGCTGCGCCTTGCGGGCCGCCGGCTTGGCCGGCGGGGGATCGTTGCTCGCAATGGCGCTGCCATGCAGCAGGGGCAGGACGAGGGCGAGAGCGGTGGCAAGGTACTTCTTCGGCGACATGAAAGTCTTTCGCGGGCGGTCAGGGTGTTCGTTAGAGCAGGAAAACCACGCAAGGTTTGCGATGTTACCGTGAACCGGTGGGCTGGATGCCGGCTGCCGGGGGTATTTACAATCCGGGGCGCGGCCGTTGGTCGTGATCAATTAGCCAGGAGTAAAAGATGCCGGAATTGCCGGAGGTTGAGGTTTGTCGTCGGGGAATCGAGCCGGAGTTGCTGGCCCAGCCGATACTGGGAGTGGCGATCCGGGCTCCGCGCTTGCGTCTGCCGATTCCCCCCGAATTGGCCGAGTGGTTGCCGGGTTGCTGCATCGCGGCGGTACGCCGACGCGGCAAGTATCTGCTCCTCGACTGCCGGCGTGCTGACGGTAGCGGTGGCACCTTGATCATTCATCTCGGGATGTCGGGACATCTGCGCTTTGTCGCGCCGGGCGATCCGGTCGGCAGGCACGATCATTTCGATCTGTGTTTGCCTGGGCGCATCCTGCGCCTTTCCGACCCGCGCCGCTTTGGTGTGGTGACCTGGCAACCGGGGGCACCGGAAGACAGCGCGCGACATCCCTTGCTGGCGGTGCAGGGGGTGGAACCGTTGTCCCCGGAATTTACGGTCGACTGGCTGGAAAGCGTATTTTCCCGTCGAGCCTCGCCCGTCAAGCCGGTCTTGATGGATAGCCATCTGCTGGTCGGAGTCGGCAATATCTATGCCTCGGAAAGCCTGTTTCGCGCCGGGATTTCGCCCTTGCGGGCGGCCAACCGGATTGCGCGCGGGCGCTTGGCGACGCTGGTGCAGGCGGTACAGGAGACCTTGAGCGAAGCGATCGCCGCCGGCGGCAGCAGTATTCGCGACTATGTTCATAGCGATGGCAGCAGCGGCTGGTTCCAGATCCAGGCCGCAGTTTATGACCGCGATGGCCAGCCCTGCCGCCGCTGTGCCGGGCTGGTCCGGCAGGTGCGCCAGGCCGGCCGCAGCACCTACTATTGCCCGGGCTGCCAGCGCTGAGCGGGGGCGGAACTGCGCGTCAGCGCAAAGTCGAAGCACAGTTGCGGCGAAGGCTCGGGTTCGGGCAGGTATTCGCCGAGCAAGGATGGCCATTCGGTTGGTTGCAGCAGGGTGGCGAACTCATCCTCGGGAAACTCCGCGTGTTCGGCCAGCCAGAAGGCGGCGGCTTCGCCTTGCAGCAACAGGGGCAGGCGTGGTTGCAGTCCGTGCGCCAGACCGATGGCTGGGGCGGTCAGTACGGCGCAAGTGCTGCCGGCGTGCGGGTGGTGGTCGAAGATGGCAGCGAGTAGCAGCAGTTCGCCATCGCGTTCCGCGATCCGCAGTTTGCGTCGCTGCCCCTCGCCGTCGGATTGCCAGCTCATGAAGGCGGTCGCTGGAATCAGGCAGCGCTTGCGGCGCAACAGGCGGTTGTAGAACGGGGTGGCGGCTAGGGTTTCTCCGCGCAGGTGGAGCAGCGGGCTACGCGGGCTCTGGTCAAGAAAATGTCCGACCAGTCCCCAGCGGGCATTGCTGGCCCGGGCACCGTCGCCGCCGCTGCTGATGATCAGCAGCGGTTCGCCAGGCGCCAGTTCGTCGTCGTCGGGCAGATCGCGGGCGCTGATCTGCAGGCGGCCGAAATGCCGGCTGATCTCTCTGACGCCGGCGTGCAGTTCGATACGTTCGCACATGGAGGGCTCCGGAAGAAAATAACCACTGTGTAAATTTACAGTAATTATCTGTGCCGCGAAAGAGCATTGATTCTCCGGATCCGCAAAATTCGGTCGGAGTTGCCCGGCTGTGCCGGTTTTTTCGCAAATTCACGGTCGACCGTGGTGCAGACGCGTTTCTCCGGGACGTGCCGGCTGTGCCCTTGGTCGGCTGCCGGGGTTTTGTTAAATTCGCTTCCTCTGCCTGTTTTTTGAAGAATCGTTCATGTCGCTCGCTCCCCGTTTTGCCGCCTATGCCGAATGGCGCACCCAGCTTGCTGCCCGGATCGGAGCCTTGCAGGACTGGTTGGTACGGAATGAACTGGCAGGGCCGCAAACTGCGCTGCGCTTTGCGCTGCTGCAGGATCGCCTGCGCGACGACAAGCTGACGGTCGCCTTTGTCGCCGAGTTTTCGCGCGGCAAGTCGGAACTGATCAATGCGATGTTCTTTTCCGCATACGGCAGCCGCATCCTGCCCTCCTCCGCCGGGCGGACGACGATGTGTCCGACCGAACTGCGTTGGGATGAAGGCAAACCGGCACAACTCGAACTGCTGCCGATTACCACTCGGGCAAGCAATCGCGGGGTCAGCGAGTTCCGCAATCGGAGCGAGGCGTGGACCGTGGTTACGCTCGATACCGGCTCGGCCAATGCCATGCAAGCTGCCTTGCGCCACGTTAGCGAGACCATCCGGGTTGCGCCGGACGAGGCGGCCAGCCTCGGCTTTGCGGTGGGCGAGGAGGCTTCCGACCTGTACCGGGTCGGCGCCGATGGCCTGGTCGAGGTGCCGCGCTGGCGGCATGCGCTGATCAATTTTCCGCACCCGCTGCTGCAGCAAGGCCTGGTGATCCTCGATACCCCGGGGCTCAATGCGGTTGGTGCCGAACCGGAACTGACCCTTTCGCTGTTGCCGAATGCCCATGCCGTGCTATTCCTGCTGGCTGCCGATACCGGTGTCAGTCAATCCGACCTGGTGATCTGGAAGGAGTACATCGGTGGTGCCGGCTTGCCGCGGGAAGGCCGGCTGGTGGTCCTCAACAAGATCGATGGGCAGTGGGACGAACTCAAAAGCCGCGCCGAAGTTGATGGCGAAATCGCCCGTCAGGCAGCCTCCTGTGCGGCCGTCCTCGGGTTGGCGCCGACGCAGGTCTATCCTGTCTCGGCGCAGAAGGCGCTGGTTGCCCGGGTCAATGCGGACCCGGCGCTGCTGCAGCGCAGCCGCCTGCCTTTGCTGGAAGAGGCCTTGTCGCAGGCCCTGATTCCGGCGCGGCGGCAACTCGTCGGCGAGCGGGTGGCCAGTGAATTCATGGCCTTGGCGGCTGGCGTGCGGACCTTGCAGGAATCGCGTTTGGCAGGCTTGCGTAGCCAGCTGGAAGAGTTGGTCGGCTTGCGCGGGAAGAATCAAGGGGTGGTCGAGTACATGATGGGGCAGATCGGCAGCGAAAAGGCGGCCTTTGAGGCCGGGCTGCAGCGCTACTACGCAGTGCGCAACGTGTTCAACAGCCATAGCGCCAGCCTGTTTTCCCAGCTGAATAGCGACAACCTGCGCCAGCTGACGCGGGAAACACGGTCGACCATGCTCGAAGCCAATTTTTCCAGTGCGCTGTCGGAGGCGATGAATGCCTTTTTTGCCCGCAGCCGTGAATTGCTGCTTGCCGCCGGGCGCGAAATCGACGAAATCCTTGAAATGATGGACGCTGTCTATCGCCGTTTTGCCAGTGAGCACGGGCTGAAACTAGGGGCGCCGACAGCCTTTTCGCTAAACCGCTACACGGCCGAGATCGACCGCTTGCAGAGTTGGTGCGATACCCATCTCAATACGATGCTGACCTTGCTGACACGCGACAAGAAAAACATCACCCAGAAGTTTTTCGAGGAGGTGGCGATTCAAATCCGGCGGGCTTTCGAGCAAGCCAACAAGGATGTCGAAATCTGGTTGCGGGCAATCATGGCGCCGGTCGAAACCCAGGTGCGAGAACATCAACTGCAATTGAAACGGCGCCTCGACAGCTTGCGCCGGATTCATCAGGCGACCGATTCGCTGGAAGAGCGGATCAGCGAGTTCGAGGCCGCAGAAGCCGCGCTCGCCCGTCAGATGGAAACACTGGACAGTCTGGCGGGGGAAATCGAGGCGCTGTTGCGGCGGAGTTAAGGTCTACGCCGTGCTGTTCTGTGTGGGCGTTGCCCACAGCTTGTCGAGCGCGGCATTCAGGCGGCGCACATCGAGCGGTTTGCCGAGGTAGTCGAGGAAGCCGGCCGCCTGGCCGCGCGCAATGTCGGCTGGCGTATTATTGGCGGTGACTGCAATGACCGGGATGTTGGCCCAAACAGGATTGGCTCCGAGGCGGTGCATGACCTCGAAGCCATCAATATCGGGCAGATTCAAATCCAGCAAGATCAATTCGGGCATCTCAGCACTGACCGCAGCCAGTCCGCTCAGTCCATCCTCAGCAATGCGGAGGCGGACATCGGGGCGTTTATCGAGGACCTTTTGCATCAGTTTGGCATTGATTGCGTTGTCTTCGATATAGAGAACCGAGTGGCAGACCTGCTCGCTGGTTGCGGTAAGTGCGTCGCCAGAGGTTGGGGCTGCCGGGAGTTCAAACCAGAAGGTGCTACCTTGCCCCGATTGGCTCTCGACCCCGATGGAGCCGCCCATGGCCTCGACTAGCCGCTTGCACAGCGCCAAGCCGATGCCGGTACCTTCAATCCCGCAATAGGCGCTTTCCAGACGCTCGAAGGGGCGGAACAGGCGTGCTAGTTGTTCAGTACTGAGGCCGCGGCCGCTATCTGTAATGCAGATGCGTGGGGCGTTGCTGTTGCCGCCATAGTGGATTTCGATCCGCCCACCTTGGCGGTTGTACTTGACAGCATTGGATAACAGATTGAGCAGGATTTGCTGCAGCCGCTGGCGATCACCATAGAGACGGATGTTGGGAACCGGTGCGAGCTGCAACTGCAGTTGCTGTGCTGGCAACAGAGGGCGGATGGCGTTCACGGCTGCAGTGATTTCGCTGTCCAGATCAAGGACCTCCGGGATCAGTTCGAGGTGGCCGCTTTCGATCCGGGAAAGATCAAGGATTTCATTGACCTGTGCCAGCAGCAGATTGCCGGCTTTGCGAATCTCCCGGACATCGTCGGCTTGTTCCGGGTTGAGCGTTCCCTCGGCCTCAAGCATCTGGCTGAAGCCGATAATTGCATTGAGCGGTGTCCGCAGTTCGTGGCTCATCCGTGAGAGGAACTCGGTTTTGGCCGCATTGGCACGGAGGGCGGCAGCCGTTTCCCGTTCGGCGATGTCTTTGGCGTCGCAGAGGTCGCGGGTGCGGGCCAGTACTTCTCCCTCAAGGTGATCGCGGTGGCGGCGTAACTCGTGGTCGGTATCGGCGATCTTTCCAAGCATGGCATTGAACTGCCTCACCAGGTGGCCAATTTCATCATCGGCAGGATAGCTGACACGCAGGTTGTAGTGCCCGGATTCGCGGATGGCAGCTGCCGTGTCGGCAATTTCCGCAATCGGTGCGATGATCAGGCGTTGCAAACGGCGGGCCAGAAACCAGGAGGCCAGCATCGCCAGACACATTGCCAGCAGGATCCCGGCGATCCGGCTGAGCTGTTCGTGGCGCATTGGGCGGAGATCGATCAACAAACTGAGTTCGCCGATTTGCTCTCCATCCAGGTTGACCGGATGTGACAGGCGAAGGAAGTTCGTCGGTAGCCAGCCAGGCTCTTCTGCCAGGTGGAAATTGCTGCGTGCAGCCAAGGTCTGTTGATCCTGCTCCTGCCGATCCACGGCCGCAAAGAGATAGCCTTCCGGCAGATAGATTCCGGCAGCCACGATGTCCGGGCGGTTGAGCAGGCTCTGCAAGTGGGTGCGAGCGCCAGCCGGGTCGGCAAAGGCCAGATAGGGCTGCACGGTATCGCTGCCGATGTCGAGCAGAACCTGAATGTCGGCATGCAGCTTTTTCTGGGTCCTGACAAACTCTTCGACAACTCCGAACAGGGCGATGATCAGGCAGGCAAAGCCGACTGTGAGCAAGCCAAAGCGGGTCAGGCGCTGGCGGATGGTTGCGGCACCAAGCATTAACGATTACCTCACACGCCAGGCAAGTCTGAGCAGGGCGGTCGGCAACTGGATCGCGGCGCGACGGGTCGCTTCCTGGCTGACTTCGAATTGCAGGCGGTTGTTGAGCAGAACCAGTCCAATCATCGCTCCCTGTTCTTGCGGATTTTCTCCAGAGGCAATGTTGAGTTGGTGGCGGCTTTCTGGCAAGAGACGGTAGCGCTCCGGGAGGTCGTGGCCGGCAACCAGTACGTGGCATGGCGCCAACGCTTCGAAACGTGCCGCAGTACGGATTTCCAGAGGGCGGTTGCGGACGGTGCGTCCGCGCAGTTTCTCCAGTTCTTCGGCGAGGCTGTCGTTGCCTCGTTCTCGAGTAAGAACGCAGAGGCGTAGCGGCAGGCCTTCCGGGAGCGCCTCCTGAGGCCATTCGGCATAGCGGACAATGTTGAAAATGAACGCTGCCTTGACCTCGCTTTCACTGTATTGGGCCCAGCCTGTGCTGGCAGCTCCCAGGAGCAGAGCCCAGAAGTAACCCAAGCGGAGGATCAAGGCCCGTGGATGCATTTGTCGGGCTGCCTCAGAAGGCTTGCCTGAATTGCAGGTAAGCACCGCGCGGCACGGAACTGGCAAGCGTATCTTGCCCAATTTGTTCCTGGTGGCTGGCCGCAAGAAGATTTTGGCCGACCAAGGTCAGCGTGCTGCCTGGACGGAACTGCCAGGACAGGCGTAGGTCAAGACGGCGATAGGCCGGGACTCCCCCATAAGCAGCAACCCAGTACCAGAAGGCGTCAAACTCCACGTTCTGGCTCAGCTTGAGTTGAGATTGCAGATTGAATTGATGGCGAGGGCCGCTGCGGGTATATGCACCGACCTGGTCTGTGTTGTCACGGCTCCCGGGGCGAGGGGTGGCGGAGAGTTGCAAGTGGCTGTATGCGGCGTTCACTCGCCAGTCGGCAGTGGCCTGCCAGGCGGCACTCAATTCGGCCCCGCGAGCTCTGGCTTCGAGCTGGTTGCCATACAGGTATGCCAGGCGAGGGAAGCTTGTTCCGGCGACAGGCTCAAGTGATCGCAGATTGTCGTATTCGTACTGGTAGACGGTGAAATCGTAGGAGAACCGGGGGCTGAGCAACTGGCGATAGCCGATTTCGGTGGCTTGCAGTCGCTGGCTGGCAAAATTCGGGGTGCCAAGTATTGAGAGCAGGGGCCAGCCGGTTAGATTTAGGGTGAGGTCACGGTCAGCGCGTGACGGGGTGTGGACGGTTTGCGACCAGGCTCCCCAGAGAGTGTGCTGAGGGGCGGGTTGCCATGCAAGGCGTACATTGGGCTGGGGTTCCCAGCCATTATTGGGGTGGTGTTCGAACTTGCTCCCCAGGGTCAGGCGCAAGCGCTCGGCAAGCGCGATTTCGTCCTGCAGGAATAGGTGGTAGCGCCGGTTTAATTGCCGCTGGTTACGGATGCTCAGTGTCGGATCGCTGGCAAGGAGCCAGTCGCTGACTTGCCGGTAGCCGGTTCCGATGACGATTTCGTGCGAGTGATGCGGCCGGAAGCGATGTTGCAGTTCGAGATCGGCTGTATCGATTTGCTGCTGCAGCACCTTTTCTTCCCGCTCGGCGCGGTCTAGGTAGACTTGCATCTGCCAGCTGGCGCCGTTGTCGAGTTCCCTCTGCCAGTGCAGTTGCAGGTGGCTGCCGCGCATCCCGGCACTTTCCGGCCAGCGGAGATTGCCCGCCAGCCCCGGGCGCGTGAGGATTGCGGTCTGCTGCAGGTTGCCTTCGTAGGCTGCGGCATCAATGCGCAAACTGTCGCTGCCGCTTTGATGATCGAGGCGAAATCCGGCGCGAATCGTATTCCAGGCATCGTGTGCTCGTCCGCCGGCGGTTGCCGGAAGCGCATCATGGTCGATTTGCTTGGCGTAAGCGCGCAGGAAAGTGTGTTCGCCCAACTGCCCCCCTTGACGCACCATGATGCTGCGCTCGTGGCTGCCTGTCGTGACGGTGGCCAGTCCGCCCTGGGTTGTCCCAGCATGACGGGTGATGATGTTGATCACCCCGTTTACTGCGTTGGCTCCCCAGAGCGTACCGCCTGGACCGCGAATGACTTCAATCCGCTCAATGTCTTCAAGCGGAGTGTCCTGGGCCTCCCAATAGACCCCGCCAAACAGTGGCGAATATAGGCTGCGGCCGTCCTGTAGCACGAGCAGTTGGCCCGACCAGCGTGCATTCATTCCGCGGATGCTGACTGCCCATTTGTTTCCATCAATCCTCGCTACTTGCACGCCGGGTACCAGGCGCAGGACTTCTGGCAGGCTGGTGGCTCCCGAGCGCCGGATGTCATCGCTGGTCAGTACGTGAATTGCGGCAGCGGCCTGGTCGGCGGGCTGGCTTTTTTTGCTGACCGAGGTAACTTCGATCCGCATCAGTTCCTCCAGCGACAACTGCAGCAGGTCTTCGGCACTAGCGGGGCATGCGGTCAGGCAGGCGAGACTCAGGCACGTGGCTGGGAGGTTGAGATTGATCACGGGTGTCAGGGCTATGCTTTTGTCTTAATTCTTCTTGGCATAATAAAGCCCGCATGGAGCGGGCTTTATTATGGGCTGGGTAGCGAAAGCAGGCTCAGGCGCGCTTGTTGCCCGTCAGCTTTTCGTACTTGGCCCACAGTTGATCTTCGTTCTCGGCATTGCCCGGATCCTTGGGAATGCAGTCGACCGGGCAGACCTGGACGCATTGCGGTTCGTCGTAGTGGCCGACGCACTCGGTGCACTTGTTCGGATCGATGACGTAAATCTCGTCACCTTGCGAAATCGCTTCGTTCGGGCACTCCGGCTCGCACACGTCGCAGTTGATGCACTCGTCGGTAATCATCAGGGCCATGACTGGTTCCTCTCTCTATTTAACTGAAATGGACGCCCGCAGGCGTTTTACGACACAAGGTTGGACAAATTTGCTGACATCGCCGCCGAGACGGGCGATTTCACGGACCATCGTGGCCGAGATGAACATGTATTGCTCGCCGGGGGTCAGAAACACGGTTTCGACTTCGGGGAACAGGCTGCGGTTCATGCCCGCCATCTGGAATTCGTATTCGAAATCGGACACCGCGCGCAGGCCGCGGACGATCACCTTGGCACCCTGCTCGTGCACGAAGTCCATCAGCAGGGTGTTGAAGCCGACAATTTCCAGGTTGGGAACGTCGGAGAGAATCTCCTGCGCCATCTCGACCCGTTCGGCCAGGCTGAAACGGGGCTGCTTGCTCGGGCTTTCGGCAATCGCCAGGATCAGCCGGTCGAACAGGCTGGCGGCACGGCGTACCAGATCCTCGTGGCCCCGGGTGATCGGGTCGAAGGTACCCGGATAGATCGCCACGCGGCGGTCGAGTTTGCTGGAATTGGAATTGGCCGGCACAGTCGGTTCAGTCGTTCGGTTGGCTCGGCTCGCGCCGCATCAGGTGAAAATGCACTTCGCCCGCTTTGCCGTGGCGTACGGTCTGCCACGGGCCCAGCGTTTCGATTTCGTTCTCCGCCTCAAGGTAAAGCGCCCCGTCTGCGTGCAGCGCGGCGTCGAGCAGGGGCTCCAGCCGGGCGATCCAGCCCTTGTGGTAAGGGGGATCGACGAAGATCAGGTCGAATTTCGACTTGGACGAAGACAAATATTGTAGCGCATCCCCGCGAACGATCTCCACCGCCGCAGGTTTGTGCAGCAATTCGTGGTTTTCCTGCAACGCCGCCAGCACCCGTGGTGCCTTCTCGATCATCACTACCCGCGCCGCGCCGCGCGATGCGGCCTCGAAGCCGAGCGCGCCGCTACCGGCGAAGAGATCGAGGCAATGCCAGCCGTCGAGTTCCTGGCCGAGCCAGTTGAACAGGGTTTCGCGGACCCGGTCGGGGGTCGGGCGCAAGCCTTCGCTATCGGGAAAGCGCAATACCCGGCGGCGCAACTCGCCGCCGACGATCCGCACTGCGTTGCTGCCGGAGCCGGCTTTGGCACTCATTCGCCGGCCACCGTCACGGTGGTCAGATAGTCGCCGCGCACATGGCGGGAAAATGCCTTTTTAACGTCGTCGACCGTAACTGCAGCCACCTTGGCCTGGTAAGTATCGAGATAGTCGAGCGGCAGGCCGTAGAAGCCGATGACCGCAGCGTTGTCGAGCAGCTTGCGGTTACTGTCCAGGCGCAGCGGGAAGCTGCCGGTCAGGTTGGCCTTGGCGGCGGCCAGCTCTTCGCCGCTCGGGCCGTTCTTGACGAAGTCGTCGATCAGGCTGCGGGCCAGCTTGATCGCATCGCGGGCCTGGCTGCGCTTGGTCTGCAGGCCGATCTGGAAGGGGCCGGGCTGCTTCAGCGGCGCGAAATAGCTATACACGCTGTAGGCGTAGCCGCGCTTGTCGCGCACTTCCTTCATCAGGCGCGAGACAAAGCCGCCGCCGCCCAGGGTGTAGTTGCCGACCACCAGCGGGAAGAAATCGGGGTGGCCGCGCTCGATCGCCGGCAGACCAATCTGGATGTGTGCCTGCGAGGCTGGGTGGGCGATGTGCTTCTGGCTACCCTTGACCGGCACCGGCGGTGCCGGCAGCACAGCCGCACTGCCGGTCGGCAGCGCGGCGGCGAGCTCGCCGGCGATGCGTTCGGCGCTGGTGCGGTCGAGGTCGCCGACCAGGGTGATGGTTGCGTTGGCAGCGACGTAATACTGTGCATGGAAGGCGCGGGCGTCGTCGCGGCTAAGCCCGGCGACGCTTTCCGGCGATGCCTGGCGGCCGTACGGATGCTTGGGATAGAGCGCTTCCCAGAAGGCCTTGCCGGCAATGCTGTCGGGCCGTGTCTGCGCTTCCTTCAGGGCCGATACGGTGCGGGTCTGCTCGCGGGCGAAGATGTCGTCGGCGAAGCGCGGGCTGGCCAGCACCCGGCCGAGGATGGCCAGGGCCGGGGCCAGTTTGTCGGTCGCAGTCAGGGTACGCAGCGAAACGCTGGCGCGGTCGGTGTCGGCGCCGCCGCCGAGTTGCGCGCCGAGGTCGGCGAGCTGTTCGGCAATCGCGGTTTCGTCGAGGTCGCCGGCGCCGAGATCAAGCGTGCCCCGGGTCAGCGCGGCCAGCCCGGACTTGCCGAGCGGGTCGAACATCGAACCGGCGGCAAAGTCGACCTGCACGTCGAGCATTGGCAAGGCGCGGCTGGCGACGAAATAGACGCGGGTACCGCCCGCCGTCTGCCAGTGTTCGATGGCGACGCCGGCGACGGCCGGCTGGCCGGCAAGCAGGGTGAAAAAGGCAAAAACTACGGTCAACAAGCGTTTCATGGCAATTTCTCAGGCGCGAGTTCGGGTCGTTGCGGAGGCTGGGCGGGAGGGCATGCGGAGCGGCTCAATGCCGGCTGCCGGGCTTGGCCGGGCGGCGCGGCGCCTGTGCCAGCGGTTGCGGGTCGAGGACGCCGACGGTCAGCGTATCGTCGATAAAATATTTGCGGGCAGCCGCCTGGATGTCTTCGGCGCTGACCTGCTGCAGCTTTTCCAGCATCTTTTCGATGCCTTGCCAGGGCAGGTTGGCAGCCTCGGTCTGGCCGATTTCCATCGCCTGGCCGAACATCGAATCCTTCTTGTAAATCTGCTGCGCCAGCAACTGGGCGCGCGCCCGCTTCAGCTCAGCCGGGCTCACGCCATCCTTCTGGATGCGGGCGATTTCGCTGCGGATCGCGGCTTCCAGATCGGCGATGCTGCGTCCTTCCGACGGCGTGCCGGTGATGTAGAGCATGCCCGGGCCGCGGGCGCTGCCGTCGTAGCCGATATCGACCGAGAGCGCGACCTTGTCCTCGCGCACCAGCTTCTTGTTGAAGCGGGCGGCGTCGTGGCCGTCGAGTACGGCGGTCAGCATGTCCAGCGCGTAAGGGTCGCGGTCGCGCTCGATGTCGCGCAGGACCGGCGCCTTCCAGCCCATGATCAGCGCCGGCAGTTCGGCCGGGGCCTTGACGCTGACCCGGCGGATGCCTTCCTGCGCCGGCTCGCTCTGCGGCCGGCGCAGCGGCAGCGGGCGGCTTTCGAGCGCGCCGTAGTGCTGCTCGGCGAGGGCGAAGACCGCCTGGTGATCGACGTCGCCGGTGATCACCACGTAGGCGTTGTTGGGCATGTACCAGGTGTCGTACCAGGCCTTGGCATCGGCGGCGGTCATGTTTTCCAGGTCATTCATCCAGCCGATGATCGGCCGGCGGTAGGGGTGGGCCTGGAAGGCGGCGGCGTTCATCTGCTCGAACAGCTTGGCTTGCGGATTGTCGTCGGTGCGCATCCGACGCTCTTCCATCACCACCTTGATCTCCTGCGCGAATTCCTGGGCGTCGACGTTGAGATGGCGCATCCGGTCAGCTTCGAGCGCCATCATTTCGGGCAGCTTTTCTTTTGGCACCTGCTGGAAGTAAGCGGTGTAATCGCGGCTGGTGAAGGCGTTGTCGCGGCCGCCGGCAGCGGCTACCCGCTTGTTGAATTCGCCGGGGCCGACGCTCGGCGTGCCCTTGAACATCATGTGTTCGAGCACGTGGGCGACGCCGGACTGGCCGTCGACCTCGTCCATGCTGCCGATCCGGTACCAGACCATCTGCACCGCGGTCGGCGCCCGGCGGTCTTCCTTGACGATCACCCGCAGGCCGTTCTTGAGCGTGGTTTCAAAGGGGTTGGCGAACACCGTGGCCGGGGCTGCGGCGGCCAGGATCAGGGCGAGAGCTACGGGGCGGAGGGAGCGCGGCAACATGGTGGGTTCGGTCTTTGCGGAGATAAGTGTTCCAAGGGGCGGCGAAAAGAGCAGCGGGAGGGGGCAGGCGGGCTTTCCCAAGGGGCTTTCTGTTAGAATTCAGGCCTGTTTTTGCAGCCATCCGGGCGGCATCTTAGCCGCTTGCCGCGAGCCTGTCAGCCCGTCCGGCGGTTGCTCGAATGCTTTCTCCGGCCGGCCTTGTCAGCCTGCTTTGCCAGTATTACCAGCCCACTTTCGACTGCGTCCACCATGTTCAGTTTCCTCAAGAAAAAAATCGCCGGCGAACCGGCAGCCGAAGCACCGATCGTCGCCGAAAGCACGCCAGCCGCTGCACCGGTCGCAGCGCCGGCCGTCGAAGCCGCCGCCGCGCCTTCCTGGCGCGAGCGCCTGTTCAAGGGCCTGGCCAAGACCCGCGCCCAACTCGGCGGCAAGCTCAAGTCGCTGTTCTCGCGGGGCAAGGTCGATGACGAGTTGCTCGAAGAACTGGAAACCCTGCTCCTGACCTCCGATGTCGGGATCGAGGCAACCACCCACCTGCTCGAAGAGCTCAAGGCGCGCGCCAAGCGCGACAAGCTCGACACCCCGGAGGCGATCCAGAAGGCCCTCTCCGACGCGCTGCATGACACCCTGCTGCCGCTCGAACAACCGCTCGACGTGTCCGGCCACAAACCCTTCGTGATCATGATTGCCGGGGTTAACGGCGCCGGCAAGACGACCTCGATCGGCAAACTGGCCAAGTACTTCCAGAACCAGGGCAAGAGCGTCCTGCTGGCCGCCGGCGACACCTTCCGCGCCGCCGCCCGCGAGCAATTGCAGACCTGGGGCGAGCGCAACAGCGTGACGGTGATCGCGCAGGAGTCCGGCGACCCGGCGGCGGTGATCTTCGACGCCATTTCGGCGGCCAAGGCGCGCGGCATCGACATCGTCCTCGCCGACACTGCCGGCCGTCTGCCGACCCAGCTGCACCTGATGGAGGAAATCGCCAAGGTCCGCCGCGTGATCCAGAAGGTCGACCCGAGCGGCCCGCACGAAACCCTGCTCGTGCTCGACGCCAATATCGGCCAGAACGCGCTGCAACAGGTCAAGGCCTTCGACAAGGCGATCAACGTCACCGGCCTGGTGGTGACCAAGCTCGACGGCACCGCCAAGGGCGGCGTGATCGCCGGCATCGCCCGCCAGTGTCCGAAACCGATCCGCTTCATCGGCGTCGGCGAACAGATCGACGACCTGCGCCCCTTCGTCGCGCGCGATTTCGTCGATGCGCTGTTTGAGTAGGGGTTTTAGGATCGAGGATTCAGTGGGGGAGGGGGTTTCCCCTCTAGCGCCTAACATCTAATGGCTACCAGCTAAAAAATGATCGTTGCCAGCAACCTGACCAAGCGCTACCCCGGTGGGCTGCAGGCCCTGCACGACGTCAGTTTCGAGATTTCGGCGGGTGAAATGGTCTGCGTGACCGGCCATTCGGGGGCCGGCAAGACGACGCTGATCAAGCTGATTTCGACCATCGAGGCGCCGACTGCCGGCAGCTTGCTGGTCAACGGCCAGAACCTCGCGGCTTTGCGTCGCAGTGCATTGCCGTTCATCCGGCGCAATTTCGGCCTGATCTTTCAGGACCAGAAGCTGCTGTTCGACCGCAGCGCACTGGAGAACGTGTTGCTGCCGCTGGAAATCGTCGGCCTGCCTTACCGCGAGGCGGTGCGCCGGGCGCAGGCGGCGCTCGACAAGGTTGGCCTGCTTGAACGCGCCAAGGCCAACCCGGTGGCGCTGTCGGGCGGCGAACAGCAGCGGCTGGCGATTGCCCGGGCGGTGGTCAACCGGCCGGCGGTGCTGGTCGCCGACGAGCCGACCGGCAACCTCGACGCCGAATCGGCGGAGCAGATCTTCGCCATTTTCGAATCCTTCCACCAGGTCGGCGTCACCGTCGTGATCGCCACCCACGACCTCGGCTGCATCCGCCGCTTCGAGCCCCGGGTGCTGCGTCTCGACCACGGGAGGCTGCTATGAACTCCTGGCTGGCCCAGCATCAGGCCGCTTGCGGCCGCGCTGTCCGCCGCCTGCTGGCGGCACCGCTCAATACCCTGTTGTCGCTGCTGGTGATCGGCATTGCGCTGACTATTCCCGCCTTCGGCTATCTGGTCCTCGACAGCCTGCGCCAGTTGGGGCATGGCGCCGCCGGCGCCCAGCAGGTCAGCGTCTTCATGCAGCTTGATGCAAGCAAGAAGGATGTGAGCGAGATCGAGGCCCGGCTGCAGGCAGCGGCCCCCGGCCGCTGGCGTTTCGTGCCGCGCGACGAGGCCCTGGCGCGGCTCAAGGGCAACGAGGGGATGGCCGAAATCGTCGCCAGCCTGCCGCGCAACCCCTTGCCCGATGCCTTCGTGGTCGAGCCGCCGAACCCGGCGCCGGAGGCGCTGGAAGTGCTGAAGAAGGAAATCTCCGGCTGGCCCCGGGTTGAACACGTGCAACTCGATTCGGCCTGGGTGCGGCGCTTCGACGCCTTCATCCGGATCGGCCGGCTGGCGCTCGGAATGCTGGCGGCGGTATTCGCCGCCGGGCTGGTGGCGGTGACCTTCAACACCATCCGTCTACAGGTGCTCGGCCACGCCGCCGAGATCGAGGTGGCGCGGATGATCGGTGCCACTGACGCCTTCATCAGCCGCCCCTTCCATTATTTCGGTGCCTTGCAGGGTGCGGCCGGCGGCCTGCTCGCGGCCTTGCTGGTGGCGCTCGGCCTGGCCCTGCTGGCCGCCCCGGTCGGCGAACTGGCGGCGCTCTATGGTGCCCAGTTTGCGCTGCGCACCCCGGGCCTGGCCGAAGTCGCCGCGCTGGTCGGCTGCGGTGGCCTGCTCGGCTGGCTCGGCGGACAGTTGTCGGTGCACCTGTCGCTGCGCCAGTTCGACTAGCCGCAGCGGGGCGGCGGATGCACCTTTCCGTCGGTTTGACCGCGCCTTTTCGGTGCTGCTGCGGGCCGCGCTTTTGGCCCATTTTCACGGTCGACCGTAAAAGCCGGCCTTTTTGCGCCGGGCGCAGGCCTGCACCTGCCGCTGGTGTCTGCCGGGCTGCCTCGCCGCCGCGAGTTGCCTGATGCAGCGTCGCGATTTCCTTCGCGCCGGTGGTGCCGGCCTCGCCTTCGGGGCTCTGGGCGGGACGCTGGCGGCGTGCGCCAAAGCCCGACCACCGCTGCCGCCGGGCGAGTTGCTGGGCGGCAATCCGCCAGCTGCGCACCGTCTGCGCAGCGGCGATTTCCCCGCACCCGACGAAGTCCGGCAGGTTGGTATTGCCATCGTGGGCGGCGGGGTGTCGGGCATGTCCGCTGCCTGGCAGCTGAACAAGGCCGGGATTGACGATTTCGTCGTGCTCGAAATGGAATCCGAACCCGGCGGCAATTCGCGCGCCGGCCAGTCGCCGCTGTGCGCCTATCCCTGGGGTGCGCACTATCTGCCACTGCCGGGCAGCGAAGCGCGGCTGGTGCGCGAACTCCTGGCTGAACTCGGCGTGCTGCAAGGCGACCCCGGCGCCCGGCGCCCGACTTACGACGAGCGTTACCTCTGCGCGACGCCGCAGGAGCGGGTTTTTCGCGACGGCTTGTGGGAAGAGGGGCTGTTGCCGCAACTCGGGCTCGATACCGAGGAACGGGCGCAGCAAAGGCGTTTTGCCGAAACCGTCGACGCCATGAAGCGCCAGCGCGGCCGCGACGGCCTGCGCGTCTTCGCCTTGCCGCTGGCGCTGGCCAGCCGCGACCCGGCTTGGCTGGCGCTCGACCGGATCAGCTTTGCCAGCTGGCTGAAGGCGCAGGGTTTCACCGCGCCCAGCCTGCACTGGCTGGCCAATTACGCCTGCCGCGACGATTACGGGTTGGGCCACGGCGAGACCTCGGCCTGGGCCGGGCTGCATTATTTCGCCTGCCGCAACGGCGAGGCAGCCAATGCCGCCGGCGATTGCGTGCTGACCGCGCCGGAGGGTAACGCCTGGCTGCTGCGCGGGCTGGCTGCGCACGCCGCCGGGCGGATCGTCACCGATGCGCTGGTGTGGCGGATCGACGAGGAAAAAGGTGGGTTCACGGTCGACTGCCTGTGTGGCGAAAAATCCCGCCGCTATCACGCCAGAAAGCTGCTCTGGGCGGCTCCGGCCTTCGTCCTGCCGCACGTCTGGCGCAACGCCCCGGGGCCGCTCAAGGCCGCCGCCGGCAGCGGCGACTACGCGCCCTGGCTGGTCGCCAACCTGCACCTCGACCGCCTGCCGCAGCAACGCCACGGCGCCGCGCCGGCCTGGGACAACGTCCTCTACGAGGGCGTCGGCCTTGGCTATGTCGATGCCACGCACCAACTGCTGCGCCGGCACCACGGCGCCAGCATCTACACCTACTACCGGCCGCTGAACGAACTCGCCCCGGCAGCGGCCCGCCAACTGCTGCTGAACACCTCGCAAGCCGCCTGGGCCGAGAGCATCCTCGGCGAACTGGAGCGGGTTCACCCCGACCTGCGCGAAGTGGTCAGCCGCCTCGACGTGATGCGCTACGGCCACGCCATGCGCCGCCCGCTGCCGGGCAGCCTCTTCGCCAGCCCCCGGCAAACCCTGCTCGCCTTTCGCCATCCCCGCCTGGCGCTGGCCCATGCCGACCTGTCCGGCATTTCCCTGTTTGAGGAAGCGCAATACCGGGGCGTGCAGGCGGCGCGGCAGTTACTGGGGCGGGGTGGGGTGGTGATGGGTTGAGAGGGCGGGCCTTTTGCGGGGGCTGAGTGTCGATGGCTGGTAGGGTTCTTGGTGGTGCCTGCTTGTGACTCGTGGTGGAAGTTGGCAGGCTTTGAAAGCCGACGCTCAGAAATGTGGGGGTACCGGTGCCTTGCGGCTTTATTGCGCAGTATCCGCTGGCGCAGGGTTGATGCGTTTTTTAGAGCATCTATTTCTTTCTCGCCCGGCTAGACGCGGATTTATCTTTTGGTGTGTCAATAACTGCAAGCATCGCTGCTCGCCCCCCCCCTTTCTGATTTGCTTCAAGTTCCTTCTTTAGCAACGCTACCGACTGTTGTCCTGCGCCAATCCAACCGACTCTCGCAAGCTGGATGAACTCGGTATTGTTTAAGTAACGTGGGCAGTTGTGATAACCGACGGACAGCCCCCCTTTTACTCCAATGGCCTCAGGAACAGTGAGAAACTCCCTCAGGTGCGGTGCTGGCAATGTAATTCCAGGGACCAAGCTGTCGTCACGGGCATTTGGGCGGAATTGTCCGCAAAACTTGAAGTAGAAAGGTTCATCGTTGAGGCGATAACTCCAGACGGTGGGCGTGTCTGGAATTTTGTGTAAACGGGGTTTGAGTTACAGGTTGTTCATCCGGTCTTCGAGCTGGATGCAGTTTGATATAACGCTGGCAGGCTAGGAGATAGCGTCTTTCCCACGCCACCACAAAAAAACGCGGCCCCGGTTTTCCGGTGGCCGCGTTTTTGCGGGAGCTTCTGCCGTGGCGGAGGCAGGGGGGCGGGCTTAGTTAAGCACTTGCCACTTGCCGTTGCCGAACTGGTTCAGGGTGATCCCGCCGTTCTTGTTGTCGCCCTTGGTGTCGAAGGCGACCGTGCCGGTGACGCCCTTGAGAGTGACTTTCTGCAGCTGCGGCAGGTACTTGGCCGGTTCGACCGAGTTGGCCAGCTTCATGGCCTCGATCAGCATGTTGGCCGAGTCGTAGGCGTACGGGGCGTAGAGCTGGACATCGACGTTGAAGGTCTTCTTGAAGCGGGTCTTGAACTCGGTGCCGCCGGGCATCTTCTCGGCCGGGATGCCGGCTTGGGTGCAGTACACGTTCGGGCTCAGCGCTTCGGCGGCGAGCTTGAGCATTTCGCTGGTACATACGCCGTCGCCAGAGAGGAACTTGACGTTAAGGCCGAGTTGCTTGATCTGTTTCAGCATTGGCGCACCTTGCGCATCCATGCCGCCGTAGAAGATCGCATCCGGTTGCTTGCTCTTGATCCGGGTCAGCAGCGCGGTGAAGTCGACCGCCTTGTCGTTGGTGTACTCGCGGGCGACGACCTGAACGCCGAATTTTTTCAGGTTTTCGGCCAGCGTGTCGCCGAGGCCCTGGCCGTAGGCGGTGCGGTCATCGACGATGGCGATGGTCTTGGCCTTGAGCACGGTGGCGGCGTACTTGGCCATCGCTTCGCCCTGCTGGAAGTCGTTGGCGATGACGCGGTAGGCGGTCTTGTAACCCTGCTGGGTCAGCTTGGGGTTGGTCGCCGACGGGGTGATCGCCGGGATGCCGGCCTGTTCGTAGATCATCGCGGCCGGAATCGCGGCGCCGGAGGTGACGTGACCGACCACGCCCTTGGCCCCGGCATCGGCGATACGCTGGGCGACGATGGTTGCCTGGCGGGGATCGGCCTGATCGTCTTCGCTCATCAGTTCAAAACGGACTTTCTGGCCGTTGATGACCACGCCCTTGGCGTTGGCATCGTCGAGCGCCATCCGGGTGGCGTATTCCTCATCCTTGCCGATATGGGCAATCGGGCCGGTCAGCGGGCCGGCAAAGCCGATCTTGACCACGGTCTGGGCGGCGGCCGGTTGGACGGCGGCCAGGCTGCCCAGGCTGGCGAGCAGCAGAGCGATTTTTTTCATCTTGTTTCCTTGGTTATCTGGTGTGGAACCGGAGCGCCGTAAGGGCGGCCGGAAGCTGCAATTGTTCTGCAGTTGCCGGTAAATTTTATTGCCAATATCAAAGCTGTATTGGCTATTTGTGCAATATTGTTAACTTTTGGCTCAATTTTTAAACGATGGTTGCAGACTCTTCCGAGCTGGTGCTGGATTCGGTTGACCGCGAAATCCTGCGTCTGTTGCAGAAGGACGGACGGATGTCCAACGTTCAACTGGCGGAGCAGGTTAACCTCTCGCCGCCGGCCTGCCTGCGCCGGGTGCAGCGGCTGGAAGCCAGCGGCGTGATCGCCGGTTACGTGATGCTGGTCGACCCGCGCCGGGTCGGCAAGAAAACCAGCCTCTTCGTCGAAATCACGCTGCAGAGCCAGAGCGAGGAAGCGGTCAGCGCTTTTGAAAAAGCGGTCATTGGCTGCCCCGGCGTGATGGAGTGCTATTTCATGGCCGGCGACGTCGACTACCTGCTGCGAGTACTGGTCAACGACCCCGAGGACTACGAATTCCTCTACCGTCGCCACCTCTCGCGCCTGCCCGGCGTCGCCCGGATCAAGAGCAACCTGGCGCTGCGCAGCGTCTCGCGGCGGACCGAGGTGGAGTTGTAGGGGGCTGTGGCTGCCGCTGTGGTGGCCGGTTTTTTCCGGTTGACCGTGGGAATGGTCGTTTTGCGGATTTCGGTTTGCGGGAGTGTCGGTAGGGCCTGACCTTGGCGGTCGGCTTGTTTGATTGATTTGAGGCTGCTTTCCGCCGTTTGACCGGCGGGCGTACTTTTCTTGTCTTGCCAAGAAAAGTAGCCAAAAGAAGGCGCGCCCGCTGCGGCGCCCGGCTTTGCCGGGTGCTCTGCGCTGCTCGGACGAGCGGGCGGTTCGCATGAACTCGCCTGCGGCTCAAACAATGCGAACCGAAATCCCCCGCCCGTCCTGCGCTGCTCGACGCCGCAGAGGGCAGGGGGAAAACGTCTCGGATTCACGGTCGACCGTAAAAGCCAGCCAACGTTGATTTTTGCTCCAAGCTTTCCGCCGCGACGCCTTTGGGTCCCATGTGGAGCGCCGAGCAACGCAGGCGGGCCGGGGGGTGTCGGCGAGGACTGTTTGAGGCCCGCAGGGCCGAGTTCCGCAGCCGCCCGGCTCGACGAGTAGCGCAGGGAAGTCGGCGCAGCCGACCGCGTAGCCTGGGTTGCCTTTTCTTTGGCTACTTTCTTTTGGCGAAGCAAAAGAAAGTACGCCCGCGCGTCAGGCGCGGAAACCAGGCTCAATCATTTTCGAACAAGCCAAGGGCTCGGTAGGGCAAGTAAGGAGCCGGTGGTGTTTGCCGGAGGGATTGGGTTCTTGCATTGGGAGGCGCTGTTTTCCACCGTTTACCGGCGGGCATACTTTTCTTGTCTTGCCAAGAAAAGTAGCCAAAAGAAGGCGCGCCCACTGCGGCGCCCGGCTGCGCCGGGTGCTCTGCGCTGCTCGCGAACAACGGGGGGCTGCGGAACTCGGCCCTTTGGGCCTCAGACAGTCCTCGCCCTTGATCCCGTTGCCCGCTGCGCTGCTCGACGCCGCAGAGGGCTGGGGGAAAAACGTCTCGGATTCACGGTCGACGGTAAAAAAATGACGTTTTTGCCGGTCGACCGTAAAAGCCAGTCAACGTTGATTTTTGCTCCAAGCTTTCCGCCGCGACGCCTTGGGGCCCCATGTGGAGCGCCGAGCAACGCAGGCGGGCCGGGGGATTTCGGCTGGTGGTGTTTGAGCCCCGCAGGGGCGAGTTTAGCCAGCCGCCCGGCTCGCTGAGTAGCGCAGGGAAGTCGGCGCAGCCGACCGCGTAGCCTGGGTCGCCTTTTCTTTGGCTACTTTCTTTTGGCGAAGCAAAAGAAAGTACGCCCGCGCGTCAGGCGCGGAAACCAGCCGCAATCATTCCCGACTCAGCCAGTGGCTCGATAGGCTAACCGGCAGGCAAGGCAAGGCGCCGATCATGTCCTCAACACGGTCAACCCGAAAAAAAGCAAAAAACCGTTTTCCATAGCCGGTGAACGGCGCTCCCGCAAGAACCGGGGGCGGGGTCACCGCTCGTCCTCTTCCCCATACTGCTTCCGCAATCGCCCCAGCCCCTGGCGGAAGGCTTCGGCGTCGCCGTAGTCGAAGAACTTCGGGTAGCGTTCGTGCGCGGCCTTGATCCGGCGGGCGTGCTTGATCGGGCACCAGTACTGCTCGGTGCGGGCGGCGATTTCGCGGGTGTAGGCGGCGACGCCATTGCCGTAGGCACAGTAAAAGCAGTTGAATTTTTCGATCAGGTTCAGATAGGGCAGGTCTTCGCGGTCGAAGACGATGTAGTCGCTGCGCTTGACCTTGGGGATGCGGTAGATCGGAAAGCAGGTGTGCTGGTAGAGGGTGACGAAGAGGTCCATCAACAGGAAGGGAATCCAGCCGGCGTAGATGATCGGCGCGGTGAGGATCACCAGCAGCCGGGTGCGGAGCAGGAAGCGGAACAGGCCAATTTTGGAGCGGCGTTGCTGGCGCAGCAGTTCGCCGGCGAGTTCGGCGCGTTTTTGCTCGAATTCCTCGCGCTTCTTGCGGTATTCGTCTTCGATTTCCTCTTGCAGCGCCCCGATGCGGCGCAGCAGCTCGTCGATGGATTCCTTCATCCTGCCTCCTTCAGCGGTAGCGCAGATAGGGTTCGCGCGCCGCCCGCCAGGCGGCTTCGTCGGCGGCAGCCAGCGCGTCGAGCTGGGCCGGGGTGCTGGCCGGGTCGTCGACCCATTCGCGCAGTAGCGGCGAGCCGTTGATCAGGTCGATGGCCAGCCGCTCGAATTCGTATTCGTAGCCGAAGTCGCGCCAGATCGGGTAATCCGGGTAGAGCCGGCGGATCGCCTTGAAGGCCAGCGCCTGCAGCCGCCAGGGCTGGAAGGCGGCGTGGTCGTAACGTGGGCCTTCGCTGTGGATTTGCAGTGCCTGGCAGAGTTGACCGTGGAATTTGTGGAAAGTCGGCTCGAACCAGCATTCGCGCACCTGGCAACCGGTCAGCCAGGCCGGCGCCAGCGCCTGCATTTCGGCGAGGATGGCGCGGGCGTCGAGGTCCGGCGCGCCGAACAGGAATTCCAGCGGTCGCGTCGTGCCGCGCCCTTCCGACAGCGTCGTCCCTTCGAGCATCACCGTCCCGGCGTAGGCGCGCGCCATCCACAGGTTGGGTGCGTTCGGGCTGGGGTTGATCCAGACTCGCTCGCCCAGCGGCCAGCCGTAACCGGGGGCGGCCTCGGGTTGCCAGCCCTGCATTTCGATCACCCGGTAATCGACCGTCAGCTGCAGCTGGTCGATGAACCACTGGCCGAGTTCGCCCATGGTCAGGCCGTGGCGCATCGGCAGCGGGCCGGCGCCGACGAAGCTTTCCCAGCCGGGGCGCAGGGTCAGGCCTTCGACCGGGCGGCCGGCCGGGTTGGGGCGGTCAAGTACCCAGACGCTCTTGCCGTGGGCGGCGGCGGCTTCAAGCACGTAGCGCAGGGTGGTGATGAAGGTGTAGATGCGGCAACCAAGGTCCTGCAGGTCGACCAGCAACACGTCGAAGGTGTCGAGCATTGCCGGCGTCGGGCGGCGGACTTCGCCGTAAAGGCTGAAGATCGGGATGCCGTGCTGCGGGTCGATGAAATCGGCTGTCTCGATCATGTTGTCCTGCTTGTCGCCCTTGATCCCGTGCTGCGGGCCGAAGGCGGCGGTGAGTTGCAGGTCGGGCAGCGCGGCCAGCGCGTCGAGGCTGTGCGTCAGGTCGGCGGTGACCGAGGCGGGATGGGCGAGCAGGGCGATGCGGCGGCCGGTGAGCGGATGGCGCAGCTCGGGTTCGGCGAGCAGGCGGTCGATGCCGAAGCAGACGGGGGCGGTCATGGCTGGTGTGGATCCATCAATAGGGTGAAGGCGTCGCGGCGGTGGAAGTCCGGCCGTTCGCCGGGGTGGTGCAAGGCCCAGTAGGCGAGTTCGCCGGCCTGGTTTTCCAGCACGGCGCTGATGCTGATCTGCCAGGGGCCGGGTGGCAGCAGTTCGCCGGGCAGGGTGACCTGCAGGTGGTGCTCCGTAGCGTCGCTGTGCCAGTTCAAGGTTGGAGCGATGGCCACCGCTGGATCGGCAAGACGCTGGCGGTAGTCGGCAAAGTCGTAGACGGCCCAGGCGCCGGATGGGGAAAAATTGAATTCCCGGTAATTCGGGCAGTCGACCGTAGCGATGAACAATTCGCAGCAAGTGTGCAGCCACAGGCCGTCGCAGCGTTGTGCCGCGACTGTAGCCGGCAGCTTGAGGCCGGGCGCGGCGATCCGGTAGTCAATTTGCCAGGTATCGGCGGTAGCTTGCAGCGTCACTTCAATGCCGCCGCCGTCGGCGGCGGCGAAAGGGTGGAGAACACGATGAACGGGGTGGGGCATTGCGGAATCTGGTCATAAAAAGCCGGCGATGCCGGGCAAACAGCTGCCTACTTTACCGCAAACCGGGCTGGGTACTTGGTCTGCTGGGGCGGCTGCGGTAGCATCACGCTCATCGGAAAAATTCCAAAATTCACAATCCGTTATCCTGGAGGAGGACGGTTTCACATGAAAATCCAGACCAAAACCAAGTTGCTGATGCTGGTGGCGCTGATCGGCGTCGCCGTCAGTATTGCGGTCAGCTTGTTCAACCTGCGCCACAATCTGCTTGAGGATCGCAAGCAAAAAGTTCGCAACGTGGTCGAAACCGTCCATGGCATGGTTGCCCATTACCATGCCGAGCAGTTGGCCGGGCATCTCGACGAGGCGACGGCGCAGAAAACTGCGATGAGCGTGGTTAAGAAGCTGCGCTACGACCAGAACGAATATTTCTGGATCAACGACATGCAGAACCGGATGGTAATGCATCCGATCAAGCCGTCGATGGACGGAACGGATCTGTCGGCGCTCAAGGATGCGAAGGGCAAGGCCTTTTTTGGCGAGTTCATCGAAATCGTCAAGAAAAGCGGCGCTGGCTTTACCGATTATTACTGGCCCAAGCCCGGCTCGGATCAGCCGGTACCCAAGCTCTCCTTCGTGCGTGGCTTCGAGCCGTGGGGCTGGGTGATCGGCACCGGTATCTACCTGGAGGACATCGACCAGGAAATGCTCGCGCAGTCGAAGGTCCAGGCCGTGATTGCGTTGCTCATTTTTGCATTGCTGATTCCTTTTGCCGTGTCGTTGATCCGCGATTTGTCGCGTTCGATCAAGCTGGTGGTCGAAGCCACTGACAAACTGGCCGAGGGCGATTTCGACCATGCCGCCGACGTCGAACTGAGTAACGAAATGGGGGCGATTCTGGCTTCGACCCGGCACGTGCAGCATAGCCTGCAGGCGATGCGCTCCAGCGTCAATCAGCTGACCGACGCAGCCCTGGCCGGGCAACTCGCCACCCGCGCCGATGCCGAAGCCCAGCACGGTGGTTTCCGTGACGTGGTTGCCGGTTTCAACGCTACCCTTGATGCCGTAATCGGGCCGCTCAACGTGGCGGCATCGTACGTCGACCGGATTTCGCATGGTGACATCCCGCCGCGCATCTCCGATCAATACCGCGGCGATTTCAATACCCTGAAAAACAACCTGAATACCTGCATCGACACCCTGCAGTCGCTGATCGCCGAGATGAACCGGATGTCCACCGCTCACGATGCCGGGGATATCGATGTGCGGATTGACGAGGCGGCCTTTCAGGGGGCTTATCGGACGATGGCGCAAGGCGTCAATGAAATGGTTTTCGGCCATATCGCGGTCAAGAAAAAGGCAATGGCCTGCATCCGGGAGTTCGGCGAAGGCAATATGGATGCGCCGCTTGAGTCCTTCCCCGGCAAGAAGCGTTTCATCAACGAAACCATCGAACAGGTTCGCGACAACATCAAGGCACTGGTCACCGATGCCAACCGGCTGTCGGCCGCCGCCGTTGCCGGCCGTCTTGAAACTCGCGCCGACGCCAATCGGCATCGCGGCGACTTCCGGCGTATCGTCGAAGGCGTCAATGGCACCCTGGATGCGGTGGTGACGCCGATTCACGATGTCCAGCGAGTGATGGCCGGAATGGCTCAGGGCGACATGACGGCGCGTATCCGTCAGCCGTACCAGGGCGATTTTGCGACACTGAAGGACGCCATCAACGGCACCCTTGAACGTCTCTCCGGCACTATCGCGCAGATCGTGACTGCCTCCGATGCCCTGTCGAACGCCGCCGGCCAGGTTTCGTCAACTGCCCAGTCGCTGTCGCAATCGGCTGCGCAGCAGGCCTCGTCGGTCGAGGAAACTTCGGCCAGCCTGGAGCAGATGACCGCCTCGGTTGCCCACAATACCGACAACGCCAATGTCACCGACAAGATGGCGGCGCGCGCTGCTGAAGAAGCCGCCGAGGGGGGGCGCGAAGTGGGCAAGACGGTCGATGCGATGAAGTTGATCGCCGGCAAGATCGGGATCATCGACGACATTGCCTACCAGACCAACCTGCTGGCCTTGAATGCGGCGATTGAGGCAGCCCGTGCCGGCGACCACGGCAAGGGCTTTGCGGTCGTTGCCGCCGAAGTGCGCAAGCTGGCCGAGCGTTCGCAGGTGGCGGCTCAGGAAATCGGCGAACTGGCCGGCAATTCGGTAAAGCTCGCCGAGCGTGCCGGCAGCCTGTTGCACAATATGGTTCCGGCAATCCAGAAGACCTCCGATCTGGTGCAGGAAATTGCATCAGCATCGCAGGAACAGTCGACGGGCGTCGACCAGATCAACCGGGCGATGAGCATGCTCAACAACGCCACCCAGCAGAATGCGGCGGCCTCCGAGGAGCTGGCGGCAACCGCCGAGGAACTGGGGGGGCAGGCGGCGCAGTTGCAGGACCTGACTGCCTTCTTCAAGGTTTGAGCCGGAGCGCTTTGACGCCAGCCTGTGGTGGTATGAGGAGCCTGTCGGACGATTGACCGACAGGCTCCGGCCTTTTTCACCGGGGCGTTTTCGGTTAATTTACCGCCTTTGACTAATAACAATGCTTCATACAGGGAGACGGACCAAGTGATTCCGCTACGCATCAACCTCGAACAGGACGAAATTCCGACCCACTGGTACAACGTCGTAGCCGACATGCCCAACCCACCGGCACCGCCGCTCGGGCCGGATGGTCAGCCAGTGCCGCCGGAGGCGATGGGGGCGATCTTTCCCGATCCGATTCTGGAACAGGAAATGTCGGCGCAACGCTGGATCGAGATTCCCGAGCCGGTCCGTCAGATTTATGCTCAGTGGCGCCCGGCACCGCTTTGCCGAGCGCTGCGCCTGGAGCAGGCGCTCGGCACTCCGGCCAAAATCTTCTTCAAGTATGAAGGCGTTTCTCCGGCCGGTTCGCACAAACCGAACTCCGCCGTGCCGCAGGCGTATTACAACAAGCTCGCCGGAACCAAGCGCCTGACCACCGAAACTGGCGCTGGCCAGTGGGGCTCGTCGATTTCCTATGCCGGCCAGATGTTCGGTCTGCCGGTGCGGGTGTATATGGTCAAGGTCAGCTACGGCCAGAAGCCCTTCCGTCGCTCGATGATGCAGACCTGGGGGGCCGAGGTTTTTGCTTCCCCGACCAATCTGACCAATGCCGGTCGCGCTGCGCTGGCCGCCGATCCGGACTGCCAGGGCTCGCTTGGCCTGGCGATTTCCGAGGCAGTCGAGGAGGCGGCAGCCGATCCCGGCACCTGTTACACCCTGGGTTCGGTGCTCAACCACGTGCTGCTGCACCAGACGGTGATTGGTCTGGAAGCCAAGAAGCAGTTCGAGAAAATCGGCCTCTACCCGGACGTGATCTTCGGGCCCTGCGGCGGCGGTTCCAGCTTTGGCGGCATTGCCTTCCCCTTCCTCGCCGACAAGGCTGCTGGCGACAAGCGTGCTGCGAATCTGCGCTGCGTTGCGGTCGAGCCGACCTCCTGCCCGACGCTGACCAAGGGCGCTTACACCTATGACTATGGCGATGCCTCCGGTTATACGCCGATCATGAAGATGTACACCCTGGGCCACGATTTCATGCCGCCCGGCATCCACGCCGGTGGCTTGCGCTACCACGGCGATTCGCCGCTGGTGTCGCAGCTCTTCCATGAAAAGCTGCTGGAGGCCGTTGCCGTACCGCAGGTTGCGACCTTTGAGGCCGGTGTCCAGTTTGCCCGCGCCGAAGGCATCATCCCGGCGCCAGAGTCCTGCCACGCGATCCGTGCCGCGATCGACGAAGCCTTGCGTTGCAAGGCGACTGGCGAAGCCAAGACCATCCTCTTCTGCCTGACCGGCCATGGCCATTTCGATATGGCGTCCTACGACAAGTTCTTCTCCGGCCAGCTGGAGGATTACGAGTATCCGCAGGAAGCGATTGCCGAGTCGCTGAAGCATTTGCCGAAAGTCGGCTGATTTTTGCCTGAAAGACGCGGTCGACCGTGAGAGCTCTGGTTTTCCTGCTGGTATTTGCCAATCTGCTGTTCTACGCTTTCTCGGCGGGCTATTTCGGTTCGCCCGGGAGCGACGATGCCCGGCGCCTGGCGCAGCAGGTACATCCGGAGCGTTTGCGCATCGTCTCGCGTGGCGAGGCGCCGGCGGCCGCTGAAGAGAGCAAGCCGTTGGCCGCCGACCCTGCCCTGTCCGGGGGAGATAAGCCGGCAGTGCTCGGCTGTCTGCTCTGGGAAGGTCTCGGTGAGGCCGAAGCCGGCAAGCTGGGAGAGTGGTTGGCCAGCAAATTTCCCGAGTTCCGGGTCGAGCGGCTGGGGGCTGGCGAAGCTGCGGCTCGTCAGTGGTGGGTCTATATTCCTCCGTTGTCGAACAAGGCTGAAAGCGAACGCAAGGCCGGGCAGTTGCGCACTCTCGGGATCAATGACTATTTCATTGTTAATGACGGTGCGCAGCGTTTTGCCATCTCGCTGGGAATTTTTTCGGCCGAAAGCCGGGCTGAAGAGCGGCTGGCCGAATTGAAAGCCAAGGGGGTGCGTTCAGCCCGTGTCGGCGAGCGGCCGGGGCGCGAGACGAGCCTGGGTCTGCGGCTCCGCGGGCCACAGGCCCAGCAGCCAGCCCTGCTAGCCGCGCTGGGTGAAGGCGGTCGCAGCATGCCGCAAAACTGCCCGTGAGCGCTTATGTAGTCGGCCTGACCGGCGGGGTTGGCAGTGGCAAGAGCACGGTTGCCAACTGGCTGGTCGAGCAAGGCGCCGGACTGGTCGATACCGACGCGATCGCGCATGAACTGACGGCCCCCGGAGGCGGGGCCATGGCGGCACTGATTGCCAGCTTCGGCGCTGATATTGCAACGCCTGATGGAGCTCTTGACCGTGCGGCGATGCGGCGCCGGGTATTTGCTGACCCGGCTGCACGGCGCCAACTGGAGGCAGTCCTGCATCCAATGATCCGCCAAGTGGCCGAGCAGCGCTGTCATTCCGATCCGGCGCCTTACGTTTTGCTGGCAGTGCCGCTGCTGGTCGAGAGCGGGGCTTACCGGCGGCGCTGTGACCGGATACTTGTTGTCGATTGTCCGGTCGAGTTGCAGTTGGCCCGGGTCATGCTGCGCAATGGTCTGAGTTCTGCTGAGGCGCAGGCGATTATTTCTGCCCAGGCAACGCGTGAACAGCGGCTGGCGATTGCCGACGACATTGTGCTCAATGCCTCACGGACAGAGGATTTACATGCGCCGCTCTGTCGTTTGCATACGGCTTATCTCGCACAAGCTGCGGAAAAAGCTAAAGCAAACCATTGAGATTTGCTTGCAAATGCCTCAAAATAAAAATAATTTTCGGCTGTCCCGGACACTCCTCGCGTGATTACCTACGAATACCCGTTCAACGAGCGCATCCGCACCTTGCTGCGTCTCGAAGATCTCTTTGAGAAGACGGCGTATTTTGCAAAAAGCGCAGGTCAACTCGAACATCATGTGGCCCTGGTCACGCTGTTTGAAATTCTTGAAGTGGCCGGCCGGGCTGATCTGAAAATGGATCTGATCCAGGAACTTGAGCGGCAACGCCAGACCCTCCTCGCTTATCGCAACAATCCCGATATTTCCGAAGAGGCGCTCTCCGGTGCACTTTACGAAATCGAGCAGTCATCGGCAGCTCTACTGGCGATGACCGGCAAGATCGGTCAGTATCTGCGCGATAACGACTGGCTGATGGGGATCAAGAGCCGGGCTGCGATTCCCGGTGGTGTTTGCGAATTCGACCTGCCTTCCTACCACTGGTGGCAGCATCGTTCGCCCGACTCCCGGCGCGAGTCGCTTGAGGGGTGGACCCGACCGGTGTTGCCCCTGCGCGATGCGGCGGCGATCGTGCTCCGGCTTCTGCGTTCGAGCGGCCGGCCCAAGGGCTATGTCGCAACTGGCGGGCAATTTCAGCTGAATCTCGGCGGCACGGCCGCCCAAATGGTGCGGATTAAACTCGAGGCAGGCGAGGCGGCAATTCCCGAAGTCAGCGCCAACAAATATTTCCTCAATATCCGCTTTACCAAGCCGCCGGCCGGCGAGATCAAGGCCAGAAGCTGCGAACGCGATGTGGCGTTCGATCTGACTTTCTGTAATCTCTGAGCAAGATCTCCGGCACCTCGCCGGAGATGTTTTTACTTCGCTGGCAAGGTCCCGATTCCCGTTAAAATGCCGCCTTTATCGGTTGTGCATGCCCGCTCTTGCTGCGTGCATGTTCGGGGGTGGGGAGAGCAATGTTCTCGACGCAATGGAAGCTGGCCAAGGAGCTGGCCGACGCTGCGCAGGTCTTGCGCGGCGAAGGCTGGCAGCGGGCTGCCGGCGAGTATCTGCATCAGATTCTGGGGCAGGCCGGTCAATTGCTGCAGAAACAGCGCTGGTATGAGGCCGCAGGCCGCGCGGAGGCATTGCTGCGCCTGTTTGACGACTTCCTGCGCGAGGCTCCGGCGGCGGTTCGCCTGCGTAGCGCCCTGCTGGCACTCGATGGTCTGGTCGCACTGATTCGTGAGGGACGCCTGGATCAGGGCAGCGATGCGACCCTGCTGCCGGCAATTCCCAGTGACTGGTCCTTTTATTGCTGCGGTGCCCCGGATTCGGCACTGCCCGACCTGGAGCAGCGCACCACCCTTGAGTCCCTCGGTTTTCGGGTACTAGATACCGAGGCCCTGCCAGCCGCGACCCGGGGAGGGATAGTTCTTGCGCCGGCCGCCTGGCTGCTGGCGCAGATTTCCGCAGGTGCCGCTCCATTGCCGCTGACAGTGGCCCTGGCCGACCCGGCCGTGCCCGGGCAGGCTGCTGCGTTGACCGAGCTTGGTATTGTCTGGCAACTGCCGCTGCCTTTTTCGGTAGCAGCCTTGCTCCGTCTGCTTTGTGGCCAAGCCTGGCAGCCGGCGCAAGCCTACCGGATTGCCTGTTACCCGTCGGTGCCGCCTATGCCAAGTGCTGCCGGGCTGGCACTGCAGCGGTTGCCGGAGGACCTGGCCGAGTGGCCGGCGTGGGTTTCCGCGCAGGCGTCGGAGGCAGTACTGCTGAGCGGTACCGCCGCTGAACTTGTCGAGTGGGTTGCCGCCTTGCGGGGAGGCGATCCCCTCCCGCCGGTGTTTTGCCTGGAGCGTGAGGCAGTTTCTGGCCTTGTCTTGCAGGCTCGTCTGTTGCCGGCGATCTGTCTGGCCGCTCCCAGGGATGCTGAGACGTTGTCCGGGTTATTGCTGCAGGCGGCTCGCCAGCGGCGCGAGCAGTTGGTGCAGGAGGCACGGCAAAGGCTGGCACTGGCACAACTGGAAACCCTGAAACAGGCGCTCGACACGCATGCGATTGTTTCGGCAAGCGCTCCGGATGGCAGCATCACCTATGTAAACCGGAAGTTTTGCGAAGTCAGTGGCTACTCCCTGCGCGAACTGATCGGACGCAATCACCGGGTGGTCAAATCCGGGCATCACCCGGCGGCGTTTTTTGACGGGATGTGGGCAACCATTGCCTCTGGCCAGACCTGGCAAGGCGAGGTACAGAACCGGCGCAAGGACGGCTCACCTTATTGGGTGCAGACCACCATTGCTCCGGTGCTGGATGCTGCTGGCGTGCCACAGCAGTACATCTCGATCCGTACCGATGTCAGCGAACAGAAGCGCCTGCAGGCCAGCATCGAGGCGCGTGGCCGCTTGTTTGACGTACTCCGTCGGGCGATGCAGTCCTTTGTGTCCAGTCACGACATTGTTCAGGCCTCCAGCCAGATTCTCGACAATGTGCTGAGCCTCACCGGCAGCGCCTTCGGTTTCATCGGTGAAGTCCTGCAGGATGATAGCGGCACCCCTTACTTGCGGACGCATGCAATCAGCGATATTGCCTGGGACGAGGCCAGTAGTGCGTTCTATGCCGCTCATCGCGAAGGGGGGATGGAGTTCCGGCGGCATGACAGTTTGTTCGGAGCTGTCTTGACCACTGGGGAGGCAGTGATTGCCAACGATCCGGCCGGCGATCACCGGCGTTGCGGTTTGCCGCCGGGACATCCGCCGCTGCATGCTTTTCTCGGCTTGCCTATTCGTTATGGCGATCAGTTGGTCGGCATGCTCGGGCTGGCCAACCGCCCCGGGGGCTACGACCAGGAACTGATCGGGTACCTGGCGCCGTTGCTGGCGACCTATGGTCATCTGATCGAGGCCTACCGGCTGCGGCATTTGCAGCAACGGGTGATCGACGATCTGGCTCGGACCCGCGATGCGGCCGAGGAGGCCAGTCGTGCCAGGTCAGCCTTGCTGGTCGAGCATGCACAGGAACTGCGGCAGATTCTCAAGGCGATATTCGGGCATGCGCAGTTGCTGCGCTTCAACGACGGAATTGATGCCGAAGGGCGCGACCAGGTGGCCGAAATCCTGCGTGCGGGCGAGCAATTCACCGCCTTGCTCGATGAATTGACCCGTCGTGCCGACAGCGGCATGCGTTCGCAGTCGGTGGAAGAAATGCCGCGGCGTAACGGCAAGCCCAGGATTCTGGTGGCCGAAGACAATCCCGCCAATCAGGCGGTGCTGCGGATGCAACTCGATGTGCTTGGTTGTGAAGCCGAGATTGTCGCCGATGGGGTGGCGGCGCTGAAGCGCTGGAAGACCGCTCCTTTCGATCTTCTGCTGATCGATCGCAACATGCCGCAAATGGACGGAATGGCGCTGACCCGGGCAATTCGCGCGGCGGAGCAGGAGCGTGGCGGGCATGCTCCGATTGTCGGGATTACCGCCGTGAACAGCCCGGAAGACTTGGCTGCCTGCTGCGAAGCCGGGATGGATGGTGTGTTGCCCAAACCCATCGAACTCGACGACCTGCGGCAATGCGTGCAGCAATACTTGTCCCCGGCAGCGTTTGCCGAGAGCGTGCCGCCGGT
The DNA here is from genome assembly GCF_041378895.1 of Dechloromonas sp. ZY10. Taxonomy (NCBI): domain Bacteria; kingdom Pseudomonadati; phylum Pseudomonadota; class Betaproteobacteria; order Rhodocyclales; family Azonexaceae; genus Dechloromonas; species Dechloromonas aquae. The sequence continues at coordinate 475,656 of NZ_CP144212.1, forward strand.
GACTGCGCCGCCACGGGTCGCCGCCGATGCGCCCTTCGATCGGGCTCTGCTGGCTCAGATCGTTGGGGCTGCCAGCCCGCAGCAGATTCGGGAGTTGCTCGATATTTTCACCGCAGCAGCCCAGCAGGACCTGGAGTTGGCACGGCGGCAGCTGCAGCAGCATGATTTCCGTGCTTTGGCGCAAGTGCTGCACCGGCTCAAGTCGGCGGCCCGGATGGTGGCAGCAAACCGCTGTGGCGAACTTGCCGAGACAGCTGAGAAGGCTGCGCTGGCAGGGGCCGGCGAGACGCTAGGCAGCCTGCTCGATGAACTCGATTATGCGTTGGCGGCGGTCGAAGCCCAGGTCGCCATGGCCGTTCCGGCCTCTCCTTCCTTGCCTCTGGCAGCGGTGGCCCCTGCCAGCCTGCCGGCCGGTGCGCTGATTGTCGATGACGACCCGCTGGCTCGCCGGCAGTTCGGTGTGATATTCGACCTGCTGGGGGTGTCCCGCGTTTTTGCAGCCGAAGGCGGCCTGGCGGCCTTGGCCGAGGTTGAGCGGGAGAGCAACCGAATCGAACTGCTGGTGATGGATCTGCGCATGCCAGGGATGGATGGTATCGAGTTCCTGCGCCGATTGGCCGACGCTGGCTATCGCGGCGACATCGTGATAGCCAGCGGGGTTGAGGAACGCTTGCTGCAGATCGCTGCCGAAGTGGCGCGCAGCAAGGGCCTGCATTTGCTGGGGGCGGTGCGCAAACCCCTGACTCGCCAACATCTGCTCGATCTGCTGGCCACCCGTCGGGAGCGTGGCGCGCATGCACCGGCGCAAGCCGGGATTGCATTTTCGCTGGGAGTCGAGGAGTTGCGACAAGGGATGCGCAACGACGAATTCAGTGTCCATTTTCAGCCCAAGGTCGATGCCGCCACCCTAGTTGCCGTCGGTGTCGAAGCCCTGGCGCGCTGGCAGCACAATGGCCGTTTCGTGCCGCCGGATCTGTTCATCCGGCTCGCCGAGGAGCACGGGCTCATTTCCGAACTGTCGAAAACCCTGGCCGACAAGGCTCTCGCCGGGATCGGGCAACTGGCGGCAGCGGGCTTTCGGCTCAAGGTAGCGATCAATCTGTCGGCTAACTGGCTCAATGACATCAGCTTGCCGGAGTTCATGCTCGGCAGCATTCAGGCGCATGGGGTGGCAGCGGATACGGTGATTCTTGAAATTACCGAAACCGGGGTGATGGCCGATGTGGCAACTGCGCTGGATGTCACCAGCCGCCTGCGTTTGCGAGGTTTTCAATTGTCGATTGACGATTTTGGTACCGGCTATTCATCGCTTGAACAGTTGCAACGCTTCCCCTTTGGCGAGCTTAAACTGGATCGCTCTTTCGTTCGGGGGGCATTGAAAAACCAGGCGTCGCGGGCAATCCTGTCGTCGTCGGTCGAGATGGCCAAGAAAATGCACATGCTCACGGTTGCCGAAGGCGTTGAAACTGCGGAGGAGCTTGATCTGGTGCGCGGGCTGGGTTGCGATCTGGTGCAGGGGTGGCATGTCGCCAAGGCAATGCCGGTCGAACAGTTGCTGGTCTGGTTGCGGGCCCGGCAGGGTTAAGGAGAGGGGCCATGCCTGCGCGTTATCGCTACCGGCCGTCGACTCCCGATTTGGCTGCCAGCCGCGAGCGCTTGCTCGCAGTACTTGATGCCCTCCCGGACGCGGTGATCATCAGCGATGCCGAAGGTTGCATCCTGCGCGTCAATCAGCCGGCGCTGGCCTTGTTCGGCTATGCTGCCGGGGAATTGCTGGGCCAGTCGTTTGCTTGTCTGGTGCCTGAGTCCTGGCGGTCCGAGTGTCTGGCTGGACGCGATGCCTGGCTGGCCGCCGCAGAGCAGGGCGTGAGAAGCAACGTCCCTGCCCGGCGCCGCGATGGTAGCGAGTTCATTGCCGATCTCAGTTTGGCGGTCACTGCTGTGCGCAACCAGCGGTTGCTCGTGGCGACGCTGCGCGATGCCAGTCAGCGCCTGCGCAACGAGGCCGAGTTGGTCGCGGCACGCGAGGCAGCTGAGCAGGCCAGCCTGGCCAAGACTGCGTTTCTGGCCAGCATGAGCCATGAGTTGCGCACCCCCTTGAATGCGGTGATCGGCTTTGCCGAATTGCTTGCGCTGGGCCAGCCCGAGCCGGTACCACTGGTGCATCGGGATGCGGTGCGCTATATCCTGAGCAGTGGCCGTCACCTGCTGGCAGTGGTCAATGATGTTCTCGACCTCGCCCGGATCGAATCGGGGAAGCTGGCGCTCTCTCCGGTATGCGTTCAGGTGCGGGGGATTGCCGACGAGGTGCTGGCAATGTTGCAGGGCGAGGCCCAGCGACGCGGCATCGCCTTGCGGCATTCGGCCTATCCCGAACTATGCGCACAGGCCGATCCGGCACGCTTGCGCCAGTTGCTGCTCAATCTGGTGTCGAATGCGATCAAGTACAACCGCGATGGTGGCTATGTCAGCCTGTCCTGCCGGGTACGTGGTCCCTGGTTGCGGCTCTCGGTCACTGATACCGGAATGGGAATTCCGCAGTCTCGCCGTGCCGAATTGTTCCAGCCGTTCAAGCGTCTCGGGCGGGAACAGTCGTCAATCGAAGGCACCGGGGTCGGGCTGGTGTTGTGCCGGCAACTGATCGAGGCGATGGGGGGGCGGCTGAATTTCGAAAGCGAGGAGGGCGTCGGCAGTCGTTTCTGGATCGATCTGCCGCTGGATAAATGCGCCGAGGACTGTGTGCAGCGCACCGCTGGCTGAGCTTGGCGGAGGCTGCCGGATCGGCGATACTCCGCGTTTTTCTCTCCCCGCTTGTCCGCCATGTCTGCCACCCCCATCAAGCCCCGTCTGGTCCGTTGTCCGCAGTGCGGCGGGGAGTCCGTCTGGGCGCCGGAAAACCGGTTTCGCCCATTTTGCTCCGAGCGTTGCAAACAGATCGATCTTGGTTGCTGGGCAAGCGACGGTTACCGGATTGCCGGTGCGGCGGGCGATCCCGCCGATCTTCCGGTCGGGTCGGCAGGTACCGAGACTCCGTCGCGCTGAGTTTTTCGGCTCTTTTCACGGTCGACCGTAAAAATTGCCGAAAAAGGGCCTGTTTCGCATTTAATTGGCCTGCCTGGCGCCCGGCCACGTATAATCCGCGCCGGAAAGTCGGCCGGGCAATCGCTGGATGCGCAAGCATCGGGAGGAAAGTCCGGGCTCCATTGGGCAGGATGCCAGCTAACGGCTGGGCGCTATACGCCGCAAGGCCAAGGCGACGGAAAGTGCAACAGAGAGTAGACCGCCGATGGCCTCGCAAGAGGATCAGGTAAGGGTGAAACGGCGAGGTAAGAGCTCACCGCGGACGTGGTAACACGGACGGCACGGTAAACCCCATCCGGAGCAAGACCAAATAGGGAAGCATCAGGCGTGGCCCGCGCTGCTTCCGGGTAGGTTGCTTGAGCCCGTCGGTGACGGCGGGCCTAGAGGAATGATTGCCGCACGCCGCAAGGCGGGCACAGAACCCGGCTTACAGGCCGGCTTTCCACTCTTTTCCCGGCTCAGAACAATTCGACGGCGTCGCCGGCGGCGGCCTGGCTCTTGCTGACCGAGCCGACTGCAGCCTGGCGGGCGTGAGATTCGGCCAGCAGTTCCTGCAGTTTTTGGCTGCGGTTGCGGAAGCGACGCAGGCCGTCGCTTTCCTGCTGGTCGTTGTAGAGGTCAAGGAAGCCCTGCAGGAACTCGCCGGCATTCTCGGTCTTGCGCCCGATGCGGTCCATCATCTGGGTCACGACATCCTCGAATTGCATGGCCAGCACGCCTTCCTGGGTCAGTTGCTGGATTTTTTCGGTGATTTCGGTGACGCTGCGCGACTGTTCGCGGGCAGTCGCCGTCAGTCCCTGCATTTCCTGGCCGAGGCTGGCCAGCGTTTCGCGTGAGCGGTCGGCGATGCTCATGTCCATATTCGAGGCCTGTTCGACGCGGACGCTGGTTTCTTCGAGCGAATGCAGGATGCCATCGAGAATCTGCCGGACTTCGGCGTTGACCGTGCCAGTATGGGCCGCCAGCTTGCGGACTTCGTCGGCGACGACGGCAAAGCCGCGCCCGGCTTCGCCGGCCCGGGCAGCCTCGATCGCTGCATTGAGGGCGAGCAGGTCGGTCTGCTTGGTGATGTCGCTGATGTCGTTGAGTGCCTTGGTGATCAGATTGACTTGCGAACTCATGGCGCTGAAACTGCTAGCGACGCATTGGCTGGAGGTTCGCACCTCCTGCATCTTTCCGACGAATTCCTGGATCAGGCTGTTGGTTTCGTCAAAAAAGCGTTGCAGTCCGGCCTGGCCCTGGCGGCCTTCTTCGTTGCTGCCGGTCATGGCCAGCAGTTCGTCGATCAGGGTCTTCAGCATTTGGCGCTGGCCGGAGGATTCGGATTCGAGTCCGGTCAGGCTGCCGTAGAGGCGGCTGGTCGATTCGCGGATGACATTCTGGGCATCGCTCATTTCCCGGCCAAGGCTGGAAAACTGGGTGCCGGCAAAGTCCATCGCCTGGCTGGAGAGATTCTGGTATTCGCCCATCGCCTGCGTCAGTTCGTGCATGTAGGCTTTTTGTCTTTGCTTCCAGCGACCGCGCTCGCGGCGGCCAAAGGCAAGCGCACAGACCAGTGGCAATGCCGGGAGCAACAGCAGGTGCGGCGAGATTCCGCGATCGATGAAAATGGCAGCCAGCCAGATCGACAGCGTGGCAGCGATGGCCAACCAGGCCAGAATGTCATCCAGGCGTTTCATGCAGGCACGCGGTAAAGGGAGCGAGAGCGGCATTGTAATGGATGGACATAATTCAATCGATATATTTCTTTTGTGATAAGCGCTCCCGGTCGGCGAGCAGCTAAAATTGCCGAATGATGGGAAATACACGGCTAATGGATAAAGTGATTGCATGGAATGTCGGCGCTGGGCAGTTGTCTGCGCGCTGGCGTTCCGAGGCTGGTTTGCCGCCGCCGGCGAGCCTGGAGCAGGTTGACGACACCCTCTCGGCAGATGCTGCCTGGCGTCTGCTGGCTGCCGGCCAGGCCCTGCTCTGGCGTGGCGATTGGGTCAATGCCCGGCATCTGCTGCAGGCCCTGGCGCGCCGGGCCGAGCGCCGGATCAACCGGCCGGGCAAGGTGCCGGCGACAGCTGCCGAGGCCTTTGCCGCGCACCGGATGCGCCAGGGCGAGCGGGCTGGCCTGCTGGCCCGATTGCTGGTTGAGGTTGGTGGTGATTACCGGGTACCGCTGCGGCGCGCCCAGAATGTGGTTGAGCCTTGCTGCGCCGCCTGGGGGGAGCCGGACGGCGAGGCCTCGCTGGTCTCCTTGCGTGAGTTGCTGGCGTTGATCAGTGCCCACGAATGGCGCAAGAAAGGGGTTTTCGTCAGCGCCGTTGGTGGACGCATCCATCCTCATTACGGTGTTTTTTCGCCGGTACGCGGCGAGTATGTCGAACTGGTTGCCCGGGCACCGTTGCCGTGCCCACCGGCAGACTGTCTGGCTTTTGATGTCGGGACCGGTTCCGGCGTGTTGGCCGCCGTTCTGGCTCGACGCGGTGTTGGGCGGGTGGTAGCCACCGATCTGGCACCCCGGGCGCTCGCCTGTGCCGGCGAGAATCTCGCTCGGCTGGGGCTGGCGGCCCGGGTCGAGTGTTGCCTGGCTGACCTGTTTCCTGCTGGGGAGGCGGATCTGGTGGTCTGCAATCCACCATGGTTGCCGGCGCAGCCGACCTCGCCGGTGGAATATGCGGTGTACGACCCGGATTCGCGCATGCTGCGCGGTTTTCTTGCCGGACTGGCTGCACATTTGCGCCAGAACGGCGAAGGCTGGCTGATCCTTTCCGACCTGGCCGAACACCTCGGCTTGCGTTCGCGTCAGGAGTTGCTCGACTGGATCGCTGCGGCCGGGCTGACGGTGAGCGAACGCCTGGATACACGTCCGCAACACCCTAAAAGTCGAGCCGCAGACGATCCTTTGCATGCCGCTCGGGCCGCCGAAATCACCTCGCTGTGGCGTTTGCGGCGGGCCTGAGAGAGACGCGATGATTACGGTCGACCGTGCGAGTCGGCCGTTTTTTCGTCAGCCGTTGCTATGTCGTGTCGCCAGCCAGTGACGCAGCAGTTCGCGGCGTGAAGGCGAGATTTGCGCACAGGCTTGGCCGAGGTGGTCGACGAGCGGGGCGGGAATATGAGCCAGGAAATCCTGTGGCGTCAGGGTGCCGGCAAACATCTCGCGGGCCGCGACCAGAATGCGTCGGCTGGCGGCATCGCCCAGTGCGGCGTAGACGTAGGCGCTGAGTGGCGAGGCGGTCAGGTCGTTTTGTGATTCGCGGGCGCGTCCATGCTGCAGTACGCGGAGCAGCCCGGGGTTGAGGTCGGCGGCAGCCGGCAGTTCCGGCAGCAAATCCTCGGCCCGTAGCGGCGGACCATCGCTGCCGCGCAGGTCGCCGAGCAGCATCGAGATCGGGCAGTCACCGCCGGTCAGTTGGGCAAAAGCCTCGACAATACTGATCGAGAGCAACTTGCAGCCGAGATAGGCGCAGGCAAAATCGAGATTGCGGCCGGCGGCCTGCACCTGTGCCGCATATTCGCCTGCCTCGGGGCGGACGCCGTCGCGGTGGAAGATGTACTCTGGCTTGAGTGTACGCAGGAAGCCTTCCATGCGGGCCAGTGCCTGGCGGTAGTCGCGGATCGAATAAACGCCGGATTCAACCTGTGGTGCGTTGGACTCCTCAATCAGCAGCCAGGTATTGGCCAGAAATTGTGCCGGATCGGGTTCGGCAAAGCCGGCGACGTCGCGGTTGGCCATATCGATGGCATCGGCAACCATCCGTTCAAGTTCCCCCTCGTCGGCGCCGCAGGCAAAATCGCGATTGCTCTGGCGCAGGCGGAGCCAGAGTCGCTCCGACAGTTCGCGGCCATGGGCATCCGGGCCGCGAAACGGAATCGTCGCTTCGATGCAGGCAACGATTGCCAACAGCTCGCGCGGCGGCAGTTCGTCGTGCAGCAGGCGAACTGCCGCAACCGCGCTGAGAAACTCGTTCTGGCCGGCATAGGGTGACAAGGTCTGGCCTCCGGCAAAGCCAAAGACTTCAGCGCACAGGCGTAGTTGCCAGTCATTGCGATCAATCAGGCGCAGACTCAGTTGGCCGTTATCGACGCGGGCGACGCGGCGTAGTTCGTGGTCGAGCAGAGTCGGAAAGCCGCCGTCGAGCTGGTAATAGACCAGGTCATGAAACAGTGTTGCCAAGGTTTGGCGGGCATTCATCCCGGGAACCATGGCAAATAGATGTTGCGACGAGTGATAAACCCGGCGTCGATGGTCCATCGAGCGTTGTACCAGCATCGCCAGTTGTTCGGCGCGTGGCATCTCGACCGGTTGCCCCAGTTGCTCGAAGGCATCGGCAAACAGCTGGATCAGACGATTGATGGCGGCAAGGGACATGGCGGGTCTCCCGGTGAGAAAAAGGCCACGCACAGGTGGCTGTGGCCATTATAGGCGCAGCCGGGTCGCCGGCTTGCAGTCGGCAAAACGGGGATCACATCGCTGTGACCCCCGTTTTCTGGTAGGACCGGTGGGGCTCGAACCCACGACCAAAGGATTATGAGTCCTCTGCTCTGACCGACTGAGCTACAGTCCCGAAAGCGGCTGCTGACCGTGCGGCTTAGTTGCCGTTCTGGTCGAGGAAGCTGCGCAGTTTATCAGAGCGGCTCGGGTGGCGCAGTTTGCGCAGGGCCTTGGCCTCGATCTGGCGAATCCGCTCGCGGGTGACGTCGAACTGCTTGCCGACTTCTTCCAGGGTGTGGTCGGTATTCATTTCGATCCCGAAGCGCATGCGCAGCACTTTGGCTTCCCTGACGGTGAGGCTGTCGAGGATTTCCTTGGTGACATTGCGCAGGCTGGAGTACATCGCCGCATCGGCCGGGGCCAGCGTGGTCTGATCCTCGATGAAGTCGCCGAGATGGGAGTCGTCGTCGTCGCCGATGGGGGTTTCCATCGAGATCGGCTCCTTGGCGATCTTCATGATCTTGCGGATCTTGTCCTCGGGCATCTCCATCTTCTTGGCCAGGGTTGCCGGATCCGGTTCGGCGCCGGTTTCCTGCAGGATCTGGCGGCTGATCCGGTTCATCTTGTTGATCGTTTCGATCATGTGCACCGGGATGCGGATGGTGCGTGCCTGGTCGGCGATGGAGCGGGTGATCGCCTGGCGAATCCACCACGTCGCATAGGTCGAGAACTTGTAGCCGCGACGGTATTCGAACTTGTCCACCGCCTTCATCAGGCCGATGTTGCCTTCCTGGATCAGGTCGAGGAACTGCAGGCCACGGTTGGTGTACTTCTTGGCAATCGAGATCACCAGACGCAGGTTGGCTTCGGTCATTTCGCGCTTGGCGCGGCGGGCCTTGGCTTCGCCGGTGGACATCTGCTTGTTGATGTCTTTCAGTTCCTTGAGCGGAATGCCGATCCGGTCCTGCAGCGCCAGCAGTTTCTTTTGCTGTTCCTTGATGTCCGGTGCCATGCGGGTCAGGATCGGCGCGTAGGTCTTGGGGGCGGCGGCGATTTCGCCGTCGACCCAGTCCAAGTTGGTTTCGTTGCCAGGGAAGGACTGGATGAAGTGCGGGCGGGGCATCTTCACACGGTCAACGCACAGTTGCTGGATTTTCCGTTCGCAGAAGCGGATGCCGTCCACCATATCGCGAACGTTGTCACACAGGCGCTCAATCACCCGCGAGGTAAAGCGGATGTGCATCAATTCGTCGGACAGTTGCTGTTGCAGCTTGAGGTAGGCCTTGTCTTGCGAACCCTTGCTGGCAAGCGTCTTCTGCATCTTGGTGTGGATCGCGCGGATTTCCTTGAAGCGCTCCAGGGCGTCGGTCTTCAGCTGCAGCAGGGAAGCTGCCGCAGCACCGCCACCGCCTTCGCCGTCTTCGTCCTCTTCTTCCTCTTCCTCGGCGGCTTCCAGTTCGTCGTCGGCCGGGTCTTCGGCCGGTGCTTCTTCAACCGCATTCGGGTCGATCAGGCCATCGACCAGCTCGTCGATGCGCAGCTCGTCGGTCTCGACCTTGGCAACCATGTCGAGGATTTCGGTGATCGTCGTCGGGCAGGCGGAGATCGCCTGGATCATGTGCTTGAGGCCTTCCTCGATCCGCTTGGCGATTTCGATTTCGCCTTCGCGGGTGAGGAGCTCGACGGTGCCCATTTCGCGCATGTACATGCGCACCGGGTCGGTCGTGCGGCCAAATTCGGAATCGACGGATGACAGCGCCTGTTCGGCCTGGGCTTCGACTTCTTCGTCGTCGGCGGCGGCTGCGGCGGTGTCGGACATCAGCAGGTCTTCGGCAGCCGGGGCTTCGTCGAAGACCTGGATGCTCATTTCGCTGAAGGTCGAAATGATTGCTTCGATCGATTCCGCATCGACCACATCGTCGGGAAGGTGGTCGTTGATCTCGGCGTAGGTCAGGTAACCGCGTTCCTTGCCCAGCTTGATCAGCGCTTTCAGGCGCATCTTGCGGGTTTCAGCGTCAAGCGGCTCTGGCGTTTCTGCCATTGCGCCTTCGATCAGCGCCTTTTCGGCCGCCTTCTCCTTGGCCTTGCTGGGGCGAGCCTTGGGTGCGTCCTTCGCGGTGTCTTTTGCCTTAGCCATGAACACGATCCGTAGAATTGGAGAAAACCATAAATTTTACCACAGCTTAGCGCTGTTTTTGTGGCGATGCTGCGGTGCAAGATCGGCGGCGTTCAGCCTTTTTTGGCCTGCGCCGCCAGTAGTGCAACATAGGCCTGTTTTTCCTCCGCCGACAGCCCGGCGACACCAAAGCGCTGGGCCTTGGTCTGCAGTTCGGCGAAGGCCAGCCGGTGTTGCCCTTGGCTGAGTTTGTCGAGGCAGGCGGCAAATTCCGTTTCTGCCTCGTCTTCGTCAAGCGGCAGGGCCAGGAGTTCCGCCGCCAGGGCTTCGATCTGCGCTTCCTCGGGCTGGCCGCGCAGACGCTCGCGCAGGGCCGGGTAGCTGATTTCGCCGTGGCTCTCGTTTACCGTCCGGATTAGGCTGAGCAGTGCCGGGCGCTCACTGCCTTCGGGAATCTGCGCCGGATCGATCTGGCGGGCCAGAGTCGGGCGGTGCAGCAGCAGCCGCAGCAGGCTGCGCAGCAGCGATGGGGCGGTGCGTTTTGGGCGCGGCGGTGCCGGTGGGGCGTAGGATTTGAGTTCGCACAGGCGCTCGACCTCCTGCTGGGCGAAGCCGCTGGCCTCGGCCAGGCGCTTGACCAGTTGTAGGCGGAGCAGCGGCGTCGGCAGTTTGAGCAGCAGCGGCTTGGCTTCGTGGATCAGCTGGGCGCGGCCCTCGGCGCTGGTCAGGTCGCAGCGGTTGGCGAGTTCGCGCAGCATGAAGTCGGACAGCGGCGTTGCCTGTGCCACCAGTCGGTCGAACGACTCCTTGCCAAAACGGCGGATGTAGCTATCGGGATCTTCGTCCTGGGGCAGGAAAACGAAGCCGATCCGCTTGTTGTCGGCCAGGGCTTCGAGCGCGTTTTCCAGTGCCCGCCAGCCGGCCTTGCGGCCGGCGTTGTCGCCGTCGAAGCAGAAGACAATGCGGTCGACCTGGCGCAGCAGTTTCTGTACGTGGGTTGCGGTGGTTGCCGTGCCGAGGGTGGCGACTGCGTTGCCGACGCCGTTCTGGGCCAGCGCGATGACATCCATGTAGCCTTCAGTGACGATCGCGGTATCGGTTTCGCGCAGGGCCTGGCGGGCCTGCGGCAGGCCGAACAGTTCGCGACCTTTTTCGAAAAGCGGGGTTTCCGGCGAATTCAGGTACTTGGGGCCGTCCTTGTCGCTTTGCTGCTCGATGATCCGGCCGCCGAAGGCGATGATGTCGCCCTTGGCGTTGATGATCGGAATCATCAGGCGGTCGCGGAAACGGTCATAGCGGCGGCCGTTGTCGTTGTCGATGACCAGTCCCGCCTCTTTGAGTGCTTCACCGTCGTAGTCGGGGAAGATGCTTTTCAGGTTGTTCCAGCCATCAGGTGCGTAGCCCATGCCGTAACGGGCGGCGATCTCGCCGCTCAGGCCGCGTTTCTTGCAGTACTCGATGGCGCGCGGTGAGCGTTTCAGTTGTTCCTTGTAGTACTGCGCAGCGCGGGCCATGATTTCGATCAGGCTGCGGGTGCGGCCTTGTTGCTGCGGCGAATAGTCCTTGTCGTCGGGCACTTGCACCCCGGCGCGGCCGGCGAGTTCGCGCACTGCGTCAATGAAGCCCATGCCCTGGTATTCCATGACAAAGCCGATGGCTGTGCCGTGGGCGCCGCAACTGAAGCAGTGGTAGAACTGCTTGCTCGGGCTGACCGAGAATGAGGGCGATTTTTCGCTATGAAAGGGGCAGCAGGCGAAGTAATTCGCCCCCGATTTCTTCAGCGGCACGTAGCTGTCGATCAGGTCGACGATGTCGACCCGGGCGAGCAAATCCTGGATGAAGGATTCGGGGATCATTGTTCTGGGGTTCTGTCCGCGGGAACGGGGGGCAAGGGCTCCCGTTCCCAAGGGTCTGGGCTGTTAACCCAGTGCTGCCTTGACCTGTTTTGAGACCTCGGCCATGTCGGCCTTGCCGGCCAGCAGCGGCTTGAGGGCAGTCATCAGCTTGCCCATGTCGGCGGGGCCGGCGGCGCCGGTTTCGGCCTTGGCGGCGGCAACTGCAGCGGCGATCTCCTCGCTGCTCATTTTTTCGGGCAGATAGGCGGAAAGGACGGTGATTTCAGCCTTTTCGACATCAGCCAGATCCTGACGGCCGGCGGCTTCGTATTGGCTGACCGAGTCCTTGCGCTGCTTGACCAGCTTCTCGATCACGGCGTTAACAGCGGTGTCGTCGAGTTCGATGCGCTCATCGACTTCCTTCTGCTTGATTGCGGCCAGCAGCAGGCGGATGGTGGCAAGGCGGCCGGTTTCCTTGGCCTTCATGGCGGCCTTCATGTCGTCGGTAATGCGAGCTTTGAGAGTCATGGTCGGGCGGTGAGCGGTGGTGGCAGGATCAAGGATCAAGGATCAAGGATCAAGGATCAAGGATCAAGGATCAAGGATCAAGGATCAAGGATCAAGGATCAAGGATCAAGAGGGGGCAGTGGCTTTAAGAAAAAAAGCCGCCGGCTGGTGAGCGGGCGGCCTTTTGGTGACGAAGCGTAGGATTAGTACAGTTTCGGCGGGAGGGTCAGGCTACGGAGGCGCTTGAGAGTGCGCTTCACGGCAGCGGCAGCCTTGCGCTTGCGCTCGGCGGTGGGCTTTTCGTAAAACTCACGGGCGCGCAGCTCGGTCAGCAGACCGGTCTTTTCAACGGTGCGCTTGAAGCGACGCATGGCCACTTCGAACGGCTCGTTTTCTTTGACGCGAATGTTCGGCATTTATTTTCACCTCCTTCCTGGGTTGCGCCTGCGGCTGGGCCAGTCATCACCAATGATCTGGCGCCGGGTTTGGGCAGTGCGCACAATTTTTGTTCCACGAAATCGCGGAAAGCCGAGCAGTATATTGAAAAACCCTTGTTCTTCCAAGTGTTAAAATGTGCGCCATGCTGATCCTAGGTATTGAATCCTCCTGCGACGAAACCGGTATTGCGCTCTACGACAGCGCTGCCGGCCTCCTCTCGCACGCCCTGCATTCGCAGGTGGCGATGCACGCCGAGTACGGTGGCGTGGTTCCCGAACTGGCTTCGCGCGATCACGTGCGGCGGGTGGTGCCGCTGCTACGGTCGACCCTCGAAAAAGCGCAAAAATCGCTGGCCGACATCGATGCTGTTGCCTATACCCGTGGTCCCGGCCTTTCCGGCGCGCTGCTCGTTGGCTCGGCCTTTGCCGAGGCACTGGCGCTGGCGCTCGACAAGCCGACGATTCCGGTGCATCACCTCGAAGGGCATCTGTTGTCGCCGCTGCTCTCGGCTGATCCGCCGACCTTTCCTTTTGTCGCCCTGCTGGTTTCAGGTGGCCACACGCAATTGATGCAGGTGACCGGCGTCGGTGAATACACCTTGCTCGGCGAAACCCTCGACGACGCCGCCGGCGAAGCCTTTGACAAATCGGCCAAACTGCTCGGCTTGCCGTATCCCGGCGGTGCCCTGCTCTCGAAACTGGCTGAGCAAGGGCGGCCGGGCGTGTATGAGTTGCCGCGCCCGATGCTGCATTCCGGCGACCTCAATTTCAGCTTCTCCGGTCTGAAGACGGCGGTGCTGACCCTGGTCCGCGAACAGGGCGAGCACCTTGCTGATGAATTCAAGGCCGATGCGGCACGGGCGTTTCAGGAAGCCATCGTCGAGGTGCTGGCGAAAAAGGCGCTGAAGGCGCTCAAGCAGACCGGCCTGAAACAGTTGGTGGTGGCCGGCGGCGTCGGCGCCAACAAACAGTTGCGCGCCACCCTTGACGACGAAGCACGGCGCAAGCGCTTCCGCGTCTATTACCCGGAACTGGAGTTCTGTACCGACAACGGGGCGATGATCGCGCTCGCCGGCTGTTTGCGCCTGCAGTCCGGCACGCCGAGCAAGCCGGCCGGCGAGTTCGCCGTGCTGCCGCGCTGGCCGCTGATGCAGATCGCCGGCTGAGCGGCGCGGCGACTGTTGCCCGCTTGCGGCAACCCGTGGTCGCGGTCAGTGTCGGTCAAGGCAGCACGAAGCTGCTTTTTTCCAGTACCGCGCTGGCCGGTTCGTCGCTTGCCGTGATTCGGAAGCGGATCGGCTGAATGCCGCTGATCCCGCTATTGCCGGGCATTGCGACGGTGATCGGAAGCGGGCGGATGCTCCCGGCGGCGAGCATGAATTGGCGGTCGCCGACGATCTCGATCCCGGGCAGGCCTTCAGCGGCGACGGTGACGTTGCGTGGCGTTTCGGCGAGGTTCATCAGCTTCAGGGTGTAGGAATTCTCAATCTTGCCGTCGGCGGTTTCCCGCAGCAGGGCGCCCCGGTCGCGCAGAACGTCAGCCAGTAACAGTGGGCGCTCGGCCAGGGTCCAGGCGCCGAGCAGCGAAAAGACTAGCAGCAGGCCGCTGTAGACCGCGACGCGCGGCCGTCCGGACCAGCCGGCGGGTTGGGGCTGGCCCGCCGCTTCCCGCTCGGACATGAAGCGGATCAGGCCGCTCGGCAGCGCCAGTTTGTGCATCACCCGGTCGCAGGCGTCGATGCACAGGCCGCAGTTGATGCACTGGTATTGCAGGCCGTCGCGGATGTCGATGCCGGTCGGGCAGACCTGGACGCAAATTCCGCAGTCGACGCAATCGCCTGTCGTTTCCGCCTGCCGGCGGGGATTGCGCGGCTCGCCGCGGCTGCGGTCGTAAGCGACGTTGCGGGTCGCCGCATCGAACATCACGCCCTGGAAGCGCGAGTACGGGCACATGTGCTGACACACGGCTTCGCGCGCCAGGCCGGCCTGGACGTAGGTGAAGGCGCCGTAGAAAATCAGCCAGAAGCCCTCCCATGGGCCGATCTGCCAAGCCGCCAGGCTGGGCAGCAGGCTACGGATCGGCGTGAAATAGCCGACGAAGCTGATTGCCGTCCAGGCCGAGAAGAGCAGCCACAAACCGTGCTTGCTCGCCTTGAGCGCCAGCTTGCGGCCGCTCCAGGGGCTCTGGTCGAGCTTCAGTCGCGCCAGGTGATCGCCCTCGATCTTGGCCTCGATCCAGGTGAAGATCGCGGTATAGACCGTCTGCGGACAGACGAAGCCGCAGAACAGGCGTCCGGCCAGCGCCGTCACCAGGAACAGCGCCGTCGCCGCCAGGATCAGGGCGAAGGCCAGCAGCAGCGCATCCTGCGGCCAGAAGACCCAGCCCAGCAGGTAGAACTTTTCGTGGGCGATGTCGAACAGGATGGCCTGGCGGCTGCTGTCGCCGACCTCCCAGCTCAGCCAGCAGCCACCGAAGAAAACCAGCTGGGTCAGCCAGACCAGCGCCCAGCGCAGGCGGTTGAACCTTCCCGCAGTTGCCTTGGCGTGAATCTTTCCTTTCTTCCGGTACAGCTCGAGTTTGGCCTCCCTGACCTTGTTGCCCGGTGTGTTCATCGTCGCTTCCCTCCTGTCGCGGTGCCGTGGGGGGGATTCCCCAGAGCGACTGGGAGTAGAGCACCCGGCGGCAAATGGAAACAGATTCAGATTTTGTTGTTTTATATGGGCACAGATTCGGCCGCAGGTTTTTCCGTCAAGCGATCACTGTGCGGATTGGAAATCGCTTTGGCTGTATCTGTGATGTTTTTCGCCCCCGCTCAGAATGCTGCAATCCATTCAAGCGAGGGGGCATCAATGAGTGCTGTGGCAATTTCCAATCGGGAACCGCTGGCGGAAACGCCCGGCGGATGGCGAATCCCGGGCAACAAGGGAATCTGGGTCGGGATTACCTGCGAGTTCGTCGAATTCCTGGTGCTGTTCGTCGTCTATTTCATTTCCCGCGCGCATTTTCCCGAGGCCTTTGCGCAGGGCGGCGAGCAGCTTTCGCGGCTGGCGGGCACGACGATCACCTTGCTGATGGTGAGCAGCAGCTACTGCATCGCCTGCGCGGTCGCCACCTTGCGCGCCGGCCGCCGCCGGGCTTCGCTCGGCTGGTTGGGCGCCGGGCTGCTGCTGGCCCTGGGCTATCCGCTGGCCAAGTATTTCGAATTCCAGTGGAACCTGGCGCACGGCATCACCGGCGATTCCGGCATCTTCTTCACCGTCTACTACTACCTGACGCTCAATCACCTGGTGCATGCGGTGTGGGGCATCCTCGGCATGCTCTGGGTTCTGGCGCGGCATCTGGGCGGCGCTTACACGGTCGACGACTACAGCGGCCTGGAAGCCCTGGCCAGCTACTGGCACGCCACCGACATCATCTGGCTGGTGCTCTTCTCCTTCTTCTACGTGCTGGTGTGATCATGAATATCGCCGAGAAAAAGACGCCGGGGGAACTCGGTGCGTTGACCGATGCCTGGCTGGGGCTGGTCGTCCTCACCCTGCTCAGCCTGGGCCTCGGCCAGTGGTTCCACGGCACGCCCTGGCTGCAGTTGCTGGTCGCCGCCTTGGTCTGGCTCAAGGGCCGCGTGGTCGCCCGCCACTTCATCGAGGTCGGGTCCTGCCATCCTTTCATCCGCCGCGTGCTTAACGGCTTCGTCGCGGTGACGCCGCTGGCCCTGCTCGGGCTTGCCTATTTCGGCGCCCAGCTGGCGCGTTGGGCGACGCTATAGCTGGCCGGCGATCAACTCGCCGAGCGTCGCCAGCGCCGCTTCCAGGCGCGGCGAGTCTGGGTGGCCGAAGTTGAGCCGCAGGTGGTGGCCGAACTCCCGCTTGGCCGAGAAAATCGGCCCCGGTGCGATGCTGATGCCGCGCGCCAGCGCCTGTTGCTGCAGCAACAGGGTGTCTACCCGGGGCGGCAGTTCCAGCCACAGGAAATAGCCGCCGCGTGGGCGCGCCAGCTTGGTGCCGGGCGGGAAATGGCGTTCGATGGCCTGGACCAGCTGGGCTTCCTGCCCGGCCAGGGTCTGGCGCAGGTGGCGCAAGTGGTTTTCGAAGCCGCCTTGCTTGAGGTAGTCGGCCAGCGCGATCTGCACCGGGATCGTCGTCGCCAGGCTGAGCGAGAGTTTTTGCCGCTGGATGCGTTGCGCGTAGCGGCCGGCGGCGACCCAGCCGATCCGGTAGCCCGGCGCCAGGCACTTGGAAAACGAGGAAACGTGCATGACCAGCCCGCTCTTGTCCTCGGCCTTGCTGCAGAGCGGGGCCGCTGCGCCGAAATACAGTTCGCCATAGACGTCGTCCTCGATCAGCGGCACGTCGTGGCGCCTGAGCAATTCGAGCAGGGCCTGCTTGTTCTCGTCCGCGACGCAACTACCGGTCGGGTTGGCGAAGTTGAGCATGAACAGGCAGGCCTTGATCGGATGGTGCTGCAAGGCGTCCTCTAGGGCGCTCAGGCTGACGCCACCGCGCGGGTGGCTGGGGATCTCGATGACCTTGAGACCGAGCCGCTCGCTGGCTTGCAAACCGGCATAGAAGGTCGGCGATTCGATGGCGATCAGGTCGCCCGGCTGGGTCACCGCCTGCAGGCAGAGGTTGAGCCCTTCCATTGCGCCGGAGGTGATGACGATTTCCTGCGGCGAGACCGTGGCCCCCTGCGCCAGGTAGCGCAAGGCAATTTGCCGGCGCAGTTCCTCGTTGCCCGGCGGCAGGTCGGTGACGGTTGCCAGCGGGTCGAACTTGCGTGCGGCAGCGGCGAGAAAGCGACCGAGCTTGGCGAGCGGGTAGAGAAAGGGGCTGGGAAAGCTGGAGCCGAGCGGGACGACTGCGGGATCGCGGACGCTGTCGAGAATCTGGAAGATGAAATCGCTGACCTGGAGCTGGGTCGAACCACCGACCGGGTGGCTCATCTCGGGCTCCGGCAGCGACTGGCCGAGGCGGGCGCGGACAAAATAGCCCGACTTGGGGCGCGCTTCGATCAGGCTGCGGCTTTCCAGCAGGTGGTAGGCCTGGGTGACCGTGATCGGGCTGATCTTGTGGATGCGGCAAGCCTGCCGCACCGAAGCCAGCCGTTCGCCGGGGCGCAGGATGCCGCCCAGGATCAGTTTCTCGGTCTGTTCGGCAAGTTCCCGGTAGCGGCTCATGCGCGAATGTTAGCAGGGGCGGCGGTGCAGTGCTTTGGCCGGGATCAAGCAGGAGCCGCCGCGCGGTTGCGGTATCTGGCTGGATAATCCGCTGCCGGGCTCCGGCCACCGCCTGGGGCCGCAGATTGATACTGGCTGGTGGTGTTCCGGCGGCCTGATCGTCGCAGTGCGCTGCCATTCACGGTCGACTGGTGCGCGCGAGGAAAATTGTTCTGCTTATCTGGCCGCTGCGCAACTTGCCGGGTCGCCGGCGTAGGCAGCCGCCGGGCCGTCGCGTTCCAGGCGGTGCAGGTAGCAGGCGTAGGCCGCTGCCTCCTGCCAGCGCCAGGCTTGCGGGTCGGCGAGCAGGCCGGGAACGTTGCTGAGATCGATTTCGGCAACCTGCAGGCGGGCAGCACCGGTGGCCTGGAGGAGGCCTTCGACCAGCAGCAGATCGGAAAGCAGATAGGGCAGGTGACCGGCCGGGCTGCCGGTGGCAGTGGCAGCAGCCTCGGCAGTGAGCGGAGCCAGGCGGCCGATGGCGGCGCGCAATTCGCCGCGGGTGATTTCCGGCGCCGCGTCGGGCGGCGTTGCCAGCAGTTTTTGCAGTGCCGGCAATACGCCGCGACTGAGCGGGCGGCTGATTGCGGTCAGGGTGACGGGGGGGGGCAAGGCGCCGACCAGTGGCGCCAGCTTTGCATCGCGCAGGGCGCGTGCGCGGTCCAGTTCGGCGTCGGCCAGCGGCACCAGCGTACAGGGTAGCGGCTGGCCGGGACGCAGGGCGGCGCATAGCGCCTTTTGCCAGGCCTTTTGCCCGAGGGCATCGCCATAGCTCCCTTTGGCGCCGGCCAATTGCAGGCTGCCGCCGCCGAGGTCGAGTATGTGGCTGCTCTGCAGTCGTTCACCAAGCAGTTGCCGGGCTCCAGCATAACCATAGCGTCCTTCGAGGTCCTGCGGAGCAATCAGGATGGCAACGCCGCTGTTGGCGCGGATGGCGGCAAGCGCCGCGACCGTGGCCGCCGGGTCGCGCTGGTAGGCGAGGCGCCAGGCCGAATACCCGGCGCCGAGTTGGGCGCAGTTGGCGGGTAGCGGCAATTGAGCGCGTAATTGGCGCAGGGTGTGCGCGGTGTCGCTGCCGATCGCGTCGATCCCGTCGCCGGCCCACAGGCGGGTCAGTGCCGGCAGTTCGCGTTTCGGGTTGTCGCCACCGTCTGAGCTGCCGGCGCGAATCCCCGATGAGCCGAGGTCGTAGGCAATGCGGCAGTTGGCCCCGGCTGATTGCATGGCCAGCACGCCCATCCCCAGTAGCAGCGCATACAGCCAGCGACCCGGACGGGGACCGGCAGTGGGGTGCGATGTGGCCAGAGGAGCATGCCTTCGCAGGCGGGGGAACTGGGCAAAAATGCTGGTTGTCACGGTCAACTCGTTGAATAGGCGAAAATTCTGCGGCGGGCCGCTTAAGCGCCCATTGTAGCCCGCGCACCCGAGGCGAGCAGGCTGTCAACCAGCGCCAGGGCGAAGCCGGAGAGCAGTTCGCGCTTGCGCACGCAGACCTGCAGATCGCGTTGCGCCCAAGCTTCGTCGAGTTCGACTACGGCCGGTACGGCAGATGTGCCGGCGGAGACTGCGCTTTTCGGCACCATGCCGAGGCCGACGCCGGCGGCGACCATGCGGCAGACCGCCTCGAAGCTGCGCACCTGAATCCGTACGTCGAGGTGGCGGCCGAGTGCGGCGGCCGCGTTCATGGTGAAGGTGTGGATCGCCGAACCGGCGTGCAGCATCACGAAGGGTTGGTCGAGGACTTCGGCAAAGGTGGTGTTGCGCTGGCCGGCGAGTGGGTGGCCGGGTGGCGCGATCAGTACCAGGCGGTCGGCGCGGTAAGGCAGCAATTCGACATCGGCGCCTTCGACCCGCTCGGCGACGACGCCGACTTCGACTTCGCCGCGTGCGACTGCGAGTACGATTTCCGGGCTGGTGCGCTCTTCCAGCGTGACGCTGACCTGCGGCTGCCGGCGCAGGAAGCCGGCCAGGTCGTCGGGCAGGAAGCTGTGGGTGGCGTGGGTGTTGGCCCACAGGCTGACGTGGCCGCGCACGCCGGCGGCAAAGGGGGCGAGGTCGGCGTGCATCTGTTCCAGCTGCGCGAAGACCTGGCGAGCGTGGCGGAGCAGGGCTTCGCCGGCGCGGGTCAGGCTCACCCCGCGCGCCTGGCGCAGCAGCAGCGGCGTGCCGATGCTCTCTTCGAGCAGGCGGATGCGGTGGCTGGCCGACGACGGCGCCAGGTGCGCGCGCTCGGCGCCGCGAGTCAGATTCTGGCATTCGGCGATGGCGACAAATACGCGGAGGTCGGTCAGGTCGTAGTACATGGTGATCAGCATTCGTCTGCGACGAATGCTTGCGTGGGGAAAGGCCAATTGTAAGCCGCTATCGCAGCTTGCATCATTCGGGTACGGCCAATGCTCAGTCGCCGTGCTGCTCAAGGAAAATCACCAATGCCCTGGAAGAACTGGTCTGCCGAACGTCTCGGCATTGCGCTGGCGCTGCTCGCTGCCTTTGGTTTCTCGCTCAAGGCGATTTTCGTCAAGCTCGCCTACGCTGCGGCGCCGGTCGAGGCGATCACCCTGCTGGCGCTGCGCATGGCGCTGTCGCTGCCCTTTTTCCTGGTCGCCGGGCTGGCGGCGCTGCGCAGTGGCGAGCCGCTCAGCCGGCGCGACTGGAGCTTGCTGGTGGTACTTGGCCTGCTTGGCTACTACGCCTCGAGCATGCTCGATTTCCTCGGTCTGCAGTACATCTCGGCCGGGCTCGAGCGGCTGATTCTGTTTACCTACCCGACGTTGACCATCGTTGTTGGCGTGCTTTTCCTCGGCAAGCGTTTCGACCGGCGGCTGATTCCGGCGCTGCTGCTCTCTTACGCCGGGATCGGGCTGGCCTTTGCCCATGATCTGCAACTGGCCGGCGATACCCGCAGCGTGCTGATCGGCGCCGCCTTCGTCTTTGGCTCGGCGCTGACCTACGCGTGCTACAGCGCCGGCGCCGAGGTGGCGGTGCACCGCATCGGCTCGGCCCGCTTTTCGGCGCTCGGATTGCTGGTGTCGACGGCCGCCGCGCAGCTTCACTTCCTGCTCAGCGAACCGCTTGCCGCGCTGATTCAGCCGTGGCCGGTGTACGCCTATGGCGCCGGAATGGCCTTGTTCTCGACCGTGCTGCCGGTATTCTGGCAGTCGGCGGCGATCCGTCGCATCGGTTCGGCCCGCACCGTATTGATTGGCACCCTGGGGCCGATGCTGACCCTGTTCTTCAGCTGGACCTTGCTCGACGAACCGCTTTCCCTGCACCAATTGGGCGGTGCCGCGCTGGTGGTTGCCGGGGTGTTGCTGGTCACGCGCAAGTGAATTTTGCGGTTTTTCACGGTCGACCGTGGGAGTGCCGCATTTTTAGGCAGCGTCGGCCGATCGGCCGACTTCAGTCGTGCCGGGAGGGCGGGCAGAGGCCAGCGATCTGCCGCCGGGCAATCGGATGCCCCGCCGCCGCTGCCTTGGCAATCCACATCAGGGCCAGGTGCCCGTCGCGCGGCAGGCCCTGGCCGGTCGCATGGCAGTGCCCCAGGCATTGCATCGCGTCGGCGGCGCCCTGTTCTGCCGCCCGGGTCAGCCAGTAGACTGCTGCAGCGTACCGTTGCCGCTGCAGCAGGGACTGGCCAATCTCGGTCTGGGCGGTGGCATCGCCTGCGTCGGCAAGCTGCAGCAAGGCATAATTCTCGGCATCCAGCATCAGCCCGGCCAGAAGCAAAACGTCGTCAAGAACCAGCGCAGTGGCTTGTTTGCTACCCTCGGCTTCCTGCTTGCGCAGCCCGCCCTCGGCAATCCGTCGCCACAGGGTGCGTTTGCTCAGGCCGGTCAGCGCCAGCGCAGCGTCCAGACTGAGCAGGGCAGGAGAGGGTAGGGGCATCAGCAGGGTGGTGGTCAGAGTGAGAGAAACTCCTCCAGCCAGCGTCGGAGGATGTGACATTGTGACGCAAATTGGCAGGCATGGCACAGCCTTGCTTGTGCCAAAACCTTGCTGTAGCCGGTTCTGGGGGCGATTGCCTTGTTTCTTTCAGTAAATTTGTTATTTTTGACATGGCACGGAATCTGCCTAAGGTAATACGTCGGGCCAAACAGGTTCCCGTCTCACTCACCACTCAAGGAGTCTGAAATGAAAAGCGCACAACAAGGTTTCACCCTGATCGAACTGATGATCGTCGTCGCCATCATCGGTATTCTGGCTGCCGTGGCTCTGCCGCAGTACAAGAGCTACACCGAAAAGTCCGCCGACGCCGCCTGTCTGGCTGAAGCGACTGCCGTCGCCCGTGGCATGGCCGCTGCCAACGCCAATAACGATACCGGCTTGCTGTCCACCACCGCCCTGGCCGCTTGTAATGGTTCCGGCACCCTGCCGACCGCGCTGGCCACCGGTACCGCTACCTTCAAGGCTTCCCGTGGCGTGAAGACGGTGACCTGCAATTACGATGCTGGCTCTTGCTCGCTGGGTAGCTAAGTCAATCGCTCGTTGATTCCGAAAAGGTTGGCCACCATGGCCAACCTTTTTTTTGCCGACTTGATTTTTATGACAGGGGCTTTTGTGGCGCGGCCATTGATCCTGCTGGCGGTTTTGTTGGTGCCGGATGTGCTCTGGCTATGTTTGGCAGAGGACCGCATGCACGCATTCCAGTATGGACTGGCGCTGACGCTATGCATGTTTTTTGGGGTGTTCGCGTGGACTCAGCGGCGGCTGGGGGTGCTGCTGCTGCTCGGTCTCCCGTTCGCATTGTTGGTGCCATTCGAGTCTTACTATATCTGGCGCTATGCATCCCCTTCTTCGGCGCACGTGCTGGCGGTGATTGGCGAAACCAACTTCGTCGAGGCGAGTGAGTACCTTGGGTATGCCAAAGGCTTATTGTTGCTCGGGAGCGGAGTGGCTATCGGGATTGCCTTTTTCTGCGAATTCCGGCGAATTGCGTTTCGCCAATTCTGCCGCCCTCACCGGATGTGGCGTTTACTCGGGGCAGGAATGCTGATTCCTTTCGCCAGTATGGCATTGGCTGAGCTAAGCCTGGAGTCAGAAGTCGTGCCCGAAGCAAGCAATGCGCGCGGAGAGCAATCGGTCAGTACTTTATCTTTGCTTAAAGATGTAACTTTTGGCATGGATAAGGTCGTGACGCCCAGCTTCCCTCTTGGGGTTCCGTTTCGGCTGGGTACTTATTTCGCCGAGCAGAAACGATTGGATGCTGCGCGTGAAAGCTTCAAAAAAATCAATATCAATGCGCAGACTGCAAGAGAGAACTCGAGCGAATTGGTGGTGCTGGTCATCGGCGAGTCGGCCAACCCGAAACATTGGCACGCCAATGGATATGCTCGGCAAACAACGCCTGAAATTGAAAAAATCGGTGCAGCGGCCAGCTTGAGCGATTTGCTGACAGCGTGGCCAACCACCAGGCTTTCTGTGCCCAGCTTATTAACCGGGGTCCTTGATGAACAGGGCTTGCCCCCCATGTCAGTTCCCTCGGTATTGGACGTCTTTCGTGCCGCAGGTTGGGAGACTCACTGGCTCTCAAACCAGTCGCCTCTGGGGATGCATGATTCAACGATCGTACTGCATGCCGAGAGGGCTGAGTACCGTCATTTCCTCAATGCAGCGGACTATACGCAGTCTGCAGAGCACGATGGGCATGTTGTGCCGGCATTGGAAAAGGTGTTGCTGAGCCGCCCGGAAAAAAGAAAGTTGGTGGTGATTCATCTGCTGGGTAGCCATGCGGATTATTCAAATCGTTATCCGGCCGAATTTTCTGTTTTTTCTGGTAGCGATGGGCTGGACAATAAAATAGGCGGGTTTTCGCCAATTCATAATGAATACGATAACAGTGTTTTGTACACCGATTTCGTGCTGGCAAAAATCATCTCCCGTCTTGACTCCCTGAAACAGGCCGTTTCTCTTGTCTATGTTTCAGATCATGGAGAGAATCTCCCCGATCTCGGGTGCACCAAATATGGTCACGGTCATAGTACGGTGGATAACTATCGCACGGCCGGACTGGTGTGGACATCGCCGAAACTCGAAAAGAATTTGCCTGGCTTGGCCGAGCGGATTCAGGTCAGAAAGAACCAGCCACTACATTTGCTGGATGTCTTTCATTCCCTGATTGACGTTGCAGGTATTGATTATGCCGGGCTTGATCCGGCCAGAAGCTGGTTTGGTCAGGCATGGCATTACCATCCCCGGCCGGTATGGAGCATCCCGAATTTTGACCAAGTCACTCCGCTAGGTGCCTGCCGGGTGATTGAAAAGAGCGTCCGCTAGACTGCTTATGCCACGATGACTGATCGTTCAATCTCCCAGCAGAACTTTGCCTTGATCGGCCTGGCCTTCCTCTGTTCCGGTGCCGCCGGGCTGATTTACCAGGTGGCGTGGCAGCGCTTGTTGTTTGCCAACTTCGGGGTCGATCTGATCTCGGTCTGCATCATCGTCTCGACCTTCATGCTCGGTCTTGGTCTCGGGGCGCTGGCCGGGGGCTGGCTGGGCGACCGCTTTCCTGCCGCGACCCTGAAGTTTTTTGTCCTGTGCGAAGTGGTGATCGGCCTCTTCGGTCTGGTCAGCCCCTTTCTGATCCGGGCGTTGGGGCTGTGGTTATCCGACGCGTCGTTTGCCGTTTCCGGCCTGGCCAATTTCCTGCTGATGCTGATCCCGACTTTTTTCATGGGGGCGACGTTGCCGGTGCTGATCGCGCATCTGGTGCGCGTCTGGCGTAATGTCGGTGCGGCCACCGGACATCTTTATGCCCTGAATACGCTCGGGGCAATGCTTGGCTGCAGCCTGACCGCATTCTGGCTGTTTCACTGGATGGAACTGGATCGAGTGATCCAGTTGGCGGCGGCGATCAATTTCGGTGTTGCTGCCGCTGTCGGTCTGAGTTTGCAAGGAGCCGAGAAATGACCCGGCTGGCCTGGTTTCTTTCTTTTTGTGCCGGCTTCATCAGCCTCTCCGAGGAAATTCTCTGGGTGCGCATTGTCGGTTTTATTTTTGAAAGCACGCCGCGGGCCTTTGCGATGGTACTGGCGGGTTTTCTCGGTGGTATCGCGCTCGGGGCCTTGATCGGCAAGCGGCTATCCGAGCGTGGGCGGGCAACGCCGGCAACGGCGGCGTGGTTGCTGCTGCTGGCCGGCCTGCTCTTGCTCGCGCTGCCGTCGTTGATTGTCGGAGCCGATGGCCGGCCCTGGACCAATTTCCTGCTGTTGGTGCTGATCCTGCTTGGTGCGGCGGTCAAGGGAACGCTGTTCCCGATCGTGCACCACCTGGGTTCCTTGCCGGGCGAGCGCCTTGGGCGTTCAGTTTCGCGCACCTATTTCTGCAACATTCTGGGCGCGACCCTGGGGCCGCTGCTGACTGGCTTGTTCCTGCTTGAGCATTTTTCCTCGGGAAGCAGTCTGCACGTGCTGGCCTTGCTCTGCTTCTTGTGCGCCTTGCCGCCCTTGTTCGTCAGTGTCAAAGGCGAAGCCCGTGCAGCTGGGCGCTATGGCTTTACCGTGGCTTTGGCTGGCCTGTTGGTGCTGCCGCTGCTGTGGCCGGTTGGCGCCGGACTGATGCAGCAGCTGGCACGGGTTGGCACCGGCCAGCTCCACCTGCTGATCGAAAACCGTCATGGCGTGGTTCATTCGGTGTCGCAGCCAGGCGATGACGATAGTGTGCTCGGTGGCAACGTCTATGACGGTAAAACCAATATCGACCTGCTCCGCAACAGCAACATGATCGACCGGGCCTATCTGCTCTATGGCTTGCATCCGGCGCCGAAGCGGGTACTGGTGATCGGCTTGTCGTCGGGCGCATGGACCCGGATCATCGGCATGATGCCCGGTGTCGAAAGGATCGACGTAGTCGAGATCAATCCTGCTTACGTCGAGATGATTCGCGCTTATCCGCAGCTTTCGCCCCTGCTTGATGATCCGCGCCTGCATCTGCACATCGACGATGGACGCCGCTGGTTGCGTCGCAGTCATGCGCAGTTCGACCTGATCGTGATGAACACCACCTTCCATTGGCGGGCCAATATCACCAACCTGCTTTCAGTCGAAATGCAGCGCCTGATGCACGACGCGCTGGCCCCGGGAGGTATTCTGGCCTTCAATACC
Source organism: Dechloromonas sp. ZY10 (assembly GCF_041378895.1). Lineage (NCBI taxonomy): Bacteria > Pseudomonadati > Pseudomonadota > Betaproteobacteria > Rhodocyclales > Azonexaceae > Dechloromonas > Dechloromonas aquae. The sequence goes on from NZ_CP144212.1 coordinate 501,370, forward strand.
ACCGATTCTTACGATGCCTTTCTCACCGCTGCCAGCGTTTTTCCACATGCCTACATGTTCCGGAATTTTGTTTATGCGGGTAAGCACGATTTCCGCGAAGAACTGCCGCAATTGCCGCAACGACTGAAGAAATTCAACGATCGCGGGGTGCCTTTGTTCGCCGATACCCGCGAGAACAATCAGGCACTGGCCAAACTGGCCGGGATCAAGTTCATCCAGTTGCAGCAGATCGCCAGAATCTACCCCCGACCGCTGCAGGTGGTTACCGACCAGAACATGATTACTGAATTCCGCTTCGGACGCGGCGCGGAAGAAGGGGAGTAGGGGGCCTGGCGGGAGCGCGGAGTGGGTGGTTTTTACTGCCGCCCACGGTCGACCGTGAATCGGGGTAAAAAACGGAGCGCCGCTTGCGGGGCCGCTTACTCCCCCAGCCCGTACTTGCGGATCTTGTCGTGTAGCGTGGTCTTGGCCACGGCCAGGGCTTCGGCGGTGCGGGCGAGGGTGCCGTGGCGGCGCAGCGCATCGGCGATCAGCGCGCGTTCGAAGGCTTCGACGGTTTCGGCGAGCGGGCGCGGGGCATCGCCCTGCGGCTGGCCGAAAGGCGGCGAGCCGGCTTCGATGCCGAGCACGCAGCGGTCGGCGACGTTGCGCAGTTCGCGCACATTGCCCGGCCACTGGTAGCCGACCAGTTGCTGCAGCCGGCCCGGCGTGGTCGCCGGTTCCGGGCGCTCGTGGCGGGCGGCGGCCTGTAGCAGAAAATGTTCGAACAGCAGCGGAATGTCTTCGCGGCGTTCGCGCAGCGGCGGCAACGGCAAGGTAGCGACCGAGAGCCGGTAATAGAGGTCGGCGCGGAATTTGCCCTGGTCGGCGAGGCCGAGCAGGTCTTCCTTGGTCGCCGCGACGATGCGGATGTCGATCGGAATGCTGGTGTTCGAGCCGAGCCGTTCCAGGGTTCTTTCCTGCAGCACGCGCAGCAGCTTGATCTGCATCGGCAGCGGCATGGTTTCGATTTCGTCGAGGAACAGGGTGCCGCCGTTGGCGTGCTCGATCTTGCCGATGCGGCGTTTGCCGGCGCCGGTGTAAGCGCCGGCTTCGTGGCCGAAAATCTCGCTGTCGAACAGGGTTTCCGGCAGGCCGCCGCAGTTGATGGCGACGAAATTGCCTTTACGGCGCGGGCTGGCGTCGTGCAGACAGCGGGCAACCAGTTCCTTGCCGGTGCCGGTTTCGCCGTGGATCAGCACGTCGGCGGCGCTGTTGGCCAGCGCGCCGATCAGGCCGCGCACACGGACCATGCCCGGCGAGTTGCCGATCAGCCGCGCGGCGACCAGGTCGCGTTGTTCCAGCTGCCGGCGCAGGGCGCGCACTTCGAGTACCAGCCGCCGTTTGTCCAGCGCGCGGCGGACGACGTCGACCAGTTCTTCCGGGGCAAAGGGCTTTTGCAGGAAATCGTAGGCGCCGTCCTTCATCGCCTGCACCGCCATCGAAATGTCGCCGTGGCCGGTGATCAGGATCACCGGCAGTTCCGGGTCGAGCGCCTGCAGTTCGCGTTGCAGGCTCATCCCGTCCTGGCCGGGCAGGCGGATGTCGCTGACCACGATGCCGGGGAAGTCGGCGCCGATCCGGCGGCGGCCCTGCTCGGCGCTGCCGGCGCAGTCGGTGGCGAAGCCTTCGAGTTGCAGCGCCTGCTCGCAGCCGAGCGCGACGTCGGGGTCGTCTTCGATGATCAGGATCTTCAGCTTATCGCTCATGGCGGGGGAGTTCCAGGGTGAAGACGGCGCCGCCGTCGGGATGGTTGGCGCCGTGCAGGCTGCCGCCGAAATCGCGGAGGATGCCGGCCGAGATCGCCAGGCCGAGGCCGAGGCCGTCGCCGGCCGGCTTGGTGGTGAAGAAGGGTTCGAACAGGTGTTGTTCGGCCTCGGCACTGAGGCCGGGGCCGTGGTCGCGGACGGCCAGGCGGATGCGGCCGGCGGCGCTGTCCCAGCTCAGTTCGATGCGTGGCGCGGCTTGCCCGGCCATCGCGTCGAGGGCGTTGCCGATCAGGTTGATCAGCACCTGTTCGAGGCGGTTGGCGTCGCATAGCGCGACCGGTTCATCGGCCGGGCAGCTGCGTTCGACCACCGCGCCGGCGCGGCGCAGCCGCGCTTCAAGCAGGCCCAGCGCATTATCGACGGCATGGCAGAGCGGCACCGGCGCCGACTGGCCGTCGGACTTGCGGGCGAAATTGCGCAACTGGCCGGTGATCCGGCCCATCCGGTCGACCAGGTCGGCGATGCGGCCGAGGTTGGTACGGGCGGTGTCGAGGTCGCCGCGTTCGAGGAAGCGGCCGGTATTGCCCGACAGCGTGCGCAGCGCCGCCAGCGGCTGGTTGAGTTCGTGCGCGATGCCGGTCGACAGCTGGCCGATCACCGCCAGCTTGCCGGCCTGCACCAGTTCGTCCTGGGCGGCGCGCAAGGTTCGTTCAGCGCGGATGCGTTCGGCGATTTCGTCTTGCAATTGCTGGTTGGCGGTGGACAGGTCGGCGGTGCGTTCCTCGACCTTGCGTTCGAGTTCGTCGTGCGCTTTCTGCAGCGCCTCGCGCGCCGCCAGCCGGTCGCGCAGGTGGCGGCGGCGTTCGTTGACGATGGCGCCGAGCATGCACAGGCAGGCGGCGGCAATCGCCGCCAGCGCGGCACGGCTCTGCGCCAGATCGTCGACCTGTTCGAGATGGGAAAACACCGTCAGCGTCCACGGCGTGCCCGGCAGCGGCCGCGATTGGGTCAAAAACCGCCCGACTACCGGGTAGACCGTGGCCATCTCCGGCCATTCGCGGGCGATCCGCACCAGCCGGGCGCCGTGGTCGAGCGCGGCGAGGTCCTTGATCCCCAGCGGCTGCAGCGCCCGGCGGTTGTATTGCTGGGTGTGGTCGAAGGCCTTGCGCGTCTCGTCGTCGAGCGGGCGCAGCGTGGTGAATTTCCAGTCGGCGACCGAGGAGAGGATCACCACCCCGTTCTCGTCGCCGACCAGGACCGGCGCTTCCACGGTCGACCAGGATTTTTCCAGACTTTCCAGCCCGACCTTGATCACCGCCACGCCGAGGATTTCGCCGTCGGCGGCCAGCGCCGACGAGAGGTAATAGCCGGGTTCGCCCCGGGTGGTGCCGATCCCGAAGAAGCGGCCGCTGCCGTTGGCCAGCGCGTCGCGGAAATAGGGCCGGAAGGAGAGATCCTCGCCGACGAAACTGTCCGGGCGCCGCCAGTTGCTGGACGCGCGGACCCGGCCGTCGCGGTCGATGACGTAGATCGACAAGGTGCCGGCACGCTCGTTGAGCTGTTCGAGAAAGGCATTGACTCCGGTGGCGGTCTGCGCCTGCGGCCGGGTCAGCAGACGCAGCACTTCCGGTTGCAGGCTCAGGGTGCCGGGGAGAAAAGCGTACTTGCCGATTTCCCGTTCCAGGCTGGCCGAATACAGCTCCAGCCGGTGCATCCCGGTCGCCTGCAGGTCGGCCAGCCCGAGCCGCTGCGCGAAGCGGTAGGCGACGCTGCCGGCGAGCAGCATCAGCAGCAGGCTGGCAATCAAGACCGAGAGCGGGCGCAGGTTGGGGCGCAGGGAGCGAAAGCGGGACATAGTGCGCGGGCGCGAGGAAGGTGGGACGATGGTATCAGGCCAGCAGGTCGAGCAGTTGCTTGCCGATCAGGACCACGACGACGCCGAGGAAGGCCTTGCGGATGAAGCCGGCACCGTGCTTGAGCGCAAGCTGGGTGCCGATCACCGAGCCGGCCAGATTGCAGACCGCCATGACCAGGCCGATTTCCCAGAGGATGGGGCCGTGGCTGGCGAAGAAGCCGATCGCCGAGAGATTGGTGGCGAAATTGATCACTTTGGCGCTGGCCGAGCCCTGGACGAAATCCATCCCGAACAGGCGGATGAAACCAAAGATCAGGAAGCTGCCGGTGCCGGGGCCGAAGAAGCCATCGTAGACGCCGATGATGCCGCCGAACAGTGCGCCCTTCCAGCGGTCGCCGGCGTGTAGCGGGCGGGTGACCTGCTGGCCGAGGTCCTTCTTCATGAAGGTATAGACCGCGACCGCGATCATCAGCACGATCACCAGCGGCCGCATTGCCTCGCGTGAAATCCACGCGACCAGCGCCGCGCCGCCCCAGGCGCCGAGCAGCGCCATCACCGTCGCCGGCAGCACCACGACCCAGGGAATCCGCACCGAACGGGCGTAGCGCCACAGCGCGGCGCCGGTGCCGGCGATGCTCGACAGTTTGTTGGTGCCGAACAAGGTCGGGATCGCCGTTTGCGGAAACTGTGCCAGCAGCGCCGGAATCTGGATCAGGCCGCCGCCGCCGACCACGGCGTCGACCATGCCGGCAAAGAAGGCGGCGGGAATCAGGAGGTACCAATCGAAGGACATGGGGGCTCTAGCGGTTAGCTGTCAGTGGTTAGGGTGGGGAAGGGGCTGGCGGTAGCCGGCATTTTTGAGGATTTTCGCGGTCGACCGTGAAAATCCTCAAAAATGCTTGCCACAGGGCAAAAAAACGGCCCGGCGCTTGCGCGCCAGGCCGGGCAAAGTCGGTGCGGCCAGAGGGATTCAAAGCCGTACCGCGGAGGAGATAAAGTTACGGCCGGGAGGGCTCAGGCGGCCTGGGTGGCTGGCAGGTCTTCCGGCACCGGCAAGGCTTCGTCGGCCTCGGCCAGTTCCGGATCGACCGGATCAATCGCGCCTTCCCACTTGGCGACCACCGAGGTGGCGATGGCGTTGCCGAGCACGTTGGTCACGGTGCGGCCCATGTCGAGGAAGTGGTCGATGCCGAGCACGAGCAGGATGCCGGCTTCGGGCAGGTTGAACATCGGCAGCACGGCGGCAACGACCACCAGCGACGAGCGCGGCACGCCGGCGATGCCCTTGGAGGAGACCATCAGCACCAGCAGCATGGTGATCTGCGCGGTCAGGCTCATCGGGATGTCGTAGGCCTGGGCGATGAACAGCGCCAGGAAGGTGGTGTACATCATCGAGCCGTCAAGGTTGAAGGAGTAGCCGAGCGGCAGCACGAAGCCGGTGACGCGGGTCTTGATGCCGAACTTTTCCAGTTGTTCCATCAGCTTCGGGTACACCGATTCGCTGCTCGCGGTCGAAAAACCGACCAGCATCGGGCCGCGCACCAGCTTGAGCAGGCGGAAGATGTCCTTGCCCAGCACCAGGTAGCCGGCGCCGATCAGCACCGCCCACAGCACGGCCAGCGCGATGTAGAAGCTGAGCATGAACTTGCCGAAGATCGCCAGCATGCCGAGACCGTTGGTGGTGATCGCACCGGCAACGGCGCCGAAGACGCCGAACGGGGCGAAGCGCATCACGTAGTCGGTGACCTTGAGCATCACGTGCACCACTTCGTCCATGGTGTTGACCAGCGAGCGCGCGGTCTGGTTGTGCAGGTGGCCGAGGGCGAGACCGAAGAAGACGGCGAAGACCAGGATCTGCAGGATTTCATTGGCCGCCATCGCTTCCATGATGCTCTTGGGGAAGACGTGGGTGATGAAATCCTTGAGGTTGAGCGCGCTGGTCTTGAGGTTGAGACCGGCGGCCGATTCGGGCAGCGGCACGCTCAGGGCTTCGCCGGGCTTGAGCAGATTGGCGAAGACCAGACCGATCAGCAGCGAGCAGAACGAGGCGCCGATGAACCAGCCGATGGCGCGGCCGCCGATGCGGCCGACGGCCTTGGAGTCGCCCATGTTGGCGAGGCCGGCAACCAGGGTGGCGAAGACCAGCGGGGCGATGATCATCTTGATCAAGCGCAGGAAGATGTCGGTCAGGATGCCGAAATAGCTGGCGATTTCCTTGGCCGCTGCCGGCGTCGGCGCCAGCGTGTTGCAGGCGTAGCCGACGATGATGCCGAGGACCAGCGCGATACCGATCCAGGTAGTCAGGCGATTCATTTTCATCTCAATTTTCCTTCGTGATTGAACTCTGCGTTGTTGTCGGTTTTTGCCTTCAGCGGGCGTTGACCGTGCTCAGGCGCTGCGGCTTGGTCAGCACTTCCGGTTGCAGCACGGCGGCCAGTTGTTCGCCGCTCATCAGGCCGCGTTCGAGGACGATTTCGGCAACACCCCGGCCGCTGCGGAAGGCTTCGGCGGCGACTTCGGTGGCGTTGGCGTAGCCGATGTAGGGGTTGAGCGCGGTGACGATGCCGATCGATTGTTCGACCGATTCGCGCAGCCGTTCGCGGTTGGCGGTGATGCCGGCGACGCAGTGGTCGGCGAGCACGCGGCAGCCGTTGGACAGGTGGAGCACGCTCTTGAACAGGCTGTGGGCGATGATCGGCTCGAAGGCGTTCAACTGCAGCTGGCCGGCTTCAGCGGCGAAGGTGACGGTGGCGTCGTTGCCGATCACTTCGAAGGCGATCTGGTTCATTACTTCCGGAATCACCGGATTGACCTTGCCCGGCATGATCGACGAGCCGGCCTGACGCGGCGGCAGGTTGATCTCGCCCAAGCCGGCGCGCGGGCCGGAGGAGAGCAGGCGCAGATCGTTGCAGACCTTGGACAGCTTGACCGCGACCCGCTTGAGGACGCCGGAGAGTTGCACGAAGCTGCCGCAATCCTGCGTCGCTTCGATCAGGTTGGGGGCGGTGACCACCGGCACGCCGCTGATTTCGGCGAGGCGGCGGCAGACCAGCGCCGCGTAGTCGGGGTCGGCGTTGATGCCGGTGCCGATAGCGGTAGCGCCGAGGTTGATTTCGCGGATCAGCAGCGCGGCTTCCTTGAGCCGTTCCTCGTCTTCGCCGAGCATCACCGCGTAGGTCGAGAATTCCTGGCCGAGGGTCATCGGCACCGCGTCCTGCAGCTGGGTGCGACCCATCTTGAGTACGTCGGCGAATTCGTCGGCCTTGCGTTCGAAGGCCTTGCGCAGGTAGGCCATGGCGTCGACCAGGCGGAAGATGCCGACATAGGTGGCGAGCTTGAGCGCGGTCGGGTACACGTCGTTGGTCGACTGGCTCATGTTGACGTGTTCGTTCGGGTGCAGCGCCTTGTAGTCGCCGCGCTCCTTGCCCAGCAGTTCGAGGGCGCGGTTGGCGATCACCTCGTTGGCGTTCATGTTGGTCGAGGTGCCGGCACCGCCCTGGATCACATCGACCACGAACTGCTCATGCCACTGGCCGTCGATCACTTCGCGGCAGGCGCCGACGATGGCCTCGGCGCGCGTCGCGTCGAGCAGGCCGAGCTGCAGGTTGGCCTGGGCAGCGGCCTTCTTGATCTGGGCCAGGGCGCGGATCAGGTCGGGGTAGACCGAGATCGCGATCCCGGTGATCGGGAAGTTCTCCAGTGCGCGCAGGGTGTGCACCCCGTAGTAGGCCGCGCTCGGGACATCGCGGTCGCCGAGCAGGTCGTGTTCGCTGCGGAAAGTTGCTTTGTTCATTTTTGTCTCCTTGGTGCGGTCGGGCGGCGGTGCGCCCGATGGTTTTTCTATTGCAGGTCGCGTGCCAGCCCGGTGGGTTATTTAACTGATTGAAAAAATTGTATTTTTTTCCTTTGGTCGGGGGTCGGGCGACGGCTTTCCGAAAATCTGCCCGATGCGCTGTTCGGTTTTCCGAACGGCGGTAGTGGCTGGCCGGGGTCAGCTGTGCAGGCGGAAGCGGGCGTTCAGTGCATTGAGCTCGCTGGCCAGCCGGCTGAGTTCGCCGATGGCATCGCGGGCGTTGCCGATCGCCTGATCGTTGGCGCGGGCAAGGCGGCTGCCGGTTGCGGCGACCGTGGCCATGTCGTTGGCGGCGCCGCTCTGTTCGCGGGTGGCGCTGGCAATGTCGCGGATCGTCGCGACGACGCCGGCGACTTCGCTGCGAATGCCGTCAATCCGGCCGGCAACCGTGTGCGAGGCCGCGATTCCGGCGCTGACCGACGCTTGTGTCTGGGCCATGCCGGCCAGCGCCGACTGGATTTCGCGGTCGGTGGCATCGATCAGGCTGCCGATCTCGACGGTGGCCTTGGCCGAGCGCTCGGCGAGCTTGCGCACTTCGTCGGCGACGACGGCAAAACCGCGCCCCTGCTCGCCGGCACGGGCGGCCTCGATGGCGGCGTTGAGCGCGAGCAGGTTGGTCTGGTCGGCGATTTCGCGGATCACGCCGATGATGTCGTTCATCGCGTGCGAGCGGCTGCCAAGGGTGTTGAGCGTGGTATCGAGGCGACCGACCGCGAGCGAAATTTCCGCAATGTCGCTGGCCAGGTCGCCGACGGCGCAGGCCGAGCCACGCGAGATTTCGTCGGCCTGCCGCGCCAGTTGTTCGCCGCTGGCGGCGTTGTCGGCAATCTGGCCGATGCTGACGGTCAGTTGCTCGATACTGGCGGCGCTGCGACTGGCCGCGTCGCGCTGCTCGGCTGCGGCTTGCGCGACTTGCCCGGTGGTGGCTTTGAGCGCGGCCAGTTCGCGGTCGAGGCGGGCGGCCTGACTGCGGGCTTCGGCAAAGAGGTCGTGCAGGCTGGCGACAAAGCGGTTGAAGGCGGCGGCAGTCTGGCCAACCTCGTCATTGTTGTGTGCGGGCAGTCGGCGGGTCAGGTCGGCTTCGCCGGCGGCGATCTCGGTCAGCGCGTCGCGCAAGGTGGTCAGGCCGCCGAGCAGCCGGCGCAGCACGTAGGCGGCCAAGGCAACGCCGAGGCCAGCGCAGGCAAGGCCGGCCAGCCATTGCTGGAGCAGTAGCGCGTGCAGCGGCGCCAGCACTTCCGCCTGGTCGATGACGCAGGCGAGTACCCAATCCGAACCGGGGATCGCGGTCGCGGCGAAGTAGCTGGCGCGGCCGTCGAGCGTCAGTTCGCGCACGGGGGCGTCGTTGCCGGCCAGCGCCAGCAGTTCCGGGGTGAGGCCGGGGATGACTTCGCCGACCGGGCGCAAGCTGGCATCGCTCTGTGGGTGGGCGACGATGCGGCCGTCACGGGTAGCGAGAAAGGCATAGCCGCCGCGCAGTCGCATGTCGCGGACGCTGGCGCTGACTTCGCCAAGCAGGATGTCGCCGGCAGCGACGCCGACGATGCGGCCGTCGCGGCGGATCGGGCTGGCGACGGTGATGCCGAGTTTCTGCGCGCTGGAAAAGAGATAGGGCGCGGTAACGCTGGTTTCCTGGCGTTCACTGGCCAGCCGGTACCACGGGCGGGCGGTCGGGTCGTAGCCGGCCGGCGGGCGCTTGGCGGCGAGGTGGTAATGTATCTGCCGGTCGGCAAAACCGGCAAAGGTCTGGTCGAAAAGGCCAGCCTGTTGTGCCTGCTGCAGACCGGCCTGCAACTCGTCGCCGGCGCCGAGGCGGGTGCCCAGCGCATCGATTGCCGCCCGACGCTGGCCCAGCCATTGGGCCAGTGCCTGGCGGTTGCCGGCAATGCTGGCCAGCAGTTCCTGTTCGATGCCGCGGCGGATTTCAGTATGCAGGCGGTGATAGGAGAGGATTGACTGGATGGCGATGACGCTGCCAACCAGCGCGGCAATACACAGCAGCAGGCGGGTTTTGAGGGACATGGAGGCTCCGGGGGCGGGGGCGTTTTCCGGGGTTGGCGGCGTGGACCGTGTTCCGGGGGGGGGGCGGGAGCGTTTCCGATTGCATCTGGCGTGCCAGCGAGAGGGCCGCCGGAGGTTTTTTATTTTGTTGATTTTTAAGGGCTATTTTTTCTGGCGTGGCAGATGGGGACGGTTTTCCGGATGGTTCGGGGGAAAGCTTGTCCGAAAAACCGGCGCCTGGACGGGGCGGAACTTTTGTGAGCTGGCCGGGTCAGTCGCCCCTGTCCGACCTTTGCGGCGGCGGATCGCTAGCGCCCTTCGGCCAACCGTGGCGGACTGTCAGCGGGTGTTCACGTTAATATTCCCGGCTTCGCTGCATTGCAGCACTCAACCCGATTGTTGCCCGGCATCGCTGCCGGGCCTGCCCGATTCCTGCCCATGTCCGCCTCATCCGACCGCATGAGTCCGCAGGAGCGCCGCGTTGGCGCTTCGCTGGCTTCCATCTTCGCCCTGCGCATGCTGGGGCTGTTCCTGATCCTGCCGGTGTTTTCGCTCTACGCAAAGGACGTTCCCGGGGGCGATAACCTGACCCTGGTCGGTTTTGCGCTCGGCGCTTATGGCCTGACTCAGGCGGTCTTCCAGATTCCCTACGGGATCGCTTCCGACTACTGGGGGCGCAAGCCGGTGATCATTGCCGGCCTGCTGCTGTTCGCCTTTGGCAGCTTCGTTGCGGCCTGGGCGCCGGATCTGCACTGGGTGATCGTCGGGCGCGTCCTGCAGGGCGCCGGTGCGATTTCTGCGGCAGTGACCGCGCTTGCCGCCGATCTGACCCGCGAGGAGCACCGGACCAAGGTGATGGCGATGATCGGTTCGTCGATCGGCCTGGTCTTCGCACTGTCGCTGGTCGGTGCGCCGCTGCTGTATGGCTGGATCGGCATGGGCGGTCTGTTCGTACTGACCGGGGTGCTGGCGCTGGCGGCGATTGTCCTGCTACTCAAGGCCGTGCCGGTGGTGCCGCGGCCGCATGGCCATCTGCGCCTGCCCTTGCGGCGGGTGCTGGCGGATCGTGATCTGCTACGGCTGAACCTCGGCATTTTTACCCTGCACCTGATCCAGATGGCGATGTTCGTGGTTTTGCCGCACGCTCTGGTCAGCCATGGCGGACTGGCGCCGGCGGCGCATTGGCAGGTGTACCTGCCGGCGGTACTGGTTTCATTTGCGGTGATGGTGCCGGCGATCATCGCCGCCGAGCGGCGCGACAAGATGCGGCCGATCTTCCTTGCCGCCGTTGGGTTGCTGTGTGTCGTCCAGTGCGGCCTCTATCTGGCCGGAGGCAGTTTGTGGACGCTGGGGCTGTGGTTGCTGCTCTTTTTCGTTGCCTTCAACGTACTCGAAGCGACGCTGCCCTCGCTGGTCTCGCGAACCGCGCCGCCCGAGGCCAAGGGCGCCGCGCTCGGGGTCTATAATACGACGCAGGCATGCGGCCTGTTCCTTGGCGGCACGCTTGGTGGCTACCTGGCGCAACATTTCGGCGATAATGCGGTTTTTTCCGTCTGTGCCGGCCTCGCCCTGTTGTGGCTGCTGGTGGCGGCATCAATGAATTTTCCGTCACGGCGCCCGGCGACCGTGGCAGCATCCAATCTTCAGGAGTAAAGACCCATGGCATCGGTCAACAAGGTCATTCTCGTCGGCAATCTCGGTGCCGACCCGGAAACCCGCTACACCGCGAGCGGCGACGCAATCTGCAACATCCGTCTGGCGACCACCGATAGCTGGAAAGACAAGAACACCGGCGAAAAGCGCGAAATGACCGAATGGCATCGCGTCGTCTTCTACCGTCGCTTGGCCGAAATTGCCGGCCAGTATCTGAAGAAGGGTTCGTCGGTGTATATCGAAGGCCGGATCAAGACCCGCAAGTGGCAGGACAAGGACGGCCAGGATCGTTACACCACCGAAATCGAAGCCACCGAAATGCAGATGCTCGGCGGTCGTCAGGGCATGGGCGCACCGGCGCAGCAAGGCGGCGCTGGCGGTTATGGCGGCGGCAGCGGTGGCGGTGGTTACGGTGGCGGCGGCTACGACAACGAGCCGGCCGACTACTCGCCGGCCCCGCCGAAGAACCGGCCGAAGCCTTCGTTTGACGACCTCGGCGACGACATTCCGTTCTGAGCCTCTGCTGCAGTCTCTTCAGCCCCGGTTTGCCACCGGGGTTTTGTTTGGCATAAGCGGTTGTTTTTTCTCGCCGAGTGCCGTGATCGGGCAGTCTTCGCTGCGGGCCGCCTGGTGGTTTCGCGCTAGAATAGCGCCGGTTTCAGATTGTCTCTCCGCCGGGACACGACACAAGGCTCTGCGCATGTCCAACGCCATCACCTTCAAGATTCTCGAAGATATCGCCCGCGATCTGTCCGGCGACGAGATTTCGTTTCCGACTTTTCTCGACATCACCTTTCAGGTGCGGACTGCGCTCAAGGACCCCAACCTGAACGTCGAACAGCTGGCCAAGCTGGTCGGGGCCGAGCCCTTGATGAGCGCGAAAATCATCCGGATGGCCAATTCGGTGATGATGAATCCGTCAGGCCGCGAGATTGCCGATGTCAAGACCGCCATTGTCCGGGTTGGCATGGAGGCCGTGCGTACTGTTTCTTTCGCGGTCGCGATGGACCAGTTGCTGAAGTCCAAGCACATGGTTCCCTTCGAATCCCTGTCGCGCAAGCTGTGGGAGCACACCGCCCACGTTGCCGCCTTGTGCCGGGTGCTGGCCCGCAAGCTGGCCCGGATCAACGGCGACGAGGCGATGTTTGCCGGCCTGGTGCACGATCTCGGGGTGTTCTACCTGATGTCGCGGGCGGCCAATTTCCCCGAGTTGATCGACGACAAGCCCGAGTTGTATGCACTGTTGGTCGATTGGCACGAGAATATCGGGCATGCGCTGCTTTCCGCCCTCGGCTCGCCCGAGCAGGTGCTTAAGGCGGTGCAGGAGCACGAAACCGAGCGCGAGCTGCGCGAGGTCAAGACCTTGTCCGACGTGCTCTATGTCGCCAACAAGATCGCCAACCTGACCTCGTCGTGGCGCGATCCGGAATTCGACGCCGGTGTCGATACATCGATTCTCGGCAGCCTGTTCGACCAGGCGGCGCTGAATGAAATCGTCGCCGAGTCGGAAGAGGAAGTTTTGTCCCTGAAGGCCGCACTGGGGGCCTGAGTACCTTGTGCCGCGACCGTCGGACCACCGTCGCCAGGGATTCCAGAGGTAGATTATGAGCAGTCATCATTCAGCCGGCGAGGTGACCGGCAAGCGTCTTGCCGTTCTCGCGCTGGCCGCACTCGGCGTGGTTTATGGCGACATCGGCACCAGTCCCTTGTACGCGATGAAGGAAGTGTTTGCCGGCAACCACCCGATTCCGGTGACCGAGGCCAATATCTTCGGCAGCTTGTCACTGTTTTTCTGGGCGCTGATCGTGGTGGTTTCGGTCAAGTACGTCAGCTTCATCATGCGGGCCGATAATCGTGGCGAGGGCGGAATCATGGCGCTGATCGCGCTGGCCCTGCACAGCGCTCGCGGCAAGCCACGCCAGGCCCGGGCCATCATGCTGGTCGGCGTGCTCGGTGCCGCGATGTTCTACGGCGACGGAATGGTGACGCCGGCGATTTCGGTGCTCTCGGCAGTCGAGGGGCTGGAAGTCGCCGCGCCCGGTCTCAAGCCCTTTGTGATTCCGCTGACCCTGGTGGTCCTGCTCGCCCTGTTCGCCGTGCAGCGGCACGGCACGGCGATGATGGGGGCGGCGTTCGGGCCGGTGATGCTGATCTGGTTTTCGACGCTGGCGGCGCTCGGCTTGTACAACATTGTTCAGCACCCGGAGATTCTGATGGCTGCCAACCCCTGGTACGGCATCGAATTCCTGCTGGCCAACAAGGCAATGGCGCTGGTGGCGATGGGCAATGTGGTGCTGGCGGTGACCGGGGCCGAAGCCCTGTATGCCGATATGGGGCATTTCGGCCAGAAGCCGATTTCACGTGCCTGGTTTGCTTTCGTGCTGCCGGCGCTGGTTCTGAACTATTTCGGTCAGGGGGCGTTGATCCTGGCTGAGCCGGAGGCCGCACAGAATCCCTTCTTCCTGTCGGCGCCCGACTGGGCGCTCTATCCGCTGGTTGGACTGGCTACGCTGGCCACCGTGATCGCCTCGCAGGCGGTGATTTCGGGGGCCTTCTCGGTGACCCGGCAGGCGATGCAGCTGGGCTTCGTGCCGCGCATGGAGGTGCAGCACACCTCCGAAAAGGAGGCCGGGCAAATCTATTTGCCGGCGGTGAACTGGGGGCTGATGCTGGCGGTGATGATCCTCGTGCTTGGCTTCAAGTCATCGAACAATCTGGCGGCCGCTTATGGCATCGCGGTGACCGGCGATATGGTGATCACTTCGTTGTTGGCAACGGTGGTGGTCGCCAAGTTCTGGAAATGGGGCTGGCTCAAGGCCGGTTTGCTGTTTTCCTGCTTTCTCTCGGTCGAACTGGTGTTCCTCGCCGCCAATATCCTGAAAATTCCTGATGGCGGCTGGTTCCCGCTGGTGGCCGGAGTGTTCGTCTTCGTTCTGATGACGACCTGGAAGCGTGGTCGCGAGTTGCTGGCCGAACGCCTGGCCGGTGAAAAGCTGGTCTTGCCGATTTTTCTCGAATCGCTGGCCTCGTCGATGCCGACCCGGGTGGCCGGGACGGCGGTATTCCTGAATGCCGATCCGACCGGCGTGCCGCATGCGCTGTTGCACAACCTGATGCACAACAAGGTCCTGCACGAACGCGTGGTGCTGGTTTCGGTGCAGTTTTTCGATGTTCCTTACGTCCCCGACATCGACCGGGTCGAGGTGCGTCCCTTGCGCGAGGCGTTCTGGAGCGTCGTGATCCAGTATGGTTTCAAGGATGAGCCGAACGTGCCGGAGGCGCTGGCGCGTTGTGCCGAAGCCGGTCTGGCGCTGGAGCAACTCGATACCTCCTACTTCATCGGCCGTGAAACGCTGATTCCGCGCTTCGGCTCAGGGATGGCCTTTTGGCGGGAAAAGCTGTTTGTCGCGATGTTCCGCAATGCGGGCTCGGCGACCGATTTCTTCCAGATTCCCAGTAACCGGGTGGTCGAACTCGGTACGCAGGTCGTTCTGTAAGCGGTGGGGAGTGCGGCCGTCGCTTCCGGCAACGGCCGCTGTTGCCGCCTCGCTTCAGGTGCGGAAGCGGCTGGCCAGGGTCCGCAGGTCGCCGGCCAGTGTCTGCAGATGCCGGGCGGCATCTGCGGCCTGACCGACGGCAGCGCTGTTTTCCTCGCTCATTTGTGCAATCCGTTCGACGCTGCCGGCGATGCTGGTGCTGGCACTGCGTTGCTCTTCGATGGCCGAGGCGATGTCGGCCACGGCATGCACAACCCGGCCCGAGCCATCGCGAATCTGGCTGATCGAATCGCCGGCGTTGCGCGCCAGTTCGACGCCGCGTTCGACAATCGCCGTACGGGTTTCGATGTCGCTTTGCGCATGCTGGGCATCGAGCTGGATTTTTTCGATCATGCCCCGGATTTCCTCGGTCGATAGCGTCGTGCGCTCGGCCAGCTTGCGCACCTCGTCGGCGACAACGGCGAAACCGCGCCCCTGTTCGCCGGCCCGGGCGGCCTCGATGGCGGCGTTGAGCGCGAGCAGGTTGGTCTGGTCGGCGACCTCCTTGATCACCGAAACAACATTCGAAATCGCATGCGAACTTTCGCTGAGCGAGCGCATGGTGGCGCTGGCCCGCTCGTTGGAGCCGGCGATCTCGTGCATTTCATGGACCAGGCTGGCGATGACTTCGCTACCGCTGTCGGTCAGGCGCCCGGCGTCTCCGGAGAGGCGTTCGGCATCGCCAGCGTAGTCGGCGACCTGGCCGATGCTGACGGTCATTTCCTCAACCGAAGCGGCCATCGACGAGGCCGATTCGGATTGTTCCTGTGTCGCTTGCGACACTTGCTGCGCGGTTGCGGCGAGTCCGCTGGCGGCTTCGCCGAGTTCGTTCGACTTGGCTTGCAGCGCGGCGACGATCTGACCAAGGTCTGACTGCATCCGCTGCAATGCCTGTAGCAGTTCCGCGACTTCGTCGCGGCCGCTGGCCTGCAAGGGCTGGGTCAGGTCACCCGAAGCAATCCGGCCCGCTGCGGCAACGGCTTCGCGGATCGGTGCGACTACCGAGCGGGTAATGCTCCAGGCCAGCAGCAGCGAGAGCAGGATGGCCACTGTGCCTAGGAGCAGAATCAGATGGTGAGTCGTTGTGGCGGTCTGCCCGGCTTGCGTGCCTGCTTCCCGCATCAATCTGGTCTGGAAGGCGATGACCGCTTCGATCGATTTGCGGAAGGCAATCTCCTTGGGGCGGACCTCTTCGAGCAGGAAGCGCCGCGCCTCATCGCGCTGCCCGCTTTCAATCAGCTCGATGGCGCGGGTATTGGCATTGGCGAAGGGGGTCATGGCGTCATTTATCCCCTGCATCAGGCGTTTGCCTTCATCGCTGCGGATCGAATTTTGCAATTCGTCGCGCAATTCCCGCGCCCGCTTGCGGGCTGCCATGATCGATTCCTTCTGCTCCGCGATTTCACTCGCCTTGTCCATCAGCAGCATGTTGCGCAGGTGGCGGGACACCGAGTTCCCTTGCTCGATCAGTTCGTTGGCTTTGACTGTTTTGGGGAATCGGTCATTAACGGCCCGGTCGATTTCAAAATTGATCTCGCCGACGCGCAGATAGGCGGTTCCGGCAATGATCAGCAGCAATACCAGGATTGCGGCGAAGCCGGTGCCCAGACGGACTCCGATCTTGAGATTGGACAGCATGATTCCCCCCCTGTTTCGAATGGGCCGCGCCTGGTTGTTATTGCGGCAATTGGCCTCCACGCCTCTTACAGGGGATTCTATTACTAAAGTAGTATATTTTGAAGGGGTGATACTTCTGGCCTGCAGGCCCGGGGGGGGGGCTCGCAAGATAGTGTTTTCGCGGCCTTCCGGAGCCGGCACGCAGGGCGCGAGACGCCCGGCCGCTCGATGCAGCCGCAGGGCTCCGGGGCGGCAGGGCTTACAGGCGGCGAATCTTTTCCAGCAGTGCGGTGGTCGATTTTTCGTGCAGGAAGGGGATCGAATGGACGCTGCCACCCCAACTGCGGACTTCGCCGCAGCCAACGATCTTGTCTACCGGCCAGTCGCCGCCCTTGACCAGGATTTCCGGGCGACAGTCGAGGATGCGCTGGAGCGGGGTGTCTTCGTCGAACCAGGTGACCAGCGCGACGCATTCGAGCGCGGCCATCACCGCCAGGCGGTCGGCCAGTGAGTTGACCGGCCGGTCATCGCCTTTACCCAGGCGCTTGACCGAGGCATCGCTGTTGAGCGCGACGACCAGGCTGCGGCCGAGTGCGGCGGCTTGTGCCAGATAGGTGACATGACCCCGGTGCAGGATGTCGAAACAGCCATTGGTGAATACCAGTGGACGGGCGAGGGCAGCCGCTTTCACGGTCAACTCGGCAGGCGGGCAAATCTTGTTTTCGAATCCGGGCAGGGGGTAGTCCATCGCGCTCTCCGTCGGGCGGCTCATTGGGGCCAAGAGGTCAAAGGCCGCTATTGTAAGTCTCCGTCGCTACCGCCGCTTACCTGCTGTTGCAGGCGGTGCCAGCTGGCGAGGGCGCTGCCGGCATCGGCCAGGTCGGGCAGCAGCTGGATGCCGGCGCTGCTGCTCAGGCGCTGGACGCCGGCACCGCCGGCCCAGAGTGTGATCGTTTCCGGCAACTGCTGGCGCAGTTGCTGCAGCAAGGGGGCGATCTGGCGTCCCGGGTAGGCCTGCGAGAACGATAGCGCGACGATGTCTGCCCGATGGGCGGTGGCGGCGCGGACGATGTCGCCGACCGGCATCTGGGTGCCGAGCGGAATGCATTCGGCGCCGTCGAGCGTGAGCAGGGCTTCGGCCATCAACAGGCCGAGTGCGTGCAGTTCGTCGGGCGGTGTGGTGAGCAGGATGCGCGGTCTTCCGTCGCGCCCGCGCAGGCTGCCGATGGCCTGGCGCAGCACCCGCTTGGCCTGCTCGGTGAACAAATGCTCCTCGAACACCTGCAGTTCTCCGCGCTCCCAGGCTGCGCCGACCTCGCGGGTCAGAGGGGCGATGCTGTCCTGGACAAAACGGGCCAGTCCGTCGCGGGTCAGGCGTTGCTGCAAGGCCTGGGCCAGGGCGGCCGTGTCGTGTTGCCGGAGCAATGCGAGCAGGCTGCCGATCTCGCTGTCCGGCGCCAGTGACAGGGGTTGGCCGCTGCGCCGCGGGGTCAGTGCCTGCAATGCGGATTCGTCGAGCGAGAGCAGTTTTCCGGGGCGATGTCCTTGATCGAGCAGGCGTTTTACCAGGCGCAGTCGCTCGACCTGGGGGGCTGGGTAGCTGCGCTCGCCATGGGCATCGCGTTCCGGAGCAGGGAAACCGTAGCGCCTTTCCCACATCCGCAGGACGTCTTTGGAAAGCCCGGTTTCGCGTTCGACAGCCGCGATGTTGTAGTGCGGGGTATTCATTATTTGTCCTGTACAAATGTTGAACAAAAGCGTTGACAGGCCGGTTGTTGCTGACTATCTTACGAACAAAGATTCATTTTGTCTAGGACAAAAAAGGTAAGGAGCTTCACATGTTCACGCAAATCAGACGCTGGCTGGGGCTTGCCGGATTGCTTTCGCTGGCTGCCGTGCCAGCAGCTGCGGCCGGGCAGTGCCCACCGCTGCTCAATCACGTCTTTCCGCGCTTGCAGGATGGCAAGCCTTATTCGCTGTGCGATCTGCGCGACAAGGTGATTCTGGTGGTCAATACCGCCAGCTACTGCGGCTTTACCGGCCAGTACGACGCGCTGGAAAAACTGCATGAGCGTATGGCGCCGCGCGGACTGGTGGTGCTTGGCTTTCCTTCCAACGACTTTGGCGAGCAGGAACCCGGGAGCGACCGCGAAATCGCCGAATTCTGCAGGCTGACCTACGGCGTCGAATTTCCGATGCTGGCCAAGTCGACCGTGAAAGGCGCTCAAGCCAACGCTTTTTATCGGCAGCTGGCCGATCTGACCGGCAGCAAGCCGCGCTGGAATTTCCACAAATACCTGATCAATCGCGGGGCGACCCAGGTGGCGGCCTTCGGCAGCCTGACCAAGCCCGACGATCCGGCCTTGCTGGCCAAGCTCGAAGCCTTTTTGGCGACGCCGCCGGCGGGAGAACGGCGATGACCGCGCGCGACGATTTTCTTCCCCCGGCAGGTCGACAGAGGATTGCCGTGGTCGGCAGCGGGATTTCCGGGCTGGTGGCGGCGTGGCTGCTGCAAACCCGGTACGAGGTGACGCTATTCGAGGCCGATACCCGTTGCGGCGGTCACAGCCACACGGTCGACGTCAGCCTGGAGGGTAAAACCCATCCGGTCGATACCGGTTTTCTGGTCTTCAACGAGCGCACTTATCCCAACCTGATCGCCCTGTTCGCGCTGCTCGGGATCGACAGCGTGCCGACCGAAATGTCCTTTGCGGTGCGCCTGCAACAACCCGATCTGGAGTGGGCCGGGACCAGCCTGGCGACGGTCTTCGGTCAGCCGCGCAACCTGCTGCGCCCGGCTTTCTGGCGGATGCTGGCCGAACTGCTGCGCTTCAACCGCGAAAGCCAGGTCTGGCTGGCGGCCAATCCGGCCGCCGCCGGCATCAGCCTGGGCGACTACCTGCAGGCCGGCGGCTATGGCGCGGCCTTCCGCGACTGGTATCTGCTGCCGATGGCGGCGGCGATCTGGTCGAGCCCGACCGGCCAGATACTGGCCATGCCTTTGGCTACCTTCGTCCGCTTCTGCCGCAACCACGGTCTGCTGCAGTTGCTCGACCGGCCGCAGTGGCGGACCGTGCTGGGCGGCTCGCGGACTTACGTCGAACGTATCGTCGGGCAACTGGCCGATGTCCGTTGCGCCTGCCCGGTGCGCCGGGTCCAGCCGTGCGCCGATGGCGGCGTCCAGGTTGAGCACGCGCAGGGCAGCGAACGTTTCGATCAGGTCATCCTTGCCTGTCATAGCGATCAGTCGCTGGCGCTGCTCGGCGAGGCTGCCGATGCCGGGCAGCGCGAGGTCCTCGCTGCGGTCCGCTATCAGCCTAACCGCGCCGTCCTGCATTGCGATCCGGCCTTGCTGCCACGGCGGCCTGCCCTGTGGTCGGCCTGGAATTATCTGGCCGGCGAAGGTGCCCCGGGGCAGGCGCCGGTCGGCGTTTCCTACCTGATCAACCGGCTGCAGCCCTTGCCCTTTGCGACGCCGGTGGTGGTGACCCTGAACCCGCCGCAGGAACCGGCAGCAGAGCGGGTGATCGCCGAGTTTGCTTACGACCATCCCCTGTTCGACGCGCCGGCGATTGCCGCGCAAGCCCGGCTGCCGGCAGTGCAGGGGCGGCGCGGCATCTGGCTGGCGGGGGCCTGGGGCGGCTACGGCTTCCACGAGGACGGCCTCAAGTCGGCGCTGGCGGTGGTCAATGCGCTCGGCGTCGAGGCGCCCTGGCAAGGCGGCGTCCGCCAGCCAGCCGAGGCACTGGCATGAACGGGGGGCCGCAACTCTTGCTCGGGCAGGTGATGCACCGGCGCCTGCGGCCGGTGCTGCACCACTTCGTCTACCCGGTGTTTTTCGTCCGCCTGCCTTTGCGCCGGCTGAGCGAGGCAAATTGCACCTTGTTCACGGTCGACCGTGGCAATTTGCTCAGTTTCCGCCAGCGCGACCACGGCCCGCGTGACGGCAGCCCCTTGCTGCCGTGGATCGAGGCCCGCCTGCGCGAGGCAGGCTTGCCGCACGATGGTGACATCGTGTTGCAGACCTTTCCCCGTCTGTGCGGCTTTGTCTTCAACCCGGTCAGTTTCTGGTACTGCCACGCGCCCGGCGGCGAACTGATCGCCGTGCTGGCCGAAGTCAACAACACCTTCGGCGAGTATCACCACTACCTGCTGCATGCCGACGGCCGGCCGCTGACCGCCGCTGCCGAGCCGCAGGCGGTCAAGGCCTTGCATGTTTCCCCCTTCAACCGGGTCTGCGGCGGTTATCGCTTCCGCTTTCGTGACCGCGCCGACCGGGTTGCGGTCCGGATCGACTACGACGACGCCGCCGGCGAGTTGTTGCAGACCGCGCTCAGCGGTCGTGCCGTCGGTTGGTCGAGCGGTCGGCTGCTGCGGGCGGTGCTGCGCATGCCGCTGCTCACCCTCGGCGTCGTCTGGCGCATTCACTGGCAGGCCCTGCGCCTGTGGCTGAAGGGCGTTCCCTTTATCGGCGCACGGTCGCCGGCACCATCCTGCGAGGAGTCACGTTGATGAACCAAACCCTGATCCTGCGCGGCAACGAGCCGCTGGCCCGCGATACGCGGCAAGTCTTCGAGCTGCTGCAGCACCTGCGCGGCGGCTTGCTGGAAGTGGCCCTGCCCGACGGTTCGCGGGCGGTGTTCGGCGATGGCGAAGGGCCCGGCCTGGTCCTCGAAGTGCGCGACCAGGCTTTATTCAGCCGGGTGCTGGCACGTGGCGACATCGGGCTGGCCGAGAGCTATCTCGATGGCGACTGGCAGTGCGCCGACCTGGTCGGGCTGCTCAGTTTGCTGGCGCGCAACCGCGAGGTCCTCCGGCGCGCCATCTACGGTGCCTGGTGGCCTTTGCTGCGGGCGCGCCTGCGCCACTTGCTTAATCGCAACAGCCGCCAGGGTAGCCGGCGCAACATCGTCGCTCACTACGATCTGGGCAACGATTTCTACGCACTCTGGCTTGATCCGACCATGAGCTATTCCTCGGCTCTGTTTGCCGACCCGCGGGCGACGCTGGCGGAAGCTCAGGCGGCCAAGTACAAGCGCATCCTCGATCGTCTGGCGCCGCAGGCCGGCCAGACGGTGCTGGAGATTGGCTGCGGCTGGGGGGGCTTTGCCGAGCACGCGGTGGCCCGGGGGCTGCAACTGACCGGGCTGACCTTGTCGCCGGCGCAACTGGCTTGGGCGCAGCGGCGGGTCCCGGGCGCTGATTTGCGCTTGCAGGACTACCGCGACGAGCAGGGGCGTTACGATCACATCGTCTCGATCGAGATGTTCGAGGCGGTTGGTGAGCGCTACTGGCCGACCTATTTCGGCCAGCTGGCGGCTTGTCTCAAGCCGGGTGGCCGGGCCGTGGTCCAGAGCATCGTGATTCGTGACGACCTCTTTGCCAGCTACCGGCGCGGTACCGATTTCATCCAGCAATATGTGTTCCCCGGTGGCATGCTGCCGTCGCCTTCGGCCTTCGGTCGGGCGGCGGTCCGCCAGGGGCTGCGGGTGGGTGGCGAATTTTCCTTCGGGCTGGATTACGCGCGCACGCTGGCGGCCTGGCGGCAGGCTTTCGAGAGCCGGTGGCCGGAAGTTGCCGAGCTGGGGTTCGACGAGCATTTCCGTCGCTTGTGGCGGCTTTATCTGGCTTATTGCGAGGCCGGTTTCCGTGCCGGGAACATCGATGTCGTCCAATTTGAACTGGCGCATCGTTGACCTGGTTGCGCCGGGCGCCCGCCAGCCCGGTGGTCACGGTCAACCGCCGAATCCGGCCAAAATGCCGGTGCTCGACGCAGCCCGACGACGCTACTTGCTGGCGTTCGCAGGCCTGCCTCTGGCCGCCTTTGCCGACCCGGTGCTGGAATCCCCGTGGCCGGGCCTACGCCGTTGGGGGCAGGGCGAATTCAGCCGTTTCGGTTTTCGAATCTACCGGGCCACGTTGTGGGCTGGTGACGACCTGCGGCGGCCACCGCTGGCCTTGCGTCTGGATTATCACCGGGCGATCCGCAGCAGCCAGATTGTCGATGCCAGCTTGCGCGAGATGCGCACCCTTGGGACCAGCGAAGTTGCGCTGGAACGCTGGGGGGCGCGCCTCGCCGCGTTGCTGCCGGATGTTCGGCCAGGCGATTACATCGTCGGGGTGCACCGCGGTGATGCGGCCTGGTTTGCTCACAACGGCCGTTTTCTTGGCGAAATCGCCGAAGCCGCCTTTGCCGACGCATTCTTTGCCATCTGGCTCGACCCGCGGACCAGCGAACCCGGTTTGCGCCAGGCTTTGCTAGGCTCCGCAGGTGGTTGAGATGGAGCGCCGCGAGACCCTGGCTTACGGGCTGCTCGGCTTGCCGCTGGCCTTTGCTGCCCTGCCGCTGTATGTCCATCTGCCGCCGCTTTATGCCAGTCTCGGCGTCGATCTGGCGTGGTTGGGGGCAATCCTGCTGCTGAGCCGCCTGCTCGATGCCGCAGTTGATCCCTGGCTCGGACGGCTGGCCGACCGCTGGTCGCGTCCGCGCTTGCTGGCGCTAGCCTTGCCGCTGCTGGCGCTCGGCTTTGCCGGGCTGACCCGGCCCCCGGCCGGGGCTGGCGGGGGGTGGTTGCTGCTATGGCTGCTGCCCACTTACCTCGGATTTTCTGCGGCGACGCTGGCCTATCAGGCATGGGGCGCAGCGCTCGGGGTTACTCCGGGGCAGCGTACCCGGTTGACGGCAGCACGCGAAGGCTGGGGGCTGTTAGGGATTTTGCTTGCGGCGGTGTTGCCCGCCTGGTGGCAGGGGCAAGGGGCAGCGATTGCCGAGTCCTTGCAGCCACTGGGCTGGATGCTGCCCCCTTTGCTGTTGCTGGCAGCATGGCCCTTGTATCGCCTGGGACAGCGGCGGCACGGTAGCTGGCAACATCCCGTGCTGCCGCCGGTGAGTGGCAATTGGGCATCCCTGCGTGCCGATCCGGCGATCTGGCGCTTGCTCTCGGTATTTGCGGTCAATGGCCTGGCCTCGGCCTTGCCGGCCACGCTGTTCCTGTTTTTCGTGGCCGATGTCCTGCAGCGGCCAGCCAGCGGCGGGGCTTTGCTGGGACTCTATTTTCTCGCCGGAGCCTTGTCGCTGCCGCTCTGGGTTCGCCTGGCCGCCATGCATGGCCGGGTTGCCGCCTGGGCTGCCGGCATGCTGCTGGCGCTGCTCGCCTTTGCCGGCGCAGTCTGGCTCGGCCCCGGCGATCTGGTGCCTTTTGCCCTGATCTGCCTGGCTTCGGGACTGGCGCTCGGGGCGGATCTGGCCTTGCCTGCGGCACTTCTTGCCGACTTGAGCGAACGTCTAGGGCAGAGCGGACGTTGCTTCGGGGTGTGGAATCTGGTGGCCAAGCTCAATCTGGCGCTGGCCGCCGGGCTGGCCTTGCCCTTGCTGGCGGTTGCCGGCTATGTCCCGGGGCAGCCGCAGGGAACGGCGGCGCTGGTCCTGGCCTACGCCGTGTTGCCCTTGCTGTGCAAACTGCTGGCGCTGGCGTTGTTGTGGCGCTGGCGCCCGATTCTGGAGGAAGTCCGATGAAAAAGACCATCGCCATGCTGGCTTGTCTATGTCTCGGGGCCTGTGCCTCGCCCGGCGTCGAGCCTTACCGTAGCGAACAGCCTGCGCTCGAATTGCCGCGCTATTTCAACGGCACGCTCGACGGCTGGGGGATGTTCCAGGACCGTTCCGGCGTGGTCAAAAAGCGCTTTCACGTGGTCATCGAGGCGCGCTGGCAAGGCGAGGTCGGGACGCTCGACGAGCATTTTCGCTGGTCCGACGGTTCGACCTCGCGCCGGGTATGGACCCTGAGCCGCCAGCCTGACGGCTCGTGGCGGGGCCGCGCCGACGATGTGGTCGGCGAAGCCTTGGGTGAGGTCGCGGGCAATGCGCTACGCTGGCGTTACGTGCTGGCGCTGCCGGTTGATGGCCGGGTCTGGGAAGTCGATTTTGACGACTGGATGTTCCTGATTGACGAACGCACCTTGCTTAACCGCTCCTTCATGTCCAAGTGGGGCTTCCGCTTGGGCGAGGTCAGCCTCAGCTTCACCCGGCGCGAGGCCGGACAATGAATCCCCGGATCGTCGACTGGCGCGGCCGCCGGGTCTGGCTGCTCGGCGCATCGACTGGAATCGGTGCGGCGCTGGCTCGCGAATTGCACCGGCGCGGTGCCCGGCTGGCCTTGTCGGCCCGCTCCTCGGCGCAGTTGGCCGAACTGGCGGCGGCCTTGCCTGGCGCCACGGCCTGGCCTTGCGATGCCAGCGACCCGGCGGCGCTGGCAGAGGTCGCCAGCGGCTTGCAGCGGCAGTGGGGCGAACTCGATCTGGCGGTGTACCTGGCCGGCGATTACCGTCCGATGCGGGTCGCCGACTTCGATGTCGAGCAGGCCTTGCGCCTGCTCGACATCAACTATGCCGGGGCGTTGCGCTTCACCGCAGCCGTCCTGCCCCGCCTGGCACCGACCGGCGGGATCGCGCTGTTTGCCAGTGTCGCCGGCTATCGCGCGCTCCCTAAGGCACTAGCTTATGGGCCGGCGAAGGCGGCGCTGATTCATTTTGCCGAGGGCTTGCATCTGGAACTGGCACCGCAGGGGCGGGGAGTGTGGCTGGTTAACCCCGGGTTTGTGGCGACCCGGCTGACCGCCGGCAACGATTTTCCGATGCCGGCTTTGCTGACTCCGGAACAGGCCGCCTTGTTCACGGTCGACGGGCTGGCTGGTGGAAAATTCGAAATTGCTTACCCGCAGCGGTTCACGGGCTGGCTGAAACTGCTGCGGCAGTTGCCATATCGCCTGTATTTTCCGCTGGTGCGCCGTTTGACCGGAGGCTGAGATGCAATTCCTGCAGGATTTGATCGATTTTTACGAAACCCTGAGCCCCGAATCGCTGCCGCGCCTGGCCGAGTTTTATGCCCCAGATGCCCGGTTCAAGGATCCGTTCAACGATGTTCAGGGTTTGCCGGCAATCATCGGCATCTTCCGGCACATGTATGCCCAGGTCGATGCGCCGCGTTTTCATGTCCTTGAGCGCTTTGTCGGGGACGATCAGGCAATGCTGCTCTGGGAGTTTTCGTGGCAGCCGCGTAGCGCCTGGGGCGGGGGCGGCCGCTGGTCCTTCCGGGGCTCGACGCATTTGCGCCTGACGGCCGGGCGGGTCAGCGAACATCGCGACTACTGGGATCCGGGCGAGGAACTGTTACTCAAACTGCCCATTCTGGGCTGTTTGTGGCGCGGGTTCCGTCGCCTACTTGCCGCCTGAGTCTGCCTCTGGCAATGGCTTTCGGTAAAATCCTGGGTGCGGCCAGGGTTTTCCTGCCGCATTCCAGGGAGCAACAACGCGATGCCGCAGGGCCGTCTTCATCTTTCGCTGCGCTGGTTGGTGCCAGTGATCTTCGGCGTCGGCCTCCTGCTTTCTTACTTGCTGGTGCAGGCCTATCGGGAGCGGACGCTGCAGGCCGAGGCTACTGCCGGCAATCTGGTCGAGGTACTCGAAGCGCGGCTGGACAGCGCCCTGCGCCGGACCCAGGCGACCCTGGTGGCGCTTGCCGCCGAAGTGCCACTCGCCGCGCTCAGCCGTCAGCAGCAGCCAGCACAGGCAGCGGCGATGCAGAGGCGACTGGCGGCATTGGCTGCGCATTTTCCAGAAATCACCGGCTTGCGGCTGATCGATCGCGAGGGAAATGTGCTGTATGCCTCGGAGGGCGAATTCCTCAGCCCCAATGCCTATGTCAGCACTGTCGGGCGCAGCTACTTCGAATCGCTGCGGGCCAATCCGGCAACTCCGATCTTTTTCTCGGAGGTGGCGATTGGCAAGATCAGCAAGCGGCCGCAATTGTTTGTCGCGGTACCGATCCGCGAGGCAGGCGGGCAGTTTGCCGGGGTTGCTCTGGCACCGCTCGAACTGGGGCATCTGCAGGCCTTGTTCCGTTCGCTCGATCTCGGCCCCAACGGGGTGGTGACCTGGCGGCGCAGCGACGATGCGCGTCTGGTATTGCGACTGCCAGAGCGCCCCAACACCGTTAATCAGGCGGTACATAACAATCCTCTGCATCAGCGGATTGAGGCCGGTGAGTTGCGTGGCTCGATCCGCTTTCAGGCTGCCATCGACAAACAGGACCGGATTTATGCCTACAAGCGGGTCGGCAGCTACCCCTTTTATGTGGCGGTTGGCCTGGCCGCTGAGGATTTTCTCGCTGAATGGTGGACTCTGCTGCGGGTGACTGTCGGTGGCAGCCTGCTGGCCTTGTCGTTGCTGGTCGCAGTACTTTGGCGACTGGCGCGTTCCGAGGCGCGCGAGCAGGTGGCAAACGTCGAGCGCGATGTCAGTGCCCAGCGTTTCCAGCGCCTGCTTGATGCGCTGGGCGAGGGGATTTGCGGTTTGGATCAGGAGGCGCAATGCACCTTCTGCAACCCAACTGCCCGGCGGATGCTCGGACTCAGTCCTGATGCGCCGGTGGCGGCGGTGACCTCGCTGCGCTTCTTGGAAATCGACAGTGGTCGCGAAGTGGTTTTCCGGGAGCGCATCGGCGCCGCATTGCGGGCTGGCGAGGCTTGGCCGGAACAGGAGTTGTGGGTCGAAACCTGCGACGGCCGGCGCCTGCCGCTGCGGGTCAGGATGTATCCCTTGCGTAGCGATGTCGACGATGGTGGCGGTGTGCTGGTGCTGACCGACATGACCGAGGTTCGCCGAGCCCGCGAGGTGCAGGCGCATTATCGCGAGGAACTGGAGGCGACCGTGGCGCGGCGCACCGAGGAATTGCAACTGGCCAAGCAGGCCGCCGAGCAGGCGAGTGTGGCCAAAAGCGCGTTTCTGGCCAACATGAGTCACGAAATCCGTACCCCGCTCAACGCAATTGCCGGGATGGCCCACCTGATCCGGCGCGGTGGCTTGTCGCCGCAGCAGGAAACACAGCTGACCAAGCTGCAGGCGGCAGGCGAGCACTTGCTCAATATTCTCAATGCAATTCTCGACCTGTCAAAAATTGAGTCGGGAAAATTCACCCTAGAACATGCCCCGTTTGCGCTGGCCGACGTTTTTGCCGATATCGAGGGGTTGATGCAGGGGCGGGCCCAAGCCAAGGGGATTGCCCTGCATTGCCATTTGCCGGGGGCGTTGCCGCTGCAGTTGCTGGGCGACCGCACCCGTTTGCAGCAGGCGCTGCTCAATTTCGTGGTCAATGCGGTGAAGTTCACCGAGCATGGGGAAGTGGCGCTCGGCGTCAGTTTGCTGGAGCAGACGGCAACCCGGGTCAGGCTGCGTTTCGAGGTCCGCGATACGGGGATCGGTATTGATCCGGCGGCCTTGCCGCGACTGTTCGGCGCTTTTGAGCAGGCTGACCGGAGTACTTCGCGCAAGTATGGCGGGACCGGGCTGGGTCTGGCGATCGCCCGCAAGTTGGCCGAATTGATGGGCGGTGAGGTTGGCGTCAGCAGTCGCCCTGGCGAAGGGTCGGTGTTTTGGCTGACGGCGGCTTTCGATCTGCCCTTGCCGTTTGAAACATTGCTGCCTGTGCCCGAGCCGGCGACTGAAAGCCTGGATGGCTGCCAGCCCGGAGGTGAAATCCTGCTGGTCGAGGATGAGGTGATCAATCGGGAGATCGGGTTGTGCTTGCTGGAAGATGCCGGTTTTCGTGTCACGGCAGTTGAGAATGGGCTGCAGGCGGTGGCTTTGGCGGCAGTCCGCCGGTTCGATCTGATCCTGATGGATTTGCAGATGCCCGAACTCGATGGCCTCGAAGCGACGGCCAGAATACGCGCCACCGAAGAGGGGCGTCGGGTGCCCATCGTGGCCCTGACTGCCAATGCCTTTGCCGAGGACCGGGCCCGTTGCCTGGCCGCCGGGATGGTCGATTTCATCAGCAAGCCTTTTCAGCCGGAAACCCTGTTGAACTGCCTGCACCGCCATCTGGCGAGTGGCGGCAAGGGGGCTTCAGTGGTCGAGGCGGGCGTTCCAGCGGCTGACGAAGGCAACCACCTCGCTTGCCGGTAGCGGCTTGCTGTAGAGAAAACCTTGCAGTAAATCGCAGCCGATCGAGTGCAGGTAGTCGCGCTGGGCTTCAGTTTCGACCCCTTCGGCCACCAGATCGAGGCCGAGATTGTGGCCGAGCACTATGGTTGCGGAGCAAATCGCCGCATCGTTGGTGTCGGACTCGATGTCCTTGACGAAGCTGCGGTCGAGTTTGAGCCGATGGATCGGCAAATGCTTCAGGTAAGACAGCGATGAGTAACCGGTGCCGAAATCGTCGATGGCCAGTACGATGCCCATGTCCTTGAGTTGCTCGAGGATGCGGATGGTCGCTTCCGGATTCTGCATCGCCGTACTTTCGGTGATTTCAAGTTCGAGTTCCGAGGCTTCCAGATCGTAGCAGGCCAGGGCGCCACGGATCACCACCGGCAATTGTTCGTGCCGTAGTTGCTGGGTTGACAGATTGACTGCCACCCGCAGGTTGCGCAGACCGGCGGCCTTGAAATCGCGCAGTTTGCGGCAGGCCTCCCAGAAGACCCAGTCGCCGAGCGGTCGGATCAGCCCGGTTTCTTCAGCGATCTGGATGAAAATCGTCGGCGGGATGGCGCCGAGTTCCGGGTGGTCCCAGCGGGCCAGGGCCTCCAGCCCGGTGATCCGGCCGCTGGCGAGGTCTACTTGCGGCTGGAAGTGCAGGCAGAATTGAGGCGCAATCTGCAGCGTGGTTTCTTCAAGTGCCGTGCGCAATGCGGTTTCGAAGCGCAGGCGCTCGTGGGCTGCGGCGTTCATGGTCGGGGTAAAGAACTGGAAGTTGTTCCGTCCCTGGGCCTTGGCGTGGTACATCGCCGAGTCGGCGTGCTTGAGCAGGGTGTCCGGGTCGTTGCCGTCGTTGGGAAAGAGGCAGACGCCGATGCTCGGGGTCGAGTAGAGCAGGTGGCTTTCCAGTTCGTAGGGCTCGGCTAGCGCTCGCGCCAGCTTGCTGGTGATGGCGGCGACCGACTGGGCGTGCTCGATATCGTGCAGGATCACGACAAATTCATCTCCGCCGAGGCGGGCCACCGTGTCGCTGGCCCGGACATGTTCCCGCAGGCGGTCGGCGATGCGGATCAGTAACTGGTCGCCGACATGGTGGCCGAGTGTGTCGTTGACCTGTTTGAAGTTATCCATGTCGATCAGCATCAGCGCAAACTGGTGGCCGGAGCGACGGGCAGCCGTGAGCACCCGTTCCATTTGTGCGTCGAGCGAACTGCGGTTGGCCAGCCCGGTCAGCGGGTCGTGGTGCGCCATGTAGTACATGCGCTCGACCGCTTCCTTGCCGCTGCTGATGTCGGAAAAACTGCCCACGTAGTGGGTGATGGCGCCACCTGTATCGTAAATGGCGGTGACGCTGAGCCATTTGGGGTAGGTCCGGCCGTCCTTGCGGCGGTCCCAGACTTCGCCCTGCCAGTGTCCTTCGATGCTCAGGGAACGATACATGGCCTCGTAGGTTTCGCTGGGGGTTTGTCCCGAGGCCAGCATCCGCGGATTGCGTCCGGCAACCTCTTCCAGTGTGTAGCCGGTCATGCGGACAAATGCCGGATTCACGTCGATGATGTTGCTGTCGGCATCGGCAATCATCACCGCTTCATTGACGCATTCGAAGGCGCAGGCGCGTAATGCCTGGAGTGTGACGGGTAATTCCGGCGACTGGGTCATGGCGGGCTGGGAGGGTGACGTGAACCGACTCTACTCCTGTCATCCTGCCCGTGCCTGGCCGCCACGTCAAATTTACCGGCCGGTCGTTCGCTTCAGCCGGTCGGCCGGGGCGAGTCCTGGTGGCGGCGCGAAAAATGGGCAAAGTCGGCCTGCCGCCGAGCCAGCTCACGGTTGATCCGGCTTTGCTCCTGGCCAAAGGCATCGCGGCTCTGGCGGCTGGCAGCGGCGGCCTCGATGCTGCGCAGGCAGCGCCAGCGTTCGCCATGGCGGGTGGGAAATAGCCGCATTTCGGATTGCGGGTGATGGACGCGGCAGCAGTAGCAGTATTGCATTTCCGGCATGGCGGTCTCCTGTCCAGAAGGGCGGTCTCCGGAGCAGCATGCCGTCCGGAGGTTACCGTGCGATGACAGCTTACTCCGGCTACCCGGTCGGCATCAAGGGAGGGGCAGGGCCGTCTGGTTGACGACCTGGCGGAGGACGAAGCTGGAGTGCACTCCGGTGACGCCCTTGATCCGGGTAATCCTCTTGAGTAGGAGTTCGTGATAGGCATCCATGTCGCGGACTACCACCTTGAGCAGGTAGTCGGATTGCTGGCCGGTGATCAGCAGGCATTCGAGGACTTCGGGAATGGTGCTGATTTCCGACTCGAAATGATCAAAGCGTTCGGGAGTGTGGCGATCCATCGAGATGCCGATCAGCGCCATCAGGGTCAAGCCCAGCTTGCGGGCATCGACCAGGGCGCGATAACCGGCAATGTAGCCGCTGGCTTCGAGGGCCTTGACCCGACGCAGGCACGGCGATTGGGACAGCCCGATCTGCTCGGCGAGTTCCTGGTTGCTGAGACGCCCGTCCCGTTGCAGGAGCTGGAGAATTTGCCGGTCGTAACGGTCTAGAGGTTGAATATTGCTCATCTTGTTTATTTGGTGGAAATTTGTTGCTAATTATTTTGCTTTTTGGGTTGAAAACGCAAGCAAATGGCGGTTGCTCGTCATTAGAATTCACTCCATCGCAAATTTTTAGTTCAGGAGCCCAAGATGAACCCGCAAGCTACCGGCAAGTACGTCCCTTTTCCGCCTGTTCCGTTGGTTGACCGTGAATGGCCGGGGCGAGTGATTGCGCAGGCACCGGTCTGGATGAGCACCGATCTGCGCGACGGCAACCAGGCCTTGTTCGAGCCGATGAACATCGATAAGAAAATGCGGATGTTCAAGACCCTGTGCGAGATCGGCTTCAAGGAAATCGAGGTCGCCTTTCCGTCGGCATCGCAGACCGAGTTCGACTTTGTCCGCCAATTGATCGAGGAAGGGCACATCCCCGACGGCGTCACCATCGAGGTGTTGACCCAGGCTCGCGAACATCTGATCCGCCGTACCTTCGAGTCGCTCAAGGGCGCCAAGCGGGCCATCGTCCACGTCTATAACGCAACCTGCAAGACCTTCCGCGAAACCGTGTTCAACATGAGCAAGGCCGAGGTGGTCAACATGGCGACCGATGCCGTGCGCCTGATCCGGACCCTCGCCGACGAGATGCCGGAAACCGAGATCGTTCTCGAATACAGCCCGGAATTGTTTACCGCGACCGAACTCGAATTCGCCAAGGAAGTGTGCGACGCGGTGACCGAAGTCTGGGGCGCGACGCCACAGCGTAAGGTGATCCTCAACTTGCCGACCACGGTCGAGATCGCCACGCCCAATATTTATGCCGACCAGATCGAATGGATGCACAAGAATCTGGCCCGCCGCGACAGCGTGTTGATCAGCCTCCACCCGCACAACGACCGTGGTACTGCCGTCGCAGCTGCCGAACTCGGCCTGATGGCCGGTGCCGATCGGGTTGAAGGTTGCCTGTTCGGTAACGGCGAGCGGACCGGCAACGTCGATCTGGTCACCCTCGCGCTCAACATGTTCACCCAAGGCGTCGATCCGCAACTCGATTTCTCGGACATCAACGCCGTTGCGCGGACTTACGAACACTGTACCCAGCTCCCGGTCCATCCGCGCCACCCATACGTCGGGGACCTCGTATTCACGGCCTTCTCAGGCTCCCACCAGGATGCCATCAAGAAGGGGTTTGCCGCGCAAAAGGCGGACGAGCTTTGGACAGTGCCCTACTTGCCGATTGATCCGGCCGATGTCGGGCGCAGCTACGAATCGGTGATCCGGGTCAATAGCCAGTCGGGCAAGGGCGGCATCGCCTACCTGCTCGAAACCGAATACGGCATTGCCATGCCGCGCCGGATGCAGGTCGAGTTCTCGTCGGTGGTGCAGCAGCATACCGACCAGCATGGCGGGGAAATGAGCGCGGCCGCTTTGTGGTCCTTGTTCAGCACCACCTTTATTACGCCGCCAGGGCCGGTGCGCTACCGCGAGCATCACCTGTTCGAGCAGGATGGGCGCCAGGGTATCCGGCTGGTGGTCGAAATCGACGGGGTGGCCCATGTGCTTAGCGGCCAGGGCAATGGGCCGATCGATGCTACGGTCCACGCCTTGCAGCAGGCCAATATCGTGCTTGAGGTGCGCAATTACGAGGAACGTTCGCTCGGTGCCGGCGGCGAAGCCAAGGCCTGCGCCATCCTCGAAATCGCCATGCCGGGCGTCAGCGGTGAACGGCACGGCGTTGCCATTGATGCCAATATCGTTACCGCATCGGTTCTGGCGATGCTGGCGGGAGTCAATCGCCAATTGGTGGCGCAGGCGGTGCGCAGGGCCGCCTGAGTTTGATCAACCGGTCGTTGCTGCGGCAGCGACCGGTTTTGCCCCCTGATATTTGCGCAAGGTGCGGACCGAGCGGTATCGAGATCGGCTTTCCAGTCCTTGCAATTGTCGGGCGAAGTGGCGGAGCGAACGGACAACAAGGCTGGCAACCAGACGCTCTGGAGCCAGCATCAGTCGTTCTGCGGCGGGAACAGGGGCGCTCGTCTCAGTCGGCGTCTGGCAATTCGGCAGGAATCCGCAGCAGGAAGCAACTGCCCTGGCCGCCGGTACTGCCTTCAAGAGACAACTCACCGCCCAGCAGGCGAGCCTGCGCACGTGCCAGCGAGAGTCCGAGGCCGAGACCACCGTGCCGGCGTTGCTCGTAGTCCTCCACCTGGCGGAACTGTTCGAAGATGCTCTCCTCTTGGCCGGGCGGGATACCCGGGCCATTGTCGATTATCCGGAGCAACAGGTCGCCGGCGGCGGCATCGGCTTCGAGCGCGACCTTGCCGCCGGGTTTGTCCATGTAGCGGATGGCGTTATCGATCAGCGCGCCGAGGCAGGATTTGAGTCGGGTGCCGTCGGTTTTCAGTGTGCCGGGTATCTTGGGGGATTGGCGCAGCGACAGTTCAATGCCGCGTTCTGCTGCGGCTGCCGCATGTTCGCGGATGACCGATTCAAACAATTCGCCGCTGGCGTGCGGAAAAATCATGATGCGGGCTTTGCCGGAACCGATCTCGACCATCTGCAACATGCTGTCGAGCAAGTGCAGCAGGTTCTTGCCGCTGGCATTGATTTCCTCTGCGTACTCGCCAACCTCTTCGCTGCCGGGGTCCATGCCGATCAGCTCGGAGAAGCCGTTGATTGCGTTCAGCGGGGTCATCAACTCGTGCGAAACCATGGCAATGAAGTCGGACTTGAGCTGACTCAGTTCCTCTGCCCGTCGCAGGCCGTCGGCAAGTTGCCGGTTGGCTTCGGCGAGTTCGGCGGTGCGCGCCGCGACCTTGACTTCCAGTGCCTGATTGGCGGTTTGCAGGGCGATTTCGGCTTGCTTTTGCGCGCTGACGTCCTGCAGGGTTTCGACGGCGCCAATGATTTCGCCAGCGTTGTTGTGGATCGGGGCAGCAGTAAAGAACAGCCAGCGACCGCCGGGGCCCAGGTGCGGGAAGAAATCGCAAGCCTCGAAGGCGCCGGGGATGATCGCCGAGCGCGACAGGCCTTTGCCGCCATAGAGCCGGTCGGCGATCTCGTCAATGCGGCCGTCGATGATCAGGTCGGCCATGGTCGGGCGCGGCGATGGGTAGAACGGCGACCACTGGCGGTCGGTTCCGAGTACGCTGTCGGCCGGGACGCCGAGGACTTCGGCACAGCCGCGATTCCACAGCATGACCCGGTGCTGAAGATCGATGACAAAGGTTGCCACCGGGCTGGCATCGAGAATCCTTGCCAGATCGGTGGGCAGCGGCTGGTTTGGGGCTGACGGGGAATTCATGCGCGTACTCCTTGCTGGTTCCGGTGCATGTTTTTATTCCATTGTAACGCCGGGCCTCCGCCCTGCGGTGGCTCAAGCGGCCTTAATTGCTGCCCTTGAGCGACTTCAGCGCATAGATGTCGAAGCGGCTGGAACTGCCTTCGAGGCTGTGGCTGGGGGCGCGGCCGGCGACGGCCGGTGCCTTGCGCGGGCGCTTGACCACCACCCGGTGGCTGGCCAGTGCCAAGGCGGCGGCGAGCAGTTCCGGCGCGTCGTCATCGTTGCCGGCGAGCGGTTTGAACAGGCGCATTTCCTTTTTGACCAGGGCGCTCTTGTCGCGCTGCGGGAACATCGGGTCGAGGTAGATGACTTGCGGGCGGTCAGCGGCTTCGGCGCTGGCGGCCAGGGCGCGCAGCGTGGCGATGGCATCGGCCGGCTGCAAATGCATGCGCGCGACAATCGCGCCGACCTCGGGGTCGCTGGCGGCGCGGGCCAGGCCGTCGGCGAGCAGGGCAGCGATGATCGGCTGGCGTTCGAGCAGCGTCAGCTCGCAGCCGAGGCTGGCGAGCACGAAGGCATCGCGCCCGAGGCCAGCGGTCGCGTCGAGGATGCGCGGGCGGATGCCGGGCTGGATGCCGACCGCCTTGGCGATCATCTGGCCGTTGCCGCCGCCGAACTGGCGACGATGGGCGACGGCGCCGCCGGTGAAGTCGATGCGCAGCGGACCGGGGGCGTCGGGGCCGAGGTCGACGAATTGCAGCCCGTCGGGGCCGAGCTGCAGCGCGAAAAATGCCGGAATCGCCGCGTCGACCGTGGAAAAGGGCAGTTGCAGCCGCTCTGCCAGCTGCTGCGCCACCGTGCTTAGCGCGGGGTCGAGGGCTTCGGCGCGGATCGGATGTTGCGGCGTTGCAGTGGCCGGGGCCGCCGGGGAAGAAGAACGGCGGCTCATACGCCGACCGCCTGGCGGCGGCCCGGGCGGAACTGCCAGGTATCGTCGTAATAGGCCGGGTCGGCGTTGTCCGGGGTCAGGCCGGGAATGCCGAGCAGCGGCAGCGGCTGCAGGTCGCGCGGGCGCAGCGGCGTTGCTCCGGCGAAGTCCTGCTCGATCCGTGCCGCCAGGCGGCGGTCGAGTTCGGGCTGCTGTTGTTCGGTGGGCAAGGCGAGAAAATCCGGTTCGATCTCGAACAGCAGGCCTTTGGCGGTCAGGCCGCGAAACGGCGCGAGCAATTGTTCGTAGGTCGCGTGGCCGAAAACGACGAAACGCATGCAGGTTTCGACTTCGGCGCGGCGGGTGACGAACAACTCCTTCCAGGCAAAGGCGCGCAGCAGTTCAAGCAACTCGGGGCGGGTGGACAGGATGACGATGCCGCACTCGTCGAAGTGCGTCAGCCCGTCGCGGACCATGCCGCGCCCGTCAGCCTGCGTCGGGCGGAAGGCGGCGACGTGGCTGCGGGTGATCGCCAGCTTGGTCAGCGGAAAAGCCAGCCAGACCAGGCCGTTGAAGAAGTCGTGCCAGTTGTCCGGGCGGGTTTCGACCTGGCCGCTCTCCCAGATCCGGCATTCGTAGGCGCGGCCGTCGGCGACCGGCGGTGCAAAGCGGATCGTTTGCCCGGTCTCGGTGGTGACCGGGAACGCCTCGGCCAGTGCGGCCAGCGCGAGGCTGTCGGGGGCTTCGGGCAGGCGTTCCAGCCAGGGACGCAAAGGCGCAAAGAGCGGCGAAGCGTAGAGACTCACTTGCGTTTCTTTTCTTCGTCGTCTTCCTTGACGAAGACCAGCTTGTCGTTCTTGACCCGGAAGGTGCCGATCAGCGTGATCTCGACATCGTCCGGCTCACCGTCCATCTTGGCCCAGCCCTCGCAGGTCTGGGTCTCGGTCGCGTACATCCGCTTGCCGGCACGGACGATGAAGGCGCCGGAGGGCACGCGGTAAATTTCGACCTTGGTATTGGCGGTGCCGGGGCCGATGCTGTGGCGGCGCAGGCAGTCCGGCATGCGCGCGACGGCCAGCGAGAGGTTGACCGTCTTGTCCCAGAACAGCGGCTGTTCGCGGATCAGCGACAGCGAATGTTCGGCGCCGTTGATCTCGTAAGTGGCGCCATCGTTGACGCAGGCAGTCAGCAGCGGGGCAAACAGCAGGGGCAACAGCCAATGGCGCATCGCGTTCTCCTTGGGGCGCTGGGCTTAGCGCAGTTTCCAGCGCAGGGTTTCGCCGGCGCGCAGCGGCACGATCTCGTCACCGGGCAGATAGGGGTAGCTCGCCGGCACCTGCCAGTCTTCCTTGACCAGGGTGATTTTGCCCGGGTTGCGCGTTAGACCGTACCAGTCCGGGCCGTTGAAGCTGGCAAAGGCTTCCAGTTGGTCGAGCGCGCCGACCGCCTCGAAGGCTTCGGCGTACAACTCGATCGCGGCGTAGGCGGTGTAGCAGCCGGCGCAACCGCAGGCGGCTTCCTTGGCCGATTTGGAGTGGGGTGCCGAATCGGTGCCGAGGAAGAATTTCGGATTGCCCGAAGTCGCGGCAGCGACCAGCGCCTCGCGGTGGGTTTCGCGCTTCAAAACCGGCAGGCAGTACCAATGCGGGCGGACACCGCCCTGGAAGATGGCGTTGCGGTTGTAGAGCAGATGGTGGGCGGTGATCGTCGCGGCCACGGTCGACGGCGCTGCGGCAACAAATTCGGCGGCATCTTTGGTGGTGATGTGCTCCATCACCACCTTAAGCTTGGGAAAGCGCTGGGTCAGCGGCAGCAGCACGGTGTCGATGAAAACTTTTTCGCGGTCGAAAAGGTCGATCTGCGGATCGGTGACTTCGCCATGCACCAGCAGCGGCAGGCCAACACGTTCCATTTCGGCGAGCGTGTCGTAAGCCTTTTCGATGGCGGTGAGGCCAGCGTCGGAATTGGTCGTGGCGCCGGCCGGATAGAGCTTGACCGCCTTGACGAAGCCGGAGGCGGCAGCCTTGGCGATTTCGCTGGCCGGGGTGTTGTCGGTCAGGTACAGCGTCATCAGCGGCTCGAAATTCAGGCCGGCAGGGATCGCGGCCAGGATGCGCTCGCGGTAGGCAGCGGCCTGCTCGACGGTGGTCACCGGCGGCTTGAGGTTGGGCATCACGATGGCGCGGCCGAACTGGGCGGCAGTATGGCCGATCACGGCTTCCAGGGCAGCGCCGTCGCGCAGGTGCAGATGCCAGTCGTCGGGGCGGGTAAGCGTCAGTTGCATAATGGTGTTTCCTAGCGAGATGGTCGCAATTTTAGCAGTCGCGGCGGTTGACCGTGTGGGCGAACGCGCCGGCGGGGCCGGGCGCCCATCGGCGCGGTGACGGGCTGGTCAGCGGCGCAGGTTGCCGGTGATCGCATCCGCGTGCAGCAGGCTCCACTCGACGATGCCGAGGTAGCCGTCGGGCACCGCGACCACCATTCGCAGCGCATCGACATGGACCAGCGCGCCCGGCCGGTGTTCGTGCCACTCGTGCCAGCCGACAGCGCGGCGGACCTGAATCTGCTGGCCATTGATCGTCGCCGAACATTCGATGCTGCCGAAGGCGCGCAACTGGCATTGCAGTTCAGCCAGCGGCCGGTTGAAATCAAGCTCGCGCTCGGCCTCGGTCCATAGCGGGAAATATTCGCCATCCGCCTGCGGCTTGGCCGCCGCCCAGGCACCCGGGAAATCGTCGGCAATCTCGCCGGCAAGCTGCGCCATCTGCATCTGCACCTTGAGGTCGAGGCTGTCGCGGCACTCGTCGAAGGCTAGTTGAAAGCGGCGGGTTTTCAGGAGCGGGCCGGCGTCGAACTCGGGATCGAGGCGGTGGCAACTGACGCCCCATTCGGTTTCACCGCGCAGGATCGCCGCGACCAGCGGATCGGGGCCACGGCCGAGCGGCAGCGGCGAGGGGTGGAAATTGATCGCTGCCGGCAAATAGGGCTGCCAGTCGCCGATCCGCCAGCGGTAGCTGGCAACCACCAGAAGTTCGCAGCCGTCGTCGCCGAGTTGGGCCAGATCGCGTTCGTTGAGCCGTGACAGTTGCAGCGGCAGGCCTTGCTGCGTGGCCTTGGCGATGGTCGCGCGGTTGTCGTGCAGGCGCTGGTCGACCGGCGCGCTGAAAATTTTGACCGCTTCCCAGCCACGGGCCAGGAGCGCGTCGAGAACGCCGAGGTAGCGGTCGCTCAAGGTGATGGCGAATTTCATGCGGGGCTCAAGGGTTGAGTGGAGAGGAAAAGTCAGCCTGCCGACTTTCTACCATGCCGAGCCGGAGTTGCAAGCGGGGCGCGTGGCGAGAGGAAAATGATTTTCGTCAAAATAAGAATTGTTCTCATGTATTAGAATGCTGATATTGGCGGGCCGCGATCCGTGTCTCCGCCGGTGCCGTCTTCCCTTTTTTCCCTTTCCGGTCAGCCAGCCACCGCCAGCCAGCCGCATCGTTTGGAGTTCGTCCATGACTTTGCCCCGACTGCGCCCGCTGGCGTTGTGCCTGGCTGCGCTGTTTTCCGCTGCGCACGCCGCTGAAACCTCGCTCAATCCGATCAACGTGACGGCCAAGGGCTATGCCGCCGGCGACCTGGAAACCCCGCTCAGTACCGGCGTGCTCACGCGCGACGAGCTCGACCGGCGCGGCGGCCAGAACCTCGGCGATGCCTTGCGCGGCGAGCCGGGGATCGCCATCGCCGCCGACAGCGCGCAGGGCCAGAATCCGGTGCTGCGCGGCCTGGGCAAGGACAGCCTGGTGCTGCTGGTCGACGGCGTGCGCTTCAACTCGGCGCAGCCAGCCGGGGCCATCGCTTCGTTCATGACCCTCGGCCTGGCCGAGCGGGTCGAAGTGGTCAAGGGCGGCGCTTCGGTGCTCTACGGGACCGGCGCGATCGGCGGTGCGATCAACGTGCTTCTGCCGCAGGCGCGGTTCACCCCCGGTGTCGGGCTGGCCGCAGCGGCCGCGTTCGATAGTGCCAGCCAGGGCACACGCGGTACGGCGGTGTTCAACGGCGCCAGCGGCGACCACGCGCTGATGCTCGGCACCTCGCTGGCCCGCATCGACGATTACCGCGCGCCGGAAGGCAAGGTCGCGCGCACCGGCTACGACTCCGACAGCGTGATCGGCCAGTACCGTTTCCGCATCGACGGGCAGCAGCAGTTGCGCGTCTCGGCGCAAATCCATCGCGACGAGAACGTCTGGTATCCCGGCTCGACGCGGATGCACCCGAGCAACCCGGCGCGCAACAGCACCACCGTTCATTCGCCGACGCAGGAGCGCCGCCTGCTCGAACTCGGCTGGCAGAAAAAGGGCGACGGCGGGCAGCCGCTGAATCTCGACGTTCGCGTCTATCGCCAGGAAATGGAGCGCAGCATCTATTCCTGGGCCAACTGGCTGGGCCGCGACATCGTCACCAACAACGTCACCTTCCGTACCGACGGGCTCGACGCACGCGGCGACTGGCTGGCGGACCCCAATCACCTGTTCTCGTTCGGCGTCAATGCCTGGGAAATGCGCGCCAACCCCGACCGCTGGATGGCCGGCGCGCCGACCTTTGCCAGCTTCGCGGCGAACAATCCGTTCCAGAACGCCAGCGTCAAGGCGCTCGGCGTTTACCTGCAGGACGACATGCGTTTCGGCCCGCTCAACCTGCTCGCCGGCCTGCGCTACGACACGGTCAAAAGCAGCGCCGACAGCATGAACAACGGCGCCCGGACAGGCGGCCTGGACAACAGCGACAGCGCCTGGTCGGGCAGCCTCGCCGCGATCTACGAAGTAGCGCCGCTGCTGCGCCCCTACGCCAGCTACGCCCGCGCCTTCCGCGCGCCGGGGATGCGCGAGCGCTACGAATCCGGCCTGCGCGGCGACGGCTATTACTACGCCGGCAGCCCCGAGGTCGAGGCCGAAAAGGCCGACCAGTACGAAATCGGGATCAAGGGCAGCAACGAGCGCTTCGACTATCGCGTTGCCGCCTATTACCAGCAGATTGACCACTACCTGACCGGCCAGATACTGACTGGCGCGGCGGCCAGTGCGGCCTGCGGCGCGGCCAACGCCGGCAACTGCAAGAAGACCGTCAACCTCGGCGCGGCGACGATCAAGGGGCTGGAAGCCAGCCTGCGCTGGCAGGTGGCGCGCGGCCACTGGTTGAGCGCCGGCTATTCGCGCGTGCGCGGCGAAAACAAGGATCTGGGCGAAGCGCTATTCCAGATGCCGGCTGACGAGTTGTCGCTGGGCTGGCGCGGCGCGCTCGGCGCCGGTGTCAGCGGCGACTTCACGCTGCGCCTGGTCGACCGCCAGGAGCGGGTGGCAACCCGCTTCACCCGCGGTGCCGAAAATCCGACCGCCGGCTTCGCTACCGCCGACTTCGGTGTCAATTGGGCTTACGCCAAGGATCAGAGCCTGCGCCTGGCAGTACGCAATCTGGCCGACAAGAAGTATTACGAGCATCTGAGCGACGGGTTGTCCGGCCAGGAAATCCGTTCGCCCGGCCGCTCGCTGCAACTGCTGTGGCGCGGCAACTTCTGAGCGACGCCCGGCCACATCAACCGGCCCGCCCGACGGCGGGCCATTTTCTGGAATCGACGATGTCGTATCTTTCGCTTTTTCCCTCGTTTTCACGGTCGACCGTGAACATTGCCCTATTTGCGCTGCTGGCGCAGCCGGCCGTCGGCTTGCCCGACGAACACCCGCACGGCAGCGGTGAGGATCGCCGCCAGCTGCTCACCCTGAGCGCCGGCGAGAAACATTTCCTGCTCTCGGAAATGCGTCATTTCCTCGCCGTTACCCAGCGCATCCTGGCTGCCGGCCTGCGCGGCGAGATGCAGGAGGTGGCTGCCGCCGCCGCCTCGGCCGGGCTCAAGGCCCACCGCGCCGACCTGGCTGACCCCAATTCGCCGCTGCAGGGCATCCGGCGCAAAGCCCCGGCCGCCTTTTTCCCGCTCGGCAAGGCAACGCACGAAGCCTTCGACGAGATCGCCGAAGTTGCGACAGCCATCGGCGACAAGGACGCGGTCAACCGCCTGCTGGCCGACAATCTGCAGCGCTGCGTCGCCTGCCACGCCAATTACCGCGTTGGCGACGGGCACTGAGTCGGCTCGGGATCAGCTCTTCCTGAGTGCCAGCGCCAGGTCGTAGAGCGCGTTCTTGCTGGCGCCGCTGATCGCGGCGGCGAGCTTGGCCGCCTGTTTGACCGGCAGGCCATCGGCGAGCAGCAGCTTGAGCACCCGCTCGCCCTCGCTGTCGTCGCCGCCGGCTGGCGCGCCCGAAACGATCAGCACGAACTCGCCGCGCTGGCGGTTGCTGTCGGCCTTGAGCCAGTCGAGTGCTTCGGCGAGCGGGCCGCTGTGGATGCTCTCGAAGAGCTTGGTCAGTTCGCGCGCGATCACCAGCGTGCGCTCGCCGAGCAGTTCGGCGAGGTCGCCGACGGTGTCGAGCACCCGGTGCGGGGCTTCGTAAAAGACCAATGCTGCCGGCGTCGCGCGCAGGCTTTCGATGGCTTGCCGGCGCTGCCCGGCCTTGCTCGGCAGGAAGCCGTAGAACAGGAAATGTTCGTCACCGAGACCGGACGCCGATAGCGCGGTGGTCGCCGCGCACGGGCCGGGCAACGGCACCACCCGGCCGCCGGCCGCGCGCACCGCAGCGACGACGCGGGCGCCGGGGTCGGAGATGCCGGGGGTGCCGGCGTCGGAAATCAGCGCCACCGATTCGCCGGCCTGCAGCTTGTCGATGATCCGCTGTGCCGCTTCGTGCTCGTTGTGCTGGTGTGCCGGCAGCAGCCGCCCCGGGGCGCCCAGTTGCTTGAGCAGCGGGCCGCTGTGGCGGGTGTCCTCGGCGGCGATCCAGGGCACCGCGCGCAGCACCTCCTCGGCGCGGCGGGTGAGGTCGGCGAGGTTCCCCAGCGGGGTCGGGACGACATACAATGCGGGTGATTCCATTGTCATTAATTCCGGCGGTGCCACGGACAGCGGGGAGCGTCGGGGGCGGAGGCAAAATGCGAAGAAGCGGCAACGATACCACCGTCGCCAAGGGGCGCGAAGCCGAAACGGCGGCGGCCCGACTGCTGGAAAAAGCCGGTCTGCGCATCGTCGACCGTAATTTTCGCGTGCGCGGCGGCGAAATCGACCTGATCGCCCGCGACGGTGCCACGCTGGTTTTTGTCGAGGTGCGGGCGCGCAGCGGCAGCGGGTTTGGCGGCGCGGCGGCGAGCATCGATGCGGCCAAGCAACAGCGGCTGCTGCTTGCTGCGCGGCATTATCTCGCCCGTCACGGCGAGTGCGATTGCCGCTTCGATTGCCTGCTCTACGAAGCCGGCCACTGGCGCTGGCTGCGCGGCGCCTTCGCGGCCGATGGCTGAGGCGGCGATGGCAGAGGTGGCCTTCCTGATCCTGCGCTGCCCTTTGGCCGGCAGCCAATACCATGGATTGGCCGAAGTCGGGCTGCGGATGGCGCCGGGCGACTACCTGGAGTTGCAGCGCGAGCCGGAAAATCGCCACGATCCGGCGGCGATTCGCGTGCTTTGGCAGGGCCGGCAGATCGGCTATTTGCCGCGGGCGCTGAATCCGCCGCTGGCCGCTGCACTCGACGACGGAATCGCGCTGCATGCCCGTGTCACGGCCTTGCGTCTGGCGGCGACGCCGTGGGAACGGGTGGAACTCTCAGTCTATGCGCCGCTCTGAGGTAAAATCGACCTTCTTTTATTCACCCGCCAAGGGAAGCATTTCATGGATCTGATTGCCCGCGTTGCCGAGAATTTCGAGGATAGCGCCCGTACCAAGCTCGAAGCCGTCGACCTGCTTGCTGCTCCGGTTGCCGCCGCCATCGAGACCCTGACCCAAAGCCTGCTCAACGGCGGCAAGATCCTCGCCTGCGGCAACGGCGGCTCGGCCGCCGACGCGCAGCACTTTGCGGCCGAGCTGGTCGGCCGCTTTGAAGCCGAACGCGGTGAGCTGGCGGCGATTGCGTTGACCACCGACACTTCGATCCTGACTGCAGTCGCCAACGACTACGCTTTCAGCCAGATCTTTGCCCGCCAGGTGCGCGCCCTCGGCCATGCCGGCGACGTGCTGCTGGCGATCTCGACCTCGGGCAATTCCGGCAACGTGATCGAGGCGATCAACGCCGCCCACGAACACGAGATGCGGGTGATCGCGCTGACCGGCCGCGACGGCGGCCAGATCGGCGAACTGCTGCGCGACGACGACATCCACCTGTGCGTGCCGGCGCAACGCACCGCGCGCATCCAGGAAACCCACCTGCTGATCATTCACTGCCTGTGCGACGGGATCGACGCACTGCTGCTCGGAGTCGAGT
Source organism: Dechloromonas sp. ZY10 (assembly GCF_041378895.1). NCBI lineage: Bacteria > Pseudomonadati > Pseudomonadota > Betaproteobacteria > Rhodocyclales > Azonexaceae > Dechloromonas > Dechloromonas aquae. The sequence goes on from NZ_CP144212.1 coordinate 544,696, forward strand.
AATGAACAAGCCCCGCCTGACCCTCGCCGCAACTGCGCTGGCGCTGACCCTGCCGCTGCTGCAGGGCTGTTTCCCGGCGATCGTCGCCGGCACCGCCGCTGGGGTGATGAGCGCCCACGACCGCCGCAGCACCGGCACCCAGGCTGATGACGAAAGCCTGGAGTGGAAGGCCGGCGAAGCCATCCCGGCCCGCTTCCGCAGCGCCGCGCACGTCAATGCCACCGCCTACAACCGGCGCCTGCTGCTGACCGGCGAGGTTGCCAGCGACGAGGCGCGGATGGAAATCGAAGCTGCCGTGCGCGCGGTGCAGGGCGTCCGCGAGGTGTTCAACGAATTGGTGGTGGCGGCGCCAAGCAGCCTGACCGTGCGCAGCCGCGACAGCTTCGTCACCTCCAAGGTCAAGGCCCGGCTGGTCGATTCGCAGAAGATTTCGGCCAACCACATCAAGGTGGTGACCGAGAACGGCTACACCTACCTGATGGGGGTGGTGACCGACTACGAAGCCAAGGTAGCGGTGCAGGTGGCGCGGACCACCGACGGCGTCAGGAAGGTGGTCAATGTGCTTGAGGTCCTGTCCGACGCCGAGATTCGCCGGCTGGACCTGGCCCCGGCCGGGGCGCAGCGCCCGGCACCGGTCGAAAGCCGTTAAACCCGGCGATTTTGCCGTTTTGCCACGGTCGACCGTGGCAAAACGGCATTTTTGCTTTCAGCGCTCGCGTTCGCCACGCGCGGCAAGGTAAATGCCGCCGAGCAACAGGCTGAAGCCGGCAAACTGCAGCGGACCGAAACCCTCGCCGAAAAAGACGTAAGCCATCAGCGCGCTGCCGACCGGTTCGCCGAGCGTGACCACCGCGATGAAGGTGGCTGAGACGTGGCGCAGCGACCAGTTGTAAGCGGTATGGCCAAGCAGTTGCGGCCCCAGCGCCATCCCGGCCATCGCCCACCAGGCGCCGCTGCTCAAGGTGTCGAAGCGGAGACCGGTCAACTGCACGGCGGCGAGCAGGAAGAGCGCGGCAACGCCATAGGCGATCCAGATATAGGCAGTCAGCGGCAAGCCGGCGCGCAGGCGGCGGCCGAGCAGCAGATAGGCGGAAAAACACCAGCTGCCGACCAGCGCCAGCGCATTGCCGAGCAGCGGCTGGCTGCCGGGGGCGGCGTTGGCGCTGTCGCTCCAGAAAATCAGCAGGCTGCCCAGCAGCGATAGCGCGATCCCGCCCTGCATGGCCCGGTTGGGCCGTTCGCCCCAGAAAAGCAGACCGGCGAGACCGATCCACAGCGGGTTGGTGGTGACCAGCGCGGTGCTGGAAGCCACCGAGGTGTATTCCAGCGAGCTGATCCAGGTCGCGAAGTGCAGCGCCAGGCAGCCGCCGGCCGCCAGTCCCAGCGCCAGTTGGCGGCGGCTCAGCTGGCGCAATGCGCTGCCGCCAAACCACAGCGCCAGCGGCGTCACCACCAGCGCCGCCAAGCCGAGGCGGACGCAGGCGACGAGCAGCGATGGCGCGCCTTCACCCTGGGCCAGCCTGGCCAGGATCGCACCGAAAGAAATCGCCGTCAGGCCGCAGCCGAGGACGACAAACGGCAGCCAGCGTGGTGGCGGCGCGCTCACCCGTGGCCGCCTTCGAGATAGGCGGCACGGACCTCGGGGCTGGCCAGTAACTCCTGACCGCTACCGGAAAGCACGATCTCGCCGTGTTGCAGCACGTAGCCCCGGTGGGCGACGCGCAGTGCGTGGTGGGCGTTCTGCTCGACCAGCAAGATGGTCATCCCGTGTTCGCGGTTGAGGTCGCGGATGATCTGGAAAATCCGCTTGATATACAGCGGCGCCAGCCCCAGCGACGGTTCGTCGAGCAGCAGCAGCTGCGGCCGGCTCATCAACGCGCGGGCAATCGCCAGCATTTGCTGTTCGCCGCCGGACAAGGTGCCGGCGCGTTGCAAGCGACGCTCGCCGAGGATCGGGAAGAGTTCGATCATGCGCGCGACGTCGGCCTCGAAGTTGGCCGGGTCGGCCAGCACCGCACCCATCTGCAGGTTTTCCAGCACGCTCATGCGCGGGAAGATCCGCCGCCCTTCCGGCACCAGCGCGATGCCGCGATGCGGCACCTGGTGCGTCGGCAGCGCCGTGATGTCCTCGCCGTCGAAAACGATGCGTCCGGCCGAAGCCCGTGGGGCGCCGAACAGCGTCATCATCAGCGTCGACTTGCCGGCCCCGTTGGCGCCGATCAGGGTCACGATCTCGCCGGCGGCGACTTCCAGGTCAATCCCGCGCAGGGCGTGGATATGTCCGTAATGGGCATGCACGCCCGAGAGTTTGAGCATCATGCCGCGACCTCCGTCTCTTCTTCGTCTTCGCCGAGGTAGGCCTTGATCACCTGCGGATCGTTCTGGATCTGCAGCGGTGTGCCTTCGGCGATCTTGCGCCCGTAGTTGATCACCGCGATATGGTCGGATACCTTCATCACCACACTCATGTCGTGTTCGATCAGCATGATCGCAATGCCGCGCTCGCGCGACAGGTGCAGCAGCAACTCGTTGAGCTCGGCCGACTCTTTGGGATTGAGGCCGGCTGCCGGCTCGTCGAGGCAGAGCAGGATCGGCTCGACGCACAAGGCGCGGGCAATCTCGATCCGCCGCTGGGTGCCGTAGGGCAGGGCACCGGCCGGGGTGTCGGCGAATTGCTGCAGGCCCAGGCGTTGCAGCCAGGTGGCGGCACGGCTGATCGCCGCCTCTTCGGCGCGACGGTAGCCGGGCAGCCCGAAGAGGCCGGCCAGCGAGAAACGCGAGGCCTGTTGCAGGCGGTTGTGCTGCGCGACGACCAGGTTTTCCAGCACCGTCATCTTGGGAAACAGGCGGATATTCTGGAAGGTACGGACCACCCCGGCGTCGCGGGCAACGCGGTGCGAGGGCAGGGTCTGCAGGTGGATTTCGCCATGCTGCGGGTGCTGCAGGCAGACATCGCCCTCGCTCGGGGTGTAAAAGCCGGTCAGGCAGTTGAATAAGGTGGTCTTGCCGGCGCCGTTGGGGCCGATGATCGCAGTAATCCGGTTGGCCGGAACTTGCAGCGACAGATTGTCGATGGCCGTCAGGCCGCCGAAGCGCATGCTCAACTTGCGCACGTCGAGCAGGGTGGGGGTGCGGGCATCAGTCACGGGCAGTCTCCTTGGCGCCAACACCGAGGCGCAGGGTCGGCTGGCGTGCGGCGAGCAGGCCGCCCGGCTTCCAGACCATGATCAGGATCATCGCCAGGCCAAAGGCGAGCATCCGGTATTCGGAAAAATTGCGCCCGAATTCGGGCAGCAGCACCAGCACCGAGGCCGCCAGGACGACGCCGAGCTGGCTGCCCATGCCGCCAAGCACGACAATCGCCAGAATGATCGCCGACTCGGTGAACACGAAGCTCTCCGGCGAGATGAAACCCTGGCGGGCGGCAAAGAAGACCCCGGCGAAGCCGCCCAGCATCGCGCCCAGCGCAAAGGCCGAAAGCTTGACGTTGGTGACGTTGATCCCGAGCGCCTTGCAGGCGATTTCGTCTTCGCGCAGCGCCTCCCAGGCACGGCCGACCGGCAGCTTGCGCAGGCGCAGCACGAGCAGGTTGGTGAGCAGGGCGAGGACCAGGATCAGGTAGTAAAGGAAGATGATCCGGTGCATCGGCGAAAACTCCAGCCCGAAAAAGCTGGCGAAGGTCTGGCTTTCCTCGTCGCCGCCGGCCTTGAACGGCAGGCCGAAAAAGCTCGGGCGGGGAATCGAGGCGATGCCGTTGGGGCCGCCCGACAATTCGGTCCAGTTCACCAGCACGATGCGGATGATTTCGCCGAAACCGAGGGTGACAATCGCCAGATAATCGCCACGCAGGCGCAAGGTCGGCCAGCCGAGCAGGATGCCGAAAGCAGCAGCGGCCAGTCCGGCGAGCGGCAGCGCCTCCCAGAAGCCCCAGCCGAACTGGGTAGCCAGGATCGCGTAGGTGTAGGCGCCGACGGCATAGAAGGCGACATAGCCGAGGTCGAGCAGGCCGGCGAGACCGACCACCACGTTCAGGCCCCAGCCGAGCATGACGTAGATCAGCACGGTGGTGGCGGTGTCGACCACGTAGCGGTCTTCGAGGAAGAACAGCGGCAGCACGACCGCGACCCCGAGCAGCAACCAGGCCAGCTTGCCCAGCCAGCCATGACGGTTGGTCGGCGCGCTCGCTGCCTGGTGGCGGCGTTTGGCCTGAACACGGTCAACGGCCCAGCGCAGGCAAAAACGCCCGAGCGCGCTGGCGACGACAAAGAGCAGCAATTCCGGCCAGCGGGTAAGCACGACCAGGGCGCCGCCCTGGTCCTGGGTGGTCAGGCCGATCAGCGGAATGCCGAGGATCAGGGCGACCAGCGCGGCGGCCCCGGCATCCTTGAGGCGTTCGGCCAGGCTGGGCGGATGGGCGATGGCAAAAGGAGCGGACATCAGACTTTCTCCACTTCTGGGCGGCCGAGCAGGCCGCTGGGGCGGAACATCAGGACCAGAATCAGGATGCCGAAGGTGGCCACATCCTTGTATTCAGCCCACAGATAGGCGCCCCAGAAGGCTTCGATCAGGCCGATGATCAGGCCGCCGAGCATCGCGCCAGGCAGCGAGCCGATGCCGCCGAGCACGGCAGCGGTGAAGGCCTTGATCCCGGCGACGAAGCCGATGAAAAAATCGACCACGCCGTAGTAGACCGTGACCATCACCCCGGCGACAGCGGCGAGCGCAGCGCCGAGCATGAAGGTCGAGGAAATCACGCGGTCGACGTTGATCCCGAGCAGCGCGGTCATCGTCCGGTCCTGCTCGCAGGCCCGCTGCTGGCGGCCGAAGGAGGTGCGGGTGATCAGCCAGGTAAAGGCCAGCATCAGGCCGACGGTGACGACGATGACCAGCAGCTGGGTCCAGGCCAGATGCACGGCATCGCCGCCGCTGCCGAACAGCGTGATGCCGCCTTCGATCACCGGCGGGATCGGTTTGACCCGGGCACCCTGGGTGACCTGCACCAGGTTTTGCAGGAAGATCGACATGCCGATGGCTGAAATCAGCGGCGCCAGGCGCGGCGCGCCGCGCAGCGGCCGGTAGGCGGTCCGTTCGACGGCCCAGCCGTAGGCGGTGGTGAAAAAGAGGGTGACCAGCAGCACGAAGAGCAGGGCCAGCGGCACCGACGAAACTCCGGCGGCTGCCAGCAGCGTGAACGCGGTGACGGCGATGAAGGCGCTGATCATGTAAATGTCGCCGTGGGCGAAATTGATCATCCCGATGATGCCGTACACCATCGTGTAGCCAATCGCGATCAGCCCGTACAGCGAGCCGAGTGTCAGCCCGTTGATCAGTTGTTGAAAAAAGAGGGTCATGCTTACTCCCGGAGCTACTCCCGGCGCCCCGCCCGGCGGGCAGGGCACACGGTGACGACGGTTACTGGGCTTCGTCCATCGACATCAGGCTGGCGTTGCCGCCGGCGGCCGTGGTGTCGATTGAGATCGTGCGTTCGCTGGCGAAGCGCAGCAGGTAGTGCGGGCCGCCGGCCTTGGGGCCGGTTCCGGACAGCCCTTCGCCGCCGAAAGGCTGGACCCCGACCACGGCACCGATGATGTTGCGATTGACGTAGGTGTTGCCGACGTGCAGACGCTCGGTGATGAAGGCGACGGTTTCGTCGATCCGGCTGTGGATGCCGAGGGTCAGGCCATAGCCGGTGGCGGCGATGCTGTCGCACAGTTCGCCGAGCCGGTCGGAGCGCCAGCGGACGACGTGCAGGATCGGCCCGAAGACTTCGCGCTGCAGGCGGCCGATGCTGTCGATTTCGTAAGCCTGCGGAGCAAAGAAACTGCCGTCGGGACAGTGGGCCGGCAGCGCACAGACGTGAATCTCGCGGGCGTCGGCAGCCAGGCTGCGGGCGTGCGCTTCGAGTCCGGCACAAGCTTCGGCGTCGATCACCGGGCCGACGTCGGTGCGGATGTCGCTCGGGTCGCCGATCACCAGTTCCTGCATCGCCCCCTTGAGCATCGCACAGACCTTGTCGGCGATGTCTTCCTGCACACAGAGGACGCGCAGTGCCGAGCAGCGTTGCCCGGCCGAGTTGAAGGCCGAGGCAACGACATCGCGCACCAGTTGCTCGGGCAGTGCCGAGGAGTCGGCAATCAGCGCGTTCTGGCCGCCGGTTTCGGCGATCAGCGGCACAATCGGGCCGTCCTTGGCGGCCAGCGCGCGGGCGATATGGCGGGCGACTTCGGTCGAGCCGGTGAAAGCCACGCCACCACAATGCGGGTCGGCCACCAGGGCCGCGCCGACGGCGCCGGCACCGGGGACGAAATGCAGCACATCGGCCGGAATCCCGGCTTCATGCAGCAGTTGCACCGCCAGGGCGCCGATCAAGGGCGTCTGCTCGGCCGGCTTGGCGACGACACAGTTGCCGGCGGCGAGCGCAGCGGCAATCTGGCCAACGAAGATCGCCAGCGGGAAGTTCCACGGGCTGATGCAGACGAAAACGCCGCGCCCGTGCAGGCTGAGGAGATTTTTCTCGCCGGTTGGGCCGGGCAGTTCCAGTGGCGCCGAGAAGCGGTTGCGGCCTTCCTTGGCGTAGTAATGGCAGAAGTCGATGGCTTCGCGGACTTCGGCAACGGCATCGCCCTGGGTGCGGCCACCTTCGCGGACGATCAGCGCAACCAGTTCAGGCATCCGCTCCTGTAGCAGGCGTCCGGCGCGGTCGAGCGCAGCGGCCCGGGTCGAAACCGGGGTCTTCTCCCAGCGGCGGTAAGCAGCGGCGGCCTGACGCATCGCTTCGGCGGCCTGCTCCGGGCTGGCGTCGACGCAGTGACCGAGCAGTTCAGCCCGGTTGGCCGGCGCGTACAGTGCCTGCTCCGGGCCGCTGAGGATGGCACCGCCCACCATGGGGGCAGCGCGATAGGTTTGCTGCCGGCTGGCGGCCAGGGCGGCGGCGAGGTCGTTGATGGTTTTCTGATCGAACATGTCCAGTCCTTCACTATTGGGGCGTTCGTCGCCAGCCGCGCGATACAGTTGAACGGGCAGCGGAATGCGTGGGTGGCGAAGGCCGGCGGGGCCGGCGGCAAAGGCAGCGACTTTTTCGCAGGGATCGACGAGCAGGTCGTCAATCGGCAGGTCGGCGTCGGCGATACGGTTTACAAACGACGAGTTGGCGCCGTTTTCAAGCAGGCGGCGAACCAGATAGGCGAGCAGGTCTTCGTGCGTACCGACCGGGGCATAGACCCGGCAGGCGATGTTCCAGCAGTCGGGGCCGACGATCTGGTCGTAGAGTTCTTCGCCCATGCCGTGCAGGCGCTGGTATTCCCAGTCGTGGCCGGCGCCGGATTCGGCGGCAATCTGGGCCACCGCCGCCAGGGTCTGGGCATTGTGGGTGGCAAAGGCCGGGTAGAAGGCTTCCCGGTCGGCCAGCAGGCGGCGGGCGCAGGCCAGATAGGAAACGTCGGTCGACTGCTTGCGGGTGAATACCGGGTAATCGCTCAGGCCGCGCTCTTGGGCCATCTTGATTTCGGCGTCCCAGTAGGCGCCCTTGACCAGACGTACCATCAGCCGGCGCTGGGCACGGCGGGCCAGGTCGGCGAGCCAGTCGAGGGTGGGCAGGGCGCGCTTCATGTACGCCTGGACGGCGAGTCCCAAGCCGTCCCAGCCGGCCAGTTCGGGGTCGAGCGCGAGGGCTTCGATCAGGTCGAGCGAGATTTCGAGGCGGTCGGCTTCTTCGGCGTCGATGGTGAAGCCGATGTTGTGCTGCTTGGCGAGCAGGGCCAGCTTCTTCACCGTCGGCAGCAGTTCGCGCAGCACCCGCTGGTGCTGGCTGGCCTCGTAGCGCGGATGCAGCGCCGAGAGCTTGACCGAAATCGACGGGGCTTCCAGTGGCGGCAGCCCGTTCGCGGCCTGACCGATGGCGGCGATGGCGCGGGCGTAAGATTCGTAATAGCGGAGCGCATCCTCGCTGGTGCGGGCGGCTTCGCCAAGCATGTCATAAGAGTGGCGGTAACCGTGCTTTTCGGCGCTGCGCGCGCGCTCCAGCGCCTCGCCGATGTTGCGGCCCATCACGAACTGCTTGCCGAGAATACGCATGGCGGTCAGCGTCGCCTGCCGGATCACCGGCTCGCCGATCCGGGAAACCAGCTTGCCGAGCGTGCCGCCGGGGTGCTTGTCTTCGTCGCCGAGGTTGATGATGCGGCCGGTCAGCATCAGGGCCCAGGTTGAGGCGTTGACGAACAGGCTGTGCGAGGCGCCGAGCTTTTCGGCCCATTCGGTGGCGCCGATCTTGTCCTTGATCAGGCGGTCGACGGTTTCTGCATCGGGAATCCGCAGCAGGGCTTCGGCCATGCACATCAGCACGATGCCTTCGCGCGACGAGAGGTCGTAAGTATTGAGAAAGGCGTCGATGCCGGTGGTCTTGTTGCGCTCGGCACGAACCCGGGCGACCAGGGGGCGGGCGCGTTCGAGAATCTGGTATTGCCCGGCCGGCGTGAAGCGGGCGAGGCGCAGCAGCTCCTGTACGACTTCGTCTTCATCGGCCCGGTGGCGGGCGCGAATGCGGGCACGCAGTGTGGCGCTGGATTGCAGTTCGGTCATGGTGTCACCTACGGTGATGGGCCGGGCCCTCTTGTGGATGGTCCGGCAAACCTCCGGCCGGCTGGGTGCGGCCAGCCGGAGGCGGAAGCGGGTTGGTTCGACGCTTACTTGGCGTAGTCGTACTTGCCGCCTTGCCACTTATAGACGGCAAAGCCTGGCGCCTTGTTGTCGCCCTTGGCGTCAAACGCCAGCTTGCCGATCACGGTGTCGAAGCTGCCCTTGGCCAGGGTTTTCTGCACATCCGCCTGCTTCGCGCTCTTGGCCTGGTTGGCGGCATCGGCAAACAGCTGCATCGCGGCGTAGGCGTACATTACGTAGCCTTCCGGCTCGACCTTGGCCTCGCGGAACTTCTTGACCACGGCCTCGGCCGCCGGGTTCTTGCGCGGATCGGGAGCGAAGGTGAAGTAGACGTTGTCGGCGGCAGCGCCGGCAGCGGTGATCAGTTCCGAGTTGGTCATCGTGTCGCCCCCGACAATCGCCAGCTTGAGGCCGGCTTGCTGGGCCTGGCGCAGGATCAGCGCAACTTCGGTGTGGTAACCGCCGTAGGCCAGGACTTCGACGCCGGCACCCTTGAGTTTGGTGATCAGCGCCGAGTAATCCTTCTCGCCGGCAGTGATCGATTCGCGCAGCGCGGGCTTGGCGCCCTTGCCATTCATCGCCTTGGCGATTTCGTCGGCAAGGCCCTTGCCGTAGGCCGACTTGTCGTCGACCACGGCAACCTTCTTGCCCTTGAACTGGTCGGCGATGAAGCTGCCGGCGACCAGGCCCTGTTGATCGTCGCGGCCCATGATGCGGAACAGGTTCTTGAGGCCGCGCTCGGTCACTTGCGGGTTGGTCGATACCGTTGCCATCGGGATGCCGGCTTCGGCATAGACGTCGGAGGCCGGGATGGTCGAGCTGGAGCACCAGTGGCCGTGCATGAAGACGATCTTCTTGTTGACCATGGTGTTGGCGACCGAAACCGCCTGCTTGGGGTCGCAGGCATCGTCGCCGACTTCGAGCACCAGCTTCTGACCGAGCACGCCGCCCTTGGCGTTGATGTCGGCGACCGCCATTTCGGCGCCCTTGCGGATCTGGTCACCGGCCGAGGCGTATTGCCCGGTCATCGGACCGGCAATGGCAACCTTGAGGTCAGCGTGGGCAACGCTGGCAAAAGCGGCGAGGGAAAAGGCCGCAGCCAGGGTGTGGATGGTTTTGTTCATGGATTTTCTCCAATGGTTAGTGATCGCGATGATCTTTGAGGTATTTCACCAGCGACGTGCCCGCATCGAGTACATGGGCACGCGTGAGTTCGGCGGCCGCCCGGCCGTCGCGGCGGGCAAAGGCAGCGACAATGGCACGGTGTTCGGCCTGGGTTTTGGGCATTTCCGGGGTCATCGCCAGCAAGGCGCGAACATAGCGTTCGACCTTGTCGTACAAAGCCCGGATTTCCGCCATCAGGATCGGGCGGCCGGCATCGGCGTACAGCGCCGAATGCAACTGCCAGTTGAGTTCGCCCCAATGGCGGGCTTCGGTGGCCTGGCCGAGGGCATCAAGCGCCGCATTGGCGGCCGCCAGATTGGCCTCGCTGATGCGCGGTGCCGCCAGTTCGGCGGCGCGCGCCTCAAGCATGGCGCGGATATCGAGGTATTCCATGATTTCCTCGCTCGACAGCGAGGCCACCAAGGCGCCGCGATTGCGGATGAAGGTCACCAGCCCCTCGGCTTCCAGCCGCTTCAAGGCTTCGCGCACTGGAATCTTGCTTACCGCAAACCGGGCAGCGATTTCGTCCTGGCGCAGGATTTCGCCGACCGGCAGCACCCCGTCGACAATCGCGTCACGCAGGGTCTCGGCAATCCGGTCGGAGACTGACAGGCGTTCAAGCGGAGGAATATTGAGCAGGTCCAACGAGGTCGTCATGGGCGTGGAGTCTTGGTATTTCGTAGATCGTATACGATTTATATTATTGCTGTTTTCTCAGGAAATCAATTCACTTATTTGCAATGCTGGTTAATGGGGCTTGCTTGCGCAGGGGGGGGCGGATGCCGGTGTTGTATCCGAGGCTTCCAGTGAACCGCATGGAGGGATGCGCCGCAAGCGGGGTAATCCCTGAGGCGGCCGAGTGCAGTCAGCGATCCGGCTGTGCTCCGGCCCGGGGGCGGATCAATATGCTCGATGCGGCTGAATAGGTCGTGACCAGGATGGCGGGCGGTTGAGGGGGGGCTGCGAGCCAGCCAAACCGAATCTGATTGGCGAGGGAGAAGAGGGACCCTGCTGTTGTGCTTCGAGCAGGTGTCATCCGGTCGAGCATTGCAGGGCAGATGGTTTTCGCAGTCCAGTCAGCGGCGGCAGTGGTGGAATGAAAAATCCCCGTGCGACCTCAGGGGCGGACGGGGAGTGGGCGGGCCCGGGGGGCGTAAGCGACCCCGGGTGGCAGGGCAGGGGCTTACAGCACCGCCAGCGCGGCGGCGTAGTTCGGTTCGTTCTTGATTTCGCCGACCAGTTCGCTGTGCAGTACGACGTTGTTTGCGTCGAGCACGACCACGGCGCGAGCGCTGACGCCGGCGAGCGGGCCGGCGGCGATGGCGACGCCGTAGTTTTCGAGGAATTCACGACCGCGCATGGTCGACAGCGTGACCACGTTGGCCAGGCCTTCGGCGCCGCAGAAACGGGCCTGGGCGAAAGGCAGGTCAGCCGAGATGCAGAGCACGACAGTGTTGGGCAGAGCGCTGGCCTGGGCGTTGAACTGGCGGACCGAGGTGGCGCAGGTCGGGGTGTCGATGCTCGGGAAGATGTTGAGGATCTTGCGCTGGCCGGCGTAGTTGGCCAGCGTGACGTCGGCAAGATCCTTGCCGACCAGCGAGAAGGCGGGGGCGCTTTCGCCCGGTTGCGGGAAATGGCCGTTGACGGGGATGGCGTTGCCGCCGAGGGTGACGCTTTGGCTCATGCTGGGCTCCAAAAAATGAAATTAACGGGCAGCGGGGCTGCCGACCGGGGCTCAGACGCTGGCGGAGTTGGCAAGTTCCGTTTGTTTGTCATTAAGGAAGCCTGGTCGCGCCGGTTATCCGGCCAACTGCGGCGCTTGGCAGGTAGCGGAACAGACAAATCACGGTCGACGCGGAAAAAGGCCATTTTTGCCCCGGCCCGGCGTCGACCGTGAACATCGCCTAAACCGCCCGTAGCGGAAAGACTTTGCGTCCGCCGGCCGGGGCGGCGGCGAACTCGCACAGCGCGCAATCGACGTGCTTGCCCTTGCTCTTGCCGGCCTGGCGCTTGGGGCAGTGCTTGCACGGCGGATCGCTACGACAGCATTTCTTGGCCATGTGGTTTCCTCGGCGGATGGGTTCCGGCACGCGGGCAGCGTCCCCGATGGGCGCTGCCCGCTGGTTGCCGCTTAGTCGAGACCGAGCGCCTTCGCGACCCCGGCGCCGTAGGCCGGGTCGGCTTGGCGGCAGTGCTCGATGTGGCGGCGCTTGATCGCTTCCGGCGCATCGCCCATGGCGCGGGCGGTGTTCTCAAACAGGCGCTGCTGCTCGTCCGCCGCCATCAGGCGGAAGAGATCGCCGGCCTGCGAGAAGTAGTCCGTGTCCTCGCGGTGGTTCCAGTGATCGGCCATGCCGGCAAGCGACAGCGGCGGCTCGCGGTAATCCGGCTGCTCTTGCCACTGGCCCTCGCTGTTCGGCTCATAGCCGATGCGCGCGCCGTGGTTGCCGTCGATGCGCATCGCGCCGTCGCGGTGGTAGCTGTGGAAGGGGCACTTCGGGGCATTCACCGGGATCTGGTGGTGATTGACGCCGAGCCGGTAGCGCTGCGCATCGCCGTAGGAGAACAGCCGCGCCTGCAACATCTTGTCCGGCGAAAAGGAAATGCCGGGGACGACGGCGGCCGGGTTGAAGGCCGACTGCTCGACTTCGGCAAAGAAGTTCTCCGGGTTGCGGTTCAGCTCCATCACCCCGACCTCGATCAAGGGGTAGTCCTTGTGCGGCCAGACCTTGGTCAGATCGAAGGGGTTGTACGGCACCTTCGCCGCGTCATCCTCGGGCATCACCTGGACGTAAAGCGTCCATTTCGGGAAATCGCCGTGATCAATCGCGTCGAGCAGGTCGCGCTGGTGCGATTCGCGGTCGCGGCCGATGATTTCGGTGGCTTCGGCATCGGTCAGGTTCTTGATTCCCTGCTGGGTGCGGAAATGGAACTTGACCCAGTAACGCTCGTTGGTGGCGTTGATGAAGCTGAAGGTGTGCGAGCCGAAGCCGTGCATGTGGCGGTAGCTGGCCGGGATGCCGCGGTCGGACATGACGATGGTGATCTGATGCAAGGCTTCCGGCAGCGAGGTCCAGAAGTCCCAGTTGTTCTTGGCCGAACGCAGATTGGTGCGCGGGTCGCGCTTGACCGCGTGGTTGAGGTCGGGGAACTTCAACGGGTCGCGCAGGAAGAACACCGGGGTGTTGTTGCCGACCAGATCCCAGTTACCTTCCTCGGTATAGAACTTGACCGCGAAGCCGCGAATGTCGCGCTCGGCATCGGCCGCGCCACGCTCGCCGGCGACGGTGGTGAAGCGGGCGAAGAGTTCGGTCTGCTTGCCAATCTGGCTGAAAATCTTGGCGCGGGTATAGCGGGTAATGTCCTGCGTCACGGTAAACGTGCCGTAAGCGCCGGAACCCTTGGCGTGCATGCGCCGCTCGGGGATCACCTCGCGGTCGAAGTGGGCGAGCTTTTCGAGCAGCCACACGTCCTGCAACAGCACCGGGCCGCGCGGGCCGGCGGTCATCGTGTTCTGGTTATCAACAACCGGCGCGCCGGCCGCAGTAGTGAGTTTCTTGCCTTGCATGGTTCTCTCCTTGAATGAGGTTGCGCTCGCAACGCTTAAAAATTGTCCGGCAACGCCGCCAGCACCGAGAAATAGGAATCCCAGGCCAGGTCGTCAAACCAGCGGTCAATAAAGCGCGAAATCATGGCGGGCCTCCTTGCTGAGCAGCGGTCGAACTGACCGGATGAATGCAGTCTAGGATTCGGTGGTTTATTTATCCAATCAATTGAATAAATAAACCGGATTTGAATTAGCTATGGCTGATGTCGCGGCAGGAGTTCCGGGTAGGGGCCTTGAATTCTCTTCCTCGAGGGAGATCGACTGTGGTTCGGGAGGTAGTTCTTCCTGCTCGTCGGGTTGCACGAGTCGAGGTCTTCGAACAGACAGGTTTTCAGTCGCCCGTTGCCGCGCTATTGTGCTGACAGCATGCACTGTCGGGCTCCGGACCTGATTCCACAAAATGGGCAGAGGCATCGGTTTACGATGATGGTCGTCAGGCTAGAATTTGCCTGGCACGGGAGGAAACATGTCAATCAAGCACTGTTCGAGGAAAACCGGGGACGGCTGGCCGGTGTGCGTCCTGTTCCTGCTGGTTTGGCTGCTGGTGCCGCTTGATGCTGCGCGGGCGGCGCCGGCGGGGCCGATCCTGATTGCCCATGTCGCCCCGACGACCGGCCGTTTTGCTTTACATGCCGAGGCGGATCGGCGCGGCGCCGAAATGGCGATCGAGGATTTCAACCGCAACGGCGGCGTGCTGGGGCGTGAGGTCGTGCTGATTTCACGTAATCCGGGGATGGATGGCAAGCAGGCCGCTCAGGTAGCCGAAGAGTTGATCGTCCGTAACCGGGTCGGCTTTATGGTCGGCGCGATTGCCTCGAACGTCGCGGCCAGCATGTCGGCGGTGGCGCAGAAATACGGCGTTATCTATATCAACACCAATTCCTCCGCGCCCTCGGAGTCGGTCGAGAACGCTCACCGCAGCAAGTTTGTCTTCGATGCCAGCGGCGCCAATTTCAATCGGGCCTTGCTCAAATATGCGCTGAAAGATCGCAAGACCAGGCGGGTCCTGCAGCTGACCGAGGACAACGAAGCCGGGCGCAGTAACGCAGCGGCGATGCGGACCTACATCGCCGAATTCGGGGGCGAAGTGGTGGGTGAGGTTGTTGCCCCGGAGAACCTTGCCGATCCGGTCGAGGTGCTGCGCAAGGTGGCGGCGATTCCGGCCGATGTCGTCACCTTGGTGATCAGCGGCGATAATCAGATCAAGCTGTTTTCGCAGATCGATCCCAAGGTTCTTGAGCAGCAAGCATGGATTGTTGGTGAGGTCGATTGGGAGGAGCTTTATCCGGCACCGGGAACGCCGCGTCCGCTGTTCGGGACGACCTGGGCCTGGAATCTCGATACCGCCGGAACCCGTGAATTTGTCGACCGCTACCGCAAGCGTTATGGCCATACCCGACTCCCCTGGCCCGGTGACGTGACGCATGCGGCTTATCTGGCAACCCGCGCGTTGCTGGCTGCCATCAGCAAGGCGGGGACAACCGATAGCCACGCAGTGATCCTGCAACTAGAACAGTACAAGGCAACGGCAACCGAGCGGATGCAGCACGATGCAGCCTGGATGGATCCGGTCAGCCACCATCTCCAGCAAACCGTCTATATCGCACGTTGGCGGCCGAGTGCGACGCAGCCGGAGCGTGGAATCGAAATTCTTGGCCGGGTCAGCCCCGAGCAGGCGCGTTACGAACCCGAAAAAAACACCCGTCTTGAGCCTCTGGCCGAGACTCCGCGATATATTCCCTGAGTCATGTTCAAGAAACCCGGCCTGATCGGCCGCATTGCACTGCTTGTCGTTTGCGTCGAAATCTTTGTCTTCGGTGCGCTGGGCAGCTTTTATGTCAGCCGCTTCAGCAATACGCTCGATCAACACCTGACCTCGGGAATCCGCAACGTCGGCCGGATGCTGGCGCAGGAAAGCCTTCCGATCAGTTCCCTGGGGGAAAAAAGCCTGATCTCCGACCTGGTGGGAGCCCCCTACCTCGATGGGTTAGTAATCGGCGGCAACGGTCGGGTCATCGTTGCGACCGATAGCTCTATCCTCGGCCAGGCGGCATCGAGCCTACTCGGTATTGATCCGGCCTGGCTCAATGCCGCTGCGTCCGACGAGCAATGGATCGTCGAAGATTCGCGTCTGACCAGCGTGCAGCATTTGCACGGCGGCAGCATTTCTCCTCTCTATATTGCGATCATCCGGGTCAGTACTGCTCCGATTGAGGCCCGCAAGCAGTCGATCATCCTCTGGGGTTTGCTCGGCTCGCTGCTTTTCGTCGCGCTCAGTTCGGCCGTGCTGATCGTGGTCGCCCAGCGCTTTATCGGCCAACGTGTCGATACCTCGCTGAAGGTTCTCAAGCAGGTCGAGTCCGGAGCCTTCGACGTGCAGATCACCGATCCCGCAGCCGATGAACTTGGGCAGTTGCAGGAGGGGATCAATTCGATGATCGTCAGGGTCGGGACCCTGATCCGGCAGCAGCAGGACGACGCCAAGGAAATGCGCGAACAGAAGGATTTACTGCAGTCGATCATCGACCATGCACCGATCCGCGTTTTCTGGAAGGACTGCGAGCTGCGCTATCGCGGGTGCAATAATCTTTTTGCACGCGATGCCAGCTTTTCGCGGCCGGAACAGTTGATCGGCAAGACCGACTTCGACATGGTCTGGCGCAACGAGGCGGAAAAATATCGCAGCGATGACCGGGCTGTGATGGAATCTGGCGTTGCCAAACTCAACTTTGAAGAACCGCAGTCGTCGGCCAATGGGCTAATCTGGCTGAGTACCTCGAAGGTACCTTTGCGCGATGCCAATGGGCAGATTTTCGGGGTCCTCGGCATCTATCAGGATGTGACCGAGCGAAAGCATGGCGAGGACGAACTGGTTGCCTATCGCGATCACCTTGAGTCCTTGGTCAAGGCGCGTACGCTTGAATTGGCGTCGGCCAAAGAGGCTGCCGAAGCTGCAAATGTCGCCAAGAGTGCCTTTTTGGCCAACATCAGTCACGAAATCCGGACCCCGCTCAACGCCATCACCGGCATGGCATATCTACTCCGCCGTAGCGGCGTCGATGCCCGGCAGGCCGATAAACTGGACAAGATCGAAGCCGCCGGCAATCACCTGCTCGAAATCATCAATGCCGTGCTTGACCTCTCGAAGATCGAGGCCAGCAAATTCTCGCTGGCCGAAGAACCTTTCTCCGTCGCCGAGATGGTCGACAACGTTGCCGGCATGGTCGGCGTCAAGGCCAAGGAAAAAGGGCTGGTCCTGAGCGTTGCCGCCGAGCCGCTGCCTGCCCGGTTGCTGGGCGACCGTACGCGCTTGCAGCAGGCCTTGCTCAACTATCTGTCGAATGCCGTCAAATTTACCCGGAGCGGCGGCATTGGACTGCGCGCACGTGTCGTCGAGGAGACCGCCGAGAACGTCCTGCTGCGCTTCGAGGTCAGCGACTCGGGGCCGGGGATCGCACCCGAAGCCTTGCCCCGGCTGTTCTCGGATTTCGAGCAGGCCGACAACTCGATTGCGCGCAAATATGGCGGCACCGGGCTGGGCCTGGCGATTACCCGGAAGATCGCATTGTTGATGGAGGGCGATGCCGGCGTCGATACGGAGTTGGGCAAGGGCAGTACTTTCTGGCTGAACGTTCGCCTGAAGAAATGCGATTCCGATACCGGTCTCGTTGCCGATGACGATTATGTGACCAGCGATATCGAGCTTGCATTGCGGCGCGAATTTGCCGGTGTGCGCATCCTGCTTGCCGAGGATGAGCCGATCAACCGGGAGGTAACCTTGTCGCTGCTCGACGATGTCGGCCTGGTCTGCGATATCGCCGAAGACGGGGTTGAGGCCCTGAAGCTTGCCACCGAGCGGCAATACGCGCTGATCCTGATGGACATGCAGATGCCGAACATGGATGGGCTGGAGGCAGCACAGCGGATTCGCCGGCTTTCCGAAATACGGCGGTTGCCGATTCTGGCGATGACTGCCAACGCCTTTGCCGAAGACCGCGCGCGCTGCCTGGCGGCAGGGATGGATGATTTCATCGCCAAGCCGGTCAGTCCGGAGCGTCTATTTGCAGCCTTGTTGCAATGGCTCAGGGCTGGTTGTGCAGAGGCTGGCGCCGCCACCGTCCGCTGACGGACCGGTGCCTCCTGCCTTGTCCAATGAAAAAACCGCCGGTTTGCCGGCGGTTTCTCTGCTCCTGAAAGCGAGCTAGCTTAGCCCAGTCGCTGCCGTGCCCGGCCAATCGCGGCCTTGACCTGTTCCGGGGCGGTGCCGCCGATGTGGTTGCGGGAAGCAAGGGAGCCGGCCACGGTCAACACGGCAAAAACGTCGTTTTCCACCTGCGGGCAGAAGGCCTTGAGTTCGTCCAGGCTGAGTTGCGGCAGGTCGACGCCCTTGGCTTCGGCGGCCTTGACCGCGTGGCCGACGGCTTCGTGCGCGTCGCGGAAGGGCAGGCCCTTCTTGACCAGGTAGTCGGCGAGGTCGGTGGCGGTGGCGAAGCCCTGGGTCAGCGCGGCCTGCATGTTCTCGGCGCGGACGGTGATGCCGCCGGCCATGTCGGCAAAGATGCGCAGGGTGTCGGTGACGGTGTCGACGGCGTCGAACAGCGGCTCTTTATCTTCCTGGTTGTCCTTGTTGTAGGCCAGCGGTTGCGACTTCATCAGGGTCAGCAGGCTGAGCAGCTGGCCGTAGACGCGGCCGGTCTTGCCACGCGCCAGTTCCGGCACGTCCGGGTTCTTCTTCTGCGGCATGATCGACGAGCCGGTGCAGAAGCGGTCGGCGATCTGGATGAAGCCGATGCGCGGGCTCATCCACATCACCAGTTCTTCCGACAGGCGGCTGATGTGCATCATCAGCAGCGCGCAGGCAGCAGTGAATTCGATGGCGAAGTCGCGGTCGGAGACGGCGTCGAGCGAATTTTCGCAGACGGCTTCAAAGCCGAGTTCCTGGGCGACGAATTCGCGGTCAATCGGGTAGGTGGTGCCGGCCAGCGCGGCCGAGCCGAGCGGCAGGCGGTTGGTGCGCTTCCTGGCATCGGCAAAACGCTCGGCGTCGCGGCCGAACATTTCGAAGTAAGCGAGCATGTGGTGGCCGAAGGTGACCGGCTGCGCGACCTGCAGGTGGGTGAAACCGGGCATCGGGGTCGCCGCTTCCTTTTCGGCGAGGTCGACCAGCGCGCTGCGGAATTGCTTGAGCAGCACCTGGATGTCGTCGATGGCGTCGCGCAGGTAGAGGCGGATGTCGGTCGCGACCTGGTCGTTGCGCGAGCGGCCGGTGTGCAGGCGCTTGCCGGCGTCGCCGACCAGTGCGGTGAGGCGCTTTTCGACGTTGAGGTGCACGTCTTCGAGGTCAATCGACCATTCGAGCTGGCCGGATTCGATTTCCTGCGCCACCTGCGCCATGCCGCGTTCGATGTCGGCCAGATCCTGGGCGCTGATGATGCCCTGCTTGGCGAGCATCTTGGCGTGCGCCAGCGAGCCGCGAATGTCCTGCCGCCACATCCGCTGGTCGAAATCGACCGAGGCGGTGTAGCGCTTGACGAGGTCGGATACCGGTTCGGAGAAACGGCCGGCCCAGGTGTATTGATTGGCGTTGGAGGTCATGAGGTGCTCTAGAATTCGGCAATCGGTCAGAAATCAGTTAATCACGGCCGCCGAGCGCGCTGGCCCGGACTGGAAGTGGAGGGCAAGCGGGGCGCGGCCAGGACGACAGGAAAAATGTCCAGCGAACCTGCAAGTATACGGCACTTTCCGGCGGCTCACCCGCTCCCGGACTGGCGCAATCTCGGCGTCCTGCTGCGCACCCTGCTCGGGATCAACGCGGCTGCGCTGCTCTGGGCGCTGGCGCAGGTCGGTAGCGGTGCCGGCGGGAGTAGTGCGGGGGCGGCGCAACCCTGGCTGACGGCCTGGGCTGCCCGCTATCTGGAACTGGCGGTGGGGGTCGAGCCGCATCTATTCCTGCTCGGGCTGCTGCTGGCGCTGGCTCGGGATGGGCTATGGCGCCTGCCGCTGCGTCTGGCGCAGGGCCTGGTAACGTTGCTTGCCGGTGGCCTGGCGCTTGGGCTGAGTGCCCTGGGGGCGGCGCTGGGGATCGGTGATGGCGGGCTGGCCCCGGTCTTTCTGCTGGCAATGGCGGCCTGGGCCTTGCTGCTCGGCTATTTTGACCTGCGTGCCCGCGCCCACTCGCCAGTACTGGCCGAAGCCCGGCTGGCGGCGCTGAATGCGCGCATCCGGCCGCACTTCCTGTTCAATTCGCTGAATGCAGTACTGTCCTTGATTCGCGCCCGGCCGCAGCAGGCCGAAAATGCGCTGGAATCGCTCGCTGACCTGTTCCGCGCCGCGCTGCGCGACCCCGGCGAACTGGTTCGGCTGGGTGACGAGATCGAGCTCGGGCGGCAGTACCTGGAACTGGAAAAACTGCGTCTCGGCGAGCGGCTCACAGTCGAATGGCAAATCGGCGATATTTCGCCGGCCACGCCGATCCCGCCGCTGATGCTGCAGCCCCTGCTGGAAAATGCGGTCTATCACGGTATCGAACCTTCGCCCGCTGGGGGCTGCATCCGCATCGCGATTGGCTATTCGCATCCCGGCGACCGGCGCGAATTCCGCCTCAGCATCGGCAATCCCCTGCCGCCGGTTGCCGGTGGCCGGGCAACCCACGCCGCCGGCAACCGTATCGCGCTCGACAATATCCGCGAACGCCTGCGCCTGTACTACGATCTCGAAGCCCGCCTGAAGATTGAAAGCCAACCCGAGTACTACCAAGTCAATATCGTGCTGCCATGTCCGCCCCCGTGCCCCTGAATCTGCTGCTGGTCGATGACGAGGCGCCGGCCCGCGAACGCCTGCGCTTGCTGCTTGGTGATATGGCCGGCCAATTGCCCAATCGCGTCGTCGGCGAGGCCGCCAATGGTCGTGAGGCGCTGGCCTGGCTGAATGCATGCGCGGCAACTGGCGAAACGGTCGATGGTGTACTCGCCGACATCCGCATGCCGGGCATGGACGGGATCGAACTGGCCAGCCATCTGGCCTTGCTGCCGCAGCCGCCGGCAGTGATCTTCACCACCGCCTACGATAATTATGCGGTTCAGGCCTTCGATCTGGCGGCCGTCGATTACCTGTTGAAGCCGGTGCGCGCCCAGCGTTTGCTGACTGCCCTGCAGAAGCTGCCGGCACGGCTGGCGCCGACGGAATTGCGGCAATTGGCGGCAACGCTCGGCCAGAACTGGCGCGGCGGTGGACGCAGTCACCTGTCCTGCCATGAACGCGGACGGCTGCTGTTGATCCCGGTCGATGAAATTCTTTACCTGCGTGCCGAACAAAAATACGTGACCGCGCGCACCCTCGAACGTGACTATCTGCTCGACGAATCGCTGGCCCAGCTGGAGGCCGAATTCGTCGAGCGCTTCCTGCGTCTGCACCGGGCGGTGCTGGTCGCGCCCGGCGCCGTCGCCGGTTTCGAAAAGGCCGCCGGCGACGATGCCGAAGCCTACGGCTGGGCCTTGCTGCGCGGGGTGCCCGAGAAGCTGCCGGTCAGCCGCCGGCTATGGTCGGCGGTGCGGCAGGCGCTGGCCTAAGCGTTGCGCTCAGGACGTTCTTGAAGGGTTTTGTGGGCTTTTGAGTCAGCTGCTGGCTGCGTTTTCCTTGTTCTGTTAATGCCATTGGATTTATTCTTATGGAATTGCCTGGGTTTGCCATCGGCCCTTCATCGCCGTGTCGCAATCCGTCGGCAGGATGGTCGTGGGCAAACTTGGAGAACCAGCATGGGAAATCAGCAAAACAACGCTTGCAGCGCCTGCGCCGGCGAGGACGTGGTCCTGGAGAACGTCTCGCGCGAGTTGGCCTTGATGCGCTTCCTGCAGTTGCAGCAATGCGGTGATCAGCCGCTGATGTGCGAAGTGCTGCCGAACCGCTACACGGTCTGCCGCGGGCACCTGGGCTGCCATGTTTCGCCGTCGCCCGTAGCGGTCTTGCCGCGGTTTGCTTGCGCCTGAAACCGGCCGGACGCCAGCGGATTTTTGCGGTTGCCCACGGTCGACCGTGAAAAACACCGAAATTCGCCGTCTTCAGCCCGCTGGCGCGGAAAAGCTGAGCCCACCGGCGCCCGACGAGGGGCCGTGGCTGGGACTGCCGGGAACGCTGTCGGGCCGGTCCCAGTAGGGTTCCTCGCCGAAGCGCCGGAGCAGGTAGTCGATGAAAGCCCGGATCTTCGGCGGCAGGTGCCGGTTGGGCCAGTGCACGGCGTAAAGAAAGCGTTCGACCGGGACGTAGCCGGGCAAGACCTCGATCAGCCGCCCAGCCTGCAATTCGCGGCCGATGATGAAGGTCGGCAGCAAGGCCAGCCCGAGGCCGCCGACCACCGCCTGCGACAGAGCTTCGTCGTCGTTGATCCGCAGCGAACCGGAGACCGGGATCGCGATGTCGCCGTCCGGCCCCTTCAGGCGCCACTGTCCCTGCGTGCTCATGTGCGTGTAGTCGAGGCAGTTGTGGCTGCGCAGGTCTTCCGGGCGCTGCGGCAGGCCGTGCCGGGCCAGGTAGTCGGGGCTGGCGCAGATCTTCCGCCGGATCGGCGCGAGACGGCGGGCGACCAGGTGATCGTCGGGGGCGGCGGTGATGCGCAGCGCCAGGTCGTAACCTTCGTCGACCAGGTCGACCAGGCGGTCGTTGATCGTCATGTCGACGTTCAATTCCGGGTATTGCGCCATGAAACCGGGCAGGGCCGGGGCCACGTGCAGCGTCCCGAAGGCAACCGAGGCGCTGATCTTGAGCGTGCCGCGCGGCGCCTGGTGCAGCCGGTGCACGGTGTTGTCGGCGAGTGCGAGCTCTTCGAGGATGCGTTCGCAATGCTCGAAATAAGCCTCGCCGACCTCGGTTAGTCCGAGTCGGCGGGTGCTGCGATGCAGCAGGCGGACGCCGAGCGCCGCTTCGAGCCGGGCAACCGCCTTGCTGACCCGCGACTTGGACTGGCCGAGGCGTACCGCCGCACCGGAAAAACTCCTGGCCTTGACCACCTGGGCAAAGATCAGCATGTCGTTGATATCGTGCATCGCCGCTTTCTATTGTTTCCTTGATGGAAACAGTTTGATTCGAACTCGCCAGCTTATCAAGCGCCGGCTCTTTCCCTAAGATGGACGACATGCTACCCGCCAAGATCACGGCAAGTGGCTGTTTTTTGCGATTTGAATTATTTTTTTGAGGAAAAATAGGCCGATACATGTTGGAGCCGAGCATCATTGTCAGCGATGTTGACTACGTTCGTTTGATGGCGCTGCCCTCGCCGCCGGAGCTGCGGGCCGAGTTGGAACGCGCAATTGTTGTTCCTTTGGAATCAATGAACCCGGCGATTGTCGGCATGCACTCGCTGGTCCTGTACCGCGACGAGGCCAGCGAGCAATTGCGCGAAGTCGAGGTGGTTTACCCCGACGAAGCTGATCCGGCGAGCGGCAGGGTCTCGGTTTTCGCCCCGGTCGGCGCCGCGCTGATCGGCCTGACCATCGGTGAAAGCATCGACTGGGACTTTCCCGACGGCAGCGTGCGCCGCTTGTGCGTACTGGCGGTCAAGCCGCCGCCGGCACCGCCCGCCGCCCTTCCGGCCCACTAGGTTTCCCCCCCCCTCGGCAGAACCCCGGCTTCCATTTCGGAAGCCGGGGATGGCGCACCGGAAATCCCTGTTTGTCATTTTCTATCCACGTTTGAGGGAGATACTGCCGTGCGCTATTCATCGTTTGACGGGTTCATGACCCATGTCGCGTCCCGTAATCCAGACCAGCCGGAATTCCTGCAGGCGGTCGCCGAGGTCATCGAAAGTCTGTGGCCTTTCATCCAGGCGCATCCCCGCTATGCCGAACACGGGCTCCTCGACCGCCTGGTCGAACCGGAGCGGGCGCTCAGCTTCCGCGTTGCCTGGGTCGACGACCAGGGCGAAGTGCGGGTCAATCGCGGCTACCGCATCCAGCATTCGTCGGCGATCGGGCCGTACAAGGGCGGCATCCGCTTCCATCCCTCGGTCAACCTCTCGATCCTGAAGTTTCTCGCCTTCGAGCAGACCTTCAAGAACGCGCTGACCACCCTGCCGATGGGCGGCGGCAAGGGCGGCTCCGATTTCGATCCGAAAGGCCGCAGTCCCGGCGAAGTGATGCGTTTCTGCCAGGCTTTCGTCAGCGAACTGTTCCGCCACATCGGCAGCGATACCGACGTGCCGGCCGGCGATATAGGCGTCGGCGGGCGCGAAGTCGGGTTCATGGCGGGGATGATGAAAAAGCTGTCGAACCGTGCCGATTGCGTGTTCACCGGCAAGGGCCTGAGCTTCGGCGGCTCGCTGATCCGCCCTGAAGCGACCGGTTACGGCACGGTCTATTTCGCCGAGGAAATGCTGCACCGCAGCGGCCGCTCCTTCGCCGGGATGCGCGTCGCCGTGTCGGGTTCCGGCAACGTCGCGCAATACGCCGTCGAGAAGGCGCTGCATCTGGGTGCCAAAGTGGTCACCGTTTCCGACTCCAGCGGCACGGTTTACGACGAGGAAGGCTTCACCCCGGAAAAGCTGGCCGAGCTGATGGAGGTCAAGAACCATCTCTACGGCAGGGTCGACGAGTACGCGCAGCGCGTGCCCGGCGTCTATTTCATGCCCGGCCAGCGGCCGTGGAGCATCCCGGTCGATATCGCCTTGCCCTGCGCGACCCAGAACGAGCTCGACGCCGGCGATGCCAAGACCCTGGTCGACAACGGCGTGCTCTGCGTCGCCGAGGGCGCCAACATGCCGTCGACGGCGGGGGCGGTCGGGGTATTCGAGCAGTCGGGCGTGCTCTATGCGCCGGGCAAGGCGAGCAATGCCGGCGGCGTCGCGACCTCGGGGCTGGAAATGAGCCAGAACGCGATGCGCCTGGCCTGGCCGCGCGAAGAGGTCGATGCGCGCCTGCTCGGGATCATGCGCGGCATCCACGACGCCTGCGTGCTGCACGGCCGGCGCGCCGACGGCAGCATCAGCTATGTCAACGGCGCCAACATCGCCGGCTTCGTCAAGGTTGCCGACGCGATGCTGGCGCAGGGCGTGATTTAAACCCGCTGCGGCTTTTTGGCGCTTTTTCACGGTCGACCGTGAAAGAGCGCCATTTTCCGTTTACCCGCCGAGCGCCCGGCTGACCACTTCGGCGACATCGCGCGACAGTCCGGCATGGTCGCGGATGCGTTCGAGCGCGGCGCGAGCGTGCGCCTGGCGGCCGGCGTCGAACTTCTTCCAGCGGTCGAAACTGCGCGCCAGGCGCGAGGCCACCTGCGGGTTGCGGTCGTTAAGCGCGATCACCTGTTCGGCCATGAAGGCGTAGCCGCTGCCGTCGGCGGCGTGAAAGCGCGCGAGATTAGCGCCGAAGGCGCGGATCAGCGCATAGACTTTGTTCGGATTGCCGAGGTCGAAGGCCGGGTGCGCGGTCAGCGCCTTGACCGTGGCCAGCGTGTCGGGGCGGCGGCTGGTCGATTGCACCTGCAGCCATTTGTCGACCACCAGCGCCTCGTGCTGCCATTGCGCGTAGAAGTCGGCCAGTGCCTGCTCGCGCTGCGGGCAGGGATCGGCATTCACATTGGCCAGCGCCGCCAGCGCCGCGAACTGGTCGGTCATGTTGTCGGCCTGCGCGAACTGGCTGGCGGCCAGGCGATAGCTGGCGGCGTCGGCGAGTTCGAGCAGGTAGCCGAGGCAGACGTTGCGCAGCGCGCGGCGGCCGGCCTGCTCGCGGCTCGGTGCATAGGGCTCATTCACGGTCAACGCCGCGTAGAGGCCGGAAAACTCGCCTTCGAGCTGTTCGGCGAGGTGGCGGCGCAGGGCATTGCGCGCGGCGTGCAGGGCCTCCGGATTGACCTCTGCCAGCAGTTCGGCCAGCGTGCCTTCGCCGGGCAGGGTGAGGGCTTCGGCGACGAAGGCCGCGCCGCGCTCGGCTTGCGTCTGGAGCAGGCGGCGGCAGGCAGCGGTGAAGGTCTCCGGCCACTGCGGCTGACGCCCGGCGGCGATTTCGGCGGTGGCGTCGAGGATCAGCGTGGTGGCGAGGCGCTGGCCGGCTTCCCAGGCATTGAACGAGTCGCTTTCGTGCGCCAGCAGCAGGGCCAGTTGTTCCGGGCTGTAGGCGAAGTCGAGATAGACCGGCGCCGAGAAATCGCGCAGCAGCGACGGTACCGGCTCGGCGGCGAGGTCGTTGAAGACGAAGGACTGGCTGCTGGCGGTGAGCTGCAGGGTGCGCTCGCTGCCCGGCAGCAGTGCGCCGCTCTCCGCGAACAAGGCGACGCGGACCGGGATCAGGTAAGGCTGTTCATCGCTGGCCTTGGCGTTGCTCTGGCTCAGAGTCAGCGTGTAGCTCCGCGATTCCGGGTCGAAATGGCCGTCGACCGTGACTTTAGGCGTGCCCGGCTGGCGGTACCAGCGCATGAACTGGCTGAAATCGAAGCCGGAGGCTGCCGCCATCGCCGCGACGAAATCCTCGCAGGTCACCGCCTGCCCGTCGTGGCGGCGGAAGTATTCGTCCATCCCGGCGCGGAAGGCGTCGCGGCCGATCAGCGTCTGGATCATGCGGATCACCTCGGCGCCCTTTTCATAGACCGTCGCGGTGTAGAAATTGTTGATCTCGATATAGGACTCGGGCCGGATCGGGTGCGCCATCGGGCCGGCGTCTTCCGGGAACTGCGCGGCGCGCAGGGTGCGTACCTCGCGGATGCGGGCGGTCTGGCGGTTGTGCAGGTCGGCGCCGAATTCCTGGTCGCGGAAGACGGTCAGGCCTTCCTTCAGCGACAGCTGGAACCACTCGCGGCAGGTGACGCGGTTGCCGGTCCAGTTGTGGAAGTATTCATGCGCGACGACCCGGTCGATGTTCTCGAAATCGACGTCGGTAGCGACATCCGGGCGGGCCAGCACGTACTTGGTATTGAAGATGTTGAGGCCCTTGTTCTCCATCGCGCCCATGTTGAAATCGCCGACGGCGACGATCATGTAATGGTCAAGGTCGCATTCGAGGCCGAAGCGTTCTTCGTCCCACTTCATCGACTTCTCGAGCGCGGCCATCGCGTGCGGGCATTGGTCGAGCTTGCCCGGCTCGACGTAGATCGCCAGCTGCACGGTACGGCCGGAGGCGGTGGTGAAGGTGTCGCGCAGCACGTCGAGCTTGCCGGCGACGACGGCAAACAGATAGGCCGGCTTCTTGAACGGGTCTTCCCACTTGGCCCAGTGTTTGCCGTTGGCTTCGTCTCCGGCAGCGACCGGGTTGCCGTTGGCGAGCAGGACCGGGAAGGTCGCTTTATCGGCGTGCAGGGTTACGGTATAGACCGACATCACGTCCGGGCGGTCGAGGAACCAGGTGATGCGGCGGAAGCCCTGCGCCTCGCACTGGGTGAAATAGCCGTCTCGCGAGCGGTAAAGGCCGGAGAGGCGGGTGTTGCGGTCGGGCTGGATGCGCACCACGGTCTGCAGCGTGCACTGGTCGGGCAAGGCATCCACGGTCAACGTGCGCTCAGTGACCAAAAACGGCACTTCCTGGCCGTCGACCGTGAGCGACAGGGTGTCCAGTTCCTCGCCGTCGAGCACCAGCGGCTGCGCCGGCTGCTCAAGGTTGCGGCGCAAGGCCAGGCGGCTGGTGACCGTGGTCCCGTCGGCGGCGATTACGAAGTCGAGATCGACCCGGTCGATCCACCAGGCGGGCGGAGTGTAGTCCTTGAGATAAATGGTCGGGGCGGTATCGGTGTTCATCGGGTCTCTGGCCTGAATGCGAAATGAGCGCCCGATGATAAGGCAAAGCCGGCCCTGTAGCGTGGCCCGCTTGCCGGCGCCGGCTCAGCCAGATCGTTGCCGACCGTCAGTCGCGGCCGCGCCCATGACCGTGCCCGCGATCACCTCGATCACCGCGGCCGCGTTCGTCGTCGCGATCGTTGCGGTACTCCCGGCGCTCGTGCTGTTCGCGGTAAAGCGGGATGTATTCGTTGCGGTACCAGTCGTCCTGCACGAAATACACCGGCCGGCCGCAGGCGTTGTAGCGGTCGCAGTAGCGGTGCCATTTCTTGGCATGGCCGGGCGGTACGCGCAGGTAGAGCGGCGGATAGGCGACGCGGGCCGGACGAACGACGATCGGCTCGGCGTAAATCAGCGGCGGCGGCGGATAGCCGCCAATGTCGATGCGGCCATAGAAACCGGGCTGTCCGATGCTGACGGAAATCTGTGCGCTGGCAGGCAGGCTGACGGCGGCGGCGAGCACTGCGGCGGCAAAAAGCTGGGGAAATTTCATGATGATCGTTCCGACAAGGAGGGTATTAAGCAAACGCTCGAACCAGTCGGTTGGTGGACAGCGGCGATCAAGGATTGGTTGCCCGACGATGGCCGGCGGGCGCCGAGCATTTCCCGGCAGGTTGGCGGAGCCAGGGGGCGCGGGCATCGGGCCGGTTGTGCCGGAAGTCAGTCCCGGCAATGGATGCTTCGTGCGGTGTCGGTTTGCATGGGCAGGAGGATTGGGGAGGGTGCGCTGAGGAATCTCCCGGCATTTCTGCGTCCTCTCGGCAAAACTGCTTGCGACGATATGTCGCAGGCTTGCGGCCGGGGCTTCGCCCTACAATGCGGGCCCCGCAATTCATCCATAAAAACAGTGCATTAGAAAATCATGGTGCGCTGATCGGAATTCCATGCAGACATTCAAGCTTCTTCCCCTGGCCTGGGCCTTGGCCGCTATCGGCAACGTACTGGCCGGCGAAAGCGGTATCGCCGCGACCGACAATTCGGCAGTCACCCTCGGCGAAATCAAGGTCCAGGGCAGCGGCAGTCTGCCGGCGCGCAGCGTGCTCAGTTCGGTCAATCTGCTCGGAGCGAGCCAGATCGAGAACCAGAACGTCAAATCGCCGTGGCAACTGTTCAACCTGATGCCGGGGGTGATGATGACCGAGTTCAACATGGGCACGACCTCGGGCAAGTTGTCCTTCCGCGGCTTCAACGGCGAAGGCGAAGTGAACGCCGTCAAACTGCTGATCGACGGTATTCCCAGCAACAGCAACGATGGCAACATGCCCTATCTCGACCTGCTGTTTCCGCTCGACATCGAGTCGATCGAACTGGTCAAGGGGACCAACGATCCGCGCTACGGCCTGCACAACATCGCCGGCAATGCCAACCTGACGACCACCGTCGGCGGTAATTACACGCGGGCCAGAGCGGCGCTGGGCAGCTTTGCCGCGCGCGAGCTGCAATTGGCAAAAGGGATCGAGGACGGCGGCTGGAGCCAGAACTACTTCTTTGCCTACCAGGCGGCCGATGGCTGGCGCGACCATGCCGGATCCGAGAAATTCTCGACCGCCGGCAAATGGTTCTATTCGCCGGATAGCGGGCGGACCCAGTTGGGGCTGATCGCTCGTGCCTATCGCCAGGCGGCGGAAGAGCCGGGCTATCTGAGCCGCAGCGAAGCGGCCAGCGCGCCGCGCAGTTCGCCGGCACGCAGCGAGACCGATGCCGGCCGGCGCGAGATGCAGCAGGTCAGCCTGCATGCCGACCGCCAGTTCACCGAGCGCCTGTTCGGCAGCGCCAAGGCGTATCTCAATCACATCGACGACCGGCGCTGGCTGAATTACGGCCAGGGCTTGCAGGCGCAGGAGCGGGCGATCCAGGAAACCCAGCGCGGGCTGCTGGCGACGCTGACCTGGCGGCCGCAGGTCAGCCTGGTGCACGACCTCGCCATCGAAGGCGGGGTCGATGGCGAGTGGCAGGAGAACCAGAGCCAGCGCTACAACATCGCCAAGCGGCTGCGGCTGGCGCAGACACGCGACCAGGATTTCGATTTCAACATTGCCGGTGCTTTCGTCCAGGCGGTGATTCGCCCGACCGAGCGCTTCAAGATCATTCCGGCGCTGCGTGTCGATAGCGTCTCCGGGCATTACGTCAATCGCCTGAGCGGGGTCAATTACGACATGAACGATTACGGTCTGATCAAACAGCCGAAACTGAGCGCCCTGTACAGCCTGACGCCGGCCTTCAGCCTGTACGGCAACGCCGGCCGCAGCTTCCAGGTCGGCGCCGGGACCGGTGCCTACCGGCAGAGCGCACTCGCCGATCAGACGCCTTCGCTCAACGATGGCTGGGAGGCCGGCGTCAAGTTCAAGCCGCTGGCTGGGGCCGAGGCCCGCGTGGCGCTGTGGCGGCAGACGGCGGCCAACGAAATGCGGCGCAAGCTGTTCGGGGCCAGCAATGATGTCGAGGCAGTCGGCAAAACCCGGCGCCAGGGGCTGGATCTCGAATTGTCGGCCAAGCTCGGCGAACAGACGCGGGTCTGGGTGTTCCATTCCTGGCAAAGCTCGGAAATCCTCAAGGCTGGCGCTCAGGAGCCGCTGGCCCAGGGCAAGGAAATCGACCACGTACCACGCCGCATTCTCTCGGCCGGTGTTGAGCGTAGCGTTGGTGATGCCTGGCGGGTGCAAGCCACGGTCAACACGCAAAGTGACTATTTTCTGGAGCGGACCAACGCGACGGCCAAGTTCGGTGCCTACACGCTGGTCAACCTGGCGGCCAACTACCGCCTGAACGCGAATACCAGCCTCGATTTCCAGGTGCGCAACCTGTTCGACAAACGCTACGAGTACGTCTGGTACGACAGCGGCAATACCTTCCATTCGCCGGGCGATGGGCGGGCAGTGTTCGCAGCGATCAATTACCGTCACTAAAAAAAGCACAGGCCAGAGTGCCTGAGGCGATATTCATTACTGGAGAAATCATGTTTTTGTTTCAACGATTCACCTTGCGCCCCTTGGCGGTTGCGGTGCTGGCCTTGGGCAGTCCGTTCCTGGCGATGGCCGACGAGGCGACCGTGCTTGGCGAGGTCCGGGTCAGCGGTCAGGCCGAGAACGACGCGATCACGCTCAAGCGCAAAACGAGTACCGGCTCGCGCCTTGGTCTGACGATCCAGGAAACCCCGGCGGCAGTGACGGTGGTCGGGCGCGAAACTCTGGAACAGCGCGGCGTCGGCAATACCCAGGAGGCTCTGCGCGGGGTGCCGGGGATCAGTTGGTCGTCCGATCCCGGTTCGTCGGGCACGGTCTTCTTCCGCGGCTTTTCCGGCGCCAGCGTGACCCAGATGTTCAACGGTATTACCGTTCAGTATGACTCGATTGCTGCACGGCCGGTCGATAGCTGGATTTACGACCGGGTCGAGACCATCGGCGGCGCGTCAAGCTTTCTCAATGGCGCCGGCGGCGTTGGTGGCTCGGTCAACAACATCACCAAGCTGGCTAATCGCGACGGCGAAACCAGCGAGGCCAAGGTCGGTGTCGGCAGCTACGACAAGAAACAGCTGGCGGTCGGGACCAACCGGCAGCTGAGCGACAATCACTACCTGCGCCTCGACATCAATCGCGAGGAAGGCGGCACCTGGGTCGATGGCATGCGCCGCGAAGCCACCCAGTTTGCCGGCTCGTGGCTGGTCGACCTGACCCCGGCCCTGTCGCACACATTGGCCGTCGAGTACCAGAAGGAAACCGTGGATCGCCCGTACTGGGGGACACCGACCTTGCGGGGCAGCGGGGGGACGATGCAGATCGACCGGGAAACGCGGTTCAGGAACTACAACAGTCGCGATGGTATTTACGAGCAAACTGTGCAGTGGGCACGCTCGGTGCTCGATTACCGGGTCAGTGATACGCTGAAGCTGAAAAACACGGTCTACGCCTACGATGCCTTGCGTGACTATCGCAACGTCGAGGTCTACGCCTTCAATGCTGGCAACACGGCGGTGGCCCGTTCGGCGGCACTTCTCCAGCGCCACGATCAGAAACTGCTCGGCAACCGTTTTGAATTCACCTGGGATTCGACACTGGGCGGCAAGACTTCGACCTGGGCCGGGGGTGTGGACTACAGCATCAATAAACAAACCCGCTTTCCACTTAGTCTGGCCGGGCCATTCGGCACCGTTGATCCGTACCACTTCAGCACCGAAGCCTTCTTCTCTATTCCGGGAATGGTTCCGGGCTTCACTCCCGATCGCAGCAACCGGGTCAAAACCCTGGCCCTGTTCCTGGAAAACCGGACCTTGCTGACGCCCGCCTTGGCCTTGGTCAGCGGCCTGCGCTGGGAGCAGATTGACCTTGAAGTGACCAATCTGCGCGCCGCCAGCGCCAGTAATCCGGCTTATTTCGAGCGTCGTTACCAGCCTTTGACCGGGCGTCTGGCGCTGAACTACGAGTTGACGCCGCAGTGGTCGACTTATGTCCAGTACAGTACCGCCGCCGATCCACCGGCCGGCATCCTGACCACCGCCAGTTTTTCGCAGGTACGCGATTTCGACCTGACGACCGGCCGACAGTGGGAAATAGGGAGCAAGTATCTGTTCGCCGATAACAAAGGTCAGGCAACGGTGGCCTATTACGACATCGTCCGCCGCAATATCGCGGTTGCCGACCCGGTCAATCCGGGGACAACCCTGCCAGTCGGCCAGCAGTCGTCGCAAGGGATCGAATTGGCGGTTTCATATAAGCCGGCGCCGCAGTGGCGTCTCGATGGCAATCTGGGCATCGTTTCGGCGCAATACGACGACTTCACCGAAAACGTTGGTGGTGTCGCCGTTTCACGCGCCGGCAAGCGGCCGGCGAATGTGCCGGAACGAGTGGCCAATGCCTGGCTGACCTTTACCCCGCATGCCCAATGGGAACTAGGGGCCGACGCCCGCTATGTTTCCGCGCGTTTCGGCGATACCGCCAATACCTATCGTGATCAGGCTTACACCCTGTTCGGTGCTTACGTCAGCTACAAGCTGGATCGCAAGACTTCGCTCACCCTGCGTGGCAAGAACCTTTCCGACGAGGTTTACGCAGAGCGGGTCAGTGGCACTGGCATGGCTTACCTGGGCGCCCCGCGTACCGTCGAATTGAGTCTGCACACCCGTTTCTGACCTGTTGAGAACCGTATGGCCCGCTGCGGCGGGCCGCTTTTTTCCGCCATGAATCTGCGTCGTTATCTTTATCTCGGGCATCGCTGGCTGGGGATCGCCCTGGCCTGGTTGATGCTGCTCTGGTTCGTTTCCGGCGCGGTCATGCTTTACGTCGGTTATCCCAAGCTGACCCCGGCCGAGCGCCTGGCCCATCTGCCCGCACTGGCGCTGGCCGAGGTCTTGCCGCCGGAGCAGGTACTGGCCGGGCTGCCGGTGCGACCGACCGCGTTGCGTCTGTCGATGCAGGGCGAACAGGCGGTCTACGTGGCGCGCCTGGGGCAGGAAAGCCGTGTTTTCGACGCCCGCACCGGCCTGCCATTGGCGCAGCCGGACGCTGAGCGCTGGCACCGGGTTGCTGCGGCCTGGGCGCCGGGGCTGCCGGTCCGGATGCTGGGTAGCGTGCAGGAGGATGCGTGGACGCATTCGCGCGCGCTCGACCCGCATCGGCCGCTGCAATTGTTCAGCGTTGGCGACGATTGGCTCTATCTGTCCGGCGTCACCGGCGAAGTGGTGCGCGATGCGCCGGCATTCGAGCGCCGCTGGGGATGGCTCGGGGCCTGGCTGCACTGGCTCTATCCCTTGCGCGGCGGCGTGGCCGAAGTGTTCTGGCAGGATTTCGTGATCTATACCGCGCTGGCCGCGACGTTGCTGACCCTGCTCGGCCTGTGGATCGGTGTTGGCCGCTGGCGGCGGCGTCGCTACGCCAACGGTTGCCACACACCGTATCGCGAGTTCTGGTTGCGCTGGCATCACCTGATCGGGCTGTGGGGCGGGCTGCTGGTCTTGCTATGGGCATTGAGCGGTTTGCTCTCGATGAACCCGTGGCGGATTTTCGACGGGCGCAAGCCGCCGGCTGCGGTTGGCCTGCCGTCCTTGGCCGACTTGCCGGCGCCGGCGCAGTGGCTAACCTGCACAGCAAGCGCCGGTACGGTCGAGGTGCTGTGGCAGAGTGTGGCCGGGCAACCGCTGGCCGTCCTGCGGCGCGGCAATGCTGCGCCGCAGGTGCTGTTGCCGGCGACCGCGTGTCCGCAAACCGGCGAACTTCCCGCCGACTGGCTGCGCCGCGAAGCCGAGCGGCAGGGCGGCGGATCGGTACAGGCCAGCGAGCGGCTGAGCGCCTACGACTTCCATTATTACGCACGGGCTCAGCACACCATGGGCGGGCATCTGGAGCGGCCGCTACCCGCCTTGCGCTACCGTTTCTCCGATGCCGAGGCAACGTGGGTCACGCTCGATCCGGTAACCGGTAGCGTCGTGCAGCGCTCAACCCGGGCGAAGCGCTGGCAACGGGTGTTGTTTGCCCTGTTTCACAGCTGGGATTGGCTACCTTTGCTTGAATGTCGCCCGCTTTGGGACCTGGCGATGATCGTCGGCAGTGTCGGCGGGGCCGTGGTTTCTCTGTCCGGTCTGATTCTCGGCTGGCGGCGCCTGCAACGTCGCCGCCAGTCGCCGCCTACAGCGGCTTCACCGGAATGCACAACTGGCAGTTGAATTCGCCGGTTGCCGGGTTGTAATCCGGGTTGATCGGATAGCGTTCAAAAAATGGCCGGCTGTCGATTTGCAGGCCGCTGTTGGGCAGCCAGTCGCGCATGAATTCGCTCCAGGCGCGGCCGATGCCAGCGCCGGTACCGCGATAGTCGGCCAGGGCGTAGCGTCCGCCGGGCAGCAGGGCGACACCGGCCGGGCTGCCTGGGGTGGCGTCGGCGGCGATTTCGACGCCGGCGTCGTAGCGGCAGTTTTCTGGCGCGGTGATCCCGGGGTCGTCGTGGCCGATGCCGTAGCAGACGCGGCCGGCGAGGTCATTGGCGTGCATCCAGGGGAAAAACGCTTGCCGCCAGAAGGCTTCGACGCTCGGGCCATAGGGGCCGATATGGCGCAGGTAGGCAATGCGGACAGGCGGCAGGGTGGCGAGGGTGACGGGCATGGGAAACTCCGTAGGGGTCGGGTGATTGACCCCGGAAGTGTCGCTTCCGGCTGCGGCCGGCGCCTGATCGAACTTGCGCTCGACCTGATCGTGCTTGCGCCGTTGCTGCAGCAGTTCCTCGGCCCAGCGTTGCTCGGTGGTCGCCCGCCAGGCGCTCGGAGTTTGCCCGAAGTGTGTTTTGAAGGCGCGGGCAAAGGCCTCGCCGGAGCCGAAACCGACACTCAGCGCGACGTGCAGGACCGGCGTTTGCCGTTGCCCGGCGAGGCGGGCGGCGGCGACTTCGAGGCGGCGCCGGCGCAGGTAGTCGCCGAGGGTTTCGCCCATCCAGGCGGTGAAGACGCGGTGGAAATGGAAGGGCGAAAAATGGGCGACCTCGGCCAGTTGCGCCACTTCCAGCGGGGCGTCGAGGTGGGCGTCGATCTGGTCGAGGACGCGGTTCATCCGTTGCGTGTAGGCAGCGAGCGGGGCCAGCCGTTCACGGCGGCCGGCGGCGACGCCGGTGTCGGGGTTCTGGCCAGAGCGGACATTGCGCGGGCTGCGCCCCAGGCGGCGGGGAGGCTGTGCCATCTCAGTTCAACGAGGCGCCGGCCAGTTTGCCGGCGAAGCCGATGAACAACGCGCCGACCGCACCGGTGCCACCGGCTGCCAGCCAGCGGCGGCGGCTGACCTGGCGGGCGAGATGAACGCCGCCGAAGATCAGCAGGGTCAGGTAGAGCGCGCTGCAGATTTGCACGATCAGCCCGAGGATCGCGAACGACAGTGCTGGATGCGGGTAGTCCGGCGAAACGAACTGGATGAAGAAGGAGACGAAGAACAGGATTGCCTTCGGGTTGGTCAGGCTGATCAGCAGTGCGATGCGGAAGGGGCGGCTGGCGTCGAGGCGCGGCGCCAGTGCCGGGTCGTGCTCGTTTGCCGGTTGCCCCCAGCGGGCGATGCCGGCCTTGATTAATTTAAATCCGAGCCAGGCCAGATAAGCCGCGCCGCTGTACTTGATCAGCATGAACAGCGCCGGCGTGGCTTGCAGCAGCGAGGCGACCCCGGTGGCCGCCGCCAGCATCAGCACGGTATCGCCGACGAAGATGCCGCAGGCACCGCGATAGCCGGCGGCGACGCCTTCGCGCGAGGCGACGGTCATCACGTAGAGCGAATTCGGCCCCGGCAGCAGCACGATGACGATGGTGCCAATGATGAAGGCCCACAGATCGGTGATTCCGTAAAACATGCTTCAGTCCTTGCGTTGCCAGACCTGCCAGCGTTCGCGGCCGGCAAACACCGGGATCGAGTCGGCGACCGGGCGATCTTCAAGGCAGATGAAATGCGGGGCCAGCAGTTCGGCGAGCTGTGCTGCCTCGATCCCGAAGGGCGGACCTTTGAGTTGCTCGCAGACGAAGAAATAGCCGGCCAGCCGGGCGCCGGCCGGCAGCAGTTCGGCGACGCGCTGCGCCCAGTCGGCCCACAGCTTGCGCGGCAGGGCGCAGAGGAAGGCGCGTTCATAGATCAGGTCGAGCGGTGTTTCCGATTGCCACTGGAAAAAATCGGCGCAGACAACGTCGACCGTGGAAGCTGGCCCGAGCACCGGAGCGAGCACGCCACGCGCCCGCTCGACGGCGACCGGCGAAAAATCGAGGGCGGTGGTGCGCCAGCTGTGTTCTGCGAGCAGCACCGCTTCCCAGCCGCTACCGCAGCCGGGGATCAGGGTGCGCAGTGGCGTCGTTTCGGCAGCGACAAAGGCAGCGAAATCATCGGGCACCTTGCCCGCATCCCACGGGGTGGTGCCGGCGCCGAAGCGCTTGCACCAGAAGTCGGGGTGTTCCGGGCGCTGGTCCGGGGTTTTTCCGTCGGCAGTTTGGTTCGCGGTTGGCTGATCCATCAGTGTCTCTTTTCGGCTTACGGACGCGTCTTGAGCTGGCGCTGCGACTGGTCGATCGCGCTTTCAAGATAGCTTTGGTAAAAATCGGGCAGGCGGGCGCCGACAATCGGCTCGGCCAGCGCTTCGCCTTGCGGGCCGTAAAAGGCAACGACCGGCACCAGCTTGATCCCGTTGGCGGCGGTGAAACGGGCGTGGGTGGTGCTGCGGCCGGAGAAGTCGCGTAGCGGGCTGTCGCGGTCCTGGCCGATTTCGCGGATCACGATGCGTTGACCGTAGTTCTTGTCGCGCAGCAGGGCGCGCAGGTGATTCTGTTTGATGGTCCGGCAAAAATGGCAGTCCGCACGGCTGTAGAGCACGATCAGCGGTCCGCCGGCGGCCGCCGCCTGGCGGCTTTCGGCCGCCAGGTCGCGGGCCGGCAAAAGCTCGGATGCATCAAGAGTGGCGTAGGGGGCACATGCTAGAATCAGCGCTCCCAAACGCATCGACCATTGCCGCATCATGTCCGCTCTCAACAAAATCGTCATCGCCTCTCGTGAATCCCGCCTCGCCATGTGGCAGGCCGTGCATGTTCAGGGCCGCCTGGCCGAACTCAATCCGGGGGCGGAGGTCGTTATTCTAGGCATGACGACCAAGGGTGACCAGATTCTTGACCGCCCGCTCGCCGAAATCGGTGGCAAGGGCCTGTTCATCAAGGAGCTGGAAGTGGCGATGCAGGAAGGCCGCGCCCACCTCGCGGTACATTCGATGAAGGATGTGCCGATGACCATGCCCGAGGGCTTTGCGCTGGAAGCCATCTCGGCCCGCGAAAATCCGCGCGATGCCTTCGTTTCCAACAACTACAACGGTCTCGACGAATTGCCCGCCGGGGCTGTGGTCGGCACCTCCAGCCTGCGCCGCGAAGCGATCTTGCGCGCCAAGTACCCGCAGCTGGTGATCAAGAGCCTGCGCGGCAACCTCGATACCCGGCTGAAGAAGCTCGATGCCGGCGAATACGATGCGATCATCCTCGCCGCTGCCGGCCTGATCCGCCTTGGCCTCAAGGACCGGATCAAGACCATCCTGACCCCGGAGCAATCGCTGCCGGCTCCCGGCCAGGGGGCGCTGGGGATCGAGATCGTCGCCGGCGATGCGGCCATGGCCGCTGTGGTCGCGCCGCTCAACGATCCCGAAACCGCGCATTGCGTGCGCGCCGAACGCGCCTTCTCGCGCGCACTGGGCGGCTCCTGCCAGGTACCGCTGGGCGGCTACGCGATCATCGATAACGGCCAGCTGTGGCTGCGCGGCTTTGTTGCCACCCCGGACGGCCAGGAAATGCTCGCCGGCGAAGTGCGCGGTAACCCGGCCGACGACGAAGCGCTCGGCCTGCAACTGGCCGCCGACCTCCGCGCGCGCGGCGTTGAGGCCATTCTGCAAAAACTCGGCCTCTGCCGCTGAAGCGCATGGCCAGCGACGGCGTTCTCGCCGGCCGGACCATCGTCGTGACCCGGCCGCTGGCCCAATGCGGGCCGCTGGCCGAGGCGATCCGAGCCGCTGGCGGCGAGCCGCTGGTCTTTCCCCTGCTCGAAATCCTGCCGGCCGATGATCCGGCACCTTTGGTGGCGGCGGTTGAGCAGCTGGCCAGCTACCGGGTGGCGATTTTCATCAGCCCAAACGCGGTCGACCACGCCTTGCCGGCGATTATCGCGGCTGGCGGCTGGCCGGCCGGCTTGCTGCCGGCGGCGGTCGGCCAGGGTACGGTCAAGGCCCTGGCGGCGCATGGCGTGCATGGCTGCATCGCGCCGACCGAGCGTTTTGACTCGGAGGCCTTGCTCGAACTCCCCGAGCTCGCGAGGGAGCGGATCGCCGGCCAGCGGATCGCGATCTTTCGCGGCGACGGCGGCCGCGAACTGCTCGGCGACACCCTGCGTGCGCGCGGTGCGACGGTCGATCCGGTGACCTGTTACCGTCGCCTCGGCCCGTCGGCCGGTGCCCAGCCCCTGCTGGCTGCCTGGAAAAATCGGTCTCTCGATGCGTTGACCGTGTCGAGCAGCGAAGGCCTGCGTTACCTCTGGGATTTGCTGCCGGAAGAAGGGCGCTTGGCGCTCGCGGAAACCCCGGTTTTCGTGCCGCATGCCAGAATTGCCGAAAATGCTAAAATCATCGGTTTGCAAAAAATAATCCTTACCGAAGCGGCGGATCAGGGCATTTTGCGCGCCCTGCGTGCTTATAATTGGCAGCGATGAGGCCGGCATGAGTTCGGCCGGGAGGATGGGCGTTTCGGGCGCTCAGCCAATTCATGACGCAATGCAAAAAAGAACGAGAGGGACTCCATGCTGAACATCGACATGCGCAAAATCTACAATTTTTACCCGATCGAGCCGGAGCCCGATCCCGCCAATCTCCCGACGGGGGGTGATCTCTACTACGAGTGTCTGGATTGCACCGTGATCTGCAATTCGGTGCCGCATATCAAGGCCGCTTGCGCCTGTGGCAACCTCGAAGGTGGCGGTGGCAAGCTGAATGTCAAGAATCCGGCACGGGTGCGTGTCGTGCGTGGCAAGCTGAAGTAACGGTTAGCTGGCAACTTTTGGCTGAAGCAAGGGGGGGCGCCATGGCGCCCCCTTGCTTTTTGCTAACCCCCCCTCAACTGATGGCCGACGGCTAAGCCAGCCAGTCGGTCGGCTTGAGGAAGACTTCGTAGAGCTCGGCTTCCGGCGTTCCGGTTTCCGGCTG
Source organism: Dechloromonas sp. ZY10 (assembly GCF_041378895.1). Classification (NCBI taxonomy): domain Bacteria; kingdom Pseudomonadati; phylum Pseudomonadota; class Betaproteobacteria; order Rhodocyclales; family Azonexaceae; genus Dechloromonas; species Dechloromonas aquae. Next base: position 583,542 of record NZ_CP144212.1, read on the forward strand.
CCAGTCGTAGCGCCATTTGACGACGGGCGGCAGCGACATCAGGATCGACTCGGTGCGGCCGCCGGATTGCAGGCCGAACAGCGTACCGCGATCCCAGACCAGGTTGAATTCGACATAGCGGCCACGGCGGTAGGCCTGAAAATCGCGCTCGCGTTCGCCATAGGGCATCTCGCGGCGTTTGGCGAGGACCGGCAGATAGGCGTTGGTGAAGGCCTTGCCGACCGCCTGGGTCAGTGCGAAGCAGCGGGTGAAGCCGCCTTCGTTGAGATCGTCGAAGAAGATGCCGCCAACCCCGCGCGGCTCATTGCGGTGCTTGAGGAAGAAATACTCATCGCACCAGTCTTTGTACTTGGGATACACCTCGTCGCCAAAAGGCATCAGCGCGTCGCGGCAGGTGCGGTGAAAATGCGCGACATCCTCGCGTTGACCGTAGTAAGGGGTCATGTCCATGCCGCCGCCGAACCACCAGACCGGGGCTTCGCCTTCCTTGGTGGCGACGAAGCAGCGGACGTTCATGTGCGCGGTCGGGCAGTAGGGATTGCGTGGGTGCAGCACCAGCGAAACGCCCATCGCTTCCCAGGCACGGCCGGCGAGTTGCGGACGCACTGCGGTGGCGGAGGCGGGGAGGGATTTGCCGGTAACGTGCGAGAAATTGACGCCGCCGCGCTCGAAGAAGTTGCCCTCTTCGATCAGCCGAGAAATCCCGCCGCCGCCTTCCGGGCGGGTCCAGCTATCGGTGCGGAAGGCCTGGCCGTCGAAGGCTTCGAGTTCGGCGACGATGCTGGCCTGCAGGCCGGTGAAAAAGTCTTTCAGCGCTTGAGTCGGTATCGGTTCGTGGGTCATGTCGGGGAGATGTTGTCGTTATGGATGGTATAGCGGTTGCGGCCGGTACCCTTGGCGCAGTACATCGCCCGGTCGGCGCGGGCGATCAGGGTGTCGGCGAGCAGATCGCTGGGTTCGCTGCCGGGCTCGATGCAGGCAATGCCGATCGAGACACCGATCTGCAGGTTTTCACCCTGGATCGGGAAAGTCGGGGCAAGCCCGTCGATGCACCGCTGGGCTGCACGCTGGGCTGCATCGAGCGGATTCGCGGTATCACTGAGCAGGATCAGGAATTCATCGCCGCCGAGGCGGGCGAGCAGGTCGCAGTCACGAATGCATTGACGCAGCCGCTGTCCGACCTCGAACAGCAGCAGGTCGCCGAGTTGATGCCCGTATTGGTCGTTGACCGCCTTGAAACCGTCGAGATCGAGGAAAAGCAGGGCCAGGCCGGTATTCTGGCGCCGGCAGCGGCGGATTTCCAGGTTCATGCGGTCACGGATTGCGAGCCGGTTGGGCAATCCGGTCAGCGGGTCGTGATGTGCGATGTCGGCCAGGCGCCTTTCCTGAGCCAGCAGTTTTTGCTGCAGCTGGTTGAAGCTGTCGGCTACCCGCGCCACTTCGTCGCCCGTTCCGAGCGCGATGGCTTGCAGCGGTCGCTGGCCGCTGGCCATCTCCTGCAAGGCGGTAGCCAGTACGCCCAGCGGACGGAGCAAACGGTCAAGTCCGATCAGCAGTCCCACCAGCAGAGGCAGGCTGAGCAGCAGGGCCAGCAGGAGGGCATTCTGGCGCATGTTGTCTACGGCGGCCAGGGCGGTACTGGCAGGCTGTCGAGCCAGCAACGACCAGCCGCTTTGCGGGATATCGACCAGCGCGACCAGTTCCTGCTCTCCCGATTCCAGGCGGACGAGCCGGCTGCCGCGCTGGCCGGCAACGGCAAGATCAACGGCCGGGTCGCTGCCATCGCGCGGCAGGGCGGTCACGCTGTCCTTCTGGTCGGAACTCATCACCCAGAGCCCATGCTTGGCCGAGAGCAATTGATAACGGGCATCCTTGGCCGGACTGGCGCCAATCAGCGCGTTGAGAAAACCGGGGGCGGTCAGCGGGATGATGCCGGCAACTACGGCGCGGATTTCGCCGTGCCGGGTCAACATGGGAATCGCGATGACCAGAGCGGCTTCGCCGCTGGCCCGGGTGTACAGGGGGCGACTGATGACCGGGCGGCGGCTGGTACGGACCTCGGCGAACCAGTCCCGGTCGGCAAAGCTGCGCGGCCGGCTGGACAGCTTGATCGAGTCGGCCAGGGCGGTTCCGCCATCGGCAGGGATCACCAGCAGGCCGTTGGGAAACAGCGGATGGATGGTGCGCCGCTCATCGATCCAGCCCTGGAGTTGTGCCGGCTGGCTCAGCAGCTCCACCGGCAGGCTGCTGGCAACGCGTTGCAGGCTTTCCAGGCGCAGGCGCAGTTTGCCGTCAATGTCCTTGGCCAGATGGGTTGCGGTGGCCAGTTGCTGCTGCGATAGCTGGGCACGAATTTCATCGCGCAGCTGTTCGGTGACCAGCAGGGTGATGATGATGATGGTCAATAAAAAAAGCAGCCCGACCAGCCCGCTGATCCGGGCCTTCAGGCTGCTTGCCGGAAACGGCTTCATGCAGTGACTTTACCGGCCAATCGCGCGATAGCCGATGTCCTTGCGGTACTGCAGGCCTTCCCAGGCGATCTGGGCTGCTGCTTCGTAAGCCCGCTTCTGGGCCAGTTTGACGTTTTCGCCGAGGGCGGTGACACAGAGCACGCGACCGCCGTTGGTGATCACGCAGCCGTCCCGCTCGGCGGTGCCGGCATGGAAAACGTGACAGTCGTCGCCAAAGCTGTTGCCGGCCGGCAGGCCGCCGATCACGTCGCCTTTTTTCGGAGTTTCCGGGTAGTTGGCGGCGGCGAGGACCACGCCGAGTGCGACGCGGCGATCCCATTCGGCTTCGATCTGGTCGAGGGTGCCGGCGATGCCGTGCTCGAGCAGGGTGACGAAGTCGGATTTCAGGCGCATCAGGATCGGCTGGGTTTCCGGGTCGCCCATGCGGCAGTTGAATTCAAGGGTCTTGACCGAGCCGTCCTTGCCGATCATCAGGCCAGCGTAGAGGAAGCCGGTGAAGGGGATGCCGTCGGCCAGCATGCCGCGTACGGTCGGCATGATAATCTCGCGCATCGCCTTGGCGTGCACTTCCGGCGTCACGCACGGAGCCGGGGAGTAGGCACCCATGCCGCCGGTGTTCGGGCCCTGGTCGCCGTCGAAGATGCGCTTGTGGTCCTGGCTGGAGGCCAGGGCGAGGACGTTCTTGCCGTCGACCATGACGATGAAGCTGGCTTCTTCGCCGTCGAGGAATTCCTCGATCACGACGCGGGCGCCGGCATCGCCGAGCTTGTTGCCGGAGAGCATGTCGTCGATGGCGGCGTGGGCTTCTTCGAGGCTCATGGCGACGACGACGCCCTTGCCGGCAGCCAGGCCATCGGCCTTGATGACGATCGGGGCGCCCTTGCGGTCAATGTAGGCGTGCGCCGCGGCGGCGTCTGAGAAGGTCTCGAATTCAGCGGTCGGGATGGCGTGGCGGGCCATGAAGCGCTTGGCGAAATCCTTGGAGGACTCGAGCTGGGCGGCTTCCTTGGTCGGGCCGAAGATCTTCAGGCCGCGGGCGCGGAAGACATTGACCACGCCGGCCGCCAGCGGGGCTTCCGGGCCGACCAGGGTGAGGTGAATCTTGTTCTGCTCGGCGAAATCAGCCAGGGCTTCCGGGTCGGTGATGTTGATGTTTTCCAGCTCGTGCTCGCGCGCCGTGCCGGCGTTACCCGGGGCGACGTACACCTTCTGCAGACCGGGGGTTTGGGCCAGCTTCCAGGCCATGGCGTGCTCGCGGCCGCCGGAACCGATAACCAGTAGTTTCATTAGGCTGTTTCCTTGTCGTTATATCCGGGATGATTGCGCAGCTGGCAAAGCCGTGACGCGAAGACAAGCCGAAGGCAGTGCTGTTGCACGGCGAGGCGCAGTCGACAAAGTCACGGCAAAGCCGGATGCGAAATCAGTGGCGGAAGTGGCGGGTGCCGGTAAACACCATGGCGATGCCATGCTCGTCGGCGGCCGCGATCACTTCCTCGTCGCGCATTGAGCCACCCGGCTGGATGACGGCGACGGCACCGGCTTCGGCCAGCACATCGACGCCGTCGCGGAACGGGAAGAAGGCATCCGATGCCACGACCGAGCCCTTGAGGCCGAGCCCGGCGTTCTGGGCCTTGATGCAGGCGATCTTGGTCGAATCGACACGGCTCATCTGGCCGGCGCCGACGCCCAGGGTCATGCCGCCGCCGCAGAAGACGATGGCGTTGGACTTGACGAACTTGGCGACGCGCTCGGCGAAGAGCAGGTCTTCGATCTGCTGGGCGGTCGGCTGCACCTTGGTCACGACCTTCAGGCCGGAAGCCTGGGCGGTGAAGTCATCAGCGGTTTGCACCAGCAGGCCGCCGCCAACGCGCTTCAATTCCAGCTTGTTGAGGTCATTGCCCAGCGGCACGACCAGCACGCGCAGGTTGGCCTTGGCGGCCAAGGCGGCCTGGGCTTCAGCGGTGAAGGACGGGGCGATCAGCACTTCGACGAAGTGCTTGCGGGCGTTCATGGCCTCGACAACGTCCATGCCGACTTCGCCGTTGAAGGCGATGATGCCGCCGAAGGCGGAGGTGGAGTCGGTCTGGAAAGCCTTTTCGTAGGCGCCGAGCAGCTTGCCGTCGATGGCGACGCCGCACGGGTTGGCGTGCTTGACGATGACGCAGGCCGGCACGTCGAAGCTCTTGACGCATTCCCAGGCGGCATCGGAGTCGGCGATGTTGTTGTAGGACAGTTCCTTGCCCTGCAGCTGGGTGTAGGCGGCGATGCTGCCCGGCAGTGCCACGGTGTCGCGGTAGAAGGCAGCTTGCTGGTGGGAGTTTTCGCCGTAGCGCAGGATTTCGCTGCGATCGAAAGCCAGTTGCAGCTTGGCCGGGAAGATCGACGGGGTCGGGGCCGCGTCGGCCGGCTTGGCTTCGGCACCGTCTTCCAGGCCGGTCAGCCAGTTGGCGATCATGCTGTCGTAGCGGGCGGTGTGGGTGAAGGCCTTCTTGGCCAGGTTGAAGCGGGTCGCCAGTTGCAGCGCGCCACCATTTGCCTGCATTTCGGCGAGCAGCGGGGCGTAGTCTTCGGGATCGGTGACGATGGCCACGCCGTTGTAGTTCTTGGCCGAGGAGCGGACCATGGCCGGGCCGCCGATGTCGATGTTCTCGATGGCGTCTTCCAGCGTGACGCCCGCCTTGGCGATGGTGGCGGCGAACGGGTAGAGGTTCACGCAGACCAGGTCGATGGTCGGGATGCCGTGGGCGTCGATGGTGGCCATGTGCTCGGCCAGGTCGCGACGGGCGAGGATGCCGCCATGCACCTTCGGGTGCAGGGTCTTGACGCGGCCGTCGAGCATTTCCGGGAAACCGGTGTAGTCGCCGATTTCAGTCACGGTCAACCCGGCGTCGCGCAACATTTTGGCGGTGCCGCCGGTGGACAGCAGCTTGACGCCCTGGGCGGCGAGGCCTTGGGCGAATTCGAGAACGCCCGTCTTGTCGGAGACGGAAATCAGCGCTTGTTTGATGGACATGATGATGGTTGAGAGTCGTTAATAATTCGGTGGTGACTGGAGGGAGCGGGTTGCCAAGCCTCGGCCGAGGCCGAGGGCTGGTGACTCGCGACTACAGCAGTTGGTGTTCGGTCAGCTTCTTGCGCAGGGTGTTGCGGTTGATGCCGAGCATCTCGGCGGCCAGCGTCTGGTTGTTGCCGGCCTTTTCGAGCACGATTTCGAGCATCGGCCGTTCGATGCTCTTGAGCACCATTTCGTAGATCGCGCACGGCTTTTCGCCGTCCAGGTCGCGGAAATACTGTTCCAGCGCCCCCTGGACGCAGGCAGAAATGTCTTGTTGGCTCATGCTGCCAACCCCTCCTCTGGATTTTGTTTGTGTTCTTCGTACTGCAGGTGCTCGTGCTCTTCCGCGTAGCGCAGGAAGAAATCGTCGACCGCGCCGCGTTGCAGCTCGACCGTCGGCAGTGTGTTCATGATTTTGCGGAAGGCCGCCGAGCCGATCAGGCCCTTGGTGTACCAGCTGATGTGCTTGCGTGCGACCTTGACCCCGGTTTCCAGCCCGTAAAAGGCGTAGAGGTCTTCGAGATGAGCAAGCAGGATGGCGTGGATTTCGCCGACTGGCGCCGGCGGCAGCTTCTCGCCGGTTTTCAGGTAGTGCTCGATCTCGCGGAACAGCCACGGCCGGCCCTGCGCAGCGCGGCCGATCATCAGGCCGTCGGCGCCGGTTTTTTCGAGCACCAGTTTGGCCTTCTCCGGCGTGGTGATGTCGCCGTTGGCGATCACCGGAATATTCACCAGCGTCTTGACGTAGGCGATGGTCTCGTACTCGGCTTCGCCGGTGTATTGCTGGCAGCGCGTGCGGCCATGAATGGCGACGGCGCGGATGCCGGCATTTTCGGCGATGCGGGCGATGTTCGGAGCGTTGCGGTTGGCCAGATTCCACCCGGTGCGGAATTTCAGCGTTACCGGGGTGTCGGGCACGGCGGCGACCACGGCATCGAGGATTTCGCCGACCAGCTGTTCGTTCTGCATCAGCGCCGAGCCGGCCATCACATTGCAGACCTTCTTGGCCGGGCAGCCCATGTTGATGTCGATGATCTGGGCGCCGTTGTCGACATTGTGTTTCGCCGCTTCGGCCATCATCTTCGGGTCAGCACCCGCGATCTGCACCGAGATCGGCTCGACTTCGCCTTCGTGGTTGGCGCGGCGCAAGGTTTTGGCGCTGCCGTAGAGCAGCGAATTGGAGGTCACCATTTCGGACACGGCGAGGCCCGCGCCGAGCTTTTTGCAGAGTTGCCGGAAAGGGCGGTCGGTCACTCCAGCCATCGGAGCGACGAAAAGATTGTTGCGGAGCTGAAAACCGGCAAATTCCATGTAAAAGCAGAGAGATGAAAAAAGAAAAGACAGCTTTGCAGCTGTCGGCGGCGGCGCGGCCAAGGGCAGGATTTTACCGCAAAAGCCGCTTAAAAAATAGTCAAGCGACGGCTGCCGCAAGGCTCGCCGTCGCTTTCGCCGCTGTGGCGGCCGGGCTGGTCAATGCCCCTTGAGTGCGTAAATGCCGGGAGCGTTGCGCCAGTAGCCCTTATAGTCCATGCCGCAGCCAAAAAGGAAACGGTCGGGGATGTCGAGGCCGGAAAAATCGGCACGCATGCCGGGAACCGCCTTGCGCTCGTGATCCTTGTGCACCAGCACGGCGGTTTGTACGCTGGCAGCCCCCTGGTCGCGCAGGTACTGGCAGATCGCGGTCAGGGTGTGACCTTCGTCGAGGATGTCGTCGATCACCAGCACGGTGCGGCCCTTGAGTTCCTGGGTCGGGCGCACGCGCCAGTCGAGCAGGCTGTTGCCGGACAGTTGATGACCGTAGCGGCTGGCATGCAGGTAGGCCGTTTCGAGCGGAAAGTTGAGGCGGGCGAGCAGGCGGCCGGCGATGATCAGGCCGCCGTTCATCACGGTGTACACCAGCGGGTTGCTGTCGGCCAGGCGAGCGGTGATCTCGGCTGCCATCCGGTCGAGCGCAGCGTCGACCTGTTCCGGGGTGGCAAGGCAGTCGGCCTCGGCCATCGCACGCTTGATTTCATTCATCTCGCTGGTCATTTCAATGTCCTTCAAATTCGCAAACGGTGAAGACGGGCAACCCCGCTGTCTTGAGCAGGGCCGAGCCGCCGAGTTCGGGCAGGTCGACGATGGCAGCGGCTTCGACGATTTCGCCGCCGAGGCGCTGGATCAACCGGGCGCCAGCCATCATCGTACCGCCGGTGGCGATCAGGTCGTCAAGCAGCAGCACGCGCTGGCCGGGGTGGATTGCGTCGGTATGGATTTCGACGGTGGCATTGCCGTATTCGAGCTCATATTCCTCGCAGACCGTGGTGAACGGCAGTTTGCCTTTCTTGCGCACCGGCACGAAGCCCTTGTTCAGCTGGTGGGCGACGACGGCACCGAGGATGAAGCCGCGGGCATCGATGCCCGCGACGACATCGATGCGTTCTTCCATGTAGCGCAGGACGAAGGCGTCCACCAGCACGCGGAAGGCGCGTGGGTCTTGCAGGACCGGGGTGATGTCGCGGAACTGGACGCCGGCTTGCGGCCAGTCCGGAACGGTACGGATGCGGGCTTTCAGGTAGCCGGTATCGGGCAAGGGGGCCTTATTCACGGTCAACCTCAGAGCAGGGCAAATTTGGCGACGAAGGCGGCAGCAATGATCGCGACGGTAGGCGATACATCGCGGGCGTGGCCGGCCAGCACCTTGATCGCGACGTAGGAAATGAAGCCGAAGGAAATCCCGTGCGCGATCGAGAAAGTGAACGGGATGGTGATGGCGGTGACGACAGCCGGCGTGGCTTCGGTCAGGTCGTCCCATTCGATTTCGGCTAGGCCGCGCGACATCAGGATCGCGACGTAGCACAGCGCTGGCGCCGTGGCGTAGGCCGGGACGGTGCCGGCGAGCGGGGCGAAGACGATGCAGCAGAGGAAGAGCAGGGCCACCACCAGTGCGGTCAGGCCGGTGCGGCCGCCGGCGGCGGTGCCGGCTGCCGATTCGATGTAGGCGGTGGTCGACGAGGTGCCGAGCACGGCACCGGCGCTGATCGCGACCGAGTCGGCGAGCAGGGCTTTTTTCAGGCGCGGCAGCTTGCCGTCCTTATCGAGCAGCCCGGCGCGGTGGCAGACACCGACCAAGGTGCCGGAGGCGTCGAAGAGTTCGACCATGAAGAAGGTCAGCACCACCGCCAGCAGCCCGGCATTCAAGGCGCCGGCCAGATCCAGCTGCATGAAGGTCGGCGCCAGCGACGGCGGGGTGGCGACGATGCCCTTGAATTCAACCAGGCCGAGTGCGACCGAGGCGCCGGTCACCGACAGAATGGCGATGATGATCGCGCCCGGCACCTTGCGGTACTCCAGCGCGGCGATCAGCATGAAGCCGGCGGCAGCGAGCAGCGGGCCCGGGCTGCGGATATCGCCGAGGGTGAGCAGGGTGGCCGGGTGGGCGGTGATCAGGCCGGCGTTCTTGAGCCCGATGATCGCCAGGAAGAGGCCGATGCCGGCCGAAATCGAATATTTGAGCGAGGTCGGAATGGCGTTGACGATCCACTCGCGGACCTTGAACAGGCTGAGCAGGATGAACAGGATGCCGGAAATCAGTACTGCGCCGAGGGCGGCCTGCCAGGTGTAGCCCATGCCCTGGACGACGGTGAACGCGAAGTAGGCGTTGAGTCCCATTGCCGGCGCCAGCGCCACCGGGTAGTTGGCATAGAGTCCCATGATCGCGGTGCCGATCGCGGCAGCGAGACAGGTGGCGACGAACACGGCGTCGCGCGGCATGCCGGCGGCCGAGAGGATGTCCGGGTTGACGAAGACGATGTAGGCCATCGTCAGGAAGGTGGTCAGGCCGGCGAGGATTTCGGTACGGACCGTGGTGCCGTGGGCCTGCAGCTGGAAAAACCGTTCGAGCATGCTCTGCTCCCGGAAAAAGCGGGGCATCCTACGGTGCTGGGGGTGCGGCTGGCTATTGTGGTAAACACTAATAAAAAGCGGTTTTGGGGCTTTTTTGCGGTCGACCGTGGTTAAGTGCAAAAACCGTTCAGTGGCCGGCAAGCAGCAGCCCGGCGGTCAGCAGCAGCGAGAACAGCAGTTGCAGGGCGGCCGTCTGGGCCAGGATGGCGTTGAATACCGGCCCCGGCGTTTCGCGCGCGAAGCGCTGCGCCAGGCGCCGGGCCAGCGGCGCCGAGAGCAGTGGCAGCAGCAGCGTCGGGCCGAGGTGCCAGGCCAGCGGCGCCAGGCAGAGGTAAGCGGCGAGCAGTTGCAGCGCGTAGATCCGTTGCATCGCCGGGCGGCCGATCCGGACCGCCAGCGTGTTCTTGCCGTTTTTCGCGTCGCCGTCGCGGTCGCGGTAATTGTTGACGCTGATCACCGCCGCCGCCAGCAGGCCGACCGGCAGCGCCAGCAGCAAGGCCAGCGGCGTCAGGCTCAGGGTTTGCAGGTAATAGCTGCCGCCGACCGCGACCAGGCCAAAGAAAAGCAGCACGAAGACCTCGCCGAGCGGGCCGTAGGCAATCGGCTTTGGGCCGCCGGTATAGGCCCAGCCGGCGGCCAGCGAGGCCAGACCGATGGCAACGATGGGCCAGCCGCCGTGCCAGACCAGATAGATGCCGCAGGCGAAAGCCAGTGCAAAGCACAGCCAGGCGCCACGGGCGACCGCCTTCGGACTCAGCCAGCCTTCGGCGGTGGCGCGGCGGGGGCCGATCCGCTCCGGCGTATCGGTGCCGCGCAGGAAATCGCCGACGTCGTTGAACAGATTGGTCCCGATCTGGATGAAGGCGGCACCGAGCGCGGCCGCCAGCAGCGGTAGCCACAGCAAGGCGCCCTGCTGTTGCCAGGCCAGCGCGCTGCCGACCAGCACCGGCGACAGCGAGACCGGCAGGGTTTTCGGGCGGCAGGCGAGCAGCCAAGCGTGCAAGGGTGTCATGCGAAGAAATCGGGGGCGGGGCGAAAAGCGGCAATGATAGCGGGGAAGTCCGGGGTCGGCTGCGCCCATCCGTGTTTCGCCGGGGGCGGCGAAAGGTCACGGTGCGGTAAACAAGCGGTCATCCGGCTCCGGTAGGGTGTGCGCTTTCCCGTTTTTGTGGAGGCGCCGCGTGGCGCCTTGCCGATCCGATGCTGAGCGAAGTTGCCAAGAAAAGTCTGAACGAGATTGTCGCCGCTGCCGTGCGCGATGCCCTGCCGCTGGCGCCCAGCGACCGCTTGCGGATCGAGTGCCTGCCGGCCAGCGAATTGCACGAGCCGGAGGCCGGCGACTTGCTGGCGCAACTGATCGGCAGTTTTTCTTTCCGCCTGCTGACCGTGCTCCATCTCGATGCTGCCGCCGAGGAACTGGTCCAGGCCGGGCAGCGCTGCTGCCAGCGCATCGGCGATTACCTGCAGGGGCATTTCCACGGCGTCGGCGTCGCCCGCCCGCAGTGGCAGCAAACCGGCCTGGCCGCGCTGGTCGAGCGTTTGCGCCCGGCGCACGTGGTGCAGCATCGGGTGTGGATCAACGACCGGGTGGTGATGCACGCCTCGCTGTGCGTCAATCCCTACGCGCCGCTGCATTTCGAACATCGCGCTGCCGCCTGAGGGGGGCGGCGGGCATCTGGCTCAGGGCCAGGCGCGAGCGCCCCAGATCATCCGCTTGGCAACGAAATGACGGGCCGGCGGGAAGATGTCGAGCGCCCACAGCCCGAGGCCGCGCGCCAGCTTGAGCGGGGCGCAGTCGTTGGAGAAGGCCTTGACCACCTGGTCGGTGAAGAAGGCGCCGCCTTCGCGGTCGAGGCGGCGGCTGCGCGCGTAGGCGGCCAGGTCGACACGGTCGACGCCGTCACGGAGCAAAAAATCAGCCAGTTGCCAGGCATCGCGCAGGCCGAGGTTGAAGCCCTGGCCCGAGACCGGGTGCAGGGTCTGCGCGCTGTTGCCGATCCACACCTCGCGCTGCCGGTGCAGCGTCTGGCGCATCCGCAGCGCCAGCGGAAAGCGGCTGCGCGGACCGGGGGCGGCGAACTTCATATTGCGGCCGAACTGGCGTTCGAGCGCGGCGATAAAGGCGGCATCGTCAAGCGCCATCACTGCGTCGGCTTTCTCCGGCGGCAGGGTGAATACAATCGAGTATTCGTCGCCGAGCGGCAGCAAGGCCAGCGGGCCGTCCGGGGTGAAGCGTTCCCAGGCGCGGCGCTGGTGCCCCGCCTGCGGCGTTACCTCGCAAATCACCGCATGCTGGCCGTAAGCCGCAACTTTGACCCCGGCTTCGTCGCCGGGCGTGCCTTCGGCGTGCACCAGCAGCTTGCAGCGCAGGCGGCGCAACTGGCCGGCGTGGCGCAGCGCGACGGTGGCGCCGTCAGCATCGCTGGCGATGTCGAGGATTTCGGCCTCGGCGAGCAGGCGGTCGGGGGCGAGGCGAGTCGCCAGCGCAGCGGCCAGATCGCGGTAGCGGACGACGTAACCGAGTGCCGGCAGCTGGTAATCGGCGCGGTCGAGCAGAGTGCGGCCGAAGCCGTCCTTCTGCGAGATATGGATGGTTTCAATCGGCGTCGCGGCGCGGGTCGGCCAGCTTTGGATCTGTTCGAGCAGTTCGCGTGCGCCGTGCGATAAAGCCAGGGCGCGCGGGTCGGCCTGCAGTGCGCTGTGCGGGCGGCGGTCGAGCAGCAGCGACGACTGGCCGCCAGCGGCCAGCGCCAGATGCAGGGTCATCCCGACCGGGCCGGCGCCAACGATCAGGATGTCGACGTTTTCAACGGCGGTTTCAGTCATGGCGCATTACTTCCTCAATTTCGGCCACCGTTTTCGGTGCCGTGGTGTACACGTCGCAACCGCTTTCGGTCACGCGCACGTCGTCCTCGATGCGGATGCCGATGCCGGCGAACTCCGGCGGAATGTCGGCGCCGGGGCGGATGTAGAGGCCGGGTTCCACGGTTAACGTCATTCCCGGGCATAAAACCGTCCACTCGTCGCCGACCTTGTATTCGCCGGCGTCGTGCACGTCGAGCCCGAGCCAGTGGCCGGTGCGGTGCATGTAAAAGCGGCGGAAGTCGCCCTTTTCGATCAGGTTGTCGACGTCGCCGGTGAGCAGCTTGAGGTCGACCAGGCCCTGCGTCAGCACACGCACTGCCGCGTCGTGCGCTTCCATGAAGTGGCGGCCGGGCGCGGTGGCGGCAAAGGCGGCTTCCTGCGCGGCGAGGACGATTTCATACACCGCCTTCTGCGCCGGGCTGAAGCGGCCATTGACCGGGAAAGTGCGGGTGATGTCGGCGGCGTAGCCCTGGACCTCGCAGCCGGCGTCGATCAGTACCAGCGTGTGGTCGTTGAGCAGCTTGTTGTTGTCGACGTAGTGCAGCACGCAGGCGTTGGCGCCGCCGGCAACGATGGGCGTGTAGGCATGGGCGTCGGCGCCGCGCTTGCGGAATTCGTAAGTCAGTTCGGCTTCCAGTTCGTACTCGGCCATTTGCGGGCGGCAGGCGCGCATGGCGCGGGCGTGTCCGGCGCTGGCGATGTCGGCGGCGCGCTGCATCAGGCCGAGCTCGGCGGCATCCTTGACCAGGCGCATCGCGTCGAGTTCGGCGCGCAGGTCGTGGATCGCGCGCGGCGCCCGCTTGCCGGCACGGGTTTGCGCGCGCACCGCGTTCAAGGCTTGGGCGATGCGCGCATCCCAGGCGGCATCGTGGCCGACGCTGTGCCACAGGTTGTCACGGTCGACCAGCAATTCGGGCAATTTCCGGTCGAAGTCTTCAATTGAATAAGCGGCGTCGAAGCCGAAGGCCGCCTTGGCCGCCTTCGGGCCGTAACGGTAGCCGTCCCAGATTTCCCGCTCTTCGTGCTTCTCGCGGCAGAACAGGATGGACTTCGCCTTCTTGCCCGGCTGCGCCCCGACCAGCACCACCACCGCCTCCGGCTCGGGAAAGCCCGAGAGGTACCAGAAATAGCTGTCGAAACGGTAGGGAAAATGCGCATCGCGATTGCGCACGACTTCCGGCGCGGTCGGGATGATGGCGACGCCGTCGCCGATGGTCTGGAGCAGGCGCTTGCGGCGGGCGAGAAAATGGGCGTGGGTCATGGCTTGCTGAGTTCCTGATCGAGTTCGGCCAGTCGTTGCGGGGTGCCGACGTCGACCCAGCGGCCGGTGTGCAGGCTGGCGCTGAGGGTGCCGGCGGCGATGGCGGCGTCGAGTAGCGGGCGCAGTTTCATCGCTTGGCCGGGCGGAACGTCGGCGAACAGCGCCGGCGAGTACACCCCGATGCCGGCGTAGGTGTAGGTCGGGCCGTCGGCAAGGGCGGGGATGACGCGGTTGCCGGCGAGGCTGAAGTCGCCGCTGCGGTGGTGCTCGGGGTTGGCGACGAAGAGCAGGTGGGCGCCGGTGGCGGGATTGGGTGGTGCCGGGTCTGCTTCCCGGTTTTTTGCCATGTCCACGGTCGACCGTAGAAAAGCCGAAAAATCGAGGTCGCAGTAGACGTCGCCATTGACCACCAGAAAGGGCTGCTCGCCGAGCAGCGGCAGTGCCTGCGCGATGCCGCCAGCGGTTTCCAGGGCGCCCGGCGGTTCGGCCGAGTAGGTGATGCGCAGGCCCCAGCGGGCGCCGTCGCCGAGCGTCTGCTCGATCTGTTCGCCGAGGTGGGCATGGTTGATCACCACCTCGTGGATGCCGGCGGCGGCGAGTTTTTCCAGGTGCCAGACGATCAGCGGCTTGCCGCCGACCGGCAGCAGCGGCTTGGGGGTGTGATCGGTCAGCGGCCGCATGCGTTCGCCGCGACCGGCGGCGAGGATCATTGCTTTCATCGGGCTAGGCTCGCGTGGTTGGGTGCCGGGAGCGCGGAGCTGCTTGCGCCTGCTCCGTGATCCTGGCAGTTCCGCTTAGCGCCGATACCCGATCTGCTCGGTCTGGCCGTCAAGGCGGTCGAGCAGGTTGAGCAGCGGCTTGAGTTGCACGTAGCGGCCGGCGGTCTTCTTGGCGTAAGTCATGAAGCGCGGCAGGTCTTCAATGTACTTGTCCTTGCCGTCGCGGTACTTGAGGCGGCAGAAGATGCCGAGGACCTTGAGGTGGCGCTGCAGGCCCATCAACTCGTATTCGCGCCAGAAGTGGCCGAAGTCCTCGCGCACCGGCAGGCCGGCGGCGCGGGCCTTTTCCCAGTAGCGGACGACCCAGTCGATTTCCTGTTCTTCATCCCAGGAAATGAAGGCGTCGCGGAACAGCGAGACCACGTCGTAGCTGAGCGGCCCCATCACTGCGTCCTGGAAGTCGATGATGCCCGGCGTCAGCGTCGCTTCGCTCTCGACCACCATCAGGTTGCGCGGCATGAAGTCGCGGTGCACGAAGACCTTGGGCTGGGCCAGCGCGCTGTTGATCAGGAACTTGAAAGTGCGGTCGAGCAGGGATTTTTCTTCGGCACTGAGCTCGATGCCGAGGTGGCGGCCGATGAACCATTCCGGGAACAGATCGAGTTCGCGGCGCAGCAAGGTCGCGTCGTAAGGCGGTAAGGTTGCGGCGGTGGTCGACTTCTGCCACTGCACCAGCACGTCGAGCACCGGGCGGATCAGGGTGTCAGCCAGCGACAGGTCGGCGTTGAGCGCATCGAGATAGCCGATGCGGCCGAGGTCGGTGAGGACCAGGAAACCGTTTTCCAGGTCCTGGTCGAGGATGCGCGGTGCCGCCAGCTTGGCCTTGGCGAGCAGCCCGGCGACGTGGATGAAGGGGCGGCAGTTTTCCTTGTCCGGCGGCGCGTCCATCAGGATGCGGGTCGCGCCGTCCGGCCAGGTCAGACGGAAATAGCGGCGGAAACTGGCATCGGCCGAGGCCGGGGTGATCTCGACCGACTGGTTGGGGAAGCGTTCGGCGACCCATTGCGCGACCAGTTCGTCGCGGTTGACGGCAGGCTGGGTATTCATAAGACGATGGGGGAATCGAGGTTCGTTGTAGAATCACACGATTTTAGCATCCGGGGCGGGTGTCGCCCGTCGTCCCGTCCTTCTCCCCCCGTATCTTCCATGGCCGTTTTCTCCCGTCGTCCGCTTGCCTTGCTGCTTTGCTGCCTCTCTGTTGGCACGCAGGCGCCTGTCGCCCAGGAGCGGGAATGGTTTGGCAGCGGCGATTCGGTCCTGCTGGCGGCGGCGGACGATCCGCCGGTACGCTTGCGCAGCGAGCGCCGCTTCAACGTGCTCGGCAAAAAGAAGAGGACGGCGCGTTCGCAGGTCGGGATCGAGCATCCGGTCGAGCTGAACAAGGAAGACCGCTATCCGATGTTCATCGTCGCCGACCGGATGGACGGGCGGACCGAAGAGCTGACCGATGCCGAAGGCAACGTCGAACTGCGCAAGGCGGGGACGCTGGTCTATGCCGACCGCCTGCAGTATCGCCCGCTCGACGACGAAATCGACGCCCAGGGCAACGTCCGCCTGTTGCAGGAAGGCGCCGAGGTCAATACCCCGCACCTGCGCCTGAAAATCGGCGAACAGACCGGTTTTGCCGAGTCGGCCGATTACCACATGGTGCAGGAGGTGCGCAGCCGGGTCTATCGCACGCAACAACTGGTGATGACCTATGCCGGCAGCAATGCATTGAACAGTTCCGGCGCGCCAATGATGAGCAACGTGCCGAACAACTACGGCCTGCCGACGGTCGCGCCAGCGTCGCGGCCATCGGAAGCCAGCGGCTACGCCGAGCGGATCGACTTCCAGGGGGAGAACCGCTTCCTGCTCAGCAACAGCAGTTTCTCGACTTGCAAGCCGGGGGCTACCGACTGGTATCTGCAGGCCAAGGAAGTCAGGCTCGATTTTGACGAGGACAAGGGCGAGGCCGAGGCGGCGACGGTCTATTTCAAGGACACCCCGATCTTCTACCTGCCCGAGGCCAGCTTTGCGCTGAACCACCAGCGGCGCTCCGGGTTCCTGCATCCTTACTATTCGGCTTCGACCAAGAATGGTTTCGACCTGACGCTGCCGTACTATGCCAACATTGCGCCCAACTATGACCTGACCCTGTTTCCGCGCTATATGGTCAAGCGTGGTTTCCAGTTGGGGGCCGAGGCGCAGCTGTTTGGTCATTACCATCGCGGCACGGTGCGCGCCGAGTTCATGCCGCAGGATGAGATGCTGGACCGCCAGCGTTACGCCTTCAACATCCAGCACACTCACCACCTGGGCAACAACATGTCCGGGGTGATCAACTGGCAACGCGTGTCGGACAACATGTACTGGCAGGACATGTCGTCGCGCCTGCTCAATACTTCGCAAGCACAGTTGCCGCAGCAGGTGGTGTTCAATTATTTCCCGACCCCCTGGCTGCATACCAGCACCCAGTTCCTGCGCTACCAGACCCTGCAGATCGACCCCAATTCGACCATCGCCCGGCCTTACTTCGTCGAGCCGCAGGTCAATATCGTCGGTTTCAAGGCCAATGTACTGAAGACCGACCTCAGCCTGTTCGGCCAGTATTCGCGGTTCACCCATCCGGACAAGACCAATGGCGAGCGGATGGTCTTCTATCCGCAGGTTTCGTTGCCGATCATCCATCCGTCGTTCCAGATCATTCCCAAGGTCGGGGTGCATCTGACCAGCTATGCCCTCACCCAGCAGTCGCAGGAAGATCGCCTGCTCGGGCAGAAGACCTCGCTGACGCGCAGCGTGCCGACCTTCTCGCTCGATTCGACGGTGGTCTTCGAGCGCGACAGCCAGTGGCTGGGCAAGGACTATATCCAGACGCTGGAGCCGCGCCTGTACTACGTGCGCATTCCCTACCGCGATCAGACCCTGTTCCCCAACTTCGACAGCGGTCTCACCGACTTCAATTTCGCCCAGATCTTTGCCGAGAACCGTTACAGCGGCCAGGACCGGATCAACGACGCCAACCAGCTGACCGCCGCGCTGACCACCCGCTTCCTGGGGGCCGATACCGGCGCCGAATATTTCAAGGCGATGATCGGTCAGCGTTATTACTTCCAGCCGCAACGGGTAATGCTTAACGGCGAGACGCAGCGCAAGGCCGATTTCTCCAACATCATTGTTGCCGCGAACGGCCTGGTTGCCGACCGTACTTATGTCGATGTCGCCTGGGAATACAATCACCGCGAAAGCAGCAGCGACCGTTTTTCGGCCGGGATGCGCTATCAGCCGGATTACGGCCGGGTGTTGTCGGCGAGCTACCGTTATACGCGCGACCCATTGACCGGTCAGTCGCTGGTCAAGCAGGTTGATCTGGCGGGCCAATGGCCGATTTCAGGACGCTGGTATGCCGTTGGCCGCTATAATTTCTCGCTCCGCGACAGTCAGTTGCTGGAAGCCATCGGTGGCCTCGAATACAACGAAAGCTGCTGGTCGGCCCGGCTGGTCGTGCAACGGCTGGAGGCCTTGGCCGGTTCGGCCAATACCACGGTTTTCCTGCAGCTGGAGTTGAAGGACTTCGCCAGCATCGGCTCCAATCCGATCGGCTTGTTGCATCGCAGTATCCCCGGCTTTGGCAAGGTCAATGAATTGCCGGCCAAGAGTAACCTGTTGAACAGCTATTGATGACCATGACTCCATTCCTGCGTCGCCTGTGTGCGACTGTTGCCTGCCTGGCCCTGTTGGCTCCCGCTCTGTCGCAGGCTGCGGCTGAACCTGTCGAGGTCGACCGCATCGTTGCCGTGGTTGGCGATGAAGTGATTACCCAGGTCGAGTTGCGGGCACGCCTGCAGTCGGCGCTGCAGCAATTGCGGCGTCAGGGAACGCCGCTGCCGCCGCAGGGTGAACTGGAAAAACAGATGCTGGAGCGGCTGATTACCGACCGGGCGCAGATGCAGCATGCCAAGCAGTCGGGGATTCGCATCGACGATCTGCAGCTGGATCAGGCGATTAGTCGGATTGCCGCCGGCAACAAGATGACCCAGCAGCAGTTCCGTCAGGCGCTGGAAAAGGATGGGCTTGAGTACGCCCGCTTCCGCGAGGAAATCCGTGGCGAAATGGTGATCGCTCGGCTGCGCGAACGCGAAGTCGATAGCCGCCTGACTATTTCCGATGGGGAAATCGATAATTTCCTGGCCGGCCAGGAGGCTACTACCGGTGAGGAATATCAACTCGCGCACATCCTGCTGCGGGCTCCCGAAGGCGCCAGCCCGGAGCAGCTGCAGAAACTGCGCTTGCGTGCCGAACAGGCCTTGAAGCGGGCGCGGGCCGGCGAAAATTTCGCGCAGCTGGCGGCGGCCTTTTCCGACGCCCCGGATGCCTTGAGCGGCGGCGACCTCGGCTGGCGTTCGGCGGACCGTTTGCCGGTCCTCTATGCCGATGCGCTGACTCGCCTGCAGGCTGGCGAGGTGAGCGAGGTGCTGCGTTCCTCCGCCGGTTTCCATATCCTCAAGCTGGTGGGCAAGCGGGGCGGCAAGGTCAATGTCGCGGTGCGCCAGACCAAGGCCCGGCATATCCTGATCCGGAGCAGCGAGGTGGTCTCCGAGAGCGAGGCCAAGCGCAAGCTTGAGATTGTCCGCGAACGGATTCAGCATGGCGCCGACTTCGCCGAGCAGGCACGCCTCTATTCGCACGACGGTTCGGCGGCCAATGGCGGCGATCTGGGCTGGCTCAACCCGGGCGATACCGTGCCCGAGTTCGAGCGGGCAATGGACGCCCTGAAACCGGGCGAGCTCAGTACTGTGGTGCAGTCGCCTTTCGGCATGCACCTGATCCAGGTGCTGGAGCGGCGTGAGCGCGACATGTCGGAGGAGCGGCAGCGGGCTGTCGCGCGGCAAGCCATCCGCGAGCGCAAGCTTGACGAGGCTTATCAGGACTGGTTGCGCCAGTTGCGTGACCGGACCTACGTCGAAAACCGCCTCGAAGAGCAATGAACCCGCCGCTGATCGCCGTCACCAGCGGCGAACCTGCCGGGATCGGCCCCGAACTCTGCCTGCAACTGGCCGGTCGCCGTTTCGGCGCAGCCCTGCCGGTGGTTTTGTGCGACCGCGAACTGCTGCGCCAGCGCGCAGCCGATCTCGGCATTGCAGTTGAGCTGCGCGAATATTTGCCCGCTCAGCCGGTCGACCGTGAATCTGGTCCCAACACCCTGTGGGTGCTGCACCAGCCTCTACGCGCAGCGAGCGTTGCCGGTCAGCTTGACCCGGCCAATGGCGCTTATGTGCTGGAACTGCTCGACCGAGCCTTGGCCGGCTGCGTTGCCGGTGAATTTGCCGCGATGGCGACGGCACCGGTGCACAAAGGGGTGATCAATGCGGCCGGCGTGCCCTTTACCGGTCACACAGAGTATCTTGCCGAAAAGACCGGTACGCCGCTGGTGGTGATGATGCTCGCCGGCAATACCGAGCGCGGTCCCTTGCGGGTGGCGCTGGCAACCACCCACCTCCCCTTGCGCGCGGTGCCCGACGCCATTACCGGCGAATTGCTGGAACAGACGCTGGAAATCATTGCCCACGACCTGCGCAGCAAATACG
Source organism: Dechloromonas sp. ZY10 (assembly GCF_041378895.1). Taxonomy (NCBI): domain Bacteria; kingdom Pseudomonadati; phylum Pseudomonadota; class Betaproteobacteria; order Rhodocyclales; family Azonexaceae; genus Dechloromonas; species Dechloromonas aquae. The sequence goes on from NZ_CP144212.1 coordinate 603,428, forward strand.
GACTGGCGGCCCCGCGCATCCTGGTGGCCGGCCTTAACCCGCATGCCGGCGAGGGCGGTTACCTCGGGCGCGAGGAAATCGAAGTCATCAGCCCGGTGCTGGAGCGTTTGCGTGCACGCGGCTTGTACCTTTCCGGGCCGCATCCGGCCGATACCATGTTTACTCCGCCGGTGCTCGCCGGCGGCGATGCGGTGCTGGCGATGTATCACGATCAGGGGCTGACCGCGCTCAAGTACGCAACCTTTGGTCACGGCATCAATGTCACGCTCGGTTTGCCGATCATCCGTACTTCGGTTGATCATGGGACCGCACTCGAACTTGCCGGTAGCGGCCGCGCCGATCCCGGCAGCCTCTTCGAGGCGGTTACCGAAGCGGCGCGGATGGCCGCTTGCGGCGGTGCCTCGGCCCGGTCCTGAGTTGCGCAGGTCTTTGGCAAGTCATCGAATGGATCAATTCATGCCCGGGTTCGGGCGTAACCGCCGGGCCGCGCCCCTGTCGCTTCCCGGCACGCTGTCGTTGTTGACCGACGGCGGCCAAGCGGAGTGAATCGCTGATGAAAAAACCGGTAGCTGGTACTTCCCACGTTGCCCGCAAGCGTTTTGGCCAGAATTTCCTGGTCGACCGTGGAATTATCGACGGCATCGTCAGTGCGGTGAATCCGCAGGCCGGCGAGATCGTGGTCGAGATCGGCCCCGGTCTTGGCGCGCTGACCGAGCCGTTGCTGCAACGGGTGGCGCAGTTGCACGTGGTCGAAATCGACCGCGACCTGATCGCCCGTCTGCGTCAGAAACACGCGCCGGAACGCCTGGCGATCCATGAAGGCGATGCGCTGGCCTTCGATTTTGCGACTATCGGTAGTCGCCTCAAACTGGTCGGCAACCTGCCCTACAATATTTCGACACCGTTGCTCTTTCACTTGGCGAACTACGCCGAGCAGGTGACGGACATGCATTTCATGCTGCAGAAGGAAGTCGTCGAGCGCATGGTTGCCGAGCCCGGTACCGCCGATTTCGGCAGGCTGTCGGTGATGTTGCAGTACCGTTTCTGGCTTGAATGGCTGCTCGACGTGCCGCCGGAGAGCTTCGATCCGGCGCCGAAGGTCGATTCAGCCGTGGTGCGCCTGATCCCCAAGCCGAAAAGCGAATTGACTGCGAAAAACGAGCAGAAGCTGGAGCAGGTGGTGCTGGCAGCGTTTTCACAGCGGCGCAAGATGCTGCGCAACACGCTCAAGGGCGTACTCGACGACGCCGGCTTTGCCGCGCTCGGCATCGCGCCGACCGAGCGTGCCGAAAACCTGCAGGTTGCCGACTACATCGCGATTGCCAACTACTTGTCGGCCTGACCTTCCTGCGCCAGCCAGGCCTGGGCACTGTCCAGGTCGGGGAAAATTTCGACCGGGTGATCGTTGCGGTATGTCGGCTGCTGCAGCATGCGGGCGACGCTGAGCCCGGGTTCGCTGGTAGCGACAAACGGGGACAGGACGTTGCGGTTGCTCAGGGCTGCGCCGATCCGCAACGACGCGTAGTGCTCGATGTCGGACAGACTGATGTCGTCGCTGGTAACGGCCCTGAAATCGTTGATGATGTAGCGGAGCCGGTCGTAACGCGGGTCGCTCGATACCGCGACCGCACCGGCGACCAACTCGCTGCCGGTCAGGTGGCCGTAGTGGTGCTTGACGACGCCTCCGGCTTCCCAGCGAAGTGAAAACGGCATGCAGCGAATCCTCGGTACTTGTGTGCGCGCCATCTTACCTGCCCGGCCGTAAAAGCCAAAGGCACCGCCGGCGGTGCCTGGTGGTGCCTGGGTACGGCGAGCGGCAGCCGGTAATCCGCTGGCCGCCCGGTCGGAGTGTCTTATTCTGGCTTTTTCAGCGGGCAGGTGTTCATGCCCAGCAGCGGGTAGAGCGGACACCAGCCGAGCAGGCCAGTGGCCAGCGGGACGATGCCGATCCAGCCCCAGGCCGGCAGCATGCCGGCGGCAGTGGCGCCAAGCAGGCCGAGGCCGACGACGATGCGGAGGATTTTGTCGATGCCGCCCACGTTGTTTTTCATTTTGCGTTCTCCATCAGAGTTGGTTGATGGCGCCACTGTAAGCTGCGCTGCGCGGATTGTATGTAACTTGGGTCACACAGAGCTGGCCACCGGCCGCTCATGTTTCTCTCGCCTTGTCCGGTTACGCCGCCAGGCGGCGCAGACCATCCCGGTCGAGCAAAGTGACCTGCTCGCGGCCGAGAGCGACCAGGCCCTGTGCGGCAAAGCCCTTGAGCAGGCGGCTGACTATTTCGCGGACGCTGCCGAGCTCGTCGGCCAGTTGCTGGTGTGTGACGTTCAGCTGATCTTGCGGCGCGGCCAGCAGCAGCTTGGCCAGACGTTGATCGAGGCGGGCAAAGGCAACTTCCTCAACCAGTTGCATCAATTCGGCAATCCGCTCTGAGAACAGGTGGAAGACGAAATCGCGGAAGGGCGGATGTTCCACCAGCAGCCGCGAAAATGCCTCGGCCGGCAGTGCCAGCAAGGTCAGCGGGCTCTCGGCCAGGCCGCGTGCGTTATAGGCGGCATGCCCGAGCAGGCAGCTGGAGGTGATGATGCACGAACCGCCGGGGCTGACCCGGTACAGCGTCATTTCGCGCCCGTTGCCGGCCTGCTTGACGACCTTGATGCTGCCAGCGAGCAGCAGCGGGAAACCCTGGCAGGCCTGGCGTTCGGCAAATACCTCGGTACCCCCAGGTAACTGCAGCAGGCGAGCCTGCGCCAGCACCGCATCGAGTTGTGCGGGTGCCAGGCCGGACAAGGCCGGATAGAGTTTTTGCAGTTGTTCACGGTCGACCGTGGAAATGCTCATGTTTCGTTCCTTGGCCGACTCAGGCGAGGTTGAGGGTGGCCCAGGCCGGGGCGTGGTCGGACGGCCGCTCCAGCTTGCGCGGGGCGCGGTCGATTCCCGCCGCCGTGCAACGGGCGGCGAGCGGCGCCGAAAGCAGCACATGATCGATGCGCAGGCCGAGATTTTTCTGGAAACCGAGCATCCGGTAATCCCACCATGAAAAGGTTTTTTCCGGTTGTTCGAAGCGCCGGAAGCTGTCGCTCAGGCCAAGGTCGAGAAAACGCTGGAACGCCGCCCGTTCCGGTTCCGAGCAGAGAATCTTGCCGTTCCAGGCGGCCGGGTTGTGCACGTCGCGGTCGTCGGGGGCAATGTTGTAGTCGCCGCACAGTGCCAGCTTCGGGTAACGCACCAGTTCGTCCGCCAGCCAGTCGCCGAGCGCCGCCAGCCATTCCAGCTTGTAGGCGTATTTGTCGCTGCCGACTTCCTGGCCGTTGGGCATGTAAGCGGAGATGACGCGGACATCGCCGACGGTGCCGGCGATCAGCCGCTTCTGCTCGTCGGGAAAGTTGGGTAGATTGATCTGAACCTCGGCGATTTCCTGCCGGGCCAGCAGCGCGACTCCGTTGTAGGTCTTCTGCCCGGCGAAGGCTGCGCGGTAACCCGCTGCCTCGATCTCGGCCAGCGGAAATTTCGCGTCTTCCAGCTTGAGTTCCTGCAGGCACAGCGCATCCGGCTGTTGCGTGGCCAGCCAGTCGAGCAGGTGGGGCAAGCGGACTTTGAGCGAATTGACGTTCCAGGTAGCGATTTTCATGAGCAGAGGGGAAAGGTGAGGCAGGCGGCGATTCTGCCACAACAGTGATTGCCTTCTCCGATTGGCCTTGGTAATGTTGATGAGCCATGCAAGATGGCAGTCCGGAGGGGGAATGATCTTGAATAAAAGCTATTCCAGACTGGCGGCGGGGCTTGGGGGCGCAGTCCTCCTTTGTGCGACGGCAACAGCCTTCGCCCAGGCTTCCGCGTGGGTCGGTCAAATCAAGGTTTCGCGCGGTATCGTGGTGCTCGAACGCGGCGGGCAGAAACTGCCCGGCATGGTCGGGGTGCGGCTGAAGGAAAACGACGTGATCCTGACCGAGGCCAACGGCTCGGCCGGCCTGATGTTCAACGACAACTCGACCCTGTCCCTCGGCCCCAATGCCGAGGTCGTGCTTGAGCGCTACGCCTACGACTCGACCACCTATCTCGGCGCCTTCGACGCCTTCGTCAAGCGCGGCGCGGTATCGATCGAGGCCGGCAATCTGGCGAATGCCCAGCCGGAAGCGGTGCGCGTCAAGACGCCGCAGGCGGAACTCAAGGGGCAGGCCCGCAGCTTTGCCGTGAACGTGGAGGGGAAATGATGTTGGATCGGCATGCTGCCAAACAATTGAAGACGCTCGCGTCGCTGTTTCTGGCGTTGGGATTGGCGGCTTGCGCCGGCCCGCGCGAAACCTATGTCGTGCTGCCCGATGCCGGCGGTCAGGCCGGGACGCTGACAGTCACGCCCAAGTCTGGCAAGCCGTTGCAATTGAGCGGTGCTTACGCCAATGCTCAGGGCAATGCCGATAACGCACAGGCCGGCAAACTCAGCGAACAGGAAATCAAGGCCGCCTTTGCCGAGGCAATGTCGGCGCGGCCCGAGGCGCCGCAACGGTTTACGCTGTATTTCCTCGAAGGTCGCGACGAACTGACCGCCGAGTCGAAAAAGGACATGGAAAAAGTCCTGGCCGAAGTTCGCCGGCGCCCGGCGCCGGATGTGATCGTGGTCGGCCATACCGACCGGGTCGGCTCGCTCCAGGATAACGACCGCCTGGCCTTGCGCCGGGCCGAGCGCCTGCGCAGCGACCTGCTCAAGCAGGGCTTGCCGGCCGATAGCGTACAGGCTGCCGGGCGGGGCGAACGCGAGCCGCTGGTGGCGACTGCCGACGAGGTGGCCGAGCCGCGTAATCGCCGGGTCGAGATGCTGGTTCGCTAGGCCGGGCGGCAGGAGGGGGAAGCATGAACAGGAGCCCGAGGGTTCGGAACTGGATGATCGGCCTGTGGGCCGTACTGAATCTGGCGACGGCGGGCGCCGCGCCGGAATTGCCGCGCGAGCCGGTGTTGCGGATCGAAACCGAGGCGCACCTGTCGCCGATTGCGCGGATATCGGCCGATCCCGCCGGACTCTGGGCGGTGACTGCGTCGGAAGACAAGACCGCACGCCTGTGGGATCTGCGCAGCGGCCGGGCGGTGGCGGTGCTGCGGCCGCCGCTGGGCAGCGAAAGCGTTGGCGCGCTCTACGCGGCGGCGCTTTCGCCCGATGCCCGGCAGATTGCCGTCGGCGGCAATGCCGGTTTTGACGGCAAGACGCATGCGGTCTACCTGTTTGACCGCGCAACCGGCAACCTGCCGCCGAAGAGTACCCTCTCCGGGCTGGAGGCGCCGGTCACCCAGCTGGCCTGGTCCGGCGACAGCCAGTTGCTGGCGATCGGCTTGCGCCAGGAAGGCCTGCGCGTGTTCCGCCGCAATCTCGGCTTTGTCGGTGCCGATCCCGAGTTCAACGACGCGATCTATGGCGCCGCCTTTTCGCGTGACGGGCGCCTTGCCGTCGCTTCGCTCGATGGTTACCTGCGCATCTACGGTTTCGGCAAGAACGGCATGGAGCGGCTGGCGCGCAAGCAGATGCCGGGCAAGCCCTACGCGCTGGCCTGGTCGCCGGACGGTTCGCAGTTGGCGGTCGGCCTCCAGGATAGCGCCCGGGTCGCGATTTTCAGCGCCACCCTTGATCTGGCGCACATGGTCGAGAGCGGTGGCGGCAGCAACCTCGGGCGGGTGGCCTGGTCGGCCGACGGGCGCACCTTGTACGCTGCCGGCAATGTGGTCCGCGATGGCCGCTTTGCGGTGCTGGCCTTTGCCGACCGGGGGCGGGCGCCGGGGCAGCCGGTAGCCAGCTTCGGCAATATCGTCACTTCGCTGGCTGCGCACGCCGGTGGCCTGCTCGCCAGCTCGGCCGAGCCGGCCTGGCTGGCGCTGGATGCCTCCGGAGCCTTGCGTTTCCAGTCGCAGGCGAGAAATGGCGATTTCCGCGATGCTGGCGACAGCTTCCGGATTTCGGCCGACGGCCAGCAGGTCGATTTTCCGATGGCCCAAGGCGGCCGTGAGGTTCTGGCTTTCGATATCGGCAAGGGCGAGTTGCGACCGGCACCGGGCAACAGCACCCTGCGTCCGGCGCAGTTGCCATCCGGCCTGAGCAACTGGCGCAATAGTGCGGCGGTCACTCTGAATGGCCGCAACCTGCTGCTGCGGCCCGGCGAAGTGGTGCGCAGCGCAGCGGCTTTTCCCGATGGTCAGAAGCTGGTTTTGGGCAGCGAGTGGTTCCTCCGGCTCTACGCGGCCAGCGGCGGCCAGCTCTGGGAGCGCCGTTTGCCGGGCGCGGCGTGGGCCGTCAATGTCAGCGGCGATGGTCGCTGGGTGGTGGCGGCGCTGGGCGATGGCAGCATCCGCTGGTTCCGTGCCGGCGATGGCGAGCCACAACTGACGCTGTTCGTGCATGGTGACCGCGAACGCTGGATTGCCTGGACCCCCGCGGGCTATTACGACACCTCGATGGGGGGCGAAAATCTGGTCGGCTGGCACGTCAATCGCGCCTTCAACCAGGCGGCGGATTTCTTCTCGGTCGGTCGCTTCCGCGACCGCTTCTACCAGCCAAGCGTGATCCAGAAAGTCATGCAGCTGGCCGACGAGGGCGAGGCGGTACGCAGCTTCAAGGCCGAACTGGCGCTGCTGGCGCAGATGAACGCCGAGGCCGAAGCGGCCGCCAAGGCGCCGCCAGCCAAGCCAGCGGCGCAGATCGTCGAAGCCCTGCCGCCGGTGATCGAATTGCAGAGCGACCGCAGCATCGAGAGCGGCGAGGCGCAAGTGCCGATCCGTTACGCGGTGCGTTCGGCGACCGGGGCGCCGGTCAAGGAAATCAAGGTACGGGTGAACGGTAAGCTGGAACGCAACATCAAGACGCGTTCGACCCGCTCGGCTGAAGGTTCGGTCTTCGAAGCGATGGTGCCGGTGCCACCCAAGGATGCCGAAATCCTGTTGATTGCCGAAAACAAGTACGCCAAGTCCGAGCCGGTCAGCATCCAGGTGCGGCGTCCGAGTGCCGCGCCGGGCAAGGCGCCGTTCATCGAGAAGTACGACACGCTGTACATGCTGATCGTCGCGGTCAACAAGTACCCGGGCGACAATGCGCTGGCCCTGCCGGTCAAGGATGCTTCCGATTTCCGCCGGCAGATGACGCGGATCGCCCAGCCGCCGCCGGGCAAGCCCAAGCTCTACGACAAGCCGGCGGTGCGGGTGCTGGTCGATGAAGAGGCAACACAGGAAAACATCCGCGACGGCTTGAAGTGGCTGCGCGACAACGTCAAGGAAAAGGACGCCGGGGTGGTTTTCCTGGCTGGCCATGGCATGACCCAGGAGCATTCGTATTACTACGTACCCTATCGCTCCGGCAGCGTCGGCAACAAGGACAACTGGGTGCCGGGCAAGGAAATCGTCGATACCCTGCAGAACCTGCCGGGACGGGCGATGTTCTTCCTCGATACCTGTCATTCCGGGGCGCTCGCCAACCAGGCCAAGATGGCAGGCACGGTCAACCAGGTGGATGAGGAAAAAGGCGTGATCGTCTTTGCTTCGGCCACCGCCAAGGAACTGGCGCAGGAAACCGACGAATGGGGCAACGGCGCCTTTACCAAGGCGCTGATTGAAGGTCTCCGTGGTGAAGCTGAGGACCCGCGCGACAAGCTGATCTACCCGACCACGCTCAAGCGCTACATCACCCGCCGGGTGCGTGATCTGACCGACAACCAGCAGCGGCCGTATGTCAGCGATCACGGGATCGACGATCCGATCGCGATTGTCGTCAAATGATTTTTCATGAACAAAGGGCTATGGCCCACGAACGTAAGGGGGATGCAATGTTCAATTCAGCAAAACGACCGGTTGCGCTGGCGGTGGCCAGCGTGTTTCTGTTCTCCGCCTGTGCGACTAACCCCGATGGCAGCTACAGGCTCGATGAACGGGCGACCGGCGCCCTGATCGGTGCCGCTGCCGGCTGCGCCATCGGTGCTGCCGCCAAGGGCTCGCAGGGGTGCCTGGCAGGGGCGGTGATCGGTGCCACCGCCGGCTTCCTGATCGCCTGGTATTTCGAGTCGAAAAAGATTGCCGATGCCCAGCAGGTGAATTCGGAGTACGAAAAACAGGTCAAGACCCAGGCCAAGGGCAAGGCCAAAGAGCAGCAGATCGCTGCTGCCGTTCCCCGGAACGACGTGATTCCGGCCAAGTTCGAAAGCAAGGTGCAGACGGCGGCCCCGGATGCCTCCGGGCAGAAGGAAGTGCAGATCACCGCCAATACCGACCTGGTCGGCTACGGCGACAAGGTGCCGGAAGTCCAGCAGAAGTACGCGATCTACGACGAGAACAACAAGCTGGTCGAGGAAAAGACCGAAAAGCTGGCGGCCGTCGACGGCGCCGGGCGTTACCAGACCAACTCCAAGTTCAAGCTGCCGGCTGATGCCAAAGGAAAGAACTACACGGTCAAGACGGCACTGGTCAGTAACGGCAAGACTTACAAGGAAAGCGCCTACAAGGTCACCGTGCTTGACGGGCAGATGCAGTTCGCTGCGCTGTACTGAGCGCACGCCAGAGGCCCCAGCGCATGGGGCGGTGAATGAAAAAAGGCCGGATTTCCGGCCTTTTTTCTTGCGGGCGCTCGCCCTTGCTGGTGCTTACTCTTCTCGCGCGGGTGGTCGGCGCCCCGGATAGCCGGCGGCGTCGAGCAGGTTGTGGTAGAGCTCGCCGCTGAAGCCGCGCTGCACCTGGCGGCCGACTTGCAGGGTAGGGACGGCAGCCTCGCCGGCGAGTTTTTTCAGTGCATCGATCTCTTCCTGCGTCGCTACCGTTTTTTCGCTGAACGGCGTGCCGCGTGCCTTCAGCAGTTCGCGTGCCTGCCGGCATTCTTCCAGGCAGCCAGCCCCGGTGTACAGCGTCACCGGATGCTTGGCCGCCGCCTGGCGGGTGGCGTAGGGCAGTTCCGCCGTCACCGGGGCCGTCTTGCCGCGCACGCTGACCTCGCCGACGCTGGCCGGCGGCGGGGTGTCGGAAATGATCGTCCGCCCCTGGCCATCGTTCCAGCGGTAGCTCTGCGCCGCAACGCTGCCGGCGAGGCAGAGCAGGGCCAGGCCGAGCCAGCGGGCGGCATTCATGCGAGGGCCATGCCGCTGTGGCGCAGCAGTGCGTCCGGGCTCGGCTCGCGGCCACGGAAGGCGCGGAAATTTTCCAGCGCCGGGCGCTCGCCACCGCGCGACAGGATTTCGTCGAGGAAGCGCCGGCCGACCTCCGGGTCGAACGGGTTGCCAGCCTCCTCGAAGGCCGCGTAGCAGTCGGCCGACAGCACTTCCGCCCACTTGTAGCTGTAATAGCCGGCCGCGTAGCCGCCGCCGAAAATGTGCGAGAAGCTGTGCGGGAAACGCTGCCAGGGCGGCGGCAGCAGCACGGCCACCTCGGCACGGACGGTGTTGAGCAGGTCGATCACGGTCGACTCGCCCTGCGGGTCAAATTCGCTGTGCAGCAGCATGTCGAACAGCGAAAACTCCAGCTGACGCACGGTCATCATCCCGCTCTGGAAGTTCTTGGCCGCCAGCATCTTGTCGTAGAGCGCGCGCGGCAGCGGTTCGCCGCTATCGGCATGGGCGGTCATCCCCTGCAGCACTTCCCATTCCCAGCAGTAGTTTTCCATGAACTGCGACGGCAGTTCGACCGCGTCCCATTCGACGCCGTGGATGCCGGAAACGCCCGACTCCTCACCGCGCGCCAGCAGGTGGTGCAGGCCGTGGCCGGCTTCGTGGAAGAGGGTGATCACTTCGTCGTGGGTGAAGGTGGCGGGTTTGCCGCCGACCGGGCGGGCGAAATTGCAGTTGAGGTAGGCAATCGGCTTCTGGATGCCATCGGCAGTGCGCTTGCGCGAACGCGCTTCATCCATCCAGGCGCCGCCGCGCTTGGTCTCGCGGGCGTAGAGGTCGACGTAAAACTGGCCGACCAGCTCGCCGGCCGGGGTTTCCAGCCGGTAGAAACGGACATCCTCGTGCCATACCGGCGCGGTATCGGCCTTGACCTTGACCCCGAACAGGCTTTCGATCACCTGGAACAGCCCGGCGATCACCTTGGGTTCGGTGAAATACTGCTTCACCTCCTGCTCGGAGAAGGCGTAGCGCGCCTGCAGCAGTTTTTCCGAGACATAGGCGGCGTCCCAGGGCTGGAAGTCGGCGATGCCGAGTTCGTCGCGGGCAAAGGCCAGCAGTTCGGCCATGTCTTTCTCGGCGAAGGGCTTGGCCTTCTTCGCCATGTCGCGCAAAAAGGCGAGCACCTGCGCCGGGGTGTCGGCCATCTTGGGCTGCAGCGAGACTTCGGCGTAATTGGCAAAACCGAGCATCTGCGCCTCTTCCTGGCGCAGTTCGAGCAGGCGGCGCATCACCGGCGTGTTATCCCATTCCGGCTTGGAACTGCCGTCGCTGAATTCGGCGGCGCGGGTGGCGTAGGCGCGGTACATGCGGGCGCGCAGATCGCGGTTGTCGGCGTATTGCAGCACCGGGCCGTAGGAGGGCGCGTGCAGGGTGAATTTCCAGCCTTCGACTTCAGCCTTCTCGGCCACTTCGCGCGCGGCGTCCTTGGCGTAATCGGGCAGGCCGGCGAGTTCGGCCTCGTCGCTGACGATCTCGGCGTGGGCGTTGGTCGCGTCGAGCAGGTTTTCCGAGAACTTGGCCGACAACTGCGACAACTCTTCCATGATCGCCTGGAAGCGCGGCTTCTGTTCTTCCGGCAGTTCGGCGCCGGAGAGGCGGAAGTCGCGGATCTCGTTATTGACGATTTTCTGCTGTGCCACGGTCAACGCGGCAAAATCGGCGTTTTTGCGCAGCGCCCGGTATTTGTCGAACAAGGCCAGGTTCTGCCCGAGTTCGCTGTAAAAGCGCGAAATCTCCGGCAGCATCTCGTTGTAAGCCTCGCGCCAGGCGGGAATGTCATTGACCGAATGCAGGTGGCCGACCACGCCCCAGGCGCGGCCCAGGCCTTCCAGCCCATCGGACAGCGGCGCGGCAAAGTCGGCCCAGGTGGCCGGCGTGGCGTCGCCGGTCAGGCGTTCGATCAGCGCCCGGCCGTCGGCCAGCAGTTGGGCAATGGCCGGTTTGACGTGCGCCGGCTGGATCAGGTCAAAGCGGGGCAGGTCGGAAAAATCGAGCAGCGGATTGTGGTTTTGAGTCATGGTCTCGAAGCAATGAAAACGGGCGGTCACCGCCGCCCGCAGCGTGTTGCGTGGGGTGAGGAATAGCGGCTTATTCTACTAGGTCGCGATAGGCATGCCATGAGGCATGGCCGAGAATCGGCATGATCAGTACCAGCCCGAACAGCAGCGTGGCAAAGCCGAACAGCGTCAGGTCGACCAGCAGGAAGGCCCACAGCGCCAGAGGCCCGGCGTTATGGGTGCACACCCGCAGGCTGGTCAGCATCGCCGTCGCCACATCGGTGTCGTGGTCGAGGATCATTGGTACCGCGACCACGCTCAGCGCAAAGACGAACAGTGCCAGCATCCCGCCCGCCGCCAGCCAGGCCAGCGTGAACGCCAGGTGCTCGCCGCTGAGCAGAATGTCGCTGAGGTAGGCGCTGGCCTGCCCCGGGGTATCAATTGCGACCAGCGCAAAGGCCACCGCCGACACCCGCTCCCAGAACAGCACCAGCAAGCTCACGATCAGCCCGAAAAAAGCCAGCGACTGGCCGTTGCGGCTGAAGCAGCGCAAGGAGTCGATGAACAGCAGCTTCTCGCCCAGCGCCCGGCTACGGCTCAATTCATACAGCCCGGCCGCCAGCAGCGGCGCGACCAGAAAAAAGCCGGAAACCGCCACCGACAGCAGGTGCGGATGATTGAGCAAGGCGAGAATGATCAGGTCGCCACCGAGCGCGAACAACAGCCCGTAAGCCAGCGACGGCAGCGGATTCGCCCGCACATCCTCCCAGCCCTTCTTTAGCCAGACCAGCGGCTGGCTAATGGGGATTTGCCGGATCACCGGCAACGGTAGCCCGTGGGCAGGCAAGTCGAAACGGGGATGCATGGCGGTCTCCTCGGTCGGGGTGGTAGGGGTTGGACCGGGGAGAGGGGGAGGGGTTCAGTGGGGGGGGCAATTGGCCAGAAGTGGCCTGTGGATATGCGATATGATTTACTCTTTTCTTGGGTGCATAATTCCGATGGGAACGTGGAAAAAAATATTGCTCTGGTTAGGTGCTGCCGTGGTTTTGAGTTTCGGCGGTTGTATTGCCATCATGGAATATTTGTTTTCTGACATGTGCGCAAACACTGTCTTTGACCAAGTTCAGTCACCCAGCGGGAAATACAAAGCGGTGCTGTTTCAAATTGATTGCGGTGCCGCCACAGATTTCAACTCGCAAGTCGTTATCGTAGATGGTGGTTTTGATACATCAGAACCAAAATCTCTTCCCAAAAGCTTTTTTGTGGCTGACAGGGACCATGGTCGAGCCCCGGCCGGTCTTACCCGAGGGCCAGAAGTAAAACTAACTTGGCTTTCAGATGAGCGGCTTGAACTGCAGTATCACCAATTTGCACGCATCTTCCGTTCGGAAAGCGACCAGCGCGGGGTTGCAGTCAAGTACATAACTTTTCAATAAGCCATCAATATCGGCTTGGGGTTGCTCGAGAAAAGGGGTTAGGTTGATTTTTCGACCCAACCTAGCAGGGCAAGGGAAAATGCCGTGAAAATTACGGTTTTTTGCGGTTGACCGTGGCGTAGGGGTTGGGCCGGTGGGTTTGGTGTTTTGCAGCGGGAAATGCTGGTTTCCGCGCCTGACGCGCGGGCGTACTTTTCTTGTCTTGCCAAGAAAAGTACGCCCGCTGCGGCGCCCGGCTTTGCCGGGTGCTCTGCGCTGCTCGGACGGTCGGGCGGTTCGCATGAACTCGCCTGCGGCTCAAACAATGCGAACCGAAATCCCCCGCCCGTCCTGCGCTGCTCGACGCCGCAGAGGGCCGGGGGAAAAACGTCTCGAAGTTACGGTCGACGGGAAAAAATGATGCTTTTCCCGGTCGACCGTAAAAACCAATCAGCTGCATTTTTTGCTCCAACCTTTCCGCCGCGACGCCTCTGGGTCCCATGTGGGGCGCCGAGCAACGCAGGCGGGCCGGGGGATTTCGGCGAGGACTGTTTGAGGCCCGTAGGGCCGAGTTCCGCAGCCGCGCCCTGAGCGATGCTACGCATCGCGAGGAAGTACTCTTGGGGTGCCCGGCTCGACGAGTAGCGCAGGGGAGTCGGCGCAGCCGACCGCGTAGCCTGGGGCGCCTTTTAGCTGCGCTAGCAATAGCCTTTGGCTACTTTCTTTTGGCGAAGCAAAAGAAAGTAGGCCCGCCGGTCAACGGCGGAAGCCAGCGCCTGCCAGGCCGCCAAGCTTTCTGCCGCCGCATGGCAGGTCGCCCGAGAGCCCGCAGATTCAACGAGAAAAAGCGAGAAAAGAGGTCCGGTTGATTTGTCGCCCCAACCTATCAGGGCAAGGAAAAATGCCTCGAAATCACGGTCGACCGCAAAAAAGGGCGTTTTTTCCGGTTGACCATGGTCGACAACCTGAGGAGGCCACCAGCGCAAACCGTCGGCTCGCCCCCAGAATGAAAAACGCCCGCAGCAAGCGGGCATTTTTCATTGCAGCGTTAGTCGCTTACAGCGTCTTGCCGGTCAGCTTTTCATACGCCTCGATGTACTTGGCGCTGGTGCGGGCGATGACTTCGGCGGGGAGTTGGGGGCCGGGGGCGACTTTGCCCCAGTCCAGGGTTTCCAGGTAGTCGCGGACGTATTGCTTGTCGTAGGAGGGCGGGTTCTTGCCTTCTTCGTACTGGTCGGCGGGCCAGAAGCGCGATGAGTCGGGGGTCAGGGCTTCGTCGATCAGGTGCAGGGTGCCGGCGCCGTCGATGCCGAATTCGAACTTGGTGTCGGCGATCAGGATGCCGCGCCCCTTGGCGTAGACCGAGGCTTCTTCGTAGAGGCGCAGGGCGGCGATGCGGGCTTCGTCGGCGAGCTGGGCGCCGTTCTTGCCGGTGCCGGCCAGCGCCTCGGCGAGTTCGGCGGCGCAGTTGGCCTGGGCGACGGCGAAGGAGACGTTTTCGTCGTGGTCGCCGACGGCGGCCTTGGTCGCCGGGGTGAAGATCGGGGCCGGCAGCTTGGCCGCCATCTTGAGGCCGGCGGGCAGGGCGATGCCGCAGATGGCGCCGGTTTCCTGGTAGTCCTTCCAGCCCGAGCCGATCACGTAGCCGCGGACCACGGCCTCAATCGGCAGCGGCTTGAGGCGCTTGACGACGACGGCGCGACCGCGCACCTGTTCGCGTTCGTTCTCGGCAACCACCGATTCGGGATCGACGCCGGTCAGCTGGTTGGGGACGATGTGGCCGAGCTTTTCGAACCAGAAGTTGGCGACGGCTTGCAGCACTTCGCCCTTGCGCGGGATCGGGTTCGGCAGGATCACGTCGAAGGCGGACAGGCGGTCGGTGGTGACGATCAGCAGCTTGTCGGCGTCAACGGCGTAGATGTCGCGGACCTTGCCTTTGGAAAGGAGCGGCAGGCTGGTGATGGTGGATTCGAAGAGCGGAGCGGTCACGGTCGTGGTCCCGAAAAGGCAAAAGCGAAATTATAAATCAGTGTGCGCCCGCGTCTTCGGCGGCGAGCTTTTTGCGCATGCGGCGGGTGCCCCAGGCGACCAGCCCGGCGATCAGCGGGATCGACGCGGCGGTGATCAGGTCGGTGTTGAGGTGGTGCAGATCCTTGGTGCCCTTGGCCAGGTATTGCACCAGCTGCGAGCCGTAGTAGGTGAGCACGACCACCGACAGGCCTTCGACCGCTTCCTGCAGGTGCAGCTGCAGCTTGGCGCGGCGGTTCATCTGGCCGAGCAGTTCCTGGTTCTGGCGCTCCAGTTCGATATCGACGCGGGTGCGCAAGAGTTGCGAGTTGCGCGCGACGCGGGCGGAGAGTTCTTCCTGGCGGCGGCTGATTGCCTCGCAGGTGTTCATTGCCGGCAGCAGGCGGCGTTGCATGAATTCGGCAAAGGTCGGCAGGCCGGAAATCCGTTGTTCGCGCAGTTCTTCAATGCGCTGCATGACCAGCCCGTGGTAGGCGCGGGCGGCGCCGAAACGGAAGGTGGTGCGCGCCACCGAATGCTCGACTTCGGCGGCCAGGCGCGACATGTTGGCGAGGATGTCGCGCTCGTCGTCGCCGCCCTTGGCCAGGCCGATCCGGTCCATCAGCGCGGCGAGTTCCTTTTCGCCGGTGTACAGCCACTTGCTGACTTCCTTGGCCACCGGCAGGCCGAGCAGCGCCATCATCCGGTAGGTTTCGATCTCGACCAGGCGCTGCACGGTGCGCCCGGCCTGGCGCTGGGTCATGCCTTCGTTGATCACCAGAAAGCGCGAGAAGCCGTTGTTGATCTTGAAGTCGGTAAAAATCCACGCCGTGTTGTCGGCCACCCGCGAGGCGACCATGGTCCGCCCATCCGGGCTGAGCCCGGCGAGCACGCTGTCGGGCGGCAGTTCGTCGGCCGCGCGCATTTCAACGTGGGTGGCGACGATCAGCTTGCCGGGAATGCCCTTCAGCCATTCCGGGTTGACCGCGTCGAAGGCGGTGGCTTCCGGGTCAAGTTCCTGCCCCGGCATCAGTGGCTGGAAGAAGGTGTAGCTGGAAAACTCGGTATGCAGTTCCCAGCGCATGCGGAAGGCGCCGGTTTCGATCAGCACGTGCGAATCCGAACTGTCGATGGCGGTGCACACATGGCCCTGGCAGAGCTTGGAGAGATTTTCCTTCTCGGCCTGGGCGACGGTCGCGCTGTGCTTGAACACCAGGTGCGAGACCAGCATCGCGCCGAGCAGCGGAATCGGCGGACGGGCGTGGAACTCGTTGTTCAAGCGTTGACGCAGGGGGTGTTCTTCCAGATCGGCGAGGAGCAGGCGCGGGTGCATGGCGTGGCGGGTGGTGTGGGTGGAGGGAGGCGGGCTGCAGGGCGCTGTGGTTTTTTATGTTGCGCTGCAGCAGATTGTAGCCGAAGCGCTGGATTGCGCCAGCCAATGTGACGGGAACTTTTCAGCGGCACAGTTGCCGAATGCGCCCCCAACAATAAACTCAACGGAGAAAAACATGGACGAACTGTCCTCCCTCGGCATGGTCTTCACCGGCCTGATCCTGGTGCTGGCTGTGACCATGGCGATCAAGCTGGCTTCGCGCAAGGCTTACCACTAAGTCGCTGCCGTACCGACTTGCCGTGCCGGTCGCTCCGGCCGCCGCAGGTAAAAGCCCCGCGCTGGCAACAGTGGCGGGGCTTTTTGCCTTGTGGGCTGGTCGACCGTGGAAACCGCCCGCCAGCAGTCGATTTGGCGCCAACCGGTACAGGTGAGATTGCTGCAAGCGTCGAATTGGCTACCGCAAACAAAAAATGCCGCTCACCGTGACGGGAGCGGCATTTTTACGGTCGACGCCGAAAAACGGCGGATTTGAGCGGCCGCTTTGAGCGACCGCGACCCGACCGGCTTATTTGACGATCTGGTTCAGCTCGCCCTTGGCGTAGCGTTCGGCCATCTTGTCCAGCGACAGGGCCTTGATCTTGCTGGCGTTGCCGGCGGCGCCGAAGGCTTCGAAGCGGGCGACGCAAATCTTCTTGGCGGCTTCGCGGGCCGGCTTGAGGAAGTCGCGCGGGTCGAACTTGTCCGGGTGCTCGGCCAGGTAGCGGCGGATGGCGCCGGTCATGGCGAGGCGGATGTCGGTATCGATATTGACCTTGCGCACGCCATGGGCGATGCCCTTGACGATTTCCTCGACCGGCACGCCGTAGGTTTCCTTCATGTCGCCGCCGAATTCGCGGATTTCGGCGAGCAGTTCCTGCGGCACGGAGGAGGAGCCGTGCATCACCAGGTGGGTGTTGGGGATGCGGGCGTGGATTTCGGCGATGCGGTCAATGGCGAGGATGTCGCCGGTCGGCTTCTTGGTGAACTTGTAGGCGCCGTGGCTGGTGCCGATGGCGATGGCCAGCGCGTCGCAGTTGGTCTGCTTGACGAAGTCGGCCGCCTGCTCGACGTCGGTGAGCAGGTCTTCGCGGGTCATGTGGCCTTCGGCGCCGTGGCCGTCTTCCTTGTCAGCCTTCATGGTTTCGAGCGAGCCGAGCACGCCCAGTTCGCCTTCGACCGACACGCCGATGGCGTGCGAGAACTCGACCACCTTGCGCGTCACTTCGACGTTGTATTCATAGCTGGCAACGGTCTTGCCGTCGCCCATCAGCGAACCGTCCATCATCACCGACGAGAAGCCGGACTTGATCGCGGCCATGCACACCGCCGGGTTTTGGCCGTGGTCCTGGTGCATCACGATGGGAATGTGCGGGTAGGCTTCGAGTGCGGCCAGGATCTGATGGCGGAGGAAGGGCTCGCCGGCGTATTTGCGGGCGCCGGCCGAGGCCTGCATGATCACCGGCGCGTCGACCTGGTTGGCCGCTTCCATGATCGCCCAGACCTGTTCCATGTTGTTGACGTTGAAAGCCGGCAGACCGTAGCCGTATTCGGCGGCATGGTCGAGCAGTTGGCGCATCGAGACGAGCGGCATGGGAGACTCCTGTTCAGTTCGTATTCGGTTAATTCGTTATTTTAGCTTAGTCCAGCTGGTGCTCGCCGACGCGGACGATCTTCAGCGTATTGGTGCCGCCGACGGTGCCGATCGGTTCGCCGATGGTGAGCACGATCAGGTCGCCATGTTCCACCACGCCGCGTTCGATGAGCAGGGCTTCGGCTTCGGCCAGCAGGCGGTCGCGGTCGGTATGCTGCTGCGTCATCAGCAGCGGATAAACCTCGCGGTAGAGCGCCATGCGGGCGACCGATTCGGCGTCCGGGGTCAGCGCGTAGATCGGCACGCCGCAGTTGAGACGGCTCATCCACAGCGCGGTCGAGCCCGACTGGGTCAGTGCCGCGATGGCCTTGACCTTGAGATGGTGCGCGGTCCAGATCGCAGCCATCGCAATCGACTGGTCGATGCGGGTGAACACCCGGTCGAGGAATTCGCGGTCAAGCGTCACTTCATGCGAGCGTTCGGCTTCGATACAGATTCGCGCCATCGATTCGACGGTGTCGACCGGGTACTTGCCGCTGGCGGTTTCGGCCGAGAGCATCACCGCGTCGGTGCCGTCGAGCACGGCGTTGGCCACGTCGGAGACTTCCGCGCGGGTCGGCACCGGCGAGT
Organism: Dechloromonas sp. ZY10; assembly: GCF_041378895.1. Lineage (NCBI taxonomy): Bacteria > Pseudomonadati > Pseudomonadota > Betaproteobacteria > Rhodocyclales > Azonexaceae > Dechloromonas > Dechloromonas aquae. The sequence goes on from NZ_CP144212.1 coordinate 621,562, forward strand.
GGATCATCGATTCCATCATCTGCGTCGCGGTGATGGTCAGCTTGTTGCGGTCGCGCGCCATGCGGATCATCTTCTTCTGCAAGGCCGGGACCGAGGCGTCGCCGACTTCGACCGCGAGGTCGCCACGGGCGACCATGATCCCGTCGGAGGAGTCGAGGATTTCTTCGAGGTTTTCGACCGCTTCGACGCGCTCGATCTTGGCGATCAGCACCGCCTGGCTACCGGCGGCGCGCAGCAGCTGACGGGCCATGTACATGTCGGCGGCGCTCTTGGGGAAGGAGACGGCAACGAAATCGACACCGATCTCGGCAGCGGTCTTGATGTCGTCCATGTCCTTGGCGGTCAGCGCCGGCGCAGTCAGGCCGCCGCCCTGGCGATTGATCCCCTTGTTGTTGGAGAGGTCGCCGCCGACCAGGACGCGGGTGTGGATTTCCTGGCCGCGCACGCCGAGCACTTCCAGCTTCAGCCGGCCGTCGTCGAGCAGCAGGATGTCGCCGAAGCTGACGTCCTTGGGCAGGTCCTTGTAGTCGAGGCCGACACGCTCCTGATTGCCCAGTGCGCAGGCCGCATCGAGGATGAATTTGTCGTCGATGGCGAGCGTGATCTTGCCTTCCTCGAACTTGCCGACACGGATCTTCGGCCCTTGCAGGTCGCCGAGGATGCCGACGGTGCGGCCGCGTTTGGCCGCTGCTGCGCGAATGCCTTCGGCCCGCGCCTTGTGGTCGGCAGCGGTGCCGTGGGAGAAATTCATGCGCACCACGTCGATGCCGGCATCGACCAGGCGTTCGAGAACTTCCGGCGACGACGAAGCGGGGCCGAGGGTGGCTACGATCTTGGTGTGGCGGCTCATGTCTACTCCCTGTGTCTGTTTGTTTTTTGCTGTTGTGGATGGTTGACCGTGATTTTTACGGTCAACCATCGGAAAGGCCGAAAATCAGGGCCGGAAATAGGCTGCAACTCAGCCCTTGGCGCGCTCTTCGAGCACGGCAATCGCCGGCAGGACCTTGCCTTCGAGGAATTCGAGGAAGGCGCCGCCGCCGGTGGAGATGTAGCCGATGTCGTCGGCGATGTGGAACTTGGCGATGGCAGCCAGGGTGTCGCCGCCGCCGGCGATGGAGAAGGCTTCGGAGTGGGCGATGGCCGAGGCCAGCATCTTGGTGCCGCCGGAGAACTGCGGCAGCTCGAAGACGCCGACCGGGCCGTTCCAGACCACGGTGCCGGCGTTGGCGATGATTTCGGCGAGGCGGGCAGCGCTCTTCGGGCCAACGTCGAGAATGCGGTCGTGGGCGGCAACGTCGTCGACCGAGATCTTGTTGGCGCGGGCCAGGGCCGAGACTTCGTCGGCGACGACGACGTCGGTCGGCAGCGGCACTTCGGCGCCGCGTTCCTTCATCATGTCCATGATCGCGTGCGCTTCCTTGACCAGATCGGGTTCGGCCAGCGAGTCGCCAATCCGCTTGCCGGAGGCGAGCAGGAAGGTGTTGGCGATGCCGCCGCCGACGATCAGTTGATCAACCTTGTCGGCCAGCGACTTGAGGATGGTCAGCTTGGACGAGACCTTGGAGCCGCCGACGATGGCGACCAGCGGCCGCTTGGGTTCGTGCAGGGCTTTGCCCAGCGCGTCGATCTCGGCGCCCATCAGGATCCCGGCGCAGGCGACCGGCGCGAACTTGGCAACGCCGTGGGTGGTGGCTTCGGCGCGGTGGGCGGTACCGAAAGCATCGTTGACGTAGATGTCGCAGAGCTTGGCCATCTTCTGCGCCAGTTCTTCGTTGTTTTTCTTCTCGCCCTTGTTCACCCGGCAGTTTTCGAGCAGCACGACTTCGCCCGGTTTGACTTCAAAACCGCCGTCGACCCAGTCCTGGATCAGGCGGACCGGCACGTGCAGCAACTGGCCAAGACGGACGGCGACCGGCATCAGGGTGTCTTCGTGGCGCAGTTCGCCTTCGGTCGGGCGGCCGAGGTGGGAGGTGACCATCACTGCCGCGCCCTTTTCCAGGCAGTACTTGATCGAGGCCAGCGAGGCGCGGATACGGGTGTCTTCGGTGATATTGCCGGCTTCGTCCTGCGGCACGTTGAGGTCGGCGCGGATGAAGACGCGCTTGCCGGCGACGTCGAGGTCGGTCAGTTTGATGACGTTCATGGAAAACTCCTGTGCGGTTGATCGGTGTTGTTAGCTTGAGTGCCGAGCCAGAGCTGCGACCAGTGGTCGGCCAGTTCCAGCATCCGGTTGGCGAATCCCCATTCGTTGTCGAACCAGACGAACAGATTGAGCAGGTGTTGGCCCGAGGTCCGGGTCTGGCTGCCATCGACAATCGCCGAATGGGGGTCGTGGTTGAAATCGATCGAGGCGTGCGCGGCCTCGGAGTAGGCGACCAGCCGTTTCAGCGGGCCGTGGCTGGCGCTGGCCAGCAGGTCATTGACGGCGGCGGCGTTGACCGGGCGGGCGGTGATCAGAGTCAGATCGATGGCCGAGACGTTGGTGGTCGGCACGCGGATCGCCTTGGCCTGGACGCGGCCGGCGAGTTGCGGCAGGAAGCGCTCGACGCCGCGCGCCAGCCCGGTCGATACCGGAATGATCGACTGCATCGCCGAGCGGGTGCGGCGCAGGTCGTCATGGTGGTAGCCGTCGATCAGCGGCTGGTCGTTCATCACCGAGTGCAAGGTGCTGAGCAGCGCCTGTTCGATGCCGATTTCGCGGTCGAGCAGGTCGAGGATCGGGACAATCGCACTGGTCGTGCACGAGGCGGCGGAGACCAGGGTTTCACTGCCGTCCAGAGCGTGCTGGTTGAAGCCGGCAATGATCGTGGCGTCGATGTCGTCGGCACTGGCGCCGGGATGCGAAAGGAGCAGGCGCGGGCAGCCGGCAGCGGTAAAACGTTCGAGTTCGGGGCGTCGACCGTAAATGCCGGAGCACTCGACGACGAGGTCGATGCCCGACCAGTCCACTTCCTCCGGGCGGCGGCCATGGCTGATCCGGAGATGGTGGCCGGCTATCTGCAACTGCCCGTCGATGACTTCGACACTGGCGGGGAAACGCCCATGTGTCGAATCGTAGCGGGTCAGGTAGGCCATGCTTTCCAGATTGGCCGGCTCGTTGATGGCAACCACCTGCAGCGGCCGGTGGGTGGCGGTTTCGTGCAATGCCCGCAAAAAGCAACGCCCGATGCGGCCATAGCCGTTGATGGCCAGGCGTGGGGCTGGGATGGGGGGCAAATTCGGCACGGGTCGGTCTCGCTGGACAGGCAGGAGAGAAAACAGTCCGGCATTCTACCGCGAGGCGCCCGGACTGCCCATGCTCCGGCCCGTCTTGCGCGCCTTTTGCCGGCTTTCCAAGCTAGAATCCGTACTCCATCGCAACTATGTCTTTTGGCCAGGGGAATCTAGGGAATCCATGCCGCCCAGCCGTGCTGCCATGCTTCTTGCCCGTTATCGCCCGAGTGCCGTGGTGGCTGCCATCGGCGGCCTGCTCGCGCTGCTGCTGTGCGTGGGTGCGGGCGGACTGATCTGGTACTTGCGGGCGGCCGCGATTGCCGACTGGAAGGTCGAACTGGGCAATATCTCGCTGACTGTCGGTGAATATGTCGCCCAGTCGCTGGCGCCCGCAGACAAGGTCTTGCAGGGGGTCGAAGAGCGGATTCGCCAGGCAGGGGTTCGTAATGGCGAAGATTTGCGTCGGGCTCTTTCCGGAGAGGAAACACACCGCTTGTTGCGTGACCGGATCGATGGGCTGCCGCAGATTGAGGTACTGGCGATCGTCGATGCACGCGGCTCAACGGTCAATTTTTCCCGCAGCTGGCCGGTGCCGCCGCTCAATATTGCGGATCGCGAACACTTCTACGTGCACCAGCAGGATGCGAAGCAAGGCACTTTCCTTAGCCTGCCGGTACGGGCCAAGGCCAATGGCCGTTGGGTCTTTTATCTCACTCGCCGCCTGAACGATACCCAGGGACGCTTCATGGGGGTGGTGCTGGTCGGCCTGTCGGTCGATTTTTTCGAGCAGTTCTTTGGCCGCATCCATCTCGGCGAAGGCGCGTCGGTATCGATGCTGCGCCGCGATTTCCGCTATCTGGCGCGCTGGCCGCATAACGACGAGGTGCTCGGCAAGGAAAACCGCAAGGGCTCCTCCTACCAGGTGATCGAGGTCCAGAAACTCAAGGCGGCAACCGTGCTGACCGAGGGCGAACGGATCGCCAGCGGCCTGAGCAGCGATCCTCGGATGGGGGCGCCGCGCTTGCTCGACCATTTTCCGGTGATCGTCAATGCAACGATCACCGATGGCCTTTACCTCGCGGCCTGGAAGCGTTCGGCGCAGGGAATCGTGGTTGGCGCCGGGGTGTCCTTGCTGCTGTTGCTGCTGGGGGTGGTCTGGTTGGTTCACCTGCTGCGCCAGCGCGAAGAGGATGCCGCACGCCTGCTGCAACTGAAAGAGGAGGCCGAGGCCGCCAATGTGGCCAAGAGCCAGTTCCTGGCCACGATGAGCCATGAAATCCGGACGCCGATGAACGGCGTGCTCGGCATGGCTCAGTTGCTGCTGATCGATGATCTGCCGGCTGAGGACCGGCGCGAGTGCGCTGAAACCATCGTCAGTTCTGGGCGTAGCCTGTTAACTTTGCTTAACGATATTCTCGATTTTTCAAAAATCGAGGCCGGTAAGGTCGAGTTGCTGGACGAAGAGTTCAAGCCCCGGGTTTTGCTTGAGGAAACGGCATCCCTGTTTGCGCCGCTGGCGGCACGCAAGGGGCTGCAATTCGAGGTTGCCTGGCTGGGCGATGATCGCGGTTGGTATCGCGGCGATCCGCTTCGCTTGCGGCAGATGTTGTCCAATCTGATCAGCAATGCGATCAAATTTACCGACCGGGGGATGGTCCGGGTGACCGCACGGATGCGGGGGCCGAATGCCGGCGAGGAGGCTGCGGAGCTTGAAATGGCGGTCAGCGATACCGGTATCGGTGTCGCTTCCGACAAGATTGGCCTGTTGTTCCAGCCGTTCGTCCAGGCCGATAGCAGCAGCACTCGTAAATATGGTGGAACCGGCTTGGGCTTGTCGATTGTGCGCAGTCTGGCGCATTTGCTCGGTGGCCAGGTCGGGGTGGAGAACCTCCCCGGGCAGGGGGCACGTTTCTGGTTTACCGTGCGGTTGCGGCCGGAGCCTGGACATGTGGAGCATTGCCCTGAGCATCCCGCAGAGGGGCGGTCGGTCGGTCTGGCTGCTGCCGAGCGCAAGCTGTTGCTGGTTGAGGATGATCCGGTCAACCAAGCGGTGGTGCTCGGCATGCTGGAGCAACTCGGGCTGTCAGCCTATCTTGCCGAAAACGGCCGCGAAGCGCTGAGCCTGCTGCAGTCCGGACTGCGTCCGGCGCTGGTGCTGATGGATCTGCAGATGCCGGAAATGGATGGGTTGATGGCGACCCGTGCCCTGCGTGAGTGGGAGGAGGCCAACGACCTGCCGCCATTGACCGTGGTGGCGCTGACCGCTGCCGCTTTCCCGGAGGATCGCAGCCGCTGTTTTGCCGCCGGGATGGACGATTTTCTGGCCAAGCCGGTCGGGCTCAATGAGCTCTCGGCGATGCTCGCCAAGCACCTGCCGGAAGGCCTGAGCCAGCCCGAATAGCTTGTGTCAGGCCGGGGCGGGCAACTGCCGGCGGGAAATCCGCCAAATTCACGGTCGACCGTGGAAACCAGCGAAAAAGCATAAAAAAACCGCCGGCAAGGCGGCGGTTCCGATTGGCTGTGGCCAGTGCTTACTTGGCGTTCATCCAGGCGCGGGCGGCGTCGAGCATGCGGCAGGAGTAGCCCCACTCGTTGTCGTACCAGGCCAGGACCTTGACCAGGGTCGAACCGTCTTCAGCCTTCAGCACGCGGGTCTGGGTCGCGTCGAAGGTCGAGGAGACGGTGGTGTGGTTGAAGTCGGAGGAGACCAGCGGCTCGGTGTTGACGGCCATCACGCCCTTGAGCGGGCCGTTGGCGGCAGCGGTCATCAACGCGTTGATTTCGTCCTTGGTGGTTTCGCGCTCGGCGGTGAAGGTCAGGTCGACCAGCGACACGTTGATGGTCGGGACGCGCAGGGCGAAACCGTCGAACTTGCCGACCAGTTGCGGCAGCACCAGGCCGACGGCCTTGGCGGCACCGGTCTTGGTCGGGATGATGTTGGCGGCAGCGGCGCGGGCGCGGCGCAGGTCCTTGTGGCGGACGTCGACGGTGACCTGGTCGTTGGTGTAAGCGTGCACCGTGGTCATCAGGCCGGACTTGATGCCGATGTTGTCCGACAGGATCTTGGCGACCGGAGCCAGGCAGTTGGTGGTGCAGGAAGCGTTGGAGACGACGGTCATGCCGGCGGTCAGCGCGTTTTCGTTAACGCCCATGACGATGGTGGTGTCGACGTCGTCGCCGCCGGGGGCGGAGATCAGCACGCGCTTGGCGCCTTGCTCCAGCAGGGCTTGCGCCTTGGCCTTGGTGGTGTAGGCACCGGTGCATTCGAGCAGCACGTCGACGCCGTGGTCGGCCCAATTGACGCCCTTCGGGTCCTTGGTCGAGTAGAAGGCGATCTTCTTGCCGTCGATGATGATGCAGTTCTCGCCTTCGGTCTCGACCGAGGTGGTGAAGCGACCGTGGGTGGTGTCGTACTTCAGCAGGTGGGCGTTGGTCGCCAGATCGCCGGAAGCGTTGATCGCGACAACTTCAAACTCGTTCTGCAGGCCTTGTTCGTAAATCGCGCGCAGCGTGCAGCGACCGATGCGACCGAAACCGTTGATTGCAACCTTGATAGCCATGAATGTATTCCTCTCTGCGGGTGAAGTCTGAAATCAGGACAGCAGTGCCTTGGTCGTGGCGACGACGTTGGCGACGGTGAAACCGAACATCTCGAACAGCTGGCCGGCCGGGGCGGATTCGCCGAAGCGGTCGATGCCGATCACCGCGCCATGCAGGCCGACGTACTTGCGCCAGAAGTCGGAGTGGGCGGCTTCGATGGCGACGCGCGGCAGGTGGCTGCCGAGTACCGACAGGCGGTAAGCCTTGTCCTGACGGTCGAAGACGTTGGTGCAGGGCATCGAGACGACGCGCACGGCGATGCCTTCTGCAGCGAGCGCAGCTTGCGCGTCCAGCGCCAGCTTGACCTCGGAACCGGTGGCGATCAGCACCGCCTTGGCTTCGGCGGCGTCGGACAGGATGTAGCCGCCCTTGGCGATCTCGGCATCGGCAACATTCTGGGTCACGGTCGGCAGGTTCTGGCGCGACAGGGCGAGGATGGACGGGCCATCTTCACGGTCGACCGCCGAAATCCAGGCAATTGCGGTTTCGGTCGCATCGGCCGGGCGCCACACATCCAGGTTCGGGATGATGCGCATCGACGGGATGTGCTCGACCGGCTGGTGGGTCGGGCCGTCTTCGCCGAGGCCGATGGAGTCATGGGTGTAGACCATGATCTGGCGCTGCTTCATCAGCGCTGCCATGCGGATCGCGTTGCGGGCGTAGTCGGAGAAGACCAGGAAGGTCGCGGTGTAGGGAATCAGGCCGCCGTGCAGCGCGATGCCGTTGGCGATCGCGGTCATGCCGAATTCGCGCACGCCGTAGTAGCAGTAGTTGCCGCCCTCGGTGCGGGTGACGCCCTGGCTGCCCTTGACGAAGGTCAGGTTGGAGCCGGCCAGGTCGGCCGAACCGCCGAAAATTTCCGGTACCGCCGGGACCAGCGCGGCGATGGCATTTTGCGACGCCTTGCGGGTGGCGATGTTCTCGGCCTTGCTGCGGCAGGTGGCGATGTATTCGGCCTTGGTGGCGGCCCAGGTGGCCGGAAGTTCGCCCTTGATCACGCGGCGCTCGAACTCGGCAGCCAGCGCCGGGAAGGCGGCGCGATAGGCGGCAAAGCGTTCGTTCCAGGCAGCTTCAGCGGCAGCGCCGGCTTCCTTGCGGTTCCAGGCGGCGTAGACTTCGGCCGGGATTTCGAAAGCCGGGTGCGGCCAGCCGATGTATTCGCGGGCAGCGGCAATTTCATCCTTACCGAGCGGTGCCCCGTGGCAATCGTGCGAGCCCTGCTTGTTCGGCGAGCCGAGACCGATGGTGGTCTTGCAGCAGATCAGGCTGGGCTTGTCGCCGACGGCTTGCGCGGCCTTGAGCGCGGCTTCGATGGCGGCGGCGTCGTGGCCGTCAACGCCCGGCACCACGTGCCAGCCGTAGGATTCGAAACGCTTGGGGATGTCTTCGGTGAACCAGCCTTCGACGTGGCCGTCGATGGAGATGCCGTTGTCGTCCCAGAAAGCGATCAGCTTGCCCAGGCCGAGGGTACCGGCCAACGAACAGGCTTCGTGCGAGACGCCTTCCATCAGGCAGCCGTCGCCGAGGAAAACGTAAGTGTTATGGTCGACGATGGTATGGCCGGGTTGGTTGAATTCAGCCGCCAGCACCTTTTCGGCGAGGGCGAAACCGACGGCATTGGTGATGCCCTGGCCGAGCGGGCCGGTGGTGGTCTCAACGCCGGGGGTGTAGCCATATTCCGGGTGGCCCGGGGTGCGGGCGTGCAGCTGGCGGAAATTCTTGATGTCGTCGATGGTGACGTCGTAGCCGGTCAGGTGCAGCAGCGAGTAGATCAGCATCGAGCCGTGGCCGTTCGAGAGCACGAAGCGGTCGCGGTCGGCCCACTTGGGGTTGGCCGGATTGTGCTTGAGGTTGCGGCGCCAGAGGACTTCGGCGATTTCCGCCATGCCCATCGGGGCACCCGGGTGGCCGGAGTTGGCTTGTTGCACTGCATCCATGGCCAGGGCGCGAATCGCCCCCGTCAAAGGATTGAACTTGGGAGGATTGCTGACGCTCATGGGACTGAATCCGGGCTGCAAAAAAAGCGAATTATCCGGTAAAAGCCACGCTTTGTGTAGGGCGGCCAGCGTCTTGCTCCCTGCCGGAGAGGGCAGGATTGCTGTCACGGAGGGCGTCGGGAGGGGGATTGGGGTGACGAGGCCGGGGGCTGACGGCCTCGTTGCAGGGGGTGCGGCGGCCGGTGTCGGCCGCGCTCGGGGGGGCGGTCAGCCCTGGTGGTAGCCGGTCACCCGCTCGACTTCGGTCTTCGAACCGAGAATCACCGGTACCCGCTGGTGCAGATGCTGCGGTGCAATGTCGAGAATCCGCTGATAGCCAGTGGTGGCGGCGCCGCCGGCCTGCTCGACCAGAAAGGCCATCGGGTTGGCTTCGTACATCAGGCGCAATTTGCCGCCTTTGTCGCGGACCTTTTCGTCCATCGGGTACATGAAGATGCCGCCACGGGTCATGATCCGGTGCACGTCGGCAACCATCGAGGCCACCCAGCGCATGTTGTAGTCCTTGCCCAGCGGCCCGGTCTTGCCGGCGACCATTTCGTCGACGTAGCGCTTGACCGGTGCTTCCCAGAAACGCTGGTTCGACATGTTGATTGCGAATTCCTTGGTTTCGGCCGGAATCTGCACGTTTTCCTGGGTCAGCACGAACTCACCCAGTTCGCGGTCGAGAGTGAACACCGCGACGCCGGCGCCGAAAGTGAGGACCAGCAGCGTGGTCGGGCCGTAAACGGCGTAACCGGCGGCAACCTGCGCGGTGCCCGGCTGCAGGAAAGCCTGTTCGGCAGCGGCTTCACTCGACAGGTCGGCGCCATCCGGACACTTGAGTACCGAAAAAATGGTGCCGATCGAGACATTCACGTCGATGTTCGACGAGCCGTCGAGCGGGTCGAAGGTGAGCAGGTAATTGCCCTTGGGGAAACGGTTGGGGACCAGGTGCGGCAGGTCCATTTCCTCGGAGGCCATGGCGGCGAGGTGACCGCCCCATTCGTTGGCTTCGAGCAGGATTTCGTTGGACAGCACGTCGAGTTTCTTCTGGGCTTCGCCCTGAACGTTGTCGCTGCCGGCTTCGCCGAGCACGCCGCCGAGCCCGCCCTTGCCGATGGCAATCGAGATCGCCTTGCAGGCACGGGAGACGATTTCGATCAGGAACTTGAGATCGGACGGAATGCGGCCGTGCTCGCGTTGGGCTTCGGTGAGATAACGTGCCAGCGTGCGCTGTGCCATGGGAACTCCTTGAGTGGGCAGGCTCGCCGGCTGATTTTTGCCGGAATCGCGAGTCGACCGTGGAAAAGATGAAAAAAAGGCGGGGAGACTGGATAAATCCGCCGTCGCGGACGAATGGAGGCGGATTTTAACGAATCCGCCGGCGCGGCGCACCCGCAGCGCTCAGGCCGGGGCCCGTGCGTGCAGGAAGGCAAAGGCGGCGGCGCTGGTCAGCGGCTTGCTGAACAGATAGCCCTGGACCTCGTCGCAGCCGTTGCTGCGCAGCAATTCCAGCTGGTCGGCAGTTTCGACCCCTTCAGCGATCACGTTGAGGCCCAGCGAATGCGCCAGGGCGATGGTGCCGAAGGCGATGGCGCGGTCGTTGAGATCGTGCTCGATATCGGCAACGAAGGAGCGGTCGATCTTCAGATGGTCGATCGGGAAGCGTTTGAGATAGGCCAGCGACGAGTAGCCGGTGCCGAAGTCATCGACTGCCAGGGTGACGCCCATCCGGCGCAGCCGCTGCAGGATTTCGATGGCTTCCTCGGGGTTTTCCATCACCGAGCTTTCGGTGATTTCAAGTTCGAGCAGTTCGGCCGGCAGGCCGGATTCGGCCAGTGCGCCGGCAACACTCTCGCAAAAATCTCGGCGCCGCAATTGCCGCGCCGAGACGTTGACCGCCACCCGCATCGGCTGCAGACCGGCATCGAGCCAGTGCTTCATTTCACGGCAGGCGTTGCGCATCACCCATTCGCCTATCTCGACAATCAGCCCCATTTCTTCGGCCACCGGGATGAAGCGTGCCGGCGAGATCATACCGTCGCTTGGATGGTGCCAGCGCAGCAGTGCTTCTACCCCGGTCGGCCGGCCGCTGTCGCCAGCGAACTGCGGCTGGTAGGCAATGGCGAATTCGTTGCGGGCAATCGCATGGCGCAGCTTGCGTTCGATATCCATGCGCTCGCTTGCCGCCTGGTTCATCTCGGCGGCGTAGAACTGGTAGTTGTTCCGCCCCGCAGCCTTGGCGTGGTACATCGCGGTGTCGGCATTTTTCAACAGCGAGTCGGCATCGGGGCCATCGTCGGGGAAAATGCTGATGCCGATCGACGGGCTGGTGTGCAACTCGTGGGTGTCGACCTGCACCGGCGTGGCCAGCGCCGCAATGATCTTGCTGGCGACCAGCGCCGAATCCGCCGGCGTGCTGATTTCCGGCAGCAGGATGACGAACTCGTCGCCTCCCAGGCGGGCGACGAAGTCGGTTTCGCGGATGATGTTGGACAGCCGGCAGGCGACTTCGCGCAGCAGTTCGTCGCCGACCGGGTGGCCGAGCGTGTCGTTGATGATCTTGAAGCGGTCGAGATCAAGGAACATCATCGCCAGTCGCCGCTCGTAGCGGCGGGCTTCGGGCAGCAACTGGGCGAGGCGGATGGCCAGCGCCATCCGGTTGGGCAGGCCGGTCAGCGGATCGTGCTGCGCAATATGGCGCATGCGTTCCTCGACTGCCTTGCGCTCGGTGATGTCGGCCAGGATCCAGATATGGTGGGTCGGATTGCCGGTATGCGGGTCATCCACCCGGCTGACGCGGATGCCGGCCGGGAACTCGTCGCCTCCTTTGCGGGCAATGTCGGCTTCCCCGCTCCACAGGCCGCGCAGGCCCACCTGTTCGCGCAGGTGTTCGCTCGATTCGTCGGCACTCAGCGCGATCAGCCCAAAAATGTCATGCCCGACCAGTTCGTAAGTCGCATAGCCGGTCATTTGCATCATCGCCGGGTTGATCGAGACGATCCGGTGCGCTTCGTCGGTGACCACGATGCCGGCAGGCGTGTGCGTGAACACCTTTTGCGCCAGTTGTTCGCGTTCGGCGCTGGCCCGGCGTTCGCTGATGTCGGTGTAGATGGTGACGAAGCTGCCGTCGGGCAGCGGCACGCCACGGACATCGAGGGTCTTGCCGTTGGGGCGGGTACGTTCGAAATGATGCGCTTCGTGCTTGCTGGCGCGGGCCAGCAGCGAGCGGACGATGGCTTCGCAGTCCCCCGGTCCGTATTCGCCGCGCGCAGCATTGAAGCGGAAGAGCTTCTCCATCGTCACCGGCGCGTCATTGAGCAGGGCATCGGGCAGATCGAGCAGGCGGGGAAATTCGCGGTTGTGCAGGGCCAGCGTCTGCTGGCTATCGAACAGGCTGACCGCGCTGGGAATGCTTTCGATCACCGTGTTCAGCAGGTCGTGGTGGGTGCGCAGCTTTTCTTCGGCGGCCTTGCGTTCGGTAATGTCGGTATAGGTGGTGATGAAGCCGGCGAGAACGCCGTCAATGTACAGCGGCTCGCCCTGCACCAAGTGGGTGCGGCCATTCGGGCGGGTACGCTCGAAACGGTGGGCCTCGAATTTTTGCGCCAGTTCGGTGATCCGGGCCACGTGCTCGGCCGGGTCGCCCGGCCCGTATTCGCCGCGCTCGGCCGGGATGCGGATCAACTCGGAGAAGTGCACCCCTTCATAAACCGCGTTGGCCGGCAGGTTGAGCACCTCGACAAAGCCGGCGTTCCACACCCGGAGGTAGAGGTTTTCGTCGAAAACACTGATCCCTTGCGGCATGCTGGCCAGGATGGCACGCAGGTAAGCCTGCCGACGCCGGTGGTCGTCGCCGGGCAGCGGAGTGTTATCGGGCATGGTCACGAACTGAAACGGCCTAGGTTTATTGTTGTCTGCGGCCAATGATAGCCGATGCTGTTGCCGCCGGCCATGCACTGAGCGAGGGCATCGAATCGCTAGTCGCGAAAATGCGTGTCCCGGTCTCCGCTTGCCGGTAATTTCGCCGCATAATACGGCGGATGAATCAGCCTCGTTTTTATTGCCGCGAGCCTCTGGCGCCGGCTGCCCATATTGAACTGCCGGAGCCGGTGGCGCGGCACGCGGTACGCGTGCTGCGCCTGGCGCCTGGTACTGAAATCACCTTGTTCGACGGTCGCGGCGGCGAATATCCGGCGCAACTGAGCCGCATCGAAAAAGACCGCGCCTATGCCGTGCTCGGCGACTGGCGGGAGACCGAGTGCGAATCGCCGCTGGCGGTGACGCTGGTGCAGGCGGTGCAGGCCGGCGACAAGATGGACTTCACCATTCAGAAGGCCGTCGAGCTCGGGGTTGGCGGCGTGGTGCCGGTCGATAGCCGGCGCAGTGTCGTCCGCCTGGCTGGCGAACGGGCGGCCAAACGGGTAGCCCACTGGCAGGGCGTGGCCGCTTCGGCCTGTGAACAGTGCGGTCGCAATCAGGTGCCGCCGGTGACCCAGATCGAAAAGCTGGAGCACTGGCTGGCCCGCCCGGCAGCCGCCGGAACCTTGCGCCTGATGCTGTCACCGACGGCGACGCAGACGCTGGCTGATCTGGCGCCGGCGAATCGGATTGAACTGCTGATCGGCGCCGAAGGGGGGCTTGATCCGCAGGAAATGCTCGCGGCGGAACAGGCGGGATTCCAGGCCGTACGCCTGGGGCCGCGCGTGTTGCGCACCGAAACGGCGGGACTGGCGGCGCTGGCGGCGTTGCAGGTCCTTTGGGGAGACTTCAGGGAGGGGTAGGGAATGTTCGAATCCGCAGAGCTGGGCCACACCATCGACAAGGAAACCTTCAAGCGCGAAGTGCCGAAGCTGCGCGCCGAATTGCTCGATGTGCAATACGACATGCTGCAAAAAAAGGAGTTTCCGGTCGTTATCCTGATTTCCGGGGTCGACGGCTCGGGCAAGGGCGAAACCATCAACCTGCTGTATTCATGGATGGATCCGCGCCACATCTCCACCCTGGCTTTCTCGGCGCCGAGCGACGAGGAGCGTTCGCGTCCCTACATGTGGCGTTACTGGCGGGCGTTGCCACCCAAGGGCAAGGTCGGCATCTTTGCCGGCTCCTGGTACTCACAGCCGATCACCGACCGGATTCGCGGCGAAATGCGGCGCTCCGACCTCGACCAGCGGCTCGACGACATCAACCGTTTCGAGGCGATGCTGGTCAACGAAGGCGCGCTGGTCCTCAAGTTCTGGTTCCATCTGTCGCACGACGGCCAGAAGAAGCGGCTCAAGGCGCTGGAAAAGGACCCGCGAACGGCCTGGCGGGTGACCAAGGAAAGCTACGACCGGCTGAAGACCTACGACAAGCTGCAGGATGTCGCCGGCCACGTGCTGCGCGTGACCAACAGCGCGCATGCGCCGTGGATTATCGTCGAAGGCACCAATGATGAATACCGCTCGCTGACTGTCGGCCGCATCGTGCTTGATGCGATGAAGCGCCGCCTGCAGCAGGAAGGGCGGCAGCAGGTGCCGGTGGCGCCGCCGATCGTGCATGCCATTGACCAGAAAAACGTGCTTTCCGAGCTGGATCTGACGCAAAAGCTGGCGAAGAAGGAATACGCGCAACAACTCTCGCATTACCAGGCCAAGTTGTCGGAACTGGTACGGCGGCCGGAGTTTGTCGACAAGCATTCGCTGGTCCTGGTTTTCGAAGGTTCGGACGCAGCCGGCAAGGGCGGCAGCATCCGCCGCGTCGGTGCCGCGCTCGATGCGCGCCAGTACCAGATCGTGCCGATTGCTGCGCCGACCGAGGAAGAACGCGCCCAGCCTTATCTCTGGCGCTTCTGGCGGCACATGCCACGCACCGGCCGGGCGACGATTTTTGACCGTTCATGGTACGGTCGCGTCCTCGTTGAACGGGTCGAGGGCTTTTGCTCCAACGCCGACTGGCTGCGCGCCTATGCCGAGATCAACGATTTCGAGCATCAGCTCGACGATGCCGGCGCCATCGTCGTCAAGTTCTGGTTGCAGATCAGCGACGACGAGCAGTTGCGCCGCTTCAAGGAGCGTCAGGATACCGAGTTCAAACGCTTCAAGATCACCGACGAAGACTGGCGCAACCGCGAAAAGTGGAACGACTACGTGGTCGCCGTCTGCGACATGGTCGACCGCACCTCGACCGGGCAGGCGCCATGGACTCTGGTCGAAGCCAACGACAAGAATTTTGCCCGTGTCAAAGTCCTGAAAACCATTTGCGACAGGATCGAGGCCGTACTCAAGCAGGAAGAAGGGAAAAACAGCAAATCATGAGCGATACCGCCTACGACGAGAACTTCGTCGCCTGGTTCCGGGCCGTCACCCCGTACATCAACGCCTTTCGCGGCCGCACCTTTGTCATCGCCTTCGGTGGCAAGGCGGTGCAGAGCGAGTTCGCCAAGACGCTCGCCTACGACGTCAATCTGCTGGTCGCGCTGGGTATCCGCCTGGTGCTGGTGCATGGTGCCCGACCGCAGATCGAGGAAGAGTTGCGCGAAAAGAACCTGGAGTCGAAATATCATCGTGGCTACCGCGTGACCGACGCCGAGGCGCTCGATTGCGTGCTCGACGCGGTCGGCAGCGTCTATCTCGAAATCGAGGCGATGCTGTCGCAGGGCTTGCCCAATACGCCGATGGCCAACAGCCGGATTCGCGTGATCGGCGGCAACTTCATCACCGGCCAGCCGATCGGCGTGCTCGACGGGATCGACATGCAGTACGCCGGCAAGGTGCGCAAGGTCGACGCCGAGGGGATCAACGCCCAGCTCGGTCTTGGCAATATCGTGCTGCTCAACTGCGAGGGTGCGTCACCGACCGGCGAAATCTTCAACCTGCAGATGGAAGAGGCGGCCGAAGCGGTGGCGGTGGCGATCAAGGCCGACAAGCTGGTGTACCTCACCGACAGCCGTGGCGTCACCGACCAGAGCGGCGAACTGCTCGACGCGATCACCGCCGATGAGGCCGACGATCTGATCAAGGACGGCGAATGGCTGTCCACCGACTTGCGCCGCTACCTGCCGTGCAGCGTGCGCGCGACCCAGGCTGGCGTCGGCCGGGTGCACCTGATCGGCTTCGAGCAGGACGGCGCCTTGCTGCGCGAGTTGTTTACCCACGACGGCGTCGGTACGGTGATCACCCGCGAGTCGCTGGAAAACATCCGCGAAGCCAAACCGGACGATATCGCGGCGCTGATTGCGCTGATCGAGCCGATGGAAGAGGAGGGCATCCTGGTGCACCGGCCGCGCGAACTGCTCGAACGCGAAATCGATCATTTCTCGATCATGCTGCACGACGGCATCATCGTCGGCTGTGCCGCGCTCTACCCGCATTCCGAGGACGAAGCCGAACTGGCCTGCCTGGCGGTTAGCCACGATCACCGGGAATGGGGTTACGGCGAGCAGTTGATGAAGCGGATCGAGCGGCGGGCCCGGCGGCTCGGCATCAAACGCCTGTGTGTGCTGACCACGCGCACCGAGCACTGGTTCGTCGAGCGCGGCTTCAAGCTTGGCACGGTCGACGACCTGCCGGCGAAAAAACGCGACATGTACAACTATCAGCGGCGCTCCAAGGTCCTGTTCAAGACCTTATAATCCACCGCCTCAACCTGAAGGAGTGTTCCATGACCCGCATGGTCAATTGCATCAAGCTCGGCCGCGAAGCCGAAGGTCTCGACCGTCCGCCCTATCCCGGCGCACTCGGTCAGCGCATTTTCGAGCAAGTCTCGAAGGAAGCCTGGCAGCAGTGGATCAAGCTGCAGACGATGATCATCAACGAAAACCGTTTGAACCTCGTCGATGCCCGCCATCGCAAGTACCTCGCCGAGCAGGTCGAGAAGCATTTCTTCGGCGAAGGTGCCGACCAGATCCAGGGCTACGTGCCGCCGGCTGCCTGATACTACTGGCCGCTATCCGGAAAAAAGCACCTGCGGGTGCTTTTTTCCATTTTTCACGGTCGACCGTGAAAAAAACTACATTTCCTGCCCCAAGGGCGATTCCTGGCGGCAAGGCGGCTTCAGGTACTGGTCGATTTCCTTTTCCAGGTCAATGCAGGCAGCCAGTAGCTCCTCGGCCTTGCCTGCGAGCGCCGGGCAGGCTTCGTAGGCGCATTGTTCGGTTTCTCCGGCCAGTTCGGCCAGCGGCTGCGCGGCCAGGGTTGCGGTACACCCCTTGAGTCCATGCGCGATGCGACCGACAGCTTGACGGTCGGAGGCCGCAAGCGCTTGGCGTAGGTCGGCAATGCCGCTGTTCAGGGTAGTGCATCCGGCTTTCAGTAATCGCTCGATGAAGTCCGGTTTGCTGGCGTAGCGGGCTTCCAGCACCGGCCAGTCGATCCCCGGTGGCACCGGCGACGCAGATGCGGGCTTGTCCGGGAGCGCGGCTTGAGCGGCGGCGGAGGCGTGCTGGCGGGCATGGCGAAGCAGAACATGCACCAATTGGTTCTGGTCCAGCGGTTTTGTAATCTGGTCGAGCATTCCGGCCGCGAGGCAGCGTTCCCGTTCCTCGGCCAGGGCGTGTGCCGTTTGTGCTACGACCGGCGGCGCATCGGCAATCTGGCGGATCGCCCGGGTCGCGGCGCAGCCATCGAGTTCCGGCATCTGCACGTCCATCAGCACAATATCGAAATCGCGGGGGGTCGCCCGGATCCGGTTCAGCGCTTGCAGACCGTCGCTGGCCGACGTAACCGTTGCGCCTTCCGCGAGTAGCATTTCCTCCACTACCAGCCGGTTAACCTCGTTATCGTCGGCAACCAATACCCGCATTCCGGCCAGGCGCCGGCTGCCGTCGCCTCCGGCAAAGGCTGCGGCGGGCGGGGTCGGGAGCCCGTCGGCGAGAGGGCTGGGCAGCCGGACGATGAACTCGGTGCCGCGACCGACTTCGCTGCTGACGCTGATCTGCCCGCCCATCAGTCCGACCAGGCTGCGGGTAATGCTCAGGCCGAGCCCGGTGCCGCCGTAGCGCCGGGTGGTGCTGCCATCGGCTTGCTCGAACGGCGCAAACATCCGTTGCAACTGTTCCGGCGGAATTCCGATACCACTGTCGCGGACCCGGATTTCCAGTTGTTCGCGATAACTCAGCTGTAGCTGAATGCTTCCCCGTTCGGTGAATTTCACCGCATTGGCAATCAGGTTCAGCATGATTTGCGAGATGCGCAACGGGTCGCCCAGGCACGGGACTGCCAACTCGGGGGCGCAGTCCACCGTCAGTTCCAGGCCCTTGTCGCGGGCGCTTTCGGCCAGCATGGCGGCAGTCGATTGCGCCAGCGGCGGCAGGAGTACGGGAACGTGCTCGATCTGCATCTTGCCGGCTTCGAGCTTGGACAGGTCGAGGATGTCGTTGATGATGCCGAGCAGCAGGCGGCCGGAGTCGAGAATCCGGCCAAAATGGCGCTGCATTTGTGGCTGGCGGTCGCTTTGCCGGAGTCCGATCTGGGCCGTACCGAGAATCCCGTTGAGCGGGGTGCGAATCTCGTGGCTCATGTTGGCGAGGAACTCCCCCTTGGCCCGGGCCAGCCTTTCTGCCTCGGTACGTGCTGCTTCGCGGGCCAGGTCGGCTTCGCGCTGGGCGGTGATGTCGGTGAAGCTGACCACGCAGCCGATTTCGTGGCCGTCGAGAATCAATGGCCGGCTTTCACAACGGGCCGGAAAGTCGTAGCCGGCGGCATGGCGCAACATCGTTTCGCCGGCGAAGCCGGTAGTGCCCGGGGTCAGAGGGTGGTCGGGAATATCGCCGGGTAATAGCTGGCAGTCGTGCAGCGAGCGCCCGACCAGAGCGGCCGGTTCCTGACCAAGCATGATCGCGCCCGAACGGTTGATGAACAGGATGCGGCCCTGCTCGTCGATGCCATAAAGACCGGCTGCGCTGGAATCGAGGATCAGCTGGATTTTTTCCCGCGATTCCTCAAGTGCCCGGGTGCGGCTGCGCACCTCTTCCTCCAGCCGCTGCTGCTGGGCCTCCAGCGCTTGCTTGGCACGCCGGCGTTCACTGATGTCGCGCTTGATGGCGATGAAGTAGCTGACCTGGCCTCCGCTGTCATGGAAGGGGGTAATCGATTGTTCCTCGTAGTATTCGGAACCGTCTCGCCGCCGGCTGCTGGTTTCTCCCCGCCACAAGCGTCCTTCGAGCAAACCGTGCATCAGGGCCTCGTAGAAGTCCGGCTCAGCCTGCTGCCAGTAGTCGAAATCGTGGTAGCGCCGACCGATGGTCGCGCTTTTTGGATAACCGCTCAGCCGGTTGTAGGCCGGGTTGGCCCAGACCACCTTGCCGTCCACGGCGGCGATCAGGATCGCGTCGTCGCTCGCCTTGAGCGCTGCGGATTGAAGATGGAGCAGGGTTTCGACGGCTTTTTGTTCGGTGACATTGCGGATGCACAGCGAGACCCCGACGACTTGCTGCCCGGCGCTGCGCAGCGGTGCAATGGTGAACGTCACGCTGATTTCTTCGCCCAGCTTGCTGCGGGCCGCACTTTGGTGGCGCAGTACGGTTTCCCCCCAGATTGCCTGGCGGACCTTCTGGGCCAATGCCTGCGGCGAAGGAAGTCCGAGCAGGGTTTCTACTGGCTGGCCGACCGCTTCCTCGACAGAACATCCGAACAATTGCTCGGCCGCCGGATTCCAACTGCTGACCCGGCCTTCGCGATCACAACTGACCAAGGCATCTTCCG
The DNA here is from genome assembly GCF_041378895.1 of Dechloromonas sp. ZY10. NCBI lineage: Bacteria > Pseudomonadati > Pseudomonadota > Betaproteobacteria > Rhodocyclales > Azonexaceae > Dechloromonas > Dechloromonas aquae. The sequence continues at coordinate 641,033 of NZ_CP144212.1, forward strand.
ATGCCGCGACAATTGCTGACAGCCGGTCGCGCATCTGCTCCCAGCGTTTGCGCTGCTCGATCTCGCGTACGCAGACGAACAGATGGCGGCGTCCGTGCAAGGTGAAGCCCACGGCACTGGCCTCGATTTCGCAATAGCTGTCATCGGCGCGCCATTGAGTGGCCTCGAAAGTGCTCGGCTGGTCGAGCGAGAGGTAGCCCTGGAGCACGCCTTCGGCGACTTCGCTCGCAGACCATTCGCGGATCCAGCCAGAAACGTGGCGGCCGAGCAGGTCCGGTCGGGAACGGCCGAGCATCCGGCAGAACGAATCGCTGGCCTCGATGACCTGGCCGTGCTCGTTGAGGATGTAGATCCCGTCGCTGGCCTGGCTGAGAAACAGGCGGAATTTTTCCGCTTCGTGGCGGCATGCCCGCAGCTTGCGGCCAATCAGGCAACTGATTGCGGTTACCAGAGCCAGCAAGGCCAGACTGAACGGTAGAAGTTCGTGCAGGCTAAAGCTGCGAGTCGGCGTGGCAACGATTTCTGCGTGCAGCGACCAGGCCGTTGCCGACAGGCACAGCAGGTTGAGCAGTAGGAGCAGGCCTGCGAGCGGTTTTATTGGGCGCATCGGCGTAGCTGATTCAGAACAGTTCGACGCTGGGCGCGTTGCCAGGCGCAGCCAGCGATTGAAGGACGCTGGCAAAGCGGCGGTCAAATTCGACTCCTTGTTCAAAAAGAGTGAGAATCTGCTCGGCATGCTGGCGCAGGATGCTGCTGATGCGGCTTTCCTGGGCATCGGTCAGCCCCAGCGCGTAATAGGCCTTTTCAACCCCTTCGACCAGATTTTGTAGCAGGATGCGGGTATCGATTTGTTGTGTGCGATAGCCCTCGCGCAGATCTTCGATTGCACTGTGGGCAGCGCTGCTGGCAATTTGCAACGCTTCTGCTCGGCCAGCCGATTCTCGACGCATGGCAATGGTTTCGACGATGCTGTTGGCACCTTCCGTGAGCAGCGTCAGATGATCCTGCAGCCGATTTACCGTGGTGTCGTCGGCAGGCAGGTTGTTGACGACCAGACTGAGTGATGGCGCATTGATCGCTAGACATCTGCGGAAGCGGAAGGCAGAACCGAGTGGTTCAATGTTGTCGAGTACCGAGTCTTCGAGAGGGCTAGCAGGGCCGTGTGGGTTGCGGCTGAGTTGTCCGTCTGGCAGGCGCAACCGGACCAGGCAGTCAAGATCGTAGGCACTGGTGGTCTGCAGCAAGCGGTCGGCGAGTTCTGGATAATCGCTGCAGTTGAGGGTTTCGCGGACGAAATCGAGCAGGATGCGGCCTTGTGCGATGTCTGCCTGGCAGGATTTGGCCGTTTGCTGCAAGGCTAGCCTTTCCTGTTCCAAATGCTCCTGGCGAGACTTCTGGGCAATCGCCAGAGCGACCTTGCGCTGCAGGATCGGCGGGTCGAACGGCTTGATCACAAAGTCGCTGCCGCCGACATCGTAAGCGTGCAGCCGGTCCTCCAGGCTTTCGCGGCTGGAGATGAAGATGACTGGTGCCTGCGAGTGTTCGCGAAACATCGCACAGGCTTCGAAGCCGTCGCAGCCGGGCAGGCCGATGTCGAGCAGCAGCAGGTCCGGATTCAATTCGTCGAGCATGGCCAGGCCGGCTTCTGCCGAGGGGAAGCAGATCAGGCGATAGTCGTCTTCCAGTGCGAAATGCAGGGCTTCAACGATGGTCGGGTCATCCTCGATGACTAGAATCTGGGCGGGCAAGGCAGGGTTCATCGGGTTGTCCATGTTGGCGTATCGGCGTATGGGGTGGCGAGTGGCTGCATTTGAGCAGGAACCGATGACAGACTGGTGACGGCCTGCCTCTGGCGGAGGAGCGCGGCGGATGGATCGGCAGGATGCAATCGAAGTGTCAAATAACTGAAATACTGTTTCCCTAAAGTGGTTGGCTCGTTTCATGCACTTCGTGTCCAGGAGGGACCATGCTTATCGAACACGCCACCGCCGTCGCCGAAATTCACCGCATCGTCGAAGAGGGTTGGCTGCATCCGGTTTTCCAGCCGGTGGTCGATTTCCGTTCGCGCACCATTCTGGGCTATGAGGCCTTGATCCGTGGGCCACAGAACAGCCCGCTGCATCGGCCTGATATGCTCTTTGCCGTGGCTCGCCAGAACGGTCTGGCCCTCGACCTTGAGCATGCCTGCCGCGAAGCCAGCCTGCGTGCCTTTGCCCAGTTACGCCTGCCGGGCAGCCTGTTTCTCAATGTCTCGCCGGAGTCCTTGCTCGACTTTCGGCTGCTGCATACCCAGTCGCGCGAAACCATGCAGGAATTGGGGATCGCGCCCAACCGGGTAGTCATCGAACTGGTCGAGAATCAGCGCTTCGACGACCTGCCGGGGATTGTCGAGGCACTGACGCACTATCGCGGCCGTGGCTTCCAGATCGCCATCGATGATCTGGGCGAAGGCTTCTCGAACCTGCGGATGTGGTCCGAGTTGCGTCCGGAGTACGTCAAGATCGACAAGCATTTCATCAACGGTATCGCCGACGACCGGGTCAAGTACCACTTCGTGCGTGCCATGCAGGATATTGCCGAGGTCTGCAATGCTTCGCTGGTGGCCGAGGGGGTCGAACGTCTGGAGGATTTCGTTTGCCTGCGCGACATGGGGGTTGCCTGCGCCCAGGGCTATTTCATCGCCAAGCCGCTGGCCGACCCCGCCCATCAGTTGCCCGCCGCAGTCAGCCAGGCCTTCGGGCAGCAGCGGGCTTCGATGAGCACGCTGGCCGGCGGCCCCGGCAAGCTGCCGACCGCGCTCAACCTGCTGCGGGCGATCGAGCCGTTGCCGATTGACGCTTGCAACGATGTGGCGATCGCCCGCTTCGAAGCGGATCCGGATCTCGACGTGTTGCCGGTGGTGAGTCAGGGCATGCCGGTCGGGATGATCAACCGGCACAGCCTGATCGACCGCTTTGCCCGGCCCTTCCGGCGCGAACTGTTCGGACGGAAGAGTTGCGAACTGTTCATGGATCCGGCGCCGCTGATCGTCGATCAGAATGCCAGTATCCAGGAACTGGCGATGATGCTGTCGCTGGCGCCCAAGCATTACCTGCTCGATGGCTTCATCATCACCGGGGAAGGCCGTTATCTCGGCATCGGGAGTGCGCACGACCTGATGGCGACAATTACCGAAATGCAGATTTCGGCTGCCCGTTACGCCAATCCGCTGACCCAGCTGCCGGGCAATGTCCCGATCAACGAACATATCGACCGGATGCTGGCCGCCGGCAAGCATTTCGTCGCGGCCTATATCGATATCGACAATTTCAAGCCGTTCAACGATACCTTCGGCTATCGCCGGGGCGACGACGTGATTCAGACCCTGGGGCGGCTGCTCAACGACAGTGTCGACAGCAAGCTCGATTTTGTCGGTCATATCGGCGGCGACGATTTTTTCGTGGTCTTTCAGAGCGAGGACTGGGAGCAGCGCTCATGGAACCTGGTCCGCCAGTTCACCGAGGCGATGGCGGTGATGCTCAGCCTGGAAGAGCGGGCGCAGGGCGGTTATCTGGCCGAGAACCGCAAGGGCGAACTCGGCTTCCAGCCGTTGCCCTCGCTGTCGGTCGGGGTGGTCAAGGTGACCCCCGGCGAGTGCGAGTCGCATCGTGAGGTGGCGGCGGCCGCCTCGGCAGCCAAGAAGCAGGCCAAGAAGCGTTCGCGCGAGCAACTGGCGGACAGTATCCAGGGTGCTGTGTTCGTCGAACGCCGCCGCCTGCAGGCGTATGCCGAGGGTGGAACGCCCCGTCTGCTCAACTGAGTGATGGCTGGCGGCTTTGCCGCATTGACCGAGAGCCGGCCCGGGGCCGGCTTTTTCATATTCCGGTCGTGCCGGTGCAGTCTCCCTGCCATCAGCGGGAAATACCCGGATGGGATGATGCGGGCAGAACAATTCTGTACCCGTAACCAATCGGAGAACTGCCGTGACACAGCACCTTGAATCTTGCCGCCCCGCCAACCACCGCCACCATCGCGACCGCCTGGCGCAGCCCCGCCGCGAGCCGGGGCGGGCCGCCTGGCCGGCTACGGTTCCAGAGGGGAAAACCCCGGCTTTACCGGCCTTAGGGGCAGCAACCCCGCTCAGCAGCGAACTGTGGACGCAGCTATGCGCCATCGAGAGCGAAGCCGAAGCACTCGACCGAGCCTTGCGCCGGGCCTGGTATGTGGTCGGTGGCCTGCTTCTCCCCTGCGCCGGCCTGCTGCTGTATTCGCTGGCATTGCCGCACTGAAGCGGCGGAGGCTGGTTGGGGCGTCCCCAGCCCAGGCGTGAGCAGGTAGTGACCGGCAAGGGATCGCCGGATTCTGGCCTCGGTCGCCGTTTCCGGCTGCCTTGCAGGCGCTGCATCACCTGCTTGCCACTTGCGGCCGGGTCCGGCGCCGCCCAGGGCCGTGCAGCTCAGGCCTGGGCGCCGAGCATTGGGCTGGTGCCTGGAGTAAGGAGCGCCCCCGGGCGCGCCGGGGGAAGCCCGTGAATTTGCGTTCTGCCACGGTCGACCGTGGAAATTGCTGCTTTTCCTCGCGGCCGGCTCAGACTGCGAACTGGGCAGTCGCCTGCTGCAGGCGCTGGGCCATGGCGGCGACGGCGCTGGCCGAAGACGAGGAAGCGCTGGCGGCGTCGGCGCTGGCGTGGATCATCTGTGCCACCCGCTCGGTATGGCGGGCGATCTGTTCGGCGGCCTGGCGTTGCTCGTCGAGGGCTTCGACGATTTCGTCGGCGGCGAGCAGCGAGTGCTCGCAGCTGGCTTCGATCTCTCCAATCGCGCTGTCTGCCCGTCCGGCCAGTTCGGCGCCCCGGCGGGCGCGTTCGGCGGTGGCGGCGACGGCGCAGGCAGTCTGCTGCGCGGTCTGATCGAGGCGGGTGACCAGTTGCTCGATCTTGGCCGTGGTGTCGGCAGTGTGATTGGCCAGCTTGCGCACCTCGTCGGCAACCACGGCAAAGCCGCGTCCGGCATCGCCGGCGCGGGCCGCTTCAATCGCTGCATTCAGCGAGAGCAGGTTGGTCTGTTCGGAAATGCCCTTGATTTCCTGCGCGAAGCGGGTGATTTCCTGGGTGTGCTGCTGCAGGCTGTTCATCGCACCGGCGGCAGCATGGGCCTGGCCGGAAATGGCGCCGATTTCCTGGATTGCCTCCTGAATCACCGTACCGCTTTCGCCGGCCTTGCGCCGGGTGGCACGGCTGGCATCGGCGGCGGCGCCGGCACTGTCGGCCATGGTTGCGATGGCCACGGTCAATTCCTCGATCCCGGCGGTGATTTGCGCGGCGGCATCGCTCTGCTCGCTGCTCGCGTGCGCTACGGCGGTCGCCGAACTGCTCAGCGCGCTGGCGTCGCCAGCGGTTTGTTCGGCACCCTGCTGAACTTCGCCAATCAGCGCGCGCAGCCGTTCCTGCATCGCAATCACCGAAGCGACCAGCGAGTCGGCGGCGGCCTTGCCGCTGTGCAGTCCGAGATCGAGCTGGCCGCTCAGGTCGCCGTCGGCAACCCGGCGGGTGGCAGCAACCACCGGTTCCAGGTCGCCGCCCAGCCGGACCAGCAGGCGCTGGCCGATCAGCGTTGCCACGACCAGCGCAACCACCACGCCGAGGACGCCGCCGGCGATCAGGGCCTGGGCGATTTCGCGGTAGCGCTGGCTGGCCGTGCTTGAGGCCGCTCCGACGCTGGCCGTGCTGCGCTCGGCAATCTGCTGTGCGGCGCCAGTCAGGGCGTCGAGCAGCGGCAATTCGCTGCCGCGCAGCGCGGCATCGACCATCACCGCGTATTTCGGCATCCCCGGCTCGTTTTCGCTCAGTACTTCATCGTAGAGCTGGTGCAGGTTTGCTGCCTGTTGTTGCAGGGCCGGCGCCAGTGCCGCAACGCTGCCCGTCTCGCGGCTGGCCAGTTGTTGCAACTGCTGCTGCAGTTCCTGGCGGGCTGCGGTGAACTCTGCCCTGGCCTTGTCGAATTCGTCAGGCATGTGGTTGCGAATCAGCATGTCCTTGAGCGCGCGCACTTCATTTTGCGCCGCGTTGCGTGCCGCAGTGACATGTCCCTGCAGCCGGGTCGAATGTTCGACGGCGGCAGCTACCTGGGTGATTTCATCGCGGAAGGTGGCCAGCGCAAACAATGCGGCAGCCAGCAGCAACAGGCCGAACAGCGCACTGCTGCCGGCCATCAGCAGCAGGCGGGTGCGCACGGAAAGCGTGCTGGAGCGGGAGGCAGTGCGTGATTTGGGCATGATTTGAGAATTCTGCAAAAGATGGTGAATTCTCGAATTGCCGTGTTACACCCCGATTGCAGTTTATCCCTGAGATTTTCAGGGTTTTTCACGGTCGACCGTGCGTAAAGCAAAAAACCCGGCACTGGCCGGGTTTTTTTGCCTGGAGGCAGAAGGCAGGTCAGCCGCTGCGGCGTACGCCTTCGGCGGTCCCGAGCAGCAGCACGTCGGCCGGGCGCAAGGCGAACAGGCCGTTGGTGACGACGCCGACGATCTGGTTGATCTCGGCTTCGAGGGCCTTGGGGTCGGCGATCTGCAGGCCGTGCACATCGAGAATCTCGTTGCCGTTGTCGGTGATGAAGCCGGTCCGCAGTTGCGGCCGGCCGCCAAGTTTCTCCAGTTGCCGGGCAACGTGGGCGCGGGCCATGGGAATCACTTCGACCGGCAGCGGGAACTTGCCCATCACGGCGACCTGCTTCGAGCCGTCGGCGATGCAGACGAAGGTCCTGGCGACCGCAGCGACGATTTTTTCGCGGGTCAGCGCGCCGCCACCACCCTTGATCATGTTCAGCCCGGCATCGACTTCGTCGGCGCCGTCGACATAAACCGGGATGTCGCTGACTTCGTTGAGGTCGAAGACAGCAATGCCGTGGCTCTCCAGGCGTTTGCGGGTGGCTTCGGAACTGGCCACGGCGCCGCGGTAACGGTCCTTTTGCCGGGCCAGCGCGTCGATGAAGAAATTGGCGGTTGAGCCGGTGCCGACGCCGACGATGCAGCCTTGCGGTGCATTTTCGGCGACATAGTCGGCGGCGGCCTGGGCTACGGCCTGTTTCAGTTCGTCTTGGGTCATGATCGGGGTCCTGCGGCAAGGGCGGCATTTGAGAGTGGTGGCAATTTTACCGGCAAACCCGGTGCCGCCGGCAGTCGCGCGGCGAATTGCGCTGGTCATTGAGGCCGGCGGCCGGTGTCAGCCATAGCTTGTCATACGGCTTGCCGGGCGATGGCGCTACACTAGGCGTCTGCTCCGCAAGCGTATTTTGCGTTTGCCGGAGAGCAGTCGTTTTCAGGGAGATGATCTATGCAGAGCGAAGATTCTGCGCCGCCGGAAGCCATTCCGGAAAAGCCTTTGCGGCGGCGGGCGGCAAGTGCCGAGGGTGTCTTGCAGCGGCAGCAGCAGGCCCTGGCCGAGGCGTTGGCGCTGGCCCAGTCGATCGATTATCAGGCCCAACCGGCGATCCCGCCGGAACTGCTGCCGCGCGGCAAGGCGGCCAAGGGGCGCAAGCCGGAATGGGTGCGTGGCCGTTATCGCCTGACCCCGGCGGAGCGCCGCCAACTCGACGAACTCAAGGTCCATGCCCGCAGTCTCGAACTCAAGGTGCGCAAGAATGAACTGCTGCGCGCCGGCCTGTTGCTGCTTGGCGCGCTCAACGAAATCGAGCTCAAGGCGGTATTGCTGCGGATCGACGGGGTTACCCGGGTGCCGGCGTCTGGCTCCCGGAAAGGCCGACGCTGAGCGGCTCCGGGGCTTGCTGACGGCGGGATTGCCGAATTGTTACAGCCTGTCATTTGACTGTAACAAAGCCTGCGTAAGCTGCATGGCAATCCAGTTCATCTTCAGCAGAGGAGTACCCCGAATGTCGCACAAGCATACTGTTGCCCGTTTCCTCGCCCTCGCCGGCGTTGCCTTCTTCGGTGCCCAGGCCGCTCAGGCCCAGGTGATCAAGATTGATGGTTCCTCGACCGTCTATCCGATCACCGAGGCGGTTGCCGAGGAATTCCAGAAAGCCAAGAAAAACGCAGTCAAGGTGACTGTTGGCATCTCCGGTACCGGCGGTGGCTTCAAGAAGTTCTGCCGTGACGAAACCGATCTGTCGAACGCTTCGCGTCCGATCACCAAGAAGGAAATGGAAGACTGCAAGGCCGCTGGCGTCGAGTACGTCGAAATGCCGGTCGCTTTCGATGCGCTGACTGTCGTCATCAATCCCAAGAACAGCTTCCTCAAGGAAGCCACCGTCGCCGAACTGAAGGCGATGTGGGAACCGGCCGCTCAAGGCAAGGTCACCAAGTGGAACCAGATCAATCCCGCCTGGCCGGATCAGCCGATCAAGCTGTTCGGCGCCGGTGCCGATTCCGGAACCTTCGAATACTTCACCGAAGCCATCGTTGGCAAGGCCAAGTCTTCGCGCGGCGACTACACCGCTTCCGAAGACGACAACGTGCTGGTCCAGGGTGTCTCGCGTGACGTCAATGGCATCGGCTACTTCGGCTATGCCTACTACGCCGAGAACATGGGCAAGCTGAAGGCCTTGCCGATCGTTCCGCCCAAGGGGGGCGCGGCCGTTTCACCGTCCGAGGAGTCGGTGATCAAGGGGACTTACCAGCCGCTGTCGCGTCCGATCTTCGTCTATGTCAAGGCCAAGTCCTTGCAGAAGCCGGAAGTCCAGGAGTTCATCGAGTTCTACATGAAGAACGCCGCCAAGCTGACCAAGGAAGTCAAGTACGTGCCGCTGCCGTCGGCCGCCTACACCGGTAACCTGGAGCATGTGAAGAAGAAGAAGTACGGCACCGTCTTCGGTGGTCAGAACGAAGTCGGCATCACCATCGAAGAGCTGATGCGCCGCGAAGCCAAGATGTAAGGTCGCCGCTTATTCCGTGACCTGCTCGCGCCCCGGCGGCTTGCCTGCCGGGGCGTTCATACAGGAATTCTGTCCATGAATTCGCAAGCCATGTCTGCCAAAAATACCAACGATCTGCCAGTAGTCAGTGACCGCCTGGCGCATAACGCGATGCGCAATGTCAGCGAGCGCATCATCGAGGGGTTGCTGTTCGCTGCGGCCGCCGTTTCCGTGCTGACCACGATCGGCATCGTCTATGTGCTGGTATCGGAGTCGATACAGTTCTTCGCCAATGTGCCGCTGATCGACTTCCTGACCGATACGCAATGGACGCCGCTGTTCGATGACGCCCACTTCGGGATCATGGTGCTGATTTCCGGGACCCTGGTTTCCTCGACGGTCGCCCTGGCCCTGGCGGTGCCGATGGGGACGGTGATTGCGATCTATCTGTCGGAGTTCGCCGACAGCCGGGTGCGCGAAGTCGCCAAGCCGATCCTCGAATTGCTGGGCGGGATTCCAACCATCGTCTTCGGCTATTTCGCGCTGTTGATGGTGACGCCGCTGCTGCAGAAGATCTTTCCCGAACTGCCGGGCTTTTCGCTGCTGTCGGCCGGCCTGGTGATGGGGATCATGATCGTTCCCTACATTGCCTCGTTGTCCGAGGATGCCATGCGTGCGGTGCCGATGAGCCTGCGCGAAGGTGCCTACGCGATGGGGGCGACCCGTCTGCACACCGCGCTGACGGTGGTAGTGCCGGCAGCTTTTTCCGGCCTCGCCGCGTCCTACATCCTGGCGATCTCGCGTGCCGTCGGTGAAACCATGATCCTGGCGGTGGCTGCCGGGATGCAGCCGAACCTGACCTGGAACCCGATGGAGCCGGCTGCGACGATCACCTCCTACATCGTGCAGGTGGCGCTCGGCGATCTGCCGCACGGTTCGATCGGCTATCAGACCATCTTTGCTGCCGGCCTGACGCTGATCCTGATCACCCTGGTGTTCAACATTCTCGGCCAGTGGCTGCGCCGTAAATTCCGCGAGAACTACTAAGATGCAACAAACCGCATTGACCACCGAGCAGATCCGCGCGCTGATCGCCCGCGGCAAGCTCAAGGACACGCTGTTCAAGGCCCTGGGGGTACTCTTCCTGGCGATTGGCCTGGCGGTGATCCTGCTTCTGGTGATCGACATGGTCGAGAAAGGCTCCGAGCGTTTCACCGTCGATTTCTTCTTCAACTTTGCATCGCGCCGCGCCGCGCAGGCCGGCATTCTCTCGGCCTGGGTCGGTTCCTTGCTGGTGATGCTGGTCACCGCTGTCGCTGCGGTGCCGATTGGCGTCGCTGCCGGCCTCTATCTGGAGGAGTACGCCAAGCGCAACTGGATCACCGAGATCATCGAGATCAACATCACCAACCTGGCGGCCGTGCCGTCCATCGTTTATGGCCTGCTGGCGCTCGGGATCTTCGTCTATCAGTTCGGTTTCGGCCAGAGCATCCTCTCCGCCGGCCTGACCCTGGCACTGTTGATCCTGCCGATCGTGATCGTGTCGACCCGCGAGGCGATCCGGGCGATTCCGGCAATGATCCGCGAAGCCTCGATGGGCTGTGGCGCGACCCGCTGGCAGACTTGCCGCTATCACATCATTCCCTATGCCATGCCCGGTATCCTGACCGGCGTGATCATCGGCCTGGCCCGTGCCATCGGCGAAACCGCCCCGATCATCACCATCGGCGCACTGACCTTCATCGCCTTCCTGCCGCCGGCGCCGTTTGCCGAAACCGGCGAGGGCGTGGCCGGACTGTTCGACTGGGTGATGTCGCCCTTCACCGTGATGCCGATCCAGATTTTCAACTGGACTTCGCGTCCCGACCCGGCGTTCGAGATCAACGCTGCGGCCGCCGGCTTCGTGCTGATGGTGATGGTGCTGACGATGAACGGCGTCGCGATCTGGCTGCGCTACAAGATGCGCAAGAACATCAAGTGGTAACAAGGATTAAGAACATGCAAAACGATAACCTGACGCTCAAGGCCGAAGCTCGTAACCTGAACTTCTTCTACGGCGAAAACAAGGCCCTCAAGGGCATCAACATGCCGATCTACGACAAGAAGGTCACCGCGCTGATCGGTCCTTCCGGCTGTGGCAAATCGACCTACCTGCGCAGCTTCAACCGGATGCACGATCTTTACCCCGGCAACCGTTACGAAGGCGAAATCCGCTTTTACCCGGACAACACCAATCTGCTCTCGCCGGATGTCGATCCGATCGAAGTGCGGATGCGGGTCGGGATGGTTTTCCAGAAGCCGAATCCCTTCCCCAAGTCGATCTACGAGAACGTCGCCTATGGTTTGCGGGTGCGCGGTGAAAACAACAAGCGGGTCCTCGATGACAAGGTCGAGCATGCATTGAAGGGGGGGGCGCTGTGGGATGAAGTCAAGGATCGTCTGCACGACCTGGCCTCAAACCTCTCCGGCGGCCAGCAGCAGCGCCTGTGTATCGCCCGCGCGCTGGCGACCGATCCCGAACTGCTGCTGTTCGACGAGCCGACTTCTGCGCTCGACCCGATTGCCACTGGCGCGATCGAGGAACTGGTGCACGAACTGAAAAAGCGCGTCACCATCCTGATCGTGACCCACAACATGCAGCAGGCGGCGCGGGTGTCCGATTTCACCGCCTACATGTACCTCGGCGAACTGATCGAGTTCGGCAAGACCGACGAGATCTTCATCAAGCCGCAGGACAAGCGTACCGAAGACTACATTACCGGCCGAATGGGCTGATTTTTACCTGTTTTGCCGCGATTTCAAGGAATACAGCATGAGCGAAAGCCAACATCTCTCCAGCCAGTTCGACGAAGATCTGGCGCGTTTGCGTACGCACGTCCTGCAGATGGGCGGCCTGGTCGAAACCCAGCTGGCGGCGGCGATCGAAGCCTATGCCGCAGGCGAAACTGCAGCCGTCAAGGGGATCGTGGATAACGACCGCAAGGTCAACGACCTGGAAAAGGCAATCGACGACGATTGCGCCCACATCATCGCCAAGCGCCAGCCGGCAGCTTATGACCTGCGCCTGGTGCTCGGCATCAGCAAGATCGTTACCGACCTGGAGCGGGCCGGCGACGAGGCCAAGAAAATCGCCAAGGGCGTGCAGCGGATTTACGAAAATGGCCATTTTCCGACCCAGTACGGCGTCGGCATCCGTCATATCGCCGATGCCGCGCTGGCGATGATCCGCCAGTCGCTCGACGCCTTTGCCCGCCGCGACGTGGTCCAGGCGCAGAGCGTGATCAAGGCTGACAAGGACATCGACGTCGAATTCAAGTCGATCATCCGCCAGCTGATCACTCACATGATGGAAGATCCGCGCACCATCACCACCTCGATCGACATCATCTCGATTGCCCGTGCCATCGAGCGTATCGGCGATCACGCCAAGAACGTTTCCGAACAGGTGATCTTCATCGTCGAAGGGCGCGACATCCGCCACCTCAAGGAGGCCGCCAAGTGACACCGACGATTCTGGTGGTCGAGGATGAGCCGGCGATCCAGGAACTGATCACCATCAACCTCAAGCACGCCGGTTTCCTGGTGGTCCGTGCCGGCAGCGCCGAAGAGGGCGATTCGGCGATCCGCGCCGCCTTGCCCGACCTGGTGATTCTTGACTGGATGCTGCCCGGCCAGTCCGGTGTCGCGCTGGCCAAGAAGCTGCGCGGCGACGAGCGGACCCGCGAACTGCCGATCATCATGCTGACGGCCCGGGTCCATGAAGAGGACAAGGTCCAGGGGCTGGAGGCCGGAGCCGACGATTACGTGACCAAGCCCTTTTCGCCGAAGGAACTGGTCGCCCGCGTCCGTGCCGTGCTGCGCCGCAGGGCGCCGCATCTGGCCGGTGAAGCGGTCGAGGTCGGCGGCCTGTCGCTGAACCCGGCGACGCACCGGGTACTGGCCGGCGAGCAGCCGATCGAACTCGGACCGACCGAATTCCGCTTGCTGTTTTTCTTCATGACGCATCCGGAACGGGTGTATACCCGTGCCCAGTTGCTCGACGAAGTCTGGGGCGACCACGTTTTCATCGAGGAACGCACGGTCGACGTCCATATCCGTCGCCTGCGGGCGGCGCTCGAAGCAACCGGGCACGACCAGCGGGTCGAGACGGTGCGTGGCACCGGCTACCGTTTTCGCGGAGCCTGAACGATGCGTGCGCAACTGTTCCGGGTGCTGGTGCCGATTCTCGGCGCGGCATTGCTGGCCTGGCCGGCAGGTTACTTTGCCGGGGCCTGGATCGGCTGGGCGCTGTTCAGCCTGGCGCTGGTCGTGCAATTGCTGTTCCAGTTGCGCAATTTTTCCCGTCTTGAGCGCTGGTCGCGCAATCCGGTGCTCGATGCTTCGCTCGAAGGCGAAGGTGACTGGGACAATGTGTTCGGTCGCCTCTACCGTCACGAGAAGGAAATGCGCGGGGTGATCGCTCGCCGCGATGCCGAAATCTCGATGCTGATCGCTGCGGCGCAGGCACTGACCGACGGCGTGGTCCTGCTCGACCGTAACGACAACATCCTGTTCTGCAACCATACCGCCGAAGACCAGCTGGGGCTGCGCATCGCCAGCGACCGGGGGCAGGCGGTGGTCAACCTGGTCCGCCAGCCGGAGTTTGCCGCCTATCTTGAAGGCCGCGACTTCAGCAAGCCACTGACCCTGCGTTCGGACCGGATCAAGGATCTGGTACTCTCGATCTACATCATTCCCTACGCCGAGAACAACCGGCTGATGCAGGTCAAGGACGTGACCCAGAGCGAGCGGCTTGACCGCATGCGCCGCGATTTCGTGGCCAATGTCTCGCACGAATTGCGCACACCCTTGACGGTGCTGGGCGGCTTCATCGAAACCCTGCAGGAAATCGAGCTTGATGCCGAGGCGCAGGCGCATTACCTGCAGCTGATGGGCGAACAGTCGAAGCGGATGCTGACCATCGTCCAGGATCTGCTCACCCTGTCGTCAATCGAGGCCTCGCCGCCGCCGGCTTACGAAAGCATCGACATGGCCAGCCTGCTCGACAAACTGCAGCGCGATGCCGCCGCCTTGTCCAACGGTCGCCACCAGATCGTGCTCGATAGCGATGGCTGCGGCGACCTGCGCGGCGCCGAAGGAGAACTGGTCAGTGCCTTCGGCAACCTGGTCGCCAATGCCGTCCGCTATACGCCGGAAGGTGGCACGGTGCGGATTTGCTGGCGGGCCGATACCAACGGCGGCGAATTTGCTGTCGAAGATAGCGGGATCGGCATCGAGCCGCAGCACATCCCCCGCCTGACCGAGCGTTTTTATCGGGTCGATCGCGGCCGCTCCCGCGATGCCGGCGGCACCGGCCTCGGCCTGGCCATTGTCAAGCACGCCCTGAGCCGCCATCAGGCCCGGCTCGAAATCCGCAGCCAGCCGGGCCATGGCAGTCGTTTCGCAGCCGTTTTCCCGGCCAGCCGGATCAGCGGCGTCTGAAACCCCGGCCAGACACGGTCGACCGGAAAAAAGAGCATTTTTCCCGGTCGACCGTAAATGAGTCGGGCTGGCATGTTCCTGGCTCGCTCCGGTTAAAATCCGGCCCCGCATTTGCTTAATCGATACCCCTACAGGAGCACTCCATGTCCGGTCACGGTTTTCACGTCCACGGTCCGCACGATCATGAAATCGAACATGCCGCCCAGCACGGCGGCGACAGCTTCACCTCGCGCATTGCGGTAACCACCGCCATCCTGTCGACGGTCGGCGCGATCTTCGGCTACATGGGCGGCCATACCCAGAACGCCGCGTTGCTCTACAAGAACGAAGCCGCGATCCAGAAGACCTCGGCATCGAACCAGTGGAACTACTACCAGGCCAAGAGCAATAAGCAGAACCTGGCCGAACTCTCGATCACGCTGACCAGCGGCGAAGTGCAGGAGCGCTACAAGAAGGAAGTCGAGCGCTACAAGGAAGAAAAGAAGGAAATCAAGGCCGAGGCCGATAAGCTGGAAGCCACGGCCAAAGAGTTCGACAAGAAGAGCGAGCAGGAAATGCACGTGCACGAGCGCTGGGCGCTGGCGACCACGCTGCTGCAGATCGCCATCGCCTTGTCGGCGATCGCCCTGCTGACCAAAAAGCGCTGGCTGCTCGGTGCGGTCTATGGCGCTTCGGCGCTCGGCGTCGCGGTCGGAATCATGGGTTACCTGCACCTCTAAACCGCCAGCCGGCGACCGCTGCGCTGGGCGGCGGTCGTCACCGGGGCGTCATGGCGCTGTCACCGGCGCTTCATCTGCCCCGGCTATCGTCGCGGCATGCCTCATGTCCGCACCCTGTTTCTTTCCGATATCCACCTCGGCACGCGCGCCTGTCAGGCCGAGCGGCTGGTCGATTTCCTCCGCGAGTACAGCGCCGAACAGACCTGCCTGATCGGCGACATCGTCGATTTCTGGGCGATGAGTCGCGGCATCTGCTGGACTGCGGCGCAGAACACCGTGGTCCAGAAGCTGCTGCGCCGCGCCCGCCACGGCGAGCGCATCGTTTTCATCCCCGGCAACCACGACGAGGCGCTGCGCGACTACTGCGACACCGCCTTCGGCAATATCGAGGTGGTCAGCGAAAAGGTGCACCAGACCGCCGACGGCCGTCGTTTCCTGCTCATCCACGGCGACGTTTTCGATCAGGTGACACGCCATCACCGCTGGGTCGCGCTGCTCGGTGACAAGGCTTACGACCTGCTGGTGCGGCTCAACCACTGGCTATCGTGGGGGCGGCGCAAGCTGGGGATTGCCGGCTACTGGTCGCTGGCCGGCTACGCCAAGCGCAAGGTCAAAACGGCGCTCAATTTCATTTTCGATTTCGAGGAATCTGCGATCCACCATGCCCGGGAGCGCGGGCTCGACGGGGTCATCTGCGGTCACATCCACTGGGCGCAGATTCGTGAGATCGGCGGGCTGACCTACGTCAATTGTGGCGACTGGGTCGATTCCTGTACCGCGATCGTCGAGCATCTCGACGGTCGCCTCGAACTGGTGGCCTGGGGCGGGCGGCAGCCGGCCTTGCCGCCCGATGCGCCGGCGCCCGGGCGCCGCCAAACTGCGGAGGTTTGAATGCGGGTCTTGATGGTTTCCGATGTTTATTTTCCGCGTATCAACGGGGTGTCGACGTCAATCGAAACCTTTCGCCGCTGTCTGGCGAACGAGGGAGTCGAGGTGCGGCTGGTCGTGCCGCAATACGGCGACGAGGCCGCCACGCCGGACATCCTCCGGGTGTCTGGGCGGCCGGTCCCCGGCGATCCCGAGGATCGCCTGCCCGGCTGGCGGGCGATGCAGCAGGCGGTGATGGCGGCGGCTGCCGATTGCGACCTGATCCACATCCAGACGCCCTTCGTGGCCCATTACGCCGGCTTGCGCGCCGCCCGCAGGCGGGGCTTGCCGGTGCTGGCGACGTATCACACCTTGTTCGAAGCATATGTCGAACACTATGCACCGGCCTGGCTGCGGCAGCTGGCAGCTCCTGGCCTGCGCGCGGCGGCTCGGGCGCTGTCGCGGCAGCAGTGCAACCAGCTTGATGCCCTGGTGGTGCCCTCGACGCTGATGCGCGAGCGCCTCGAGAGCTACGGTGTCGATACGCCAATTTCGGTCCTGCCGACCGGGATTCCTCTCGATCAGTTTGCTACCGGCGATGGTCCCGCTTTTCGCCGGCGGCATGGAATTCTCCCGGAGCAACCGCTGGCGCTCTACGTCG
The DNA here is from genome assembly GCF_041378895.1 of Dechloromonas sp. ZY10. Lineage (NCBI taxonomy): Bacteria > Pseudomonadati > Pseudomonadota > Betaproteobacteria > Rhodocyclales > Azonexaceae > Dechloromonas > Dechloromonas aquae. The sequence goes on from NZ_CP144212.1 coordinate 657,607, forward strand.
GGCGGGTCGCGCATGAAAAAAACATCGATTTTCTGCTGCGGGCGATGCCCTTCGTTCAGCAGCGCTGCCCGCAGGCCTTGCTGCTGATTGCCGGCGAAGGGCCGGCGCTGCCGGCATTGCAGCGCCAGGTGGCGGCTGCCGGCTTGCAGCGGCAAGTACGTTTTGTCGGCTATCTCGATCGCCGGCAGGCGTTGCCCGATTGCTACGCGGCGGCCGATGTCTTCGCTTTTGCTTCGCGTACCGAGACTCAGGGCCTGGTACTGCTGGAGGCAATGGCGGCTGGTTTGCCGGTGGTGGCGCTGGCCGAGATGGGAACGGTCGATATTCTCGGCAGCGGGCGCGGCTGCCGGGTGCCGCCGGACGAACCCGCCGCCTTCGGTGCAGTCCTGGCCGACTGCCTCAAGCTGCCGGCGCTGCGCCAGCAACTGGGGCATGAAGCAAGGGTGCTGGCCGGCGAATGGTCGGACCAGGCGATGGCGGCCCGGCTGGCTGCGCTTTATCGCGGGCTCTGTACCGAGCCGCGCCGCAAGCCGTTACGGCCGCTGTCAGTCGGCGTCTGAGATGGGGGGGCGGCGCCCGGCCGCCGACCAGCGGGCGAGCATTTCTGCCAGTTCATCGCGCCGCACCGGCTTGGCCAGATAGTCGTCCATCCCCGCCGCCAGGCAGTTTTCCCGGTCGCCGGTCATGGCATTGGCGGTCATGGCGATCACCGGGATCGTACGTGCTGCCGTACCGGCAGCGCCGGCTCGCAACTGGCGAGTAGCTTCGAATCCATCCATTTCCGGCATCTGACAATCCATCAGGACCAGATCGAAGGTTTCCTGTGTCAGGCATTGCAGCGCCTGGCCGCCGTGCTCGGCATGACTGACTAGGCAGCCGAGTTTGTCGAGCAATGCGCCGGCCACCTTGCGATTGACTGCATTGTCCTCGACCAGCAGTACCCGCAGGCCGGGGCGTGGTTCGTTGGCGGATTCTGCGCGGGGGGGCGCGTCGGCAAGCGCCTGACCGGTGGCGAAGGGCAGCACGAAGCTGAAGATGCTGCCTTTGCCGGGGCTGGAACTGACCGAAATCCGGCCGCCCATCAGCTCGATCAGGCGATGGCAGATCGACAGGCCGAGACCGGTGCCGCCAAAGCGGCGGGTGGTTGAGGCATCGCCCTGGAAGAAGGGCGAGAACAGGCCGGCGACTACCTCCGGCGGCATGCCGATGCCGGTGTCGCGAATCCGGCAGTGGAGCAGGCATTGTCCCGCAGTCGGCATTTCGGCCCGGAGATGGATTTCCACCTCGCCGCTGGCGGTGAATTTGATCGCGTTGCCGACCAGATTGAGCAGGATTTGCCGGAGTCGGCCGGGGTCGCCCAGCAGTGCCGGCGGCAGGCTGCCGTCGACGCGGGGGTGGAGGTCGATACCCTTGGCCTCGGCCTGGTTGTGCAGCAGGCTGGTGATGTCGTTGAGCAGGGCCGAGGGCGAGAAGGCAATCTGTTCGAGCAGCAGCTTGCCGGCCTCGACCTTGGAAAAATCGAGAATGTCGTTGATCAGTCCGAGCAGGCCTTCGGCGCTGCGCCGGATGGTTTCGGCGTAGTCTTGCTGCTCGCTGTTGAGCGGACTGCCGCGCAGCAGTTCGCTCATCCCGATGATGCCGTTCATCGGGGTGCGGATTTCATGGCTCATGTTGGCCAGGAACTGGCTCTTGGCAACGTTGGCGGCTTCGGCCTCATTGCGTGCCTGTTCGAGTTCCTCGACAAAATGCTGGCGTTCAAGGAAGGCCTCGGCCCAGCGTGCCAGCAGCCGCAGGAATTCAAGATCGGAGGGGTCGAAATCGTGGTCGCGCGGATAGGGCGAGGAAAAATTCAGGGTCCCGTACAGCTGCCCGCCGACCTGGATCGGGATGCCAAGGTAGCAGGCCAGGCCAAATTCGCGGTAACAGGGGTGTTCCCCGCCGGCATGGAGGCGGGCATCGGCAATCGCCAGCGGTGTGTCGCGGTGCAGGGTATCCCGGCAATAGGTGCGGCCGAGCGGAAACTCCTGGTTGTCCTGCAGGGTATCGGGCGGCGAGACCTGGGCTTCGATCCGGTAGTGGTCGCGCGTTTCGTCGATCTCGCTGATGATCCCGTAGTCGAGATGGAGGTGGTCGAGCGCGACCCGTAGCGCTGCCCGCAAGGTTTCGCGCGGCTCCAGTCCGGTCAGTGCGACGATGTTGTTGAGTGCATGCAGGGCCGCCAGCTGTCGTTGCAGGCGCAGTGCCTGCAGTCGCTGTTGCGAAATGTCCTGCTTGATCGCGACATAGTGCGTGGTTTGCCCGGTTTCGTCGTGGATCGGCGCGATCACCGCGCTTTCGTAGTAAATCTCGCCATTCTTGCGCCGGTTGATGAATTCGCCGCGCCAGACTTCGCCGGCAGCGAGCGTGGCCCACAGGCTGCGATAGGTTTCCGGTGGGGTCAGGCCCGATTGCTGCAGGGCCGGATTGAGGCCGCAAACCTCTTCGGAGCCATAGCCGGTGACTGCCTCGAATGCCGGGTTCACGTATTCGATGGCGGGCTCGAGGTTGGTGATCGCGATGCTTGCCGGGCTTTGCTCGACGGCGCGCGAGAGGCGGCGGATCAGGCTGTCGCGACGGCGTTCCTCGGTGACATCCTCGAAAATTCCGACGTAGTGCGAAAGAGCGCCGTCACGGTTGCGGACGCTGGAAATGCTCAGCCACTCGTCGATCAGGTCACCGTTTTTGCGCCGGTTGGTGATCAGACCCTGCCATAGCCCCTTGTCGTTGATGTCCCGCCACATTGCCGCGTAAAAGGCCTGGTCATGCTGGCCAGAAGAAAAGACCCGGGGTGTGCGGCCAAGCAGTTCTTCCGGCCGATAGCCGGAAATCTGCTCCATGCGCGGGTTGACCGTGACAATCCGCTGCTCGGGATCGGTCACGATGATGGCGTTGCTGCTCTGCTCGAAGACCCGTGCCGCCAGTTTGCGTTCATCCTGCAGCCGGGCTTCGGCCCGCAGGCTGCGGCGCAGCCGGGCAATCAGCAGGCTGGTCAGCAGCAACAGCGCCAGCAGCGCGCTGCCGGCCAGCCACAGGGTATTGCGTGCAGCCTCCTGCCATTCGGCCAGCGCCCGCTCGCGGTCAACGGTGACGGCGACGAACAGGGGATAGCTGCGCGAAGCGCGATAGACCGACAGGGTTTCCCCGTCGTCGCGGCTTTCTTCGGCAACGTCGCGCAGTTCGTTGAGCAGCGCGGCATCGAGGAAACGGCTGCCGATCGCCAGGCGTTCGTCGCTGGCCAGCGCCAGTTGTCCGCTCTGGGTGGCGATTGCGACCCGGGTCAGGCGCGGATCGATGTGGCGCTGGATGCGGTTGAGCAGGTAGTCGGGGTTGACCGCCGCCAGCAGCCGCAGGGTGCGACCATGAACCTGCGTCTGCAGTTGTGCCGGGAGTAGTGTGACTGCATCCCCGGGGGCGCTGGCCGCAGGGGTCAGCGCTTGCGCGTCGGCCAGGTCGCGGCCGGCGTGTGGCGGGCCGAGGCGGAGAAAATCGGCGGCCTCGTCGCCCCGGGGCAAAGGGTGGTAGTCGGCCGGCGGCAGTTGCCGACCAACGTTTTCGGGGCTGGAACTGGCAATGATCCGGCCCTGTGCGTCGAATAGCGACAGCGAGCGGAGGAACAGCAGGCGGCGGCGGACATGTTCGAGTTGCTGTTCGTTGCCGCCGCTGTCAGCCAGGGTCTCGGCCAGCCCGCGCAGGCTGATTTCGGTCAGGTTGAGAGTCTGCGTCAGTTGATCCTCGAACAGCGTGGCCAGTTGCCGGGCTGCTTCGCGGTGGCGGGTCAGGGCCTCCTGGCGCAGGGTGTAGAGATTGCTGCCGACGCCGATCACCACGCTGAGCACCAGCAACACCTGCAACCCGATCAGGAGCAGGGTCAGCTTGCGTTGCTGACGATGATTCATGCCATGGCTTTCATGTCCGGATGCGGCTTAGTTGAGCAGGGCAATCGGTAGCAGGTCGTGGCGTTCGGCGGCAGCCTTGAGCTCGCCGTTGCGCCGGGCCTGCAGCAGGTATTGTTCGACCCGGCCATGCCAGCGGTCGTCGCCGGGGCGCAGTGCCCACGCGTAAGGGGTCACATGATAGACCCCGTCCGGGCGGATTACCCGGGCCCAGTCGGTAGTCTTGAGCATTCGCCGGCTGAACGGGTAGTCGGTCATGAACACATCGGCGCGGCCGGACTCGACTTCCTGCTCGCGGGCTTGCGGGGTGTCGAAGACCTTGAGCGTTGCCGCTTTCAGCTTGTCGCGCATCACCGGTTCGTGCAGCGTGCCCTTGGCCACCGCCACTACCACCCCGGGTTTGTCGATGTCGGCCCAGCTCTTGATCCGGCGGTTGCTCTGGCTGGTGATGGCGAAAATATCACTGGCCAGGTGCGGCTGGGTGAAGCGCAGTTTTTCCTGGCGTTGCGGGGTGATGCCAATGGCGAACATGGCGATGTCGCAGCGGTTTTCGAGCACATCGGGAATCAGCCGGGCAAACGAACTGTCGATGAATTCAAGGCCGACGCCGAGGTCGCGGGCCAGGCCCTTGGCCAGGTCGACGTCGATGCCGGTCAGCTGGCGGTTTTTCGGGTCGCGGTAGCTGATCCCGAAATAGTCGGGCCAGACGCAAACCCGGAGGGTTTTGTCGGCAAGGATACGGTCAAGCTGGCTGCGGACCTCGGCGACGGCGGAGGCACTCAGCAACAGGAGCAGGCTGGTGGCAAAGAGGCGACGCATGGTGGACGGAAGGAGTTGAGTTTCCCGATTTTAGCAGAGCTGACAAATGCCCCGCCGGCGCCTCCGTCAAGCAAGAGACAGCAGGCCCGGGTAAGCCTCGGGCTGGCACAGGATGCGCTCAACCCGCTGTTGCCACAGGCTGGCGAACAGCCGGCGCTGCTCCTCGCTGGCTTCGCCGGCGAGGATGCCGGCGAGCAGCACCCCGGTCTGCGGGTGTCCCGGGACTACCGCCAGATTGAACTGGCAGGCGACCGCCTGGCTCGTATCGCAGCGGCGGAATCGCAGTTGCTGCACGCCGTTTACCCCGAATTGCAGCAGGCTGCGCCGTCGGTGCTGGCCGCCCAGTCCGTGAAAACCGCCGTTGCCGGCGGCCCCGGTGAGCAGGCCGGCTATGCTGGCGATCACTCCTGCGACCCCCGCATCTTCGCAATCGCCCAGCGCGACCTCGATCTGGCCGCGCTGCGGAGGTGATTGCGGGTACAGCGCGGTCAGTGCGCGAGTGGTGCTCAGCCAGGCTATTGCGACCGTCGGGCAGGCATGGCCGGCCAGCCGCACCGCATCGCTGAAGCGGTAGTGCAGCAAGCCATCAACCGGCGCGCCGAGTAGTTCGGCGAGCGGGTCATAGAGCGTGATGCCGGGGATACGGGAGAAATAGTCGGGAAAATGTTCGTGCAGGCTCATGGTGCTGACTCCTTGCCGAGCATTGTCCGCGCCGGTCGCCGCTCCCGGCTTTGATCCGCGTCAGGCGCGTTCGATCAGCTCGATCTTGTAGCCGTCCGGGTCTTCGACGAAGGCGATCACGGTGCTGCCGTGTTTCATCGGTCCGGCTTCGCGCACCACCTTGCCGCCGCGCGCCTTGATCTCGGCGCAGGCTGCGGCCGCGTCCGGCACCGCCAGCGCGATGTGGCCGTAGGCATTGCCCAGTTCGTAGCTGGCGGTATCCCAGTTGTGGGTCAGTTCGAGCACGGTATTGGCGTCTTCATCGCCGTAGCCGACGAAGGCCAGGGTGAACCGGCCCTCGGGGTAGTCCTGACGGCGCAAGAGGCGCATGCCGAGGATTTCGGTGTAGAAGGCGAGCGAGCGGTCGAGGTCGCCGACGCGAAGCATGGTGTGCAGGATGCGCATGATGAAATTCAGTCAGTGATGAAAAAAACAGGTGGCCGGGAACGGCTGGCTTCAGCCGGCAAATTCCGGCAGTTGTCGCCCCAGGCGGCGCAGTTCGGCGCGCCGTGCCTGCCAGTCGGGACAGGCTGCCGCGACATGGGACCAGAAGCGCGGGCTGTGGTTCATTTCGTGCAGATGCGCGAGCTCATGGATCACCACGTAATCGCCGAGCGCCGCTGGCAGCAGCAACAGCTTCCAGTTGAGCATGATCGTCGCCTGGCCGTTGCGGCGGCTGCAACTTCCCCAGCGGGTGCGTGCCGACGACAGGCGCAAGGGCGGGGCGGTAACCCCGAGCAAGGGCGCCAGCGCCTGCAGCCGGGCGCCGAAATGCTCGCGGGCGAGCGCCTGCAACGCGGTTTTCAGGCATTTTTCGGCGTTGACCGTGGGTGTGGTGCGCAATTGCAGCGTGCTGCCGTCGACTTGCCAGCTGGCACGGCCGGCGGTTGCGATACTCACGGTCAACTCGCGGTCGAGGACAAAAATCCGGGCGCCGTCGTGCAGCGCCAGTGGCGCCGGCGGCGGGCGCTCGCGCCAGGCGGCGAGCTTGTCGAGCACCCATTGCTGGTGTTGTTGCAGCAGGCTTTCGATGTCGCCGATGCGCGCCCGCAAGGGCGCGGCGACGAGCAGGCCGGCGCCGTCGATGCGCAGGCCGGTACTGCGCCGGCGGCTACGGCGCAAGCGGTAGCGCACGCATTGGCCAGCCAGGACAATCTGCCGTTCGGGCAGGGCCTCAGGCGTTGGCAGCGACTTGCTCCGGGTAACGGTGCGGCGAAATCCGGCGCATCTCGGCTTCGATCCAGGCTTCGGCGCGGCGATTGACCTCGGCCTCGCTCATGCCGGTGGCGTCGAAGGCCGGGCCGATACTGACCGTAACCTCGCCCGGGCTCTTGATGAAGGCCTGGCGCGGCCACAGTTCGCCGGCGTTGTGCGCGACCGGCACCACCTTGCAGCCGACACGGGTTGCCAGGTAGGCGCCGCCGGCCTTGTAACGCTTGGTCTGGCCCGGCGCAACGCGCGTGCCTTCGGGGAAGATGATCACGTAAAAGCCTTGCTGCAGCCGCTCGCGGCCCTGGGTCACGACCTGGTCGAGCGCTTCCTTGCCGGCGGCGCGGTCGATCGAGATCATTTTCATTGCTGCCAGACCCCAGCCCACGAAGGGCACCTTGAGCAGTTCCTTCTTGAGCACGAAGACGCAGTAGGCGCCGTGCGGCACGTAGTCCTGCAGGGTCATCGTTTCCCAGGCCGACTGGTGCTTGGCGAGGATCACGCAGGGCTCCTGCGGCATGTTTTCAAGGCCGATCACGCGTGGGCGGATGCCGAGGATGTGTTCGACGCCGAACTGCGTGCCGAGCCGCCACAGCTTGCCCAGGCGGTAGCCCCACAAGCCGCGCAGGGTCAGCGCGCCGACGATCACCAGCGGCGCGGTCAGCACCGACCAGAGCAGCGCATAGAGCATGAACAGGGTGGAACGGAGCAGCTTCATGCCTTGCCTTTCGCGAGCAGGGTGTCGACCACGGCAGCGAGGTCGGGGTAAATCTGAGTGCCTTCCGGCAGATTGCCTTCGGCCTGGGTTTTTTCACCCTTGCCGGTGAGTACCAGCATCGGCTGGCAGCCGAGCACTGCCGAAGCCTGCAGATCGCGCAAGGAATCGCCGACCGCCGGCACGCCCTTGAGGTCGGCGTTGAGGGTTTCGGCAATGCGCTTGAACATGCCTGGCTTGGGCTTGCGGCAGTCGCACTTGGAGTCGGCGGCGTGCGGGCAGTAGAAAATCGCGTCGATGCGCCCGCCGACCGCAGCCAGCGCCTTGTGCAGCTTGCCGTGGATGGCGTTGAGGGTATCCATGTCGAACAGGCCACGCCCGACGCCGGACTGGTTGGTAGCGATCACCACGCGGTAACCGTTCTGGTTGAGACGGGCGATGGCTTCGAGGCTGCCGGGAATCGGCTTCCATTCGGCCGGGCTCTTGATGAACTGGGCCGAGTCGAAGTTGATCACTCCGTCGCGGTCGAGGATAACGAGCTTGGTGGGCATGGGCGGCAGGCGGAAAAGGGACGGGGGGCAGCGGGGAAAAACAGCCGGGCGGCATCGGCCGCCCGGCAGCGGAGCTTACTGCAGACGCGAAATGTCGGCGACCTTGTTCATTGCCGCGTGCAGCTTGGCCAGCAGGCCCTGGCGATTGGCGCGCAGCGCCGGGTCGTCGGCATTGACCATGACCCCGTCGAAGAAGGCGTCAACCGGCGCGCGCAGCGCGGCCAAAGCGGTCAGTGACTGGGTGTAGTCGCCGGTGTCGAAAGCGGCGTCGGCCTGCGGCACGACCTCGACCAGCGCTGCGTGCAGCGCGGTTTCGGCGGCTTCGACGAAGAGCGCCGGATCGACGCGGGCTTCGACCGTGCCTTCGATCTTCTTCAGGATGTTGCCGACCCGCTTGTTGGCGGCGGCCAGCGCGGCGGCTTCAGGCAAGGCCGAGAAGGCGCGCACCGCAGCCAGGCGCTTGGGAATGTCGCCCAGGCGCTGCGGCTGCTGGCTGACCACGGCATCGACTTCCTGCGCGCTGTAACCCTGCTCGCGCAGGTTGCCGGCCAGGCGTTCGTAGATGAAGGCGGAGAGCGCGGCGGGGTTGGCCTGGAAGCCATCGACGCCGGTGAACTGCGCGAAGACGCCGTTGAGCAGGCGGTCGAGCGGCAGCGCCAGATCGTTCTCGGCGAGCATGCGGATCACGCCCAGGGCGTGGCGGCGCAGTGCGAAGGGGTCCTTGTCGCCGGTCGGGATCTGGCCAATGCCGAACATCCCGGCCAGGGTTTCCAGCTTGTCGGCCAGCGCAACGACGACGCCGACGCGGCTGCGCGGCAGGCTGTCGCCGGCAAAGCGTGGCTTGTAATGGTCTTCGATGGCATCGGCGACCTCGGCCGGCAGGCCGTCGTGCTGGGCGTAGTAGCGGCCCATGATGCCCTGCAGTTCGGGGAATTCGCCGACCATGTCGGTGAGCAGGTCGGCCTTGGCCAGCAGCGCGGCCTGTTCGGCCTGCTTGGTCAGTTCGCCGCCGCCGAGTTCGTCGGCAATCGCGCGGGCAATCGCGGCCACACGCTGAACGCGCTCGCCCTGAGTGCCCAGCTTGTTGTGATAAACCACCTTGGCCAGGCCGGGCAGGCGCGATTCGAGCGACTTCTTGCGGTCCTGGTCGAAGAAAAACTTGGCGTCGGCCAGGCGCGGGCGGACCACGCGTTCGTTGCCGCCGATCACCGCACTCGCATCTTCCGGACGGATGTTGCTGACCACCAGGAACTTGTTGGTCAGCGTGCCGGCCGTGTCGAGCAGCGGGAAGTACTTCTGGTTGGCCTTCATGGTCAGGATCAGGCATTCCTGCGGCACGGCGAGGAATTCCTCCTCGAACTGGCCGATCAGCACGTTCGGACGTTCGACCAGCGCGGTCACTTCGTCGAGCAGCGCGTCGTCCTCAATCGGCTTCAGATCAGCACCGGCCTGGGCGGCGGCAGCGGCCAGCTGGCGGGCGATCTCGGCCTTGCGCTCGGCGAAGGAGGCGATCACCGAACCGTTGCGGAGCAGGGTTTCCGGGTAGCTGTCGGCGTTGGCGATGATCACCGGATCGACGGCGGCTTCAAAGCGGTGGCCGTGCGTCTGGCGACCGGAGTTGAGGCCGAGCACCGAAACCGGCACCACTTCGTTGCCGTGCAACGCCAGCAGCGCATGCGCCGGACGCACAAAATTGACGCTGCTCCAGCCGTCGGCCAGCTGGTAAGTCATCACTTTGGGAATCGGCAGCGCCGCCAGCGCGGCTTCGATCGCCTTCTGCAGGCCTTCGGCCAGCGTCGCACCCTTGGCCAGGCTGTCGTAGAACAGCACCTCGGCCTTGCCGTCGTTCTCGCGGCGCAGGCTGGCGACGGCGGCAGCGTCGGCACCCAGTGCCGCCAGCTTCTTGAGCAGCGCCGGCGTGGCGTTGCCGGTGGCGTCGAGGCCAACCGCAACCGGCATCAGCTTCTGCACCACCGGCTTGTCGGCGGCGACGGCGGCGACATCGGTGACATGCGCGGCCAGCCGGCGCGGCGAGGCGTAGGCGGTGACTGCTGCGGTCGACGGTGCCAGACCGGCATTTTTCAGCGAGTTGGCCAGCGTCGTGGCAAAGGCATCGCCTAGCTTCTTCAGCGCCTTGGGCGGCAGTTCTTCAACAAAAAGTTCGACGAGGAGATTGGCAGACAAATTCGGGGCGGTCATATCAAGCAGCTTTCTTGGCGTTCTGTTCTTCGAGCTTGGCCAGCACGTCGGCGGCCCAGTCCTTGGGCGCCATCGGGAAACCGAGGCGGGCGCGCGAGTCGAGGTAGGCCTGGGCCACTGCGCGGGCCAGGTTGCGGATGCGGCCGATGTAGGCAGCGCGCTCGGTGACGGAAATCGCGCCGCGCGCGTCGAGCAGGTTGAAGGTGTGCGCGGCCTTGAGCACTTGCTCGTAGGCCGGCAGCGCCAGTTGCGCGCCCATCAGGTGCTGCGCCTGCTTTTCGTGCGCGCCGAAGGCGGTGAACAGGAAATCGGCGTCGGAGTGCTCGAAGTTGTAGGCCGACTGCTCGACCTCGTTCTGGTGATAGACGTCGCCGTAAGTCAGGCCGTCGGTCCAGGTCAGGTCATAAACGTTCTCGACGCCCTGCAGGTACATCGCCAGGCGTTCCAGACCGTAGGTGATTTCGCCGGTGATCGGCTTGCAGTCGATGCCGCCGACCTGCTGGAAGTAGGTGAACTGGGTCACTTCCATGCCGTTCATCCAGACTTCCCAGCCCAGGCCCCAGGCGCCCAGGGTCGGGTTTTCCCAGTCGTCCTCGACGAAACGCACGTCGTTCTTCTTGAGATCGAAACCGAGGGCTTCGAGCGAACCGAGGTAAAGCTCCAGGATGTTGTCCGGCGCCGGCTTCAACACCACCTGATACTGGTAGTAGTGCTGCATACGGTTCGGGTTCTCGCCGTAGCGGCCGTCCTTGGGCCGGCGCGACGGTTGCACGTAGGCGGCCTTCCACGGCTCGGGGCCGATGGCGCGGAGGAAGGTGGCGGTATGGCTGGTGCCGGCGCCGACTTCCATGTCGTAGGGCTGGAGCAGGGCGCAACCCTGCTGGCTCCAGTACTGCTGCAGGCGCAGGATGATTTCCTGGAAGGTGGGCTTTTTCGCGGACATTGGGCTGGTGCTCATCGGATGCACTCGATCTTGATTCGAAACTTTCGATTTTACTTGGTTTTTCCGACCGTCGTCAGCGCGTTCGCCATGCTTGCAAAATAGTGAACGACGTTCAATAATTAACGTCGTTAATTTATTTGGCGAGGTGACAGCGATGCAGCAGGCAGACTCCGGGCAGGAAGAGGGCGGGCGCCGCGAGCGCAAGCGTTTGCAATTACTCGACCGACTGGCCGAGACTGCATGGGCGCTGTTCGCGGCTGAAGGCTTTGCGGCGGTGACGATGGAGCGGATCGCGGCCGAGGCCGATGTCTCCAAGGTGACGCTGTACAAGCATTTTCCGGCCAAGGAAGCCTTGCTGCGCCATATCTTCCACGCCGAGTTGCGTGCCGCGTGGCCGGCGATCCAGCCGGAATTGGCGCGGGCGGCGCCGGGGCGGGCGCGGCTGGCGCGCTTTCTCGAACTGCAGGCAGCGTGGTGCGAGAGCCGGCGCGACTTCCTGTTGCCCTACGTCCGCTACCGCCTTGCCGACCAGCGCCTGCCGGCGGAGGGGCGCGAGCGCAGCGGGATGGACCGGATTTTTGGCGAGTTGATCGCGCAGGGGCAGGCGGCCGGCGATTTCCGCGCCGACCTGCCGGCCGAGTGGCTGGCCATGCACCTGCAGTTCGCGCATCTGGCGACCATGCTGCGCTGCCTGGCCGATCCGGGTTTGTCGCTGGCGCAGGAGTTTGCGCGGATGCTCGACCTGATTTGCGGCGGTCTGGAGCGGCGGCCATGAGCGAACGGTGCAGCGACGCATTGGCCTTGTACGACGCCGCCCGCGCGGCGCGGGCCGCTGCCGCCGAGGTTGGCGGCAAGGGGCGGCAACTGGGCATCCTGCGCGAGCGCGGCTTGCCGGTGCCGGATTTCTTCGTGATCCCGGCTGCGTGGAGCCGGCTGGCGGCGCCCGGCGGCGGGCAATCACTCGCTGGCACTGCCTCGGCGACTGGGGGAGCGACCGGGGGGGCGACCAATTCGGCAGAGGCCGGTGTGCCGCCGGCACTGGTCGACTTGCTGCACGCCGAACTGGCGGCGCGCGGCTGGTTGCAGACGCCGCTGGCGGTGCGCTCGTCGGCGGTTGGTGAGGACGCGGCGGCGGCATCGTTCGCCGGCATCTTCGTCTCGCGCCTGAATATTTGCGGTTTGCCGGCGTTGACCGTGGCGGTCGGCGAAGTGTGGGCATCCTTGCAGGCGCCGGCTGCCGTGGCCTATCGCCAAGGGTTGCGGCTGGCCGGTGACACGGCGATGGCGGTGGTGGTGATGCCCTTGCTGCCGGCGGTCGCCGCCGGCATCGGCTTTACCTGCGACCCGCGCAGCGGCCGCGAGGACCGCATCGTCGTCCATGCCAACTGGGGCTTGGGCGAAACGCTGGTCGGCGGAGAGTGCGCCGGCGACGAGTACCTTTTTGCCGAAGATACGACCGATGTCTGGCGCCTGCTCGCCAGCCGGCCGGGGGCCAAGCCGCTGCAGGCGCTGCCGGCCCCCGGCGGCGGAACCGAGCGGCGGCCGGTGGCGGCCGGGCAAGTCACGGCGCCGGTGCTGAACACCGCGCAGGCCGAAGCGCTGGCGGCGCTGCTGCGCGATGCGGCGGTGGCCTGCGATTTCGTCGCGCCGTTTTACGATCTGGAGTGGGTCTGGGATGGCGCGCAGTTCTGGCTGACCCAGGCCCGGCCGGTCACCCGGCGGCCGCATTACACCTACGCTGCGCTGCGTACCCAGCCGGCGATCTGGACGCGCGGCAACACCTGCGAGGTGATGCCGGAGCCCTTGCAGGCGATGGATTGGAATTTTTCCCGGCACGGCTGCAACGATCTGCTGGAGCAGGGCTGGAAACTGGCCGGCGCCACGCTACTGCCCGGCATCCAGCGCGCCGGCCTGATTGACGGCCGGCTCTATCTGGAGGCGGCGATCCTGCAATGGGAGGCCTGGGACGGCATCGGCCTGCTGCCGGCGCGCTTCAATGCGCTGATGGGCGGCCACCAGCCGTGCATCGCTACCACGCCGCCGAGCTGGCGGCAGCGCCTGCAACGCAGCGGGCGGCTGCTGACCTACCTGCGGCGGGCGCCGGCCTTTGCCCGCCGCGGCGATGCCGAGGTGGCGACAGCACTGGCCATTGCTCGCGAACTGCGGGCGCGGACCTTGCCGGCTGAGACCGACGCCATCGTCGCTTTGTTGCAGCGGTTGCTGCAGCCGGCGCGCGAGTTCGTCGGGATGTTTTTTCTGCAAGGCTCGGGCGGCGGCAGCCTCAATCTCCTGCTCGACACCCTGGAGCGCCTCTTCCCCGGCGAGGGGGCGGCGCTTGGCGCGGCGCTGCTGGCCGACGGGGAGCCCAGCGTCACCGCGCAGCAAGGCTACGCCCTGCTCGCGCTGGCGCAGCAGGCAAAAAAGTGCCTGCGCCACGGTCGACCGTGGCCACAGGACGAAAACGGCCTGCCAGCGACCCAGGCCGAGGCCTGGCAGGCGTGGCTGGCCGATCCCGAATTCGCCGCCGCGCTGGCTGCCTTTCTCGATACCTATGGCCATCGCGGGCATTACGAAACCTATCTGCGCAGCCCACGCTGGGCCGAGGCGCCGGCCTTGCTGCTGGCGCAACTGCCGGCGCTGGCCGAGGTTGATGCCGGCGCCCTGCGCGCCCGTCAGCAGGCAGCGGCCGCCGCCGCGTGGGCGCGGGTGCGCCGCGAAGCGCCATTCTGGGCGCGCGGCCTGATCCGTGCCCAGGTCAAGGCCGCAACCCGCGACAGCAACCGCCGCGAAGCCGCGCGCAGCGCCTTGATCGCGCTGCTCGCCGCCGGTCGCCGCCTGTGGCTGCAGATCGGCGCCCGGCTGGTTGGCGAAGGCGTGCTGGCAACAGCAGACGATATTTTCCATCTGCTGCCGGCTGAAATCGAACGCTACGCCCGTGGCCTGCTCCCGGCCCACGGCGTGCAGGCGCGGCTGGCCGAGCGCCAGGCCCGCTTTGCCGAGTGGCAGGCAACGACGCCGGAAGAATGGCGGGCGCTCGCTCCCGCCGACGATTTTTCGCCGCTGCCACGGTCGACCGTGAATCCGGCCCAAAATGCCGCCGGATGCAGTCCGCTGGCGGTAGCCGCCGGCATCGGCGAGCCCATACCGTCGGTCAGCGCCGGGCTGGCGGCGGTCGCTCCGCCGAGGCATTCCGGCCAAGCCGCGAAAGCCGATGTCTGGCGCGGCGTCGCCACCGGGACCGGCGTGGTGCGCGGCCGCGTCCGCCGCCTGCGCCACCCGGCCGAGGGGCTGGCCTTGCAGCCCGGCGAAATCCTCGTCGCCCCCTCGACCGACCCCGGCTGGACGCCGCTCTTCCTCAAGGCCGGCGGGCTGGTGGTCGAAACCGGCGGCTACCTGTCGCACGCCGCCATCGTCGCCCGCGAATTCGCGCTGCCGGCAGTGATCAACCTGCCCGGCATCCTCGCCGCGCTGGCTGATGGCGAAGAGGTCGAGGTCGATGGCCTGCGCGGCGAGGTGCGGCGGCTGTAAATGCAGACGTGCTATCCTGCGCCGCCATGTCCGACCTGATCGTTCCGCCACCGCCGGGCCTCGCCGACTGCGTGCAGCATGCGCTGCTGAAAACCCTGCCGGGCGGCCCCTATCTGCTCCCGGCCGGTTTGCAGCCGCTGTTCCTGCTCATCCTGCGCGGCCGCATCACGCTCCACCACGCCGGCCGCGATACGGTGCTGGCGCCCTTCCTGCTCTGCGGTGGTACCCGTGGTATCCGCCGGGCCAGCGCCGAGCCGGGCACGCGGATACTCACCCTCTCGCTGCAGCCGGGTCGCCTGCGCCAGTTGCTGCCCTTGCCGCCGCTGGCGGTGATGGAAGAAGCGGTGCCGCTTTCCGACCTGCTCGCTGGCGAAGCGCGCGGCGAGGCGTTGCGCTTGGCCGAACTGGCGGCCGGGGCTGCCGCTTCAAGCACCTGCGAAGTGGCTGCCGGTGAAGTCGCTGTTGGTCAAGCGAGGGCTGGCGAAGCCGCGCTGCTCGCTGCCTTGTTCGCCTGCCTGCAAGGCTGGCGGATGCGCCAAGCGGCGGCGCCCGACCTGGTACTGCCGCTACCGGCCTGGGACGCGCCGGCCAGCGAACTGGCGGCCGGCCTCGGGCTCGGCCTGCGCCAGTTCGAGCGGCGCTTTTTGCAGAGCTATGGGCAGCCGCTCAAAAGTTACCGCCGGCAGGCCCGCTGCAGCCTGCTGCTGGCGCGCTTCATGGCGCGGTCGGCAGCGGCCGATGCGGCCAACGCCACCGATTCCCCCGCCTGGTCTGGCCTGGCCGATCTCGCCGCCCTCGGCGGCTACTACGACCAGGCCCACCTGCACCGCGACCTGCTCAGCTTCACCGGCTACAGCCCCAGCGCCTTGCTCGCCGGGGTCGCCAGCGACGACCCAGCCTTCTGGCCCTACCGGCTGGCGCGGGAACAGCTGCAGAGGTTGTTTGGGCCGGGTGGGTATTAGCTGCCTGGGGAGTTTCGGCTGTGTTGATCACGGCATTGCATATGGGCGGGCGATAGGGGCGTGTTGGCTGGGAGGAGTAAGGTAGCAATCGGCCACAACCGGACTGCCATCTACTCCCTCCTGTGGTACAGCTTCACTCCGAAACCGGACAGACCACCTACGCGAACTCGTCAGCCTCTGTCGATGTTCGGTGGTGGAAGCTCTTACGTCGGGTATCTTGGCTAAATCAGCCAATCACAACATACTGCCGTTTAATCTGTGACGGATGCTGAGGCTAATAACTTGCCCATTTCTATCCAACCAAACAACAGTTTGATAGTCAGGTGGCCTTCTATAACAAACAAAAAATGCTCACGAATCAATTTGTTCTTAGAAATTTGTTTTTTTTACAAATCGAAGATGTCCCAGCATTTTCTGTATTTCTTGGGCGGTTGCATCCTTGGGGCATCGATCAAGAAACTCAGAAAAATCCGAAACCAAAGCCTCGTCGAAGTCATCCCACTCTGCATACTGATAATCAAATCGACTGAGATTGCATGCGATATATGTCGCCTTCGCTTTATTGCCGTTTCGCAACCTATAAATTCGTCGGCTTTTTATTATCGTTACTTCAAAGTGGTCTGAGTAAATATCAAAATGTGGATGAACGATTGTGTATTCGCCACTGGTTTTCGGGAGTTGCTTTTGTTTTTTGCTTGGTTCGGACAGAATGTTTATATTATCCTTTGGGCCATTGCACTCTTTGCACGCGATGGCCAGATTTTCTGGCTCAAAAAGAAATTCTGGAAATAGTGATTTTGGCAAGATATGCTCAACATCCCATGTCATGCCATGCGATTCTTTTTTCTCGATTCTGCAATAAGCGCAGCAGTAATGCTGTTGAACGAGATAATGGTTTCTGATGTGTTTTCTAACTTCAACTATCTCTCCTTTGGTTTCATTCCAAATTAAGTGACTAACTTTGTCGTAGCGCTCGACAAAATCCTTAATTGTTCCACTGTATTCAACCTTTTTCATTTTATCGCGAAAGCATTTTGACTTGGTTGAGCAAATGAAGTACGGGGTCGCTGCTTTCTAGTCGATCCTTGATGTACTCTATGCTCTTTATTTTTTGTGCGTCTTCATAAGACAGTGATTGCTCTTTAGATAATTTTGCTATTAAAACCAAGAGGGTTCTTATTAGATACTCATTCTTAAAGCCAGGCTCATGAAATATTTCAGTTAATTGAAAATCTGCCGACCGCTTGGCATATTCGCTTGAGTGCGTGAGAGTGTTGCTCTCCAAGTCTGCAACGAATCCGTTATCTGAAGTAAGCCCGGCAACAACTTGGGGGGAATGGGTTGCTATCAGAAAATGACATCCGCGATGTAAGGAAAATGCTTTCTGAGCAATGCCAATAAATTCGGCTTGCCATCTGGGGTGGAGGCTTATCTCCGGCTCATCTATACATATTAATGATTCATCGGAGATAGCACTGCTTATACCTAAGAACATTAGCAGCATGCACTGTTGTCCAGAACTTGCTTCGAAAAATGTCCGCTTATCCTTCGTTGAAATATCGTAAAGATGAAAGCCAGAAACTTGTAGAATCCCGCAGCTTAGCAACGGAGCAGCGAATCGAGCAAATTCAATTGACTCATTATCAAGCCAGCTATCATGGCGGAGGTCGACTCTGAACGATAGGGTTCGCGTCTTATCACTGACTCTTTCATTTAAATAGTAAAGAGCTGGAATTATATCTTTCTCAAAATCAAATTTACGTTCGGTATCTTCCTCCATGGTGGCTGTGGCGCGTTGGTATTCATCATATAACGAATCTATAGTGCTTCCATAGCCATGAATTCTGGAGAATTTTCGCTTTAATTCGATGCTAAATATCGGCAAAAAACCTGTGTATTCGAATATCCATGACAAACTGGCCTTTTTTGACATATCGTTTCGGTAGTCAAGAAACAGAGATTGGCACCATTTTGATAATATCTTGTAGGGGCTTGAGCCAAACTGGCCCAGTCCGAGATAATGGTATTCAGTGTTGTATTTTTCCCCGTATTTTATGACCTGTTCCGCACTCGGGAATCTATCAAACCTACTGTTGGAAACAGCAATTAGGCGGCGTGGTTTATATAGTGAGCTACCTGATTCATATACAAAGTTGCTTCTGTTGTTTTTGTGGTGAGGAAATAAATAATGGTTTGCAATCTTGCTGAGCGCTCTAGATTTTCCTGAGGCATTTTTACCGACCAGCATTGTGAAGATGTTTTCTCTGCCAGGGACAGGTCGGCTTAAATGTATCGACTGCTCATTAGTAATAAGGCTTTCTATCTGGAATTTCATTGTTTAATCTCTATATATTCCATGCTCAGTATTTTGGCGGAGGAAACCATAACAACGTGGACTGTGCGTCCACCTCGTGACTCTTTGCCGTAGTACCTCCAGCCACACCGAAAGATATGTGGCGGAAAACAGAACTACGGCACGCAACCGCACGCATAAAAGACGACATTCCATCCACATTAAATCATAATGTTTATTTAGGCAAAATTATGCCGTACAGCATGAAGAGCTACTGCTGGCTATTGGTCTTGAGGGAAAGCTTTGGCCGAGCTGTTCGCATTCAGCACTTGCCACAAACGGCCGCAGCAATCAGAAACCTGCCATTCGTACTCTGAATCAGCGAATAGCCGGCTTGGGTCGATTCGAGCCGTTCAACTCCCCGCGACTTGGTGGCCTGCAGCCCGCGCTGCCGCAAGCAGCCGCTTGAGTTGATCGGCAGCCAAACGGCCGGCGACAGGCGCTGGCCGATCTTCCCTCGGTTTTGCCTTCAGCCCTCCCTGTACCCAAATTAGCCCCCGCCCCCGCCCGCGCCGTGTCGTTTCCATACAAGACGCCGCCCGCGCCGCTTCTTATCCTCCCCGGCAAATCACTACCGGGAGTTGCGATGTTCCCCCTTGAATCTTCTCCACCGCTGGCGGTACCGGCGCGCCGCTGGCGCGGCCGGGCTTTGTGCCTGATTGCGCTGGTGCATACCGGGTTTGCCTTTGGCGAATTCCCCGAGGTCTGGCAGGCACTGTTCGCCGATGGCCTGCTCGATAGTGTGGGCCGCGACCCGCTGCGCGGCGTCGTTGCCTGGTTCTTCCTGTTCGGGGTTTTGCTGTGGCTGCTGGGCATGGCGGTCGATCTGCTTGAACGGCAGGTGCCGGGCTGGCGCAGCCCGGCTTTGGGTGGCGCCTTGTTGCTGCTGCTCGGGCTGGGGGTGGGGCTGATGCCGGCCTCGGGTTTTTGGCTGGTGTTGCCGGTGGCGCTGAGCCTGTTCCGCTGAATGGAGCGCAGCCGCTGCGGCGGTTTTTGCTCCGGGCGGGCGTCGACCGTGTGTTGCGACGCCGGCTCCCTTTTTTCGAGGTCGAACCGATGATTTCACTGGCCGATTACCCCTGGCAGGATGTGCGCCGGGTGGCGCTGCCGACGGCTGCCGAATATGGCGCCGAAGCATTGTTGCTGGCGTTTTTGCAGGCGCCGGCCCCGTGGGTGCATCGCCTGATGCGCTGGCGGGATCGCCTGGTCGCCCCGTTGGGCTTGAAGGTGGCCGCGATGCCGCTGCCGCAGGCCGGGCAGCGCCTGGTGATGGGCGAGCGTTACGGGATTTTCCGGGTCATCGCGGCCAGCCGCGACGCTGTCCTGCTCGGCGAGGACGACCGCCATCTTGATTTCCGCTTGCTCCTGCGCTGGCAGCCGGGGGAGTTGCAGGTGATCACCGCCGTGCAGCCACGTAACTTTGGCGGCCGCTTGTACCTCGCGCTGGTCACGCCCTTTCATCACCTGATCGTCGCCCACTGCTTGCCGCGCATGCGCGCCCGGCTGCTGGCGCCGGCTGCATGAGCGCGGCCTCCGGCTGGCCGTCGCTGGTGGCGGCACGGGCCGCCTTTGCCAGTGGCGAGTTGTTGCCGAGCGAGTTGCTGGCGGCCTGTCGTGCGCGCATTGCTGCTCACAATCCGCAACTGAACGCGCTGGTGACGCTCGATCTGGCTGCTGCCGGAGCCGCTGCGGTTGCTGCCGACCGGGCCTATGTGGCTGCCGGTGCGCTGACCCAAGGGGGCGCAGCGGGCGACTTGCCGCCGCTGCTCGGGCTGCCGTTTTCGCTCAAGGACAGCTTTGCCACGGTGGATCTGCGCACCACCGCCGGGCATCCGCCGCTGTCGCTGCATTACCCGGCGCAGGATGCCAGCGTGGTCGCGCGCTTGCGGGCTGCAGGCGGAATTCTGGTCGGTAAAAGCAATCTGGCCGAACTGGCCGGCGACCCGCAATGCTGGAATCCGCTTTTTGGTCCGACCGGCAACCCCTGGGGGGCCGGGCTGACGCCGGGCGGCAGTTCCGGCGGTAGCGCAGTGGCGGTGGCGATGGGGTTTTCCTTGCTCGACCTGGGCAGCGACATTGGCGGCTCGATCCGCATCCCTGCTGCCTATTGCGGCGTCGCCGGGTTCAAGGCCAGTGAAAACCGGATTCCGCGCAGCGGCCATATTCCGCAGTTGCCGGGCCAGCCGCGTACCGTCCGCCATTTGCTGTCCTTTGGCGCGCTGGCTCGCAGTTGCGCTGATCTGGCGCTGGCCTTGCCGCTGCTGTGCGGGCCGGACGGACTCGATAGCGAGGTGCCGCCGCTGCCCTGGCGGGCGGTGCCGCCGCCGGTCCAGCCTTTGCGCTTGGCGTACTGGGGCGAGTGGCCGGGGCTGCCGCTGTGCCCGCGTACCCGCCAGGGGCTGGCGCAGGCGGTGGCCAGCTTGCGGGCACAGGGGCAGCGGGTTGAGGAAGTGGCGCCGCCCTGGCCGCTGGCCGAGGCCTGGCGGCTGTGGGGCGAAATCGCCGGCAGCGAAATCGGCGCCACGGCACCGGCCGGCGAACGCGGGCTGATGCGCCTGCTGGCGACCTTCTTGCCGCGTCGGGGCGGACCGTTGGCTGCCTTCGTGCGCGGCTTTGGCGCACGGCATGCAAGCTACGCCCGGGCGCTGGCAGCGCGCGAGGCAATGATCGCCGCTTTCGAGCAGCTGCTGGCCGGCTTTGATGCCTTGCTCTGCCCGGTCGCGGCGCTGGCGCCTTACCCGGCCTTCCGCGCGGCGCGCTGGCGGCCGCCGCCCAAGGTCGTGCTGGGAGGCGAGTCGGTGGGCTGGGCCGAAGCAGCCGTTGGTTGCTGCCTGCCGTTTTCACTCACCGGCAGCCCGGTGCTCAGCCTGCCGGCAGCAGTGGTCGAGGGCCTGCCGGTCGGCTTGCAGCTGGTTGGCCGGCGCTGGCAGGACGAGGCCTTGCTGGCGCTCGGTGCGGTGGTGGAAAGCCTGCTCTGGCCGGCGGGCTTGCCGTATCCTCCGTTGGCGGGCGCGGGCTGAGCCGCGCGGGTGTGGGGAACCCCGGCGGCGCCGGCGAGCCCCATCTGCGACCAAGACAATGAAAGGAACAACGATGGCGCTGGCGACCTTTGCCGGAGGCTGTTTCTGGTGCACCGAGGCGGCGTTCATGCCGCTGCAGGGGGTGCAGCGGGTGCGGCCGGGTTACATGGGCGGCCACGATCCGGCCCCGACCTACGAAAAAATCTGCCGTGGCGACAGCGGTCATGCCGAGGTGGTGCAACTCGAATACGACCCCGGGGAAATTCCCTTTGAAGTGCTGTTGACCGTGTTTTTCACGGTCCACGACCCGACCACGCGCAATCGCCAGGGCCACGATGTCGGCACCCAGTACCGCTCGGCGATTTTCTACCACTCGCCCGAGCAGCAGGCGGCGGCTGCCGCGATGATCGCCAGCCTCGACGCCGAGGGTATCTGGCCGGCGCCTGTCGTGACCGAACTGGTGCCGGCGGTCGAATTCCACGTCGCCGAGGATTACCACCACGACTATTTCCGGCGCAACCCGGAGCAAGGCTACTGCCGCGCTGTGGTTGGCCCGAAGGCGGCCAAGGTGCGGCAGACTTTTGCCGAGTGGTTGAAGGTCTGAGGAGCAAGGCGAAAAGCCGCTGCAATCAAGGCGGCTTCAGTCTTTTGGCATGAATCTTGATTGGTATCCGGCAGATTGCTCTTCTTATCGGGTGCCTGCATGCAAATCTCTGCCAAAAGCCTTTACTCCCCCTTTGCTTCCACCGTGAACCGGACCTCGTTGCCGGGCTATGCGGCAGAAGCTGCCGCAGCCAGGCCTGCCGCGACCGCTGCCGGCGGTGGTGAAACCACCGTGTCGATTTCCAGCGCCGGGCGCCAGCTGGCCGCGCGCGATGCCGCCGCTTCCCGGGTCGCCGGGAGCGGCCAGGGGGTCCCGATGCAGACCCAACTGGGCGAAATGCCGGTCGACCTCGATACCTATTTCTCGCCCGGGTTTGTCGCCGCCAACGCCGGCAAGGAGCTTCCGATCCTGCTGCCCAACTCGCAGAATCTGCAGGCCCTGAGCGATCACCTGGCGCAGTCCTTCCCGCGTGCGCTGCAGGCTCACGGCATTCCGCAGGCGCCGGCCTCGATCAGCTACGACCGCGACGGGCAAATCCAGCTGCCGGCGGATTATCCCTACGCCGAGCAACTCAAGGCCGCCCTCGCCAGCGAACCGGCGCTCGATAGCCAGCTGCGCACGCTGAATACCCTGACCGAATACGTCGGCGAGGGGCTCAAGGCCGCGCCCTTCGAGCGTGAATTGGCCGGGGTCAAGACCCAGAGCGAGCTCGAAGCGCTGATCGACAAATACCGCTACCTGTTCGACCAGAACCGGAACTGGGCTCAGGCCAGCCTGAGCTTCGACGCCAACGGCCGGCCCACCCCGCTGGCCGATGGCAAACCGGTACTGCCGGCCTGAGTGGGTCGCATGTTCACGGTCGACGCCGGTGCAGCCGGGTTTTTCTGCCCACCGGGGGGCAGAAAAAACGCTGTTGCTTAAGGTGGACCGTAAAAGGCAGAGAAAAATGAAATGGGTCGTGAGTATCGCTGGGGGGCGATTGGTGGCAGGCGGCAAGCATGCGGGTTGGCCCGGGTTTCCCGATTTGACTGATATAGGGTGGGACGCGATACTCCAAAGATCAGCATTGAAATTTCCATCCTGCTGCCTGCCTCCATGAAATTCCTGCTTGCCGCCTTGCGGCGTCCTGAAATCCTGATTGCCCTGTGGCTCTCCTGGTCCTTGTCCGTCCTGGCCTGGTTGGCGTATCGGGATGCCTGGCTTGGCACGATGTGTGTCGTGCCGCGATGATTGGCCGTCTGCTGGCGGCCGAGACCGCTTTCGATCCGCTGCTGCACCCTTACCGTGTGCGCGCCGACCGCATTATGGTGGGCATGAATGTCTTCCTGCTCTTCGTATGCCTGGTCTTGGCGCCGTTACGCGCTACCTTCCTGTCCGTCCTGCTGGTCGGTCTGCCGACATTGTCGCTGGCGTTCTGGCTCAATCGCGCCCATGCCGGCGCGCTGGCAACGCGCCTGTTCATGGCCAGTGGCTTCATGATCTTTACCGGTCTCATCATTCATCAGACCGGCGGCGATATCGAGGCGCATTTCTCCGCTTTCGGGCTGATTGGTGTCCTGCTCTACTACCGGGACTGGCGAACGATTGTCGTGGCTACCGTCGTCATCTATCTGCACCATCTGGTTCTGGGTTATGCGCAAAGTCTGGGCGCGCCGATCTATGTGTTCGACAACGACCGTTTCTGGGCCACTTTTGGCATCCACATCGCCTACTTCCTGCCCTTCATCGGCATGATGGTCTATCTGGCCATCTGGCTGCGCCGCGAAGGCTACGAAAGCCAGCATGTCATCGCACTGGCGCAGCGCATCCTCCAGGGTAATCTGGTCGAGGATGAGCAGCCCGTCAGCGATGAGGCGAACATGCCGCTGATTACCGCAGTACGCATGATGAAGGCCCGCTTGCTTGATCTGCTGCGCGTGATGCCGGTGGCGGCGGCGGTGATCCGCATCGACACCGAGACCATCGTCAGCGTCAATGAGGCCTGGGTGCGCACCATCGGCACGCTGGACGACTCGCAAACCCGTTTCGGTGCATCTCCGATTTGGGCTGACCCGGCCACCTGGGATTCGTTGATGGCGCGTATGCGCGAGGCTTCCTACAAGTTGCTCGACAAGATCGAGGTCATGCTGCGTAAGGCCGATGGCACGCCCTTTTTGTGCGAACTGTCTCTGATCTTGCACGAAGAAATTGATCCGGTGATGGCGATTCTCACCATCGAGGACATTACCCTGCGGCGCAAGACCGAACAGACCATGCAGCGACTCGCCTATCGCGACATGTTGACCGATCTGCCCAATCGGGTCAGCCTCCACGCCGCCATCGAACTGGCGTTGGAGCAGTGGCGTGAGCGCAGTATTCCCTGTGCCGTGGTGATGATGGATCTCGACGGTTTCAAGCCGGTTAATGACACCTACGGGCATGATGCCGGCGACGAAGTGTTGCGGGTGATTGGTGCCCGCCTCCAGCACGTCAATCGCGCCAGCGATGTGGCGGCCCGGCTTGGGGGGGACGAATTCGCCATTGTCCTTAATGACTGTCCGGGCGCCGCAGCGGCTGCCGAAGTGGCGAGACGCCTGATCGAAGCGGTTGCACGTCCGATTCGTTTGGCGGTCACTAATGTGACGGTCAAGGTTGGAGCCAGTGCCGGGGTCGCTCATGTTTCGGCGGGAGAGGCTGATCCCGAGGTGCTGCTGAAAAATGCCGACTGCGCTCTTTATGCGGCTAAGGCAGGGGGCAAGAATCGGGTGGCCATGTTTCCGTTAGAGAGTTAAGGCTATGGACGTCGCGCATCTTGCCGGTGTCCCTGCTCCACTGTTCTGATGGCAATCCGGGAATAAGCCCAAACTCTGAGCCGCCTCAGCCAATCCCCCATTTCTTCAGCTTGGCCGCGATTTTGCTGTGCGAGACGCCGAGGCGGGCGGCGAGTTTGCGGCTGGAGGGGTGCTGCGGGTAGAGCGCGGCGAGGATCTCGCGCTCGCGTTCGCCGATCAGGTGTTCCCAGTCGGCGTCGGCGGCAATCGCGCTTGCCGCCTGTACTGGCGGCTGCTCGCTGCCGCCCTGGGCGGCGACGGCGGTGCCGGCAAGTTCGAGGTCGGCGGCGCTAAGCCAGGCTTGGTCGCTGAGGGTGACCGCGCGGAAGATGACGTTCTGCAATTGCCGCACATTGCCCGGCCAGGTGGCCTGGCGCAGCGCCGCGACGGCGTCCGGGGTCAGCCGGCAGCGCGCCTTGCCGGCCTGCGCAGCGGCGCGCTCAATGGCCTGTTCGGCGAGCAGCAGGATGTCGTCGCCACGTTCGCGCAGCGGCGGCAGCTTGAGCGTCAGCACGTTGAGCCGGTAATAAAGGTCTTCGCGGAAACTGCGCTCGCCGACCATCTGCTCCAGCGGCCGGTGGGTGGCGCAGACGATGCGCACATCGACGCGCAATTCGCGCTCGCCGCCGACCCGGCGATAGCTGCCGTCGTTGAGAAAGCGCAGCAGCTTGGCCTGCAGGTAGAGCGACATTTCGCCGATTTCGTCGAGAAAGACGGTGCCGCCGGCGGCCAGTTCGAGCAGGCCGGGCTTGCCGCCGCGCTGGGCGCCGCTGAAGGCGCCGGGGGTGTAGCCGAAGAGTTCGCTTTCGGCCAGGTTTTCCGGCACGGCGGCGCAGTTGAGCGCAAGGAAGGGCGCGCCGGCACGGCGGCTGGCGGCGTGGCAGGCGTGCGCCAGCAACTCCTTGCCGGTGCCGGTTTCGCCGAGGATCATCAGCGGCGCCTCGACCCCGGCGACGCGTGCGGCACGCTGGCGCAGGTCGCGGATCGCCGGCGATTCGCCGAGGATGCGGTCGAAACCGGGAGCTTCGGCGTGCTGCAGGGCGAAGAACTGGCGGCTGATCCGGC
Organism: Dechloromonas sp. ZY10; assembly: GCF_041378895.1. Taxonomy (NCBI): domain Bacteria; kingdom Pseudomonadati; phylum Pseudomonadota; class Betaproteobacteria; order Rhodocyclales; family Azonexaceae; genus Dechloromonas; species Dechloromonas aquae. Next base: position 683,037 of record NZ_CP144212.1, read on the forward strand.
TCGGCGCATGCAAGGTCAGGAGCCCGCCGGCGACCGGCGCCGGGCCGTTGTCGCGCGTTGGCTCGGCCTCGGCCAGCGGCCGCGCATCGAGCAGGAAAGTCTGGCCGCACAGCGAGACCTCGCGCGGCGGTAGCGAAAAGCCGCTGGCAACCAGTTCGCCGTGCAGTTCCGGCGCTGCATACAGTTCGCCGAAGCGGCAGCCGGCCAGCGTGCGGGCGCTGCCGCCGGCCAGCGCCGCCGCCGCCGCGTTGCCGACCACCACGCGGCCGTCGCCGTCGACCGCCAGCACCGGGTCGCTCATCCCGGCAAGCAGGGCTTCGAGGTAGAGGCGGCGACGCACGCCGGGCAGGATTTCGGCGACCGTCACCGCGAGTACGCCGGGCACGTCGCGCAGCGCTTGCGACAGTTCGTCGAAGCGCGGCTGCTCCAGTGCCGGCACGTCGATGTAGATGTGCTCCGGTTCGACCTCGATCTGGCTGACATTCAGCTGGCGGCGGGCGATCACCATCAGCACGGCTTCGCCGAGGCCGACCCGGTCCTGATAGAGCACGTCGATACGCATAGTGTAATGAATTCAATACGGTGTAATGATTTTACAACGATTGTGCGGGTGATCTGTAATGAAATTGATACGTCGGCGTCGGCAGCCACTCGCCTGATTTCCCCAAGGCCTTGTTTAAACATTGGTTTCGCTGGGTGGCACGGGCTTTGCCATAAGCCATCCCAGCGCTTATGCGCCGTTTGCCGACAATAACCAAGGAGACATCATGCCCACCGCCCTGCCGCGATCCGCCGCGCCCGGCTGTTTCAATCCCGTGCCGTGCCGAGGTGAGGCATGAAGCCGAACGAGATTCCGCTGCACGACGTCAGCCTCGACGACAAATACAAGGTCCAGAAAGGCCGCGTCTTCATGACCGGAACCCAGGCGCTGGTCCGCCTGCCGATGTTGCAACGCCTGCGCGACCGTGCGCTGGGGCTGAATACCGCCGGCTACGTCACCGGCTATCGCGGCTCGCCGCTGGGTTCGGTCGATCAGGAATACGCCCGCGCTACCAAGGTGCTGGCCGAGCATCAGGTGCAGTTCCACCCGGCGGTCAACGAAGACCTCGCCGCCACTGCCGTCTGGGGCACGCAGCAACTGGCGCTCGACCCCGAAGCCGCCTGCGACGGCGTGTTTTCGATCTGGTATGGCAAGGGGCCGGGCGTGGATCGCAGCGGCGATGTCTTCCGCCACGCCAACGCCGCCGGCACCGCCCGCCACGGTGGCGTGCTGGTGATCGCTGGCGACGACCACGCGGCCAAGTCCTCGACCTTTCCGCACCAGACCGAGCATGTGTTCAAGGCGATGATGATGCCGGTGCTGGCCCCGGCCAATATCCAGGAATACCTCGACTACGGCCTGCACGGCTTTGCCATGTCGCGCTATTCCGGCTGCTGGGTCGCCTTCAAGGCGCTGGCCGATACCGTCGAGACCGCCGGCACGGTGACGATTGACCCGTTCGCGGTCGACATCAAGATTCCCGAAGATTTCCCGCTGCCAGAAGACGGCCTCAACATCCGCTGGCCGGACCCGCCGCTGGTGCAGGAAGCGCGCCTGATCAACCACAAGCTCTACGCCGCGCTGGCTTATTGCCGTGCCAACCAGCTTGATCGCACGGTGATCGACAGCCCGGCGCCGCGCCTCGGCATCGTCACCTGCGGCAAGAGCTACCTCGACGTGCGCCAGGCCTTCGACGACCTCGGCATCGACGAGGCGCTGGCGGCGCAGATCGGCATCCGCCTGTACAAGGTCGGCATGGTCTGGCCGCTGGAGGCCGAAGGCATCCGCCGCTTTGCCGAAGGCCTGGACGAAATCCTGGTCATTGAAGAAAAGCGTCAGCTGCTCGAATATCAGATCAAGGAGGCGCTCTACAACTGGAAGGAAGAAGTCCGCCCGCGCGTGATCGGCAAGTTCGACGAAAAGGGCGAGTGGGCGCTGCCGCACGGCAACTGGCTGCTGCCGGCCGCCGCCGACCTGACCCCAGCGATGATCGCGCGGGTGATCGCCGCCCGCATCGCCCGCTTCCACACCTCCGAACGCATCGAAAAGCGCCTCGCCTTCTTGAACGACAAGGAAGCCGCGCTCGCCGCCAGCAGCGTGCCCATCGTGCGCACCCCGCATTTCTGCTCCGGCTGCCCGCACAACACCTCGACCCGCGTGCCGGAAGGCTCGCAGGCGCTGGCCGGGATCGGCTGCCATTACATGGCGACCTGGCTCTCGCCGGAGCAGACCACCGCCTTCTGCCAGATGGGCGGCGAAGGCGTCGCCTGGCTCGGCCGCGCGCCCTTCACCAAGCGCCAGCATGTCTTCGCCAATCTCGGCGACGGCACCTATTTCCACTCCGGCCTGCTCGCCATCCGCGCCGCCGTAGCGGCCAAGGCCAACATCACCTACAAGATTTTGTTCAACGACGCAGTGGCGATGACCGGCGGCCAGCCGCACGACGGCAGCTTGAGCGTGCCGATCATCAGCCGCCAGCTGCAGGCCGAAGGCGTCGGCCGGATTGTCGTGGTCAGCGACCGCCCCGAGCTATTCACCGCCGAGGTCGGCCTCGCCAGCGGCACCGAAGTCCGCCACCGCGATGAACTCGATGCCGTGCAGCGCGAATTGCGCGAGATTCCCGGCGTCACCGCGTTGATCTACGAACAGACCTGCGCCGCCGAAAAGCGCCGCCGCCGCAAGCGCGGCAAGTTTCCCGATCCGGCGGTGCGGGCGGTGATCAACGAGGCGGTGTGCGACAACTGCGGCGACTGCAGCGCGCAGTCCAACTGTTTATCGGTCACTACGGTCGACACGCCGTTCGGGCGAAAACGCCAGATCGACCAATCGAGCTGCAACAAGGATTTTTCCTGCGTCAAAGGCTTCTGCCCCAGCTTCGTCACCGTTGAAGGCGGGCAACTGCGCAAGCAGGCGGCGCTGGCCGTCGGCGACGAACTGTTCGCCACGCTGCCCGAACCGCAGCTGCCGCCGCTAGACCGGCCGTGGAACATCCTGGTCAATGGCGTCGGCGGTACCGGCGTGGTGACCATCGGCGCCTTGCTCGGCATGGCCGCCCACCTCGAAGGCAAGAACGTCAGTACCCTCGACATGGCCGGGCTGGCACAAAAGGGCGGCGCGGTCTGGTCGCACATCCGCATCGCCGCCGACGGCAGCCCGATCCACGCCGCCCGCATCGCTGCCGGCGAGGCCGACGCGCTGCTCGGCTGCGACCTGGTGGTCTCGGCCGGCGACGAAACCCTGGCCAAACTGCAGGCCGGCGTCTCGCGCGCCATCGTCAATACCGCCGAGGGGATGACCAGCGAGTTCGTGCGTGGTTTTGCCCGCCAGGCCAGAACCGGCGACGTGCAGGCCAACCCCGACCCGCAATTCGGCGCCAGCGGCATGCAGCAACGCATCGCCGCCGCGCTCGCCGCCGGCGACGGTGAATTTCTCGACGCCACGGCACTGGCCACCGCGCTGCTCGGCGACTCGATTGCCACCAACCCCTTCATGCTCGGCATGGCCTGGCAGCGCGGGCTGATCCCGCTGTCGGCCGGCGCCATCCTGCGCGCCATCGAAATCAACGGCGCCGCTGTCGCCGCCAACATCCGCGCCTTCCACTGGGGGCGGCTGGCAGCGGTCGATCTGCCGCAGGTGCTGCGCCTGGCACGCGGCGAGTCGGCGGCCGCCTCTGCCGTCGCTTCTGCCGCGACTTCCGTCGCTGCCTTGCCGCTGGCCGAACTGGTCGAGCAACGCGCCGCGCATCTGGTCGAGTATCAGGATCAGGCCTATGCCGCCCGCTACCGGCAGGCGGTCGAGCGCATCCGCGTTGCCGAACAGCGGGTTTTGCCGGGGAGCGAGGCGTTGACCGTGGCGGTGGCGCACAACTACCACAAGTTGCTGGCGATCAAGGACGAGTACGAAGTCGCCCGCCTGCACCGCGACCCGGCCTTCCAGGCCAAACTCGCGGCACAGTTTGAGGGCGACTACCGGGTGGTGCACCACTTCGCTCCGCCGGTACTCAACGGCAACAACCCGCAAAAGCGCCGCTTCGGCCCCTGGACCACGCCGCTGCTTAGCCTGCTCGCCCGCTGCCGCCGCCTGCGCAACACCGCGCTCGACCCCTTCGCCCACAGCCACGACCGCCAGCTCGACCGGCAACTGCTCGCCGACTACGAGCAACTGCTCGCCCGCGTCGAACAGGAACTCAGCCCGGCCAACCACGCCGCTGCTGTTGCCTTGGCCAGCCTGCCGGCGGACATTCGCGGCTACGGCCCGGTCCGCGAACGCTACGCCCAACGCGCCGAAGAACGCCGCCGCGACCTCTGGCAAGACTTCACCCTCGGCCGCCCGCCGGGCAAGACAGGCGGGCGCGGCAAGGCGCTGAAAATCCCGGTCGTGAGTCGTTGACCGTGATTTTTACGGTCGACCGGCTGAGATGACAAAAAGCCCGGCGGTGTGCCGGGCTTTTTTCGTTTGCCGCCGAGCGATCCCGGCGATTTCTACGCTTCCCTTGGCTACAGACTGATATCCCCAACGGCAAGAGCATTGAATCCATTCAGATCGTAAATGGTGGCCATGCCCGGGTTTACTCCGACCAGGGTAATCATTTCCGAATGGCCATCATTCCCGGATACGGTAAGAAGTACATTGGTTGAGTATTTTGAATAAATATTCAACAGGATGTGGTTACTGATCTGGATGCTGTCATCAGCACCGAAATTATTAATATTGGCCTGTCCGAAACTGCCGTCACTGTAATTGGTGATGGTGATGCCACCGATGGTCAAAGTGGCATCAACCGGGTGTGATTTGTTGATATCAACAGTGAATTTTTTCGCCCCGCCGCTGGCATCATAGGTCTGCATGGGCATGGCATCGGAGCCATTCGAGGCCGATCGGATATCGATTGTCTGACTGGGGGCCGAGCTTGTGGAGGCGGAACTGCTCGTTGTACTGGAATCGGTGGTCGTGCCTGTACCTGCCGTTGCCTGCGTCAGCTTAATGTCTCCGACCGGAAGTGCATTGAATCCATTCAGATCATAAATGGTAGCCATGTTCGGGTTGGCGCCCATCAATGTCACTGTTTCCATATGACCGTTGCTGCCGTCGATATTCAAGACGACGTTTTTCGAATCTTTCGAGAAAATATTCAGCAGACTTTGATTACTGATCTGGATGCTGTCGTCGCTTCCGAAATTGGTGATGCTGGCTTGACCGCGGCTGCCATCGTTGTAATTGGTGATGGTGATGCCTGCAATGGTGGTCGTGGCATCAACCGGATGCGATTTGTTGATGTCGATGACGAAGCTCTTTGCCCCGGTTCCGGCATCGTATGTTTTCAGCGGCATCGAGTCCGCGCCATTGGATGCAGATCTGATATCGACAACTTGACTCGACCCTGTGCTTGGGGTCGTGGTTCCGGTGCCAGTGGTGGTGCCAGTGGTGGAGGCGCTGGCATCGTCGTTGGTTATTGTCCCGGTGACGGTGATCGGTGCTGTCAGCTTGGTTCCCGAAAACTGTATGGCAACCGATTCATTGGCTTCATACGTGGTGTCGCCTTTGATCGCAACCGAGACCGAGGCGGTCTTGCTCCCGGCAGCGAAAGTCACCGTGCCGCTAGCCGAGACAAAGTCTACGTTGGGAGTTGCCGTACCTGTACTCAGTGTTTGGTAGGTAACAGAGATACTCGAACTTGCAGCGTGATCCAAGGTCAAGTCAAAGACCATATTGGTCGTACCCGAGTTTCCCTCCGAGATATTGGGGCGTGTGGCGGTTAGGGAATAAGTGCTCTGGCTACCGCTACTTCCTTGCAATGAATTGATGACGTCGCCGGCTGTATTTAGCGCAGATACCAAACCTGAACTGCTTGTTACCGTTGCCAGCCAGGACTTGATACTGTTGAGTCCCGTTGAGCTGAGCGACGCGTAGGCTGCTTGTTTGGCCGTGGTGTCTAGGTTTGAAGTGAATGTGGTAGCTGCCGTTACTTTTGAGTCAACGGCAGTTTTATCGGTGGACTGGGCGCCAGAGCAGATCGCGTTTGCAACTGTGCCAATATTCAATGTTCCCCGATTTAATTGGTCGGCCCAGTAACTCTGCCCGGCTGCCTCAGGGGCGCGGCCAAAAAGGTTTTGATAGACCGTTTGCACAATTTCTGCATTTGATTTATTTGAAAATAGAGCAGTATATTCTTGCGATTTTGAAAACGTGTTGTAAAGATCGACCAAGTTGCCTTTGTAGCCAAGCCAGTAGTTCAGGCCAGCAAAATCTGCGGGGCGGTTGAAAAAGGTGATGTATGCGTTTTCAATTTGTTTGGTTGTGATTGATCCTGTATTTTTTTCGTTTGCAAGTGCGCTGATCAAATCGCTGGTGCTGCTCATTGTGAGAATTCCCCCCGAAAATTGTGTCTGCGGTAATTCGCGTAAAATTTTTGTATGTTTTTCAAGTCGGTTAAGGATTGCCTGAACAAGTGCATCCTCGAAAAATTGGATAGATGAAAATTATTGGGTTGCAGAACGCCAAATCCAATTTTTTGCACTTATGCAGACCATCCTTAAGATGGTTTTCAGGTGATGTCGATGCCGTTCTGGATCACGCCGATCAGCGCAGCCTTGTTTTCGGTCGATTCGGAGAAATTGACCAGCAGTCCGGTCTTGTCCACGCCGCCCGACGCGAGCTGGCCTTTCCAGTAGTCGTAGCCGCCCTGGTCCGGGCTGCGGTGAAGGACGTTGCTGTAGAGCTTGGTGATCAGGATGTCGGCCGAAGGATTGTTGCCGCCGTACAGGGTGGCGAACTCCTGGCTTTCGGTAAAGGCCGATGCGGCGGCTTTGAGCGAGGCGCCGTTGTCGATGGTGGTGATCCAGTACTTGAGGCCATCCTTGTCCGGGGTGCGGTTGAAGGCGGCCTGATACAGGCGGTAGGCCTGGCCGGCGTTGCCGTCGCTGTCCATGGCCAGGGTCTTGTCGGCAAACTTGATGCGTTCGACGTTGGTCAGGTTGTCGGTGCCTTCGGCGGCGCTGCTGACATTCCAGGCCGAGCCGTTTTTCTGGATCGTGTAGGAGGACGAGTTGCCGGAATAAACGGCAGTATCCGAACCGTTGCCGCCATCGATCAGGTCGTTGCCGGCACCGCCGGTCAGGGTGTCGTTACCGCCGTAGCCGAGCAGGGTGTCGTTGCCGGAGGTTCCCGTAATCGTGTCGTTGTCGCGCAGCCAGAAAGCTTGTTCGGCTTGCGGCCCCGGTGCCTGTCCATCGTAACCCTTATCAAAGGAGTTGTCGGTTCCGGGGACTGAAAGATTGCTATAGGTCAGGAGCAGTTGCCCGTTCTTGCTGATGGTAATGCCGGTGCCGGTGCCGCCCACCCAGTCGTTGTTGCTGTCGTAGGTCATGCCAGAACCGGTGATCACCGCCGAATAGCCGTTCGACATCGAAACCGAAATTTTGCTGGCGCTCTTTTCCAGGACGGTCTGTTTGACGTTGTCGCTCATCGCCTGGTTGATGTCGTTGGACATGCTGGCGCCGCTTTGCAGAACTACGCTTGCCATTCCTTTTTCCCTCTTTTGGTTTAATCAAGACTGGCTATGCTATTCAGCCATTTCGGGGGAATCAATTGGGATTTTTGTGTTTTTGATCTGCCTTAAAAAAACAGCGGCTTTATCTGTAAAGTAGTTGGCAAAATTAGCTATTTGAAATAAACCCCAGCAGCTCCCGCACGAATCTTTCCCGCTGCCACTGGTGTGGTGAGTGGTCGGTGCCTTCGTAGATGTTGAGGATGGCGTTGGGGATGGTGTTGGCGACGTAGCGGGCGGTTTCGCTGCGGTAGAAGTTGCTTTGTCCGCCGTAGACCAGCAGGGTTGGCAGCGGGATGTTGGCCAGCACGTCGCGGTAGTCGGCGGCGGTGAGGCTTTCCCAGCAGTGGATCAGCGGTTCCGGGTTTTGTGCCTGCAGCGCGGCGCGCGAGCGTTGCCAGCCGCTGGCGTTGGCTTCGTATTTTTCGCGGGCGCGCTGGTTGAGGCCGAGCGCGGTGAGCTTGAGCACGCCTTCGGCGAAGTCCTCGCGCAGCCAGTCGATCAGCTGCCGGTTACGGTCGACGCCGAAATCGCCGTAAATTCCGTGCTCCCAGTCGTCGCCGGTGAGCAGGCGCGGCGACTGGTCGATCAGGCAGAGCTTGCCGAGGCCGTGCGTGCCGTGGTCGCGCAGGTATTGCCAGAGGGTCAGGGCGCCCATCGAGTGGCCGACGGCGGTGGCGTTTTCCAGGCCGTAGTGGTCGATCAGGTTCTTGAGGTCGCGTGCCATCCGCTCGACGGTGGCCGAGCCGGGGTGGGCCAGGGTATGGCCGCCGTGGCCGCGTGCATCCCAGCGGTAAACGCGGTGGTGGGCGTTAAGTTCGGGGAGGAAGGGAAACCATTCCTGATGGCTGGAGGTCCAGCCGTGGAGCAGGATCAGCGGCGTGCCTGTGCCGGAAATCTGGAGGTGGATTTTTTCGCCGTCGTCGGCCAGAAAATGGGTCATAAGCGGAGTCGTGAGCGGTGCTCATGCAGAAAAATCACGGGGGCGGCCAGTATAATCGCCGACGCATAACAATACGGAGGTGTATGGAGAATGTTTGACTGGAGAACTTACGAACACGGCATTCATGCTTTTGATGCCGGCTATGTCCGCCCGATCCTGGCGGCGATCCACCTGATCGTCGACGAGGGCCGGGTGGCGCTGGTCGATACCGGCAGCAACGATTCGCTGCCGAATGTGCTGGCGGCGCTGGATAAATTGGGGTTGGGCCGCGACGCGGTCGATTACATCATCCTCAGCCACATCCACCTCGACCACGCCGGCGGCGCCGGCACGCTGATGCGCGAGTTGCCGAACGCCAAGCTGGTGGTGCATCCGCGTGGTTCGCGCCACATGGCCGAGCCGTCCAAGCTGGTCGCCGGCGTTACCGCCGTCTATGGCCAGGAGTACGTGGACACGGTCTACGGCGAAATTCTGCCGATTCCGGCCGCACGCATCATCGACGCGCACGACGGGCTGGTGCTGCCGCTGGGCGGCCGCGAGTTGCTCTGCATCGACACCCCGGGGCATGCAAAACACCATATTTGCGTGGTCGACCGTAAAAGCGGCGCAATTTTTACCGGCGACATGTTCGGTTTGTCGTACCGCGAGTTCGATGTCGACGGCCGCCAGTTCATCCTGCCGACCACCTCGCCGACGCAGTTCGACCCGGCCGAGATGCATGCTTCCATCGACCGCCTGATGAGCTTTGCGCCGAGTGCGATGTACCTGACGCATTACGCGCAGGTGCACGATGTGCCGGCGCAGGCCGAGGCCCTGCGCCGCCGCCTCGACCAGCACGTGGCGATTGCCGAGCAGCATGCCGCCGCCGGCGAAGGCCGCCACGCCGCAATCAAGGACGGAATCACCGCCTACCTGCTCAGTGAACTGCGGGCGCACGGCTGCCGTTTGCCGGAGGCTGAGATCGTTGAAGTGCTGGCCACTGACCTCGAACTCAACGCCCAGGGCCTGGAATACTGGCTCGACCACCGCGCCTGAGGCGGCGCCGGTCATCGCCCGTGATGCGGGCTGGCACATTCCCTGCAGAGGAAGGTCGTCTTTTCTCTGCTGGGGAGTGTCATCATGGGTTCCGAACTGACTGAAATCGTGCTCGGCGTCACGGCTGGCAGCTTTTCGCCCTTATTCCTGATCGCCGCCGTCGGCAAGATCGCCCGCACCAAGGCTGTGCAAACCCTGGTTCGGCGGCACTACGGCTGAGCCGGCGCCTGTGGCGTGTGCCGCTACCTGGCGCTCCGTGTTTTGTGCCTGGCGCCGATCCGGCGCGTGGACCGGTTTGCCGCCCGTGTCAGGTGGCAGGAGAGGGCAGCTGGTGGCGGCCCGCGCATGCTTCTTCCGGCCGCGCCTGCCGGTCCTCGCCTTCCTTGGCTGCCGGTGCAGGAGTGGCGAGCTTCAGTCGCGGGGCAGCGGGCGGTTGTGGATCGCCAGCAGCCCGTTTTCACGGTCGACCGGCATCGCGAAGGAAAAACGGTCCACGTCGGCGGCGATTTCAAGGTCGGCTGCCGGCAGGTTGGGCCACTCCGGCCGGCCAAAGCGGATGCCGAAGTCGGAAACCCGCGCCCGTCGGGCAAATTCGCTGGGCGGCGTGACATGGCCGCAGAGCAGCGCCTCGATATAGTCGGCGCAGGCGATGTCTTCCTCGCCGTCGCGGTCCACCCATTCGCCGGTAATCACGAAACAGACTTCGTCGGCGCCGTCGCGGCGGATGGCCTCAGCGGTGGCGCGCGCGCAGACCAGGCTGGTGGCGTAGAGCCGGCGGGCATTGCGAAAGCGCTGCAGGCCGCGCACCCCGGCGGCGGTGGTGAGGACCATGTCGCGCCCGGCCAGTTCGGCGCTCAAGAGCGCCGATGGCGTGTTGCCGAAGTCGAAGCCGGCAATCGGGTCGCCACCGCCGACCGCGCCGACTGATACCGCTTCTGGCAGGCGGGCGCTCAGCGTGATTGCCTCGCTAATGCTCTCGACCGGGTAGATGCAGCGCGCACCGCGCGCCAGTGCGACGGCCGCCGAGGTGAAGGAACGCAGTACGTCGATCACCACCACGGTGTCCCGGGGCGGTGTCTGGTCGAGCAGGCGGTTGAGGAAGAGGCGGGTGAAGCGCATGGCAGGGTGGGCGAAGGCAATGCTCCGAAAAATATACGGCTGTCCTTGTGCTGGCAAGGGCCGCATCTTTCGGGGCAAGTGCATCTGCACCGCTGCCAGCCTTTTGCTGCGCTGCCGCAAATGTTAAAATTGCCGGTTTTCCGGGGCGTCCGCATCGGGCGGTGCGCTGCCTGCTGTTAGCGTTTCAGGGCTCGCGACGGGGGCGCGCGTGCCGCTTGTACTTATTGTTCGCATCGATGTCTGCCACGCTTTCACCTGTCATCCTGCCGCCGGCGCGCGGCCAGTCGCCATTCTTTCTTGCGCTGCGTGCTTTTGCCGCGTTGCTCATTGTCTGGCACCATTTTGCCCAGTATCCGCCGCTGGCGTCCTGGGCCGCCCCCTGGCTGGGCGAGGTGCTTGGCTTTTTCGAGCGGCACGCGCGTGGAACGCAAGTGTTTTTTGTCATCGGCGGCTATGCCGCAGCGTTGACCATGGCGCAGCGTGACTGGCGCGGCGCCGCTTTCGGCAGCTATCTGCTGGAGCGCTATTGCCGGCTGGGGCTGCCTTATCTGCTGACCTTGTTGCTGGTCCTGCCGGTACTGGTGCTGGCACGGGGCTGGCTGCCCGACGAAGTGCTGGGTGCGCCGCCGACGCTCGCCCAGTTTGCGGCGCATCTGCTGTTCCTGCAGGACATTCTCGGTTACGAGGCGCTTTCCGCCGGGCTGTGGTTCGTCTGCATCAATCTGCAATTCAGTCTGCTTTATGCGCTGGCCCTGACTGTGCGCGATGTGGGCGGAGCGCGCTGGCATTGGCTGGGGCGGCTGGTAGCCTGGGGTCTGGCCTTGATGGGGCTGTTCCATTTCAACCTCGATCCGGCCTGGGATGTCTGGGTGCTGTTTTTCTTCCCTTATTTCTTCCTTGGCATCCTGCTGCACCACGCTTTGCGCGGTGGCCGCAGGGAGCGCTTGGCCTTTGCCTTGTATTTGCTGGTCCTGGTGCTCGCCATCGGCTATGCCTGGCGCTGGCGGCTGGTGATCGCCGCTGTGGTGGCGCTGGCCTTGCTGCTTGCCGAGCGTTCCGGTCTGGCCCGCAACTGGCCGCAGGCAGCCTGGCTGCGGTGCCTTGGGGAATGGTCGTTCAGTCTCTTTTTGCTGCATTTCCCGGTGCTCTTGCTGGTCTCCACCTTGTGGGCGATGGCTGGCTGGTCGTCCCCCATGGCTGCCAGCCTGGGCTTGCTGGTGGCGTTTGCCGCCAGTCTGGGGGCGGCTGCGCTGTTTTACCGCTGGGTCGAATTGCCAGCGGCCGAATTGGCCCGGCGCCTGCGGCGAGGCGGTGGCAGCCGGTGGCGGCTTGCCGCAGCTTCTCCCGGGCGCGGATGAGAGAAGCATCAAACCTCTCAGGCCGGGGCTTGGCGAGGGTCAAGAGGGTGAGCGTCTTGTAGTTTTCGTTTTGCCTGAAAAGCCGCAGGGGGCGCGCGCGCGGGCTGCTAGCATGGTGCGCAGAAAAAAATACCGTCAGCCCGGAGCGCGTCGTGTGGAAAAAACCGGAAAAACCCGTCCCGATCGAAGCTTGCCAACTGGTCCCCGGACTCTATGTCTGGATTGACCTGCCATGGGACGATCATCCCTTTCTCTATAACCGGTTCAAGATTTCCGACGCCAAGCAGATCAAGGAAGTTCAGGCGCTGAAACTGGCCGGGCATTTGTATTATTACCCGGAAAAAAGCTCCGCCGAGCCCGGGCCCCCGCCGGCCCCCGAGGCTATCGCGGCGGCACCGATTACGCCGTCGCAGGCCGAGCTGGAAAACGAACTGCAGCAGGAAATGGCGCGGCAGTCGCGCGAAAAGCACGAGCGCCAGCAGCGTCTGCGCGATGCGGCTGCGCGCGCCGACCGGGCTTGGGAACAGGCAGCGCGGGTGACGCGCGAGGCGATGCTGGGAATGGGGCGGGCGCCGAAGCAGGCGGGGGCGCAATTGCGTGACCTGTCGCAGCAGACCGCGAGCCAGATTGCCCAGGGCAATGAAGTCCTGCTCCACCTGCTTGGCGACAAGGATGGAACCGGGCCGCAGTTTCATGCCCTCAACGTGATGACGCTGGCCATGCTGCTCGGCAAAAGCGTCGGCCTGACCGAGCCGCAGCTGGCCGAGGTCGCGCTCGGGGCGCTGGCGCACGATGTTGGCAAGGTCAAGATTCCGGCGCATATCTTGACCGCGAAGAACCGTGCCAGGCACGAGGAGGCTTTCTATCGCGACCACGGCATCTACGGCGTCGAGCTGGCCAAGATGTCGGATGCCTTCGGGCCGATTGCGCTGTCGGTGATCGCCGACCACCACGAATACCTCGATGGTTCCGGCTGGCCGAGCGGCAAGAAGAATGCGGGGCCGGCGGCGCGCATCGTCGCGGTGGTCGATGCCTACGACCGCCTTTGCTCGCCCGAATGCCCGCAAAGCGAGGCGCTGATGCCGGCCGAGGCCTTGGCGCGGATGTTCCGCAGCGACGCGGCGAAGTTCGATCAGCGCCTGCTCAGCCTGCTGATCAAGCTGCTCGGCGTCTACCCGCCGGGGACGCTGGTGCGGCTCAACGATGAATCCCTGGGACTGGTGGTTTCGCCCGGGCGCGACAGCTTGCGCCCGACGGTGCTGATCTACAGCCCGGAAATCGACAAACGCGATGCTCCCACGGTCGACCTCGGTTTGAGCCCGGATTTGAAAATCGAGGAGGCGCTGCGCCCGTCCAGCCTGCCGCCCGACGTGGTCGCCTGGATGAATCCGCGTCAGCGGCTGTCCTACTTCTACTCGACCGACAAGAGCCAGTAAGCGCCGGCGCTTCAGTCCCGGCCCTGAGCCCGGCCGCTGGCCAGCGCCAGCAACAGGCAGATGGCGGCGAGCGCCAGCGCCGGCAGATTGCCGTAGCGGACGTAGGGCGTCAGCCCTTGCTGCGGCTGCACTTCGCCTTGTAGCGCGGCGGTGGTGAAGGGCGGTAGTTGCGCTGCGACTTCGCCGCGCGGGGTGATGATCGCGGTCATCCCGGTATTGGTCGCCCGTAGCATCGGGCGGCTGCTTTCCAGCGCGCGCATCCGCGCGATCTGCAAGTGCTGCGGCTGCGCCAGCGAGTCGCCGAACCAGGCGGTGTTCGACAGGTTGGCGAGGATTCCGGCAGTTGGCACGGCGGCGATGATTTCCTCGCCAAAGGCGTCTTCGTAGCAGATGTTCAGCGCCACCTGCGTGCCGGCGACTTGCAGCGGCGCCTGCCGCGCGTCGCCGCGTCCGAAGGCCGACATCGGGATGTTGGCCTGGGCCATGAACCAGGCAAAGCCGGCAGGAATGAACTCGCCGAAGGGCACCAGGTGCTGCTTGCTGTAAATCTGCGTCGGCGAACTGCCGAAGCTGATCGCGCTGTTGCGGTAGTCGCTGCGGTCGCCGCTGATGCTGCCGACGATCAGGTCGCCTTGCTGGCGGCGGGCGAGTTGGCCGAACTGTTCGAGATATTCGGGTGGAACGTGGTCGATGAAGGCGGGAATTGCCGTTTCCGGCAGCAGCGTCAGCTGCGCCGGGTGGTCGGCAGTGAGTCGCGTATACAGGTTCAGGGTTTCGGCAAAGCGTTCGGGGCGGAACTTCATTTCCTGTGCGACATTGCCTTGCAGCAGCGCCACGCTGAGCGGTGGGCCGGCGGCTTCGCTCCATTCGATCTGGCGCAGCCCGGCGCCGCCGGCGAGCAGGAGCGCGAGCAGCAGCGGGCCGCGCCGTTGCGTCAGCAGCGCGGCGCAGAGCGCCACCAGCAGTGACAGGCCGTAGACGCCGAGCAAGGGGGCATAGCCGGCGAGCGGGCTGGGTGGGGTCTGGCTGTAGCCCAGGGCGAGCCAGGGAAAACCGGTGAAAATCCAGCCGCGCAGCCAGTCGACCGTGGTCAGCAGGCCGGCGAAGAGCAGGGCCTGTCGCCAGACAGCGGCCGGCAGCCAACGCCGGAACAGGTAGGCTGCCAGCGCTGGGTAGAGCGCCAGGAAGAGGCAGAAGAGCAGCGCCGCCAGGCCCGCCAGCCAGGCTGGCATGCCGCCGAAGACCGAGAGGCTGACATAGACCCAGGAAACCCCGGCGAGGAACAGCCCGCAGCCGAAGGCCCAGCCGCAGAATGCAGCCTGGCGGGTGCTCGGGGCGCTGCGCAGGAGCAGGAACAGCGCAGCCAGGGTCAGCGGCGGCAGCCAGAACCAGGCCACAGGAGCGAAGCCGGCCACCGTCAGCGCGCCGGCGGCCAGCGCCAGCAGGTGGCGGCCGGCGGCGGGCAGGGCGCTGGCCGACTGGTACCCGGCAGGCCTTGAGGCGGGGAGTGGCTTCACTGCGCGGGCGGGGTCAGGTGTCTTCGCTGCGGGCGCTGCGAGTTTCGTGCGGCGGATTGACCAGCAGCGTGTATAGCCGGCGGCTGTCTGCACGCAGGACCTGAAAGCGCAGGCCGCCAATGTCGACCACTTCGTTGCGCTTGGGCAGGCGGCCGAGGTGGCGCAGCACCAGGCCGCCAACGGTGTCGAATTCCTCGTCGGAAAACTGGGTGTGGAAGGCGGCGTTGAAATCCTCGATTTCGGTCCGTGCCTTGACCCGGTAGCGCCCGGTTGAATCGAGGCGGATGTTGTCGTGCGCCTCGTCGAAGTCGTATTCGTCCTCGATGTCGCCGACGATCTGTTCGAGCACGTCTTCGATGGTGACCAGACCGGCGACGCCGCCGTATTCGTTGACCACGATCGCCATGTGGTTGCGCGAGGCGCGGAATTCGCGCAGCAGCACGTTGAGGCGCTTGGATTCGGGGATGAACACCGCCGGGCGCAGCCAGTCGCGGAGGTCGAAGTCCTTTTCGGTCTGCAGGCGGAGCAGGTCCTTGGCGAGCAGGATGCCGAGAATCTTGTCGCGGTCGCCGTCAATCACCGGGAAGCGCGAGTGCGCGGCTTCGATCACGGTGGGGACGATTTCATCGAGCGGGTCGTCGACGTCGATTACGTCCATCTGGGCTCGCGGAATCATTACGTCAGTGACGCGGGTGTCGGCGGCGGCGAGGGCGCCTTCGATGATGGTCAGCGCATCGGCGTCCATCAGGTTGCGCTCGTAGGCCGAGTGCAGGATGTCGAGAAGCTGTTCGCGATCTTCGGGTTCGCGCAGCAGCAGGGAGGTCAGGCGTTCGATGAATCCGGGTTTACTGTCGCTGTCCATGAGAGGGGCAGAAAATGAAAGGTCGGGTGCGGGGCTCAGGCATCCTGCTTTTCGCCGGCATAGGGATCGGGGTAGCCGAGGGCGGCAAGGATGCGGGTTTCTTCCGCTTCCATTTCCTCCGCTTCGGCGTCTTCCTCATGGTCCCAGCCCTGCAAATGCAGCATACCATGCACCGTCAGATGCGCGTAATGCGCCTCCAGCGGCTTGTTTTGCTCCGTGGCTTCGCGGGCGACGACGCTCGGGCAGATGACCAGGTCACCCATGATCACCGGCTCGTACTCGTAGGGAAAGGAGAGCACGTTGGTCGCGTAATCCTTGCCCCGGTACTCGCGGTTGAGCTCCTGGCCTTCTTCGGCGTCGACCAGGCGGATCGTCACCTGGCCGCCACCCTCCAGCGCCGCGCGCGCCCAGCGCACGAAATCGGCCCGCAAGGGTAAGCCTTCGCGGTTACAGGCATATTGCACGGACAGGTTAAGCCGGCTGCTGGCGTTTTTCATAGGCGTCGACGATGCGGGCGACCAGCGGGTGGCGCACCACATCTTCCTTCTTGAATTGGGTAAAGGCGATGCCACGTACCTCGGAAAGCACTTCGATGGCTTCCTTGAGGCCGCTCTTCTGGCCGCGCGGCAGGTCGATCTGGGTGATGTCGCCGGTGACCACGGCCTTGGCGCCGATGCCGATCCGGGTCAGGAACATCTTCATCTGCTCGGGCGTGGTGTTCTGCGCTTCATCGAGGATGATGAAGGCGTGGTTGAGCGTGCGGCCGCGCATGAAGGCCAGCGGTGCGATCTCGATCGCGCGCTTTTCGTAGAGCTTGGCGACGCGGTCGGCGCCCATCAGGTCGTAGAGCGCGTCGTAGAGCGGGCGGAGATACGGATCGATCTTCTGCGTCAGGTCGCCGGGCAGGAAGCCGAGGCGTTCGCCGGCTTCGACCGCCGGCCGGGTCAGGATGATGCGCTGGACCAGGTCGCGCTCGAAGGCATCGACGGCGCTGGCCACCGCCAGGTAGGTCTTGCCGGTACCGGCCGGGCCGATGCCGAAGGTGATGTCGTGTTCCTGGATGTGCTTGAGATACTCGACCTGGCGCGGCGTGCGCCCGTGCAGCTCGGCCTTGCGGGTGACCAGTTGCGGCCCGTCGGCGGCGCTGCCCGGGGTCGAAATCCGGCGTACCGGGGCGTTCAGTACTTCGATGATGCCAAGTTGAATCTGGTCAACGTCGAGCGGGTTTTGCGCCATGGCGTAGAAGTGGCGCAGCGCATCCACGGTCAACTGGGCTTTTTCGCCCAAAACCGAAAAGCGTTCGTTGCGGCGGCGGATGACCACGTCAAAGCCGGTTTCGATCTGGCGGATGTTTTCGTCGAGCGGCCCGCACAAATTGGCGAGCAGCACGTTGTCGACCGGGGCGAGGGCGATCTCGACCGGTCGCTGCTTGGGCGCCGGCTTAGTCTTCGCGGATGACAATTTCGCCTCGCAGGCTGTGCGGCAGGGCCGACGTGATGCGGACATCGACGAAGGTGTTGATCAGGCGTGCGCTGTTGGCAGACCCGCCGACAAAATTGACCACCCGGTTGTTGTCGGTGCGGCCAGCGAGTTCTTTGGCATCCTTCTTCGACAGTCCTTCGACCAGCACCCGCTGGATGCTGCCGACCATCGCCTGGCTGATCACCTGCGCCTGCTCTTCGATCCGCTTTTGCAAGCGGGTCAAACGCGCCGACTTGACCTCGGGCGGGGTGCTGTCCTCGAGTTCCAGCGCCGGCGTGCCGGGGCGCGGGCTGTAAATGAAGGAGAACGAGGTATCAAAGCCGACCTCGTCGATCAGCTTCATCGTCTTTTCGAAGTCCTCGTCCGTCTCGCCGGGGAAGCCGACGATGAAGTCGGAGGAGAGTGAAATGTCAGGCCGCGCCGCGCGCAGCTTGCGAATGATCGACTTGTATTCGAGCGCGGTGTAGCCGCGTTTCATCGCTGCCAGCACGCGGTCGGAGCCGGCCTGCACCGGCAGGTGCAGATGCGAGACCAGCTTCGGCACCTTGGCGTAGGTGTCGAACAGGCGCTGCGTCATCTCGCGCGGGTGCGAGGTGGTGTAGCGGATGCGCTCGATGCCGGGGACTTCGGCGATATATTCGATCAGCATCGCCAGGTCAGCCTTTTCGTCGGTGCCTTCCATGTCGCCGCGATAGGCGTTCACGTTCTGGCCAAGCAGGGTGACCTCCTTGACGCCGTTGGCCGCCAGGTCGGCAACTTCGGTCAGCACGTCGGTGAACGGCCGTGAGACTTCGCCGCCACGGGTGTAAGGCACGATGCAGAAGGTGCAGAACTTGGAGCAGCCTTCCATGATCGAGACAAAGGCCGAGGCGCCCTTGACCTCGGACGGTGGCATCGCGTCGAATTTCTCGATTTCGGGGAAGGAGACATCAACCGCCGCCTTGCCCTTTTCCTTGCGCTCGGCGATCAGTTGCGGCAGGCGGTGCAGCGTCTGCGGCCCGAACACCACGTCAACATAGGGTGCCCGCGAGACGATGGCATCCCCCTCCTGGCTGGCAACGCAACCGCCGACACCGATCACCAGATTCGGATTCAGCTGCTTCAGGTGCTTGACCCGGCCGAGATCGTGGAACACCTTTTCCTGCGCCTTTTCGCGCACCGAGCAGGTGTTGAACAGGATGATGTCGGCCTCTTCCGGGTTATCGGTCTTGACGACGCCTTCAGCGGCGTTGAGCACGTCGGCCATCTTGTCCGAGTCGTACTCGTTCATCTGGCACCCGAAAGTGCGGATGAATAGTTTCTTGGGCATGGGGATACTTCGCGAAAAACGGTTTGCGATCAAAGCTGCAGACTGAGGCAAGCGGCGATCAAAGAAAGTTCGCGATTATACTCCAGCAAAAAAGGGGTTGACCGTGGAAAACCTGCTGTCTATAATTCGCGCCCTCAACACCGCGTGGTGATGTAGCTCAGACGGTTAGAGCGATGGATTCATAACCCATAGGTCGGCAGTTCGATTCTGCCCATCACCACCAGAGTTTCAAGCGAAAGCCCAGCCCTCACCGGCTGGGCTTTTTGCTTTCTGGTCCGGGGTGGCGGATCTTTGCGGGCACAATGGCTGCTGTTTCAGGGGGCGATGCAATGAAAATCTGGGTGGATGCTGATGCTTGTCCGGTGGCGGTCAAGGAAATTTTGTATCGCGCGGCGAATCGGGCCGAGGTGTTGATGACGCTGGTGGCGAATCAGTTGCTGCGGGTGCCGCCATCGCCCTGGATCAAGGTGTTGCAGGTGCCCAGCGGTTTTGATGTTGCCGATCAGCGGATCGTTGCGGAGGTCAGTGCCGGCGATCTGGTGGTCACGGCCGATATTCCGCTGGCGGCACTGGTGGTGGCCAAGGGGGCGGAGGTGATTGAGCCGCGCGGTGATTTGCTGGATCGGCGGAATATCCAGGAGCGTCTGAGCATGCGGAACTTCATGGAGGGCTTGCGTAGCAGCGGGGTCGAAACCGGTGGGCAGGCTGCATTCTCGTCGGCAGACAGGCAGGCATTTGCCAACCAGTTGGACCGCTTTCTGGCTCGGCGACGCTGAATCGTCGTGGGCGGGATGGCGCGGAGGAAAACTGCAATGCGAGTTGGGTGAGCGGCAAAAACGGCGCATAATCCCGCGTTTCACCTTTTTGGCGGTGTGGTCATGACGGTCGAACTATCCGAGGCGGCGATCAGCCAGATGCTCAGCGGCTTCAGCATTCCGGCGCGGCCCGCGTTGCTGCTGGAAATGGACAAGGAGTTGAAGCGTCCCGAACCCAGCCTGAAGGTGCTCGGTGATCTGATTGCACGCGATGTCGGGGTTTCGGCGGCAGTCCTGAAGACGCTTAATTCACCGCTTTTCGGCTTACGCCAGAAGGTGGGCAATGTCGGCCAGGCGGCGATGCTGCTGGGGGCCAATAATCTCAAGAATATTGTCACCGGCGTGATGCTGCGGCAGACGGCGCAAGGCAACGCCAGCCTGGAGCGGTTTTGGGATAGTGCGGAGAAGGTGGCATCGATCAATGCCTATCTCTGCTCGGTGCTGCCGCGTACGCCGCGTGACGAAGCTTATACTTTCGGATTGTTCCGCGATTGCGGCATTCCGATCATGATGCGCCGCTTCCCCGATTACAAGGAAACGCTGATCAAGGCGGCGGCCTACGATGGTCCGATGACCGATGTCGAGGACCAGCGGCATGGCACCAGCCATGCCACAGTCGGTTATCTGGTGGCCCGCTCATGGGGGCTGTCGGAAACCATCGGTCAGTCGATTCTCTGGCATCACCGGCCCAGCGTGCTGGAAAACGAGGGCGATGTTCCGCCGATGGCGAGAACCCTGGTGGCCATGAACATTCTGGCTGAACATTTGCACGATACGGTTTTCCGCCTGCGCGATGATCCGCGCTGGCGGCGGATTGGCGAGCGGATTCTTGATTACCTCGGTTTGCACCAGGACGATTACCTTGAAATCCGCGATGAGGTTCAGGGGCGGGCCTGATTCAAGGTCGGCGGCTTTGCCAGGCGGCCAGGTCGGTGTGGCGGATGCGGGTGGTGTGCCGGTTGAGGTTGCCCGGCAACTGCTGGCCCTCCCACTGCTCGGTGGCCCAGCGTTGGATATTGGCTGCCAACTCGCCATGTTCGATCGCGCGGGCGAGCAGGATTTCGGCGTCCTCGGTCGAAATCAGTCCGGTGGCGATCCGTTCGGCGGCTGCGTGCAGGCTAAGGCTGTCGGTCTCGGTCATTTTTTCCTCTCCTTGGCGGTGCGGCAATGGTTGCAAGATATGCCGACCCGGTGGCAAATGCCAGTTGACCGAGAGGGGGCAGGGGCAAGTTATCCTTGCCCGATTCTTTTGCTGGAGCAGCGTTTGTGAGCGACGGTATTCATCGCGATTTGGCCCGCAATACGCTGGCCATCCTCTGTGTGCTCGGACTGATCGGCCTGACTTTGTGGATTCTGCGCCCCTTCCTTGCTGCAGCAGTGTGGGCTGCGACGTTGGTGGTGGCCACCTGGCCGCTGCTGTTGGGGCTGGAGCGGCGCCTGGGCGGCAGGCGCCCGGCTGCCGTGGCAATCATGACCTTGGGGTTGTTGCTGCTCTTGATCCTGCCGCTGTGGTTGGCGGTCGACGCGGTTTTTGACCATTCGGGGGAGTTGACCGTGTTGGCTCGCGAATGGAGTGCCCGATTTGGCGCCACCGGTCTGCCCGCGTTGCCTGACTGGCTGGTCGGTTTGCCCTGGGGCGGTGAGCGCCTGGCCCACTGGTGGAACGAAGTGCGCGCCGACGGCGGCCTGGGATTGGCGGAAAAACTGGCGCCGCATCTGCTCGCTGCCGGGCGCTGGCTGCTCGCCGGAGCCGGCGGCCTCGGCGGTCTGGCATTGCACGCGTTGCTGGTGGTTGCCCTGGCGGCGGCGATGTATGCCTTCGGTGAGGCGGCTGCGCGGTTAGTCGGGCGAATCGGTCGTCGCCTTGGCGGAGCCCGTGGCGAGGCGGCGGTGGTGCTGGCCGCGCAGGCGGTGCGCGGCGTGGCGCTCGGCGTCGGCGTGACTGCCCTGGTCCAGACGTTGCTGGGCGGGCTAGGCTTGGCTCTGGCCGGTATTCCTTTTGCCGGTTTGCTCAGCGCGGTGATGCTGGTGCTCTGTATCGCCCAGGTCGGCCCGGCGCTGGTGCTGTTACCGGCCGTTGGCTGGCTCTACTGGCTGGGCGATGGTGCCTGGGCCAGCGGTCTGCTGTTATGGAGCGTCGGGGTGGTGACTCTGGATAATTTTCTGCGTCCGGCACTGATCCGGCTGGGGGCGGATTTGCCGCTGTTGCTGATTTTCGCCGGGGTGCTTGGCGGCATGCTGGCCTTCGGGCTGATCGGCCTGTTCGTCGGGCCGGTAGTACTGGCTGTAACCTGGACCTTGTTGCTGGCCTGGCTCGACGATGCTGAGCCGGCCGTATAATCGTCGCCCTTGTTCCGTCATCTTTTGTTTTTTGCCATGTCCATTCCGCTTCTGCGTCGTCTTCTGCTCCTCGGCTTGCCGTGTCTACTGATTGCCTGCGGTGAGGCGGAGGACACCCGCCCCGGCCAGCCGGTCAAGCAGCGGCAACAGGCATTCAAAGCGATGCTGCGGGCTTTTGAACCGATGGGAACGATGTTGCGCGACAAGCGTTACAACGCCGAGGCTTTTGCCAAGGGGGCCAAGGAGCTGGCGGCACTGCGCGATGCACCGTGGCCGCACTTCGGGCCAGAAACCCAGTATCCGCCAAGCAAGTCGAAGAACGCAGTGTGGGACAAGCCGGCCGAGTTTGCGCAGGCGCGCGAGGCTTTCGTCGTCGCCGTCGATGGACTGTCTGCTGCCGTGAGTGGGGCGCAGCAGCCGGTCATCGAAGTCGCCTATCAGAAGGTTTACGAGACCTGCCAGGGCTGCCACAAGCAATTTCGCGAACGCTGAGGCTGCGCCTGCGGGCTAATCCGGGCAATCCCCGTCAATTCCCCGCTGCGGCCGGCAGTCGGGCTATCTGCCACGTGCGGCAGTCGCCCGGTTTTCCCTGTTTTCGCCGGTCGACCGTGAACATGGCCGGGAGGCACTTCCGTCAGTGCAGCTTGCCGGGAATTGCGAGGACGAATTCGGGGATGGCGACTTCGAAGCGTTCGCCATCGTCGCCCAGCATCTGGTAGCTGCCGCGCATCGTTCCGAGCGGCGTTTCGAAGCTGCTGCCGCTGGTGTATTGGTAGCTTTCACCGGGTTCCAGACGCGGCTGTTCGCCAACAACGCCAAGACCGCGCACTTCCTGCACCTGCTGGTTGCCGTCGGTGATGATCCAGTGCCGGGAAATCAGCGTCGCTGCGCGCTGGCCCCGGTTGTGCAGGGTGATGGTGTAGGCAAAAACGTAGCGGCCGGCGTCCGGATCGGACTGTTCGGCGAGATAGTGAGGGACGGGCAGGACGTCGATCTGGTATGGCGGGTGGTCGGACATGGGATAATGGAGCCTGATTTCAGTTTTATTTGAGGACTGCTATGTCTGTACGTGATTTCGTCATCGCCCCGAGCATTCTTTCCGCCAATTTCGCCAAACTCGGCGAAGAAGTGGCCAATGTCATCGCTGCGGGCGCTGACTGGATTCACTTTGACGTGATGGACAACCATTATGTTCCCAACCTGACCATCGGCCCGCTGGTCTGCGAGGCAATTCGCCCGTGCACCACGGCACCGATCGATGTGCATCTGATGGTCAAGCCGGTTGACCGGATCATTCCCGACTTCATCAAGGCCGGTGCCAACATCATTACTTTTCATCCGGAAGCCTCCGAGCATATTGACCGCAGCCTGTCGCTGATCCGCGATGGCGGGGCGCAGGCTGGTCTGGTCTTCAATCCGGCCACTCCGCTTGACTACATGGACTATGTGCTCGACAAGCTTGATGTGGTGTTGCTGATGAGCGTTAATCCGGGCTTTGGCGGCCAGAAGTTCATCCCCGGAACGCTGGCCAAGGCCAGGCAGGCGCGCGCCAAGCTCGATGCCTACGAGCGCGAGAGCGGCCGCCGGATCCGACTGGAGATCGACGGTGGGGTCAACGTCGGCAATATCGCCGAGATCGCTCGTGCCGGGGTCGATGCCTTTGTGGCCGGCTCAGCAGTGTACGGCGCCGGCCGGGATGCCGATCCGCACCGCTACGACACGATTATCGGTGCCCTGCGCGGCGAACTGGCCAAGGTCTGAGCTCGACTTCTGGCATATTTATATTGACTTAATACTTTTGGCATCCTAGCATCCACGTTTTGCGCCCAGTCACAGGCGGGCGCACATCGTGAAGGGCAAACCCGTCCGAAAGGCGGGGACGCAAAATTACCTGTCTAACTGGCCGTTGCGCCACATGATCGAGGAATTGCCAAGGATGACCGAAGTTCCGGGCGGCGCACCCAGCGGGGATGGCCCATGCCGCGCCTGATCCGCAAGGCGGTGGGCGCCGACCTGCCGTTGCAGGAGCCGCTCAGATATGCGCTGTATGACGAAAATCAGCGCCTCCTGCTGAAGCGGGGCTTTGTCATCACCATGCCGGGTTTTGCCGAGCGTCTGTTGTTGCGCGGCTGCTACATCGGTGAGCCAGATCCGCAGGACGAAGCTCGCGAAGAAGAGCAGGCAGCTGCACCGGAGGCGCCCAAGCCGGTGGCCAAGGCACCGGTTTTCCTGCGTGCCAGCGATCTGGTCACGACCATTCGTCGCATCCATCGCCATTTGTCCGAGCCGCCGACCGATCGCGTCGTGCTGGAGACCTTTGTCCGTGACCGGGCCTTGCAATTGATTGCGATGCTTGATGAAGACAGCAGTGCGGTGATTGCTGCGCCGTACTTGACGGTTGATCTGCGCGATCCTCGCCCGAGCCAGCAATTGCTGGGGGCGATTGTCGTAGCCTTGCTTGCCCCGTTATGCGACTTTTCCGAAGCCGAGCGGGTGGCGCTGGTCTGCGCCGCTCTGACCCGCGATGCCGGCTTGTTTGAAATCGACCGCGACTTCGGTGCCTCGAAAACCCTACCCGATGAAGTGCGTCAGAAGTTGCGTGAACATCCGAAGCGGTCGGTCGACATGCTGATGCGGCATCGGGTCGCCGACCGGCTGTGGCTGACCTATGTGCTTGAGCACCATGAACGGCCCGACGGCCAGGGTTATCCGCTGGCACGCAAGGAGGGGGAGATCCAGGCCGGCTCACTGCTCCTCGCCTTGGCCGACTCCTATGCCGCCATGGTTCTGGCCAATCCGCGGCGTAGCGGTATCTTCCCGGCCAACTCGCTGAAGGAGTTGTTTCTCGAAAAAGGCAGTCGCTATGTCGAGAAACACATTGCAATGCTGGTCAAGACCTTCGGCCGGTTTCCCCCGGGCACCCTGGTATCACTGGCCAGTGGCGAGATCGGCGTGGTCAAGGCGCCGGCACCGGCCAGCGGCAGTCCGGTGGCACATGTCGTTTATGATCGCAGCGGGATGCCGCGCAGCGCTCCGGTTCCGCGTGATACGGCACAGAAGGAATTTGCGGTGGTCGGCTGTGTCAGCCCGGAAAAATGTCAGTCAGCCTCGCTGGTGATCCGCCGCTTGTGGCAGTAGCGAGTCTTTTTCAATCCTTTAAGCGATCCTTTCATCACGGCGAACCCGATCATGAGACAAAACCTGCCCGTCAATGCGAACGAATATGCCGTTCCTGCAGGCGTTTCGATTGTTTCAAAAACCGATCTGAACGGCATCATCACTTATGCCAACGACGCTTTTGTCGAAATCAGCGGTTTTGCCCGTCATGAACTGGTCGGTCAGCCGCACAATCTGGTACGCCATCCGGACATGCCGGAGCAGGCTTTCGCGCATCTCTGGGCCACCTTGAAGAAAGGCAGTCCGTGGAAAGGGATTGTCAAGAATCGGCGCAAGGATGGCAGCTTTTACTGGGTCAAGGCCGTTGTGGTGCCGATTCGCAAGGGGGATGCGACGGTTGGCTACATGTCGGTGCGCGAGGCTGCGACACGGAGCGAAATCAGTGCCGCCGAGGCACGCTATGCGCGAATGCGGGTGAGTGGCAGCCCGCTTAAGGAAAATCCCCTGCAGCGGCTGCTGACGATCAAAACGGGCTTTACCCTCGGCGTCCTGTTCGTGATCGGGCTGATGCTGGCCGGGGGGCTGCTCGGGATTACCGGGCTGCAGGACTCCAGTGCTGTTGCTGCGGGGCTTTATCATCAACGGATCGGTCCGATGACTCAGGCCAATCGCCTCGATTCGGCGGTGCATGAATTGCGCGGCGGGCTGGCGGCCTACTACATGCTCAACGCCCATGGCGAGCCGGAAGCGGAAGTCGAGCCGGTGCAGCGCCAGGCATTTCTTGCCCGTTTGCTGGCCGCCGAGGGCGATGTCGAGAAAATCCTGCTGCAGTTGCAGGCGCTGTCTTTGCCGGCCGAAGCCGGGGGGCAGCTTGCGGCGGTGGGCGAGCGCTACGGTGAACTGCGGGCAAAAATCCTCCTGCCTTTGCGTCAGGCGATCGAACAGGGTCACCCGGTGCCGCCGCTGCAGACTCAGGTGCCGCTCTATCTGCCTTACTTCAAGGCCTTGCATGCGGCTTTGGGCGGATTTCAGCAAGCCCTTGACGTTCAGGCCGCGAGTGAGTGGCAGGCTTTGCAGGCACACAATGACCTGATCCGCCAGATCGCGCTGTTCGGTATCGCGGTTGGGATTCTGGTGGTGGTGGTGGTTGGCCGTTTCTTCCTGCGCGACATCGTACAACCCCTGGAAAGCGCCATCGAAGGCTTTGACCGGATTGCCCAGGGCGATCTGACCGGCGAGGTCGAGGTCTTTGGCAAAGGGGAAACCGGGCACCTGATTCGGGCCAGTGCGGTGATGCAGATGCATCTGAAGGTGATTACCGACGAAATCTCGACTTACGGCCGCAATATTCACGATCACTGCATGCGCCTGAATGGGGCCTTGTTTGAAATCAGCGATCACTCCGAGATCCAGCATGACCAGTTGAGCGAGGCGCGGAATTTCCTGTCGCTCGATTTCGCCGCCGATCTCAAAAGCGGAATCGCCAACCTGCAACAGCAGCTGGTCTTGTTGCGTGTGACGGCGGGGGATCTGCCGGAACTCGATGCGGTGCAGGAGGAGCTTGATAAAATCGTCAATCTGAGCCACTTGCAGACTTTTGCGCTGGAGGATTTTGTCGGCAAGATCGACCAGATTCTCGATCTGGTGGTCGAGAACCGCCAGGATACGCAGGAGGCTTACGCGATGTCGGAGCACCTGCAAGCGGCTGCGCATCAAATGAACGAACTGGTCAGCTATTTCACCACCCGCAAGGAGGCCGGAGGGAAATAGCCGGCCGCTTTTCCGGCGGGAGCCCCTCATGCAGTTTCAGTCCGTTACTTTCGATCTTGACGGTACCTTGCTTGACACCATCGCCGATCTGGCAGAGGCCTGCCGGCGGATGTTGCAGGAAGTTGCGGCACCGCCGCGCTCGCCAGAGGAAATCCACCGCTTCGTCGGCAAGGGCATGGCGGTGCTGGTCGAGCGTTGCCTGACCTGGGAGACCTCGCCCGCGCCCGAGTACTTGGCAGCGGGGATTGAGGCATTCAAAAAACATTACGCCACGGTCAACGGTGCCCAGGCGCAAATTTACCCCGGCGTGCGCGAAGGCCTCGACTTGTGGCAGGCGCATGGCCTCAAGCTCGGCGTCGTGACCAACAAGCCGGCACAATTCACCGAGCCGTTGCTGCAGCGGAGCGGATTGGCCGGGTATTTTTCGGTGGTCGTTTCCGGTGATAGCACGGCCGAGAAGAAGCCCCACCCTGAGCCAATCCTGCACGCCTGTCGTTTGCTCGGGGTTGCGCCGCAGCGCAACCTGCACATCGGCGATTCGCTCAACGATGTGCTGGCTGCGCGGGCTGCCGGTTCGCTGGCGTATTGCGTGCCCTATGGTTACAACGAAGGGCGGCCCGTGGACAGTGCCGATTGCGATGCGCTAGTATCCGATCTTGTCGCTGCCTATCGGCAAGCGCTTTCCTCTTCTGCCCGCAAGTAACAATGACTTTTTCGCTGCTCTGGAACGATTGGCACGGTTGGCGTCGCTGGCGCCCGTAAATTCATGCCCCCGGCGCCGGCAGGCGCCCGCGCAGCAGTCTGCTGCCCCTGTTCCTGAAGTTGTTCAAGCAAGTCATTTTCGAGGCTCATCATGACCGAAACCGAATTCAACGCACTCGCGGCGCAAGGCTACAACCGCATCCCGGTTACGCTGGAAACCTTTGCCGATCTCGACACGCCGCTGTCTATCTATCTCAAGCTGACCACCGGGCCAAATGCCGGGCAATATACCTATCTGCTCGAATCGGTTCAGGGGGGCGAGCGCTTCGGGCGCTATTCGATCATCGGCCTGGCTGCCTCCACCCGGATTGTGGTCAATGGCCACCAGGTCATGGTTCTGACTGGCAACCGGATTGCCGAGCGGGAGGACGATACCAATCCGCTGGAGTTCATCGGCAAGTTCATGAGTCGTTTCCGCGCGCCGCCGAGCGCCGGCTTGCCGCGTTTCCTCGGCGGTCTGGTCGGCTGTTTCGGCTACGACACCGTGCGCTATGTCGAAACCCGGCTGACCCGCACCCAGCACCCGGACGAAATCGGCGCGCCCGACATTCACCTGCTGTTGTCCGAGGAAATCGCCGTCGTCGATAACCTCTCAGGCAAGCTGACGCTGATCGTTTACGCCGAGCCCGGTTATCCCGGTGCCTACCAGAAGGCGCGTGCCCGGCTCAAGGAACTGCTGGCCAAGCTGCGTCAGCCAGCCAACATTCCCGTCGAGCAGCCCTCGCATTCCGAGCCGGCGGTTTCGGTCTTTGGCGAGGCCCAGTTCAAGCGGGCGGTGCTCAAGGCCAAGGAATACATCACCGAAGGTGACATCATGCAGGTGGTGTTGTCGCAGCGGATGACCAAGCCTTTCCACGCCAGCCCGCTGGCACTGTACCGGACCTTGCGCAGCCTCAATCCCTCGCCCTACATGTTCTATTTCGATTTCGAGGACTACCACGTGGTCGGTGCTTCGCCCGAAATTCTGGTCCGCCTGGAGGGCGACCGGGTAACGGTGCGGCCGATTGCCGGTACTCGCAAGCGCGGGGCGTCGATCGAGGAGGATCAGGCATTGGCCGACGACCTGCTCGCCGACCAGAAGGAGTTGGCCGAGCATACCCAACTGCTTGACCTTGGGCGTAACGACTGCGGCCGGGTGGCGACGGTCGGTTCGGTCAAAGTGACTGAAAACATGAGCATCGAACGTTATTCGCATGTGATGCATATCGTGTCCAATGTGGAGGGGCGTTTGCAGCCGGGGCTGGATGCGCTCGATGTGCTCAAGGCCACCTTCCCGGCCGGAACCGTGTCCGGTGCGCCGAAGGTGCGGGCGATGGAAATCATCGACGAACTGGAACCGGTCAAGCGCGGTATCTATGCCGGTGCGGTCGGCTACGTCGGTTTCCATGGCGACATGGATCTGGCAATTGCGATCCGCACTGCCGTGGTCAAGGACGGACAACTGCATGTCCAGGCCGGGGCCGGCATCGTAGCCGACTCCAATCCTGAATCCGAATGGCAGGAAACCCAGAACAAGGCCCGCGCCGTGCTGCGTGCGGCCGAACTTGCCGAACAGGGGCTGGATACCCGTTTCGATTGAGGAAGGGCAACGGATGGCATTTCCCGATGCCATCCGTCCGTATCGCCGTTGCCCCTGGGGGGCGGATGAGCCATCGGTTGGCGGTGGTCTGTTTGGCTTATTTGTGTAAAACGTTTTACGCATAAAATGCGTGTTTTTCAGCATCAGTGCGGAAACGGGAAGAGCATGCAGGCAGCGGTCGATCAGGGATGGTTTGCGCATGAGGACAGGTTGAGCGCGCTCGACAGCAGTCGCCCTTTTGCCGACAACCTGCGGCACATGCACACCTTGCTGCGTGAGTCACTGCCCTTCGTCGAGCGGATCGCCGTGGCGGTCTATGACCCGGGCGTCGATCTGCTCAAGACCTTTGCCAGTTCGGACGTGCATCAGACCGATCTGGTGCTCTACCAGGCCCGGCTGAGCGAAAGCCGAACGCTGCAGGAAATCGTCGCCCGGCGGCGGCCACGGGTGGTCAACGACCTGGAGTTGCTGGGCGGCGAAAAACGCCATGCCCGGACCATTCGCGGCGGTTTTGCTGCCAGCTACACGCTGCCGGTGTTTCGTGCCGAAAGCCTGCTTGGCTTTATCTTCTTCAATTCGACGCAGAAGCACTGCTTTGACGAAAAAAGCCTGCACCATCTCGATCTGGTGGGGCATCTGCTGGCCTTGACCCTGAGCGAGCACCTGTCGACCAGCCGGACCCTGGTGGCCAGCGTGCGCAGCGCCTCGACCCTGGCCAGCCACCGCGATTTCGAGACCGGGGCGCATCTTGAGCGAATGGCGCATTATGCCCGCCTGATTGCGCGCAAGGTGGCGCCGATCTATGGCCTGGACGATGCCACGGTCGAACACATTTTCCTATTCTCGCCCTTGCACGACATCGGCAAGATCAGCATTCCCGACCGGATTTTGCAGAAGCCGGCCGCGCTTGACCCCGAAGAGCGTGCCGAAATGCAGCGCCACCCCGAACTGGGCGCCGGAATGATCGACACCCTGATCGGTCATTTCGGGCTATCGGACCTGCCGCATGCCGACCTGCTGCGCAATATCGCGCTCTATCATCATGAGCAGGTCAATGGTCAAGGCTATCCGGCCGGGCTGGTCGGCGAGGCGATCCCGGTCGAGGCACGGATCGCTGCGGTCGCCGACATCTTCGATGCCCTGACCAGCAGCCGGCCCTACAAGCGGGCCTGGAGCAATGACGAGGCCTTTGCCTTGTTGCAGAAACTCGCCGGCGACCAACTCGATGCGCATTGCGTCGACGCCCTGGTCGAGCAACGCAGCGAGGTCGAAAAAATCCAGAAGCTGTTCAGCGAGGATCCGCTGGGCTGAGCGGCGGTAGCCAGCGGCAGCGGCGGAAAATCCATTCGGTCAGCCACAGGCTGAAATAGGTCGCAAACCAGCCGAACAGGCAGTCGGATAAAAAGTGGCCGCCGGGGCTCATCCGCACCAGCGCCATGTAGCCGGCAAAGGTGATGCTGACGAGCAGCCAGCGGCGGCGCACGGCCGGCGCGCCGAGCCAGCCGAAGGCCATGACGAAGGCGGCGGTGGCGACATGGCCGCTGACGAAGGAGCAATTCTGCTGGCACTGGTCGGCTGGAATGAACGCCGGAGTAAAGCGCAACTGGCCGCCGAATTGCTCGATATTGACTGGCCGGGTGCGGCCCGAATGTTCCTTGAGCGTTGCATCGACCAGCAATACCGGGCCGAGCAGGGCGCCGGCGAGGAGAAAGGCAAAGTGGGCGCGACGTCTCCGCAGGCTGGCAAAGCGTGGCAGCAGACCGAGCAGCAGCAATAGCGCCAAGCCCAGCAGCAGGCCCTGGCCAAGGCGTGGCAGGCCGCGGTAGGGGATCGCCAGAATCAGGTCGTCGCGGCCGAACAGCCAGCGTCCGTCGCCCTGGTAGAACAGGCTGCTGGTCCAGAGGTCTAGCTGCGGAAAGGCGACGAAGAGAAGTGCCAGCAGCGTCGCCACGGCGAGCGCCCGGCGCAGTTCAGTAGCCCTTGAAGTCGCTGAGCAGCCAGACATGCAGGTCTCGCGTGGTGTGGGCGTCGAGCGGCGCGCGCAGCGTCGCCAGTTTTTGTTGCCCGGTGACATAAGGCAGGAATTGCTCGCCCGGTTCGTTTTCACTGATCAGCAGCAGGTCACGGCCGCGATAGGGGCGCAGGTCGGTACTTAGTTTGTAATGATCGCTGGCCTCGCCTTTGGGGTTCCAGCTGGCAGCCAGCGGTTTTTGGGCGCGCAGTTCGTAGAGCATGTGCGCAAGCAAGGTCCGGTTGTCGGCGACCAGCACCGCTTGCGGATGCGCCGTAACCAGCGGCTGCAACTGGCGACCGAGTTCGTCCCAGCCTTGCGCTCGGGTGAAGGGGCTGGATTTTGCCGGGTTTGGGGCGTGGACCGTGGAAAGCACGAGCGGCCAGTGGTAAACCAGCCCGACCAGCGCCAGGTTGAGGCTCAGTGCGATGACCAGCAGCCGTTGCCGTTCGCGTGCCAGCAGCCAGGCGACGATGGCAACCAGGGCCGGAGCGAACGCCGGTGCAGCCCAGTTGGCGTTGGCGGTACTTTTCATTGCCTGCAGCGAAACCACCGCCCATAACGGGAGCGCGAACCATAGCAGCAGCCGGCTGCGCTCGTCTTGCCAGGTCTTTTTCGCCTGCGCCAGCAGAATGAAAAAGACCGAGCCGAAAATCGGACCGAAGGACAGCCATTGCGCGGCCCAGAACTCGGCCAGCGATTTGAGGCCGCCGGCCGCCTGGCGCTTGAGGGTGATGTCGGCGGTGTGCTTGAGGGTGGGGAAATCGTGGATGACGTTCCACCACAGATTGGGCGCCAGCAGCAGGATTGCAAGCAATGCGGCCAGCCACGGACCGGCCGTTTTCAGCCGGGCCCGGTGGAAACAGAGCAGGTGCAGGAAGGCAGCGCCGAGGAAGGCGGCCATCGTGTACTTCGAGAGCAGGCCGAAGCCGCCGATCAGGCCGAGCAGCAACCAGTCGGTCGGGGCGTTGCGGTCAAGCGCACGCAGGTAGGCCCACAGCCCGAGCGTCCAGAACAGCGTCAGCAGCGCATCGGTTGAGACGAACAGGCCGAGCCAGGAAAACATCGGCAGGGTCAGCACCGCTAGTGCCGACCAGGCGGCGACGCGGGCATCGTAGAGGCGGCGGGCAATCGCCCAGCAGGCGGAGGCAGCCAGCGGATAGCAAAGCATGGCCAACGCCTTGACGCCGAGAATGCCGTCGCCGAACAGTGCCGTCGAGGCGGCGATCAGCGCGGCGATCCCGGGGGGCTTGGAGAAATAGCCCCAGTCGAGCGCCTGCGCCCAGGTCCAGTACTGCGCTTCGTCGACGTAAAGGGTGATCCCGAGTTGCGGGATCACGGCCAGGCGCCAGGCCAGCAGCAGAAACGCTGCCAGCAGCAAGGCGCTGGCGGTGGGAAAGGATTTTTCCCCGTTTTTACGGTCGACCGTGAAAATCACTCGTTTTTCAGCCAGCCGGCGTCGTCGGCGAGCGGTGCTTCCGGGCGGGCGGTGTAAGAACGCACGGCGCCCGATTCGAAGTAAGTGCGGGCCAGCAGTTCGGCGAGCACGCCGGTGGTGATGAAATGCAGGCCAGCGATCAGGCCGCCGATCCCGACGATCAGCAGCGGCCGGCCGCCGATCGATTCGCCGAGGCCGAACTTGACCCAGGCCAGCCAGGTCAGGATCAGCCCGGACAGGCCGGTCAGGCCGAGGCCGATGCCGCCGAAGAAGTGGCCGGGGCGGGCGCGGAAGCGCATGAAGAAATACACCGCGATCAGGTCGAGGATGACGCGGAAGGTGCGCGAAATGCCGTACTTGGAGACACCGGCGGTACGCGCATGGTGCGTCGTCGGCTCTTCGGCGATGCGGCGCGGGGTGGTTACCGTCGCCATCCAGGCCGGGATGAAGCGGTGCATTTCGCCGTACAGGCGCACCCGCTTGATCACGTCGGCACGGTAGGCCTTGAGGCTGCAGCCGTAGTCGCGCAGCTTGACGCCAGTGAGATGGGCAATCAGCTTGTTGGCAATCTTCGACGGAATCTTGCGCAGGAACAGGCCGTCCTGGCGATTCTTGCGCCAGCCGGCAACCAGATCGAGGTTTTCGTTGAGTAGCCGGGCAACCATGCGCGGGATGTCGATCGGATCGTTCTGCAGGTCGCCGTCCATGGTCACGATCACGTCGCCGCGCGCCGCGTCCACGCCGGCTTGCATCGCTGCGGTCTGCTTGTAATTGCGCGTCAGTTCGACGATCCGCACGTGCGCGCCGTATTCGCCGGCGGCGGCCAGGCCGCGCTCAACGGTGGCGTCGCTGCTGCCGTCGTCGACCAGGACCAGTTCCCAGGGGTGGGCATAGGCGGCCAGCGCTTCGTGCACGCGCTTGACCAGCGGGAGCACGTTGTCTTCCTCGTTATAGACGGGGACCACCACGGACAGGCGGTGGGCGGGCATGGCAGGACAAGCGGGGAGTGCGGTCATGGTCGGCAGGGGGCGTGAGGCCGGAGAAGCAAAGCGCGGATTTTACCGTGAATCGGTGTCCGGCATCGCGGCGGCGAGGCTGGGGAGGTACTACCAAAGCAAACCGCCCGGACCAGCCGGGCGGCTCAGGGGCTGCGGGTTTAGCTACGGTAGTCGGCGTTGATCTTGACGTAATCGTAGGAGAAATCGCAGCTATAGACCTTGGCGGCGGCCGCACCGCGTCCGAGGTCGACGCGGACGGTGATTTCGGCCTGCTGCATCACGCGGGCGCCGTCGGCCTCCTGATAGCTGGCGGCGCGGCCGCCCTTTTCGGCGACCAGCACATCGTCGAGCCAGACCCGGATGCTGTCGACGTCGAGGTCGCCGATGCCGGCATAGCCGATGGCGGCGAGGATCCGGCCGAGGTTGGGGTCGGAGGCGAAGAAGGCGGTCTTGACCAGCGGTGAGTGGCCGATGGCGTAGCCGACCTTGCGGCATTCCTCGGCATCCTTGCCGCCTTCAACGGCGATGGTGATGAACTTGGTCGCGCCTTCGCCGTCGCGGACGATGGCTTGTGCCAACTCGACGGACACCGCAATCAGCGCCGCCTTGACCTCGGCCCAGCCGGCTTCACTGCCATCGGCAAAAGCGAGGCCGGACTGGCCGGTGGCGATCATCACGAAGGAATCGTTGGTCGAGGTGTCGCCATCGACGGTGATGCAGTTGAACGAGGCGTCGGCGGCTTCCTTGACCAGCGCATCGAGCAGCGGCTGGGCGATGCCGGCGTCGGTGGCGAGGTAGCCGAGCATGGTTGCCATGTTCGGCTTGATCATGCCGGCACCCTTGGAGATGCCGGAAATCGTGATTTCCTGGCCGTTGACCGTGAATTTGCGCGAAGCGGCCTTGGCGACCGTGTCGGTGGTCATGATCGAGTGCGCGGCAGCATGCCAGTGGTCGGCGGCGAGGTCGGCACGGGCGGCAGGCAAACCGGCGATCAGGCGGTCGACCGGCAGCAATTCGAGAATCACGCCGGTCGAGAAGGGCAGCACTTGTTCCGGGGCGATGCCCAGCGTTTCGGCCACGGCGGCGCAGCTCGCTTGCGCTGCAGCCAGGCCGGGTTCGCCGGTGCCGGCGTTGGCGATGCCGGTGTTGATCACCAGCGCGCGGATTTCGCGGCCGCTGGCCAGGTGCTTGCGGCACAGCTGCACCGGCGCGGCGCAGAAGCGGTTCTGGGTGAACACGCCGGCCACCGTCGCTCCCGGTGCCAACTCGATCAGGGTCAGGTCGCGGCGGTTCTTTTTGCGGATTTCGGCTTCGGCGGTACCAAGACGCACCCCGGCGACCGGGAAAAGTTGCTCGGCGGAAGGCGTGGTGTAATTGACGGGCATGTGAGGATCCAGAATCGAGTGGATAGGATCGAGGCCAGCGATTGGCTGGCCTCCGGGTTGCACAACAGTTAAAGACTGATCACCGCTGGCTGAACTGCGTGCTAGTTCAGTTTACCGTGACAGTGCTTGTATTTCTTGCCGGAGCCGCAGGGGCAAGGGTCGTTGCGGCCGATTTTCGGGGTCTGCGCGGCTTCGCCGGTATCAGCCGCCGGATTGTCGTCCTGGCCCAGCGCTTCGTCGTAATCGGCGTGCTGGTACTGAACATTGTGCACATCGGCGTGCGGCGCGGTTTCCTCGACATCTTCGGCGGTACGAATCTGTACCGTGAACACGATCCGGGTAACCTCGCGGCGGATCACGTCGAGCAGGGTTTCGAATAGTTCGAAGGATTCGCGCTTGTATTCCTGCTTCGGGTTCTTCTGCGCGTAGCCACGCAGGTGGATCCCCTGGCGCAGGTGGTCCAGTGCTGCCAGATGCTCGCGCCAGTGGCTATCCAGGCTCTGCAGCATGACGTTGCGTTCGAACTGGCGGAAGGTGGTCTCGCCGACCAGTTCGACCTTGGCAGCGTAGGCCTGGTCGGCGCCTGCGATGATCCGGCCGAGAATTTCCTCGTCGGTCAGCGTCGGCTCGGCCTTGACCCACTGGGTTACCGGGGCTTCGATCTGGAGATCGGCGAGCAGGGTCTGTTCGAGGCCGGCGAGGTCCCATTGTTCCTCGACCGATTCTTCCGGAACATGGCTGCGGAAAATCTCGGCGATCACGCTCTGGCGCATCGCGGCGATGGTTTCGGCGATGTCGTCGCTTTCCAGCAGTTCGTTGCGCTGGTGATAGATCACCTTGCGCTGGTCGTTGGCGACATCGTCGTATTCGAGCAGTTGCTTGCGGATGTCGAAGTTGCGGCCTTCGACCTTGCGTTGTGCCGATTCCAGCGAGCGGGTCACCAGCGGGTGCTCGATGGCCTCGCCCTCGGGCATCTTCAGCTTGTCCATGATCGCGCGCAGGCGTTCGCCGGCGAAGATGCGCAGCAACTGGTCGTCGAGCGACAGGTAGAAGCGCGAGGAGCCGGCATCGCCCTGGCGGCCGGAGCGGCCGCGCAACTGGTTGTCGATGCGCCGCGATTCATGGCGCTCGGAGCCGATGATGTGCAGGCCGCCGGCGGCCAGCACCTGATCGTGCACCTGGCGCCACTCGGCGCGCAGGGCCGCCACTTGCGCTTCCTTGTCGGCGGGGCTGAGGGCTTCATCGGCCTCGATGGCGTCAATCTGCTTCTGGATATTGCCGCCGAGGACGATGTCGGTGCCACGACCGGCCATGTTGGTGGCGATGGTGATCATTCCCGGGCGCCCGGCCTGGGCGACGATTTCGGCTTCGCGGGCGTGCTGCTTGGCGTTGAGTACCTGGTGCGGCAGCTTTTCCCGGTCAAGTAGCTGTGACAGCAGTTCGGAGGCCTCGATCGAGGTGGTACCGACCAACACCGGCTGGCCGCGCTGATGGCAGTCGCGGATGTCGGCGACGATCGCGGCGTTCTTTTCCTCGCCGGTCTTGAACACCAGATCGTTCATGTCCTTGCGCTGCATCGGGCGATGGGTCGGAATGACGACGGTTTCGAGGCCGTAAATCTGCTGGAATTCGTAGGCTTCGGTGTCGGCGGTGCCGGTCATCCCGGACAGCTTGCCGTACATCCGGAAGTAGTTCTGGAAGGTGATCGAGGCCAGGGTCTGGTTCTCGGCCTGGATGGCGACGCCTTCCTTGGCTTCGACTGCCTGGTGCAGGCCATCGGACCAGCGGCGACCGGCCATCAGGCGGCCGGTGAATTCGTCGACGATGACCACTTCGCCCTTCTGCACGACGTAGTGCTGGTCCTTGTGGAACAGCGTTTGCGCGCGCAGGCCGGCGTTCAGATGGTGCATCAGGGTGATGTTAGCGGCGTCGTAGAGGCTGGAGCCTTCCTTGAGCAGGCCGTGTTCGGCGAGCAGGGCTTCGGCGTGCTCGTAGCCGGTTTCCGAGAGGTGGACCTGATGGCCTTTTTCGTCCACCCAGAAGTCGCCTTCGCCCTCTTCGCTCTCGGCGCGGACCAGCTTGGGAACGACCTGGCGCATTGCCAGGTAGAGGTCGGTGTGGTCGTCGGCCTGGCCGGAAATGATCAGCGGCGTCCGCGCTTCGTCGATCAAGATCGAGTCCACTTCGTCGACAATCGCAAAATTGAGGCCGCGTTGCACCCGTTCGCCGGCGCTATAGACCATGTTGTCGCGCAGGTAATCGAAGCCGAATTCGTTGTTGGTGCCGTAGGTGATGTCGGCGGCGTAAGCGGCCTGTTTCGCCTCGTGATCCATCTGCGACAGGTTGATGCCTACGGTCAACCCGAGAAAACGGTGCAAACGTCCCATCCATTCCGCGTCGCGGCTGGCCAGGTAATCGTTGACTGTGATCACATGGACGCCCTTGCCGGATATGGCGTTGAGGTAGGCGGGCAGCGTACCGACCAGGGTTTTGCCTTCGCCAGTGCGCATTTCAGCGATCTTGCCGTAGTGCAGGACCATGCCGCCGATCATCTGCACGTCGAAATGGCGCATCCCGAGCACGCGTTTGCCGGCTTCGCGCACTACCGCGAAGGCTTCCGGCAGCAGGTCGTCGAGCGATTCGCCATTACTGTGCCGCTGGCGGAATTCGTCGGTTTTGGCCCGCAGTGCTTCGTCGGACAATCCCTGGATTTGCGGTTCGAGGGCGTTGATACGCTTGACCGTCTGGGAATATTGCTTGATCAGCCGG
The DNA here is from genome assembly GCF_041378895.1 of Dechloromonas sp. ZY10. Taxonomy (NCBI): domain Bacteria; kingdom Pseudomonadati; phylum Pseudomonadota; class Betaproteobacteria; order Rhodocyclales; family Azonexaceae; genus Dechloromonas; species Dechloromonas aquae. Next base: position 720,668 of record NZ_CP144212.1, read on the forward strand.
TCGTTGCGGCTGCCGAAAATCTTTTTGAGTAGGCCGGAAATCATCGCGTGTTAAGGACAACGTGGTGCCAGAAGCGGCAAAGCGCCGATTCTAGCATGGCCCCGAGAGGCAAAAGGGCGATCCAGGTCAAGTCCGGGATCGCTGCGGTTGGCTTAGCGCAGGCTGGCGTTGGCCAATTTTGGCGGCAGCTTGAGCAGGATCGCCGGGTTTTGCGGAACCCCATGCATGCGGACTTCAAAATGCAGGTGCGGGCCGGTCGAGCGGCCGGTGCTGCCGACTTCTCCGATCGGTTCGCCGCGGCGGACCAGGCGGCCGGCCTGAATTTTGAAGCGGGAGAGATGGGCGTAGCGGCTGATCAGGCCGTCGCCGTGGTCGATGTCGATCATGTTGCCGAAATCGCTGGCGTATTCGGCGGCGATCACCACGCCGTCGGCAGCTGCCACTACCGGGGTGCCGGTCGGAGCATTGAAATCCAGTCCTTCGTGCATCGCCAGGCGGCCGGCAAAGGGGTCGCTGCGGAAGCCGAAGTGTGAGCCGAGCAGTGCGTCCTTGACTGGAATGGTGGTGGGCAACAGGCGTTCCTTGACCTTTTTTTCCAGCAGGCGCGCTTCCAGTTCGGCGAATTCGCCATTCCGGTGCTCGACCTGGCTGGCCAAGGCGCTGATTTCCCGTTGCAGTTCGCCGGCCGAAAGCGGTGCTGGTATGTAGGGGCCGCCCTGCGCCGCAGTCTTGCGCAGGGTCTCGCGCTTGACGCCGGCAAGGTCGGAGACGCGTTCGCCGACATGGTCAAGCTGCAGGACCTGGGCTTGCAGTTCGCCAAGGCGATTGGCCATCAACTCCAGATTGTTGTGGATGTACTCCTGGGTTTTGTGGATTTCCCGCTGGTGCAGGCTGACCATCAGTTCCTCGACCAGGGGGAGGCGGTAGCGTACCGACAGCCAGGAGAAGAAGGCCGAGGTGGCGAAGACCAGAACCATGAACGCCGCCAGCGCGGCGGCGAGATGCCAAGGCATAATGGTCAGTGTGCGCGCCTCTTTGAGGTGGCGCGATACCAGGATGATCTGCACTTGTAACCTCCGTAAGCAATGATTCAAAACCCCGAGCATTTCCTTGAACGCGATGGCGGCAGCGCCCAGGTTCTGGCGCACGCCCGCCTGTTGCATAAGCTTGCCCGCCGCTTCGAAGCGGTGGCGCCGCTGGCGTTTCGTCAGGCCGCCCGAGTGGCCAATTTCCGGTTGGGGGTAGTGGTTATCCTCGCCGAAAACGGCGCGGTCGCAGCCAAAATCCGGCAGATGAGCCAGCGTTTGTGCGACGAATTATCGAGGGGAGGGACGCAGTGTAGCGGCATCGAAGTCAAAGTTCAACCCCGGCAAAGTCCTTTTCAATCAAGGTCTTCGTTGCCTAAAGGCTTGTCGGGCGCGGCTTGCGACCGGGTCGGGGCCTTGGCTGCCGGCCTGCCGCCGGGGCCTTTGCGCGAGGCGCTGGCGCGGCTTGCGCAAAGGCGTCAGGGCGGCAGTTGAGGCAGCTGTGTTCCGGCTCGGTCAGCGGCCGCAATAGACTGGCGGACGCTTCTGCATGAAGGCATCGATGCCTTCGCCGGCATCTTCGGTCATCATGTTGCAGGCCATCACTTCGGCGGCGTAGTCGTAGGCTTCGACCAGGCCCATTTCGAGTTGCCGGTAGTACATTTCCTTGCCCATTTTGACGGCGACGGCGCTCTTGCTGATGATTGCCTGCGCCAGACGTTCGACCTCGCTGTCGAGCGCATCGGCCGGGACCACGCGGTTCACCAGGCCTTTGGTCCGCGCTTCCATGGCGTCGATGAATTCGCCGGTGAGCAGCATTTCGAGCGCCGCCTTGCGTCCAAGGTTACGGGCCAGGCCGACCGCCGGGGTTGAGCAAAACAGGCCGACATTGATCCCGGAGACGGCGAAGCGGGCGACATCGGCGGCGACCGCGAGGTCGCACATCGAGACCAGTTGGCAGCCAGCGGCGGTGGCGATACCGTGTACCCGGGCGATGACCGGTTGTGGCATACGGGTGATGCTGAGCATCAGCTGGCCGCACTGGCGGAATAGCGCTTGCATGAATTCCTTGCTGTGGTTGGCGCGCATTTCCTTGAGATCGTGGCCAGCACAGAAAGCCTTGCCGGCGGCGGCAATGACCACGACGCGGATCGCCGGGTTGGCGGCAATGGCATCGAGTTCGGACTGTAGCGCGGTCAGCATTTCCTGTGACAACGAGTTGAACTGGCTGGGGCGGTTCAGGGTCAGGGTGGTCAGGCCGTTTTCACGGTCAACGCGCAAAACCGGCAAATTTTCTTCGCTCATCGAGCAGTCTCCTTTTACAGTGCGCGGCACTCGGTGTATTAGCCGCTTGTTATGAAAGCGGACAATCTATCCCAGCCCGACGCAATTGAAAACCGTCGGCAGCGGCCGGCGCGGTAAAATCCCGCCGATGAATTCCCCGCGCTACGTACACCTCCGCCTGCATTCCGAGTATTCAGTCACCGATGGCATTGTCCGGGTCGGTGACGCGATCAAGAAAGCCGCTGCCGACGGCATGCCGGCCCTGGCCCTGACCGATCTCGCCAACCTCTTCGGGCTGGTCAAGTTCTACACCGGCTGCCGTGGTAAAGGGGTCAAGCCGATTGCCGGCGCCGACGCCTGGATTCATAACCCGGATGCGCCGGATAGTCCGTATCGTTTATTACTGCTGGTGCGCAACCGCAGCGGCTACCGGCAGTTGTCGGAGTTGCTGACCCGGGCTTATGTGGTCGATGCCCGGCGTGAGCATGCTGAATTGCGCCGCGAGTGGCTCTCCGAGGTTGGTTGCGATGGCTTGATCGCGCTGTCCGGGGCGCAGCATGGCGACGTTGGCGAAGCACTGAGCATGGGCAACTTCGACCTCGCCAGCGAGCGGGCGCGAACATGGGCGGCATTGTTCCCTGGAGCGTTCTATCTGGAAGTGCAGCGCTACGGGCAGCCGCAACAGGAAGCGATGGTGCAGCAGACCGCCGACCTGGCCGGTGAGACCGGGATTCCGCTGGTCGCGACCCACCCGATTCAGTTCATGGCGCGCGATGACTTTCGGGCGCACGAAGCCCGGGTCTGCATCGCCGAAGGCTATGTGCTGGGCGACAAGCGGCGGCCACGTCCCTATACCGAAGAGCAGTATTTCAAGACCCAGGGCGAAATGGCCGAATTGTTCGCCGATCTGCCAGAGGCCCTGGAAAACAGCGTCGAAATCGCCCGACGCTGCAATATCGAGCTGACTCTGGGCAAGAACTTTCTGCCCGACTTTCCAACGCCGGCCGGGATGAGCCTCGACGATTTCCTGGTCGCCGAAGCCAAGGCCGGTCTTGAACTGCGTCTGCATCAGCTCTATCCGGATGCGGTGGTGCGCGAGGAAAAGCGGCCGGAATACGAGGCCCGGCTGGAGTTCGAGTGCAATACCATCATCCAGATGGGCTTCCCCGGCTACTTCCTGATCGTGGCCGACTTCATCAATTGGGGCAAGCAGAACGGCGTCCCGGTCGGGCCCGGCCGGGGCTCCGGTGCCGGCTCGCTGGTCGCCTACTCGTTGGGGATCACCGACCTCGACCCGCTGGCCTACGCGCTGCTGTTCGAACGCTTCCTCAACCCGGAGCGGGTCTCGATGCCCGACTTCGACGTCGACTTCTGTCAGGACAACCGCTGGCGGGTGATCGAGTATGTCCGCCAGCGCTACGGTGCCGATGCGGTGTCGCAGATCGCCACCTTCGGTACCATGTCGTCGAAGGCGGTGGTGCGCGACGTCGGGCGCGTGCTCGACCTGCCGTACTCGATGTGCGACCGGATTTCCAAGCTGATCCCGGTGCAGGCCAACAAGCCGGTATCGCTGGCCGAGGCACTGGAGCAGGAACCGGCGCTCAAGGATATGCTGAGCGACGAACAGGACGGCGAGAGCATCCGCGAATTGTTCGACCTGGCTGGGCGCCTTGAGGATTTGACCCGCAACGTCGGCATGCACGCCGGCGGGGTGTTGATCGCCCCGGGGCGGATCACCGATTTCTGCCCGATCTACCAGGCCACCGGCGCCGACGCCTCGCCGGTTTCACAGTTCGACAAGGACGACGTGGAAAAGGCCGGTCTGGTCAAGTTCGACTTCCTCGGTCTGCGCAACCTGACGATTATCGAACTGGCACTCGACTACATCGAACGCATGACCGGGCAGCGCCTCGACCTGATGGCGCTCGGTTTCGAAGACCCCGGTGCCTACCAGATCCTGAAGGACGCCAACACCACCGCGATCTTCCAGGTGGAATCGGAAGGGATGAAGAAGCTGCTGAAAAAGCTGGCACCCGACCGTTTCGAAGACATCATCGCCGTGCTGGCGCTCTATCGTCCCGGCCCGCTTGGCTCAGGGATGGTGGACGACTTCATCCTGCGCAAAAAGGGCCAGCAGGCAATCGACTACTTCCACCCCGACCTGACCGCCTGCCTGTCGCCGACTTACGGCGTCATCGTGTACCAGGAGCAGGTGATGCAGATTTCGCAGATCATCGGCGGCTACACGCTCGGTGGTGCCGACATGCTGCGGCGGGCGATGGGCAAGAAAAAGCCCGAGGAAATGGCCAAGCACCGGACCACCATCGCCGAAGGGGCGAAGGAGAAGGGCTACGATCCGGCGCTGGCCGAACAGTTGTTCGACCTGATGACCAAGTTCGCGGAGTACGGCTTCAACAAGTCGCACACTGCCGCCTATGCGGTGGTGACTTATCACACCGCCTGGCTCAAGCGTTATCACTGCGCAGCCTTCATGGCGGCGACTCTGTCGTCGGACATGGACAACACCGACACGGTCAAGATCTTCTACGAAGACACCATCGCCAACAAGGTGAAGATGCTGGGGCCGGATGTCAATGCATCAAATTACCGTTTTGAGCCGGTCGACCGTGAAACCATCCGCTACGGCCTCGGCGCGGTCAAAGGAACTGGCGAGCAGGCGGTGAACGTGATTCTTGAAGCGCGGGCCAAGGGCGGTCCGTTCAAGGACCTGTTCGACTTCTGCCAGCGTTGCGACAAGCGCCAGGTCAATCGCCGCACCATCGAGGCGCTGATCCGTGCCGGCGCCTTCGATAGTATCGATGCCGATCGCCACAAGCTGCTCGCCTCGGTCGGTGTAGCGCTTGAATTCGCCGAACAATGCGAACGCAATGCCTTGCAAACCAGCCTCTTCGACCTCGCCGATGTCGCCGAAGACCATGCGCCGGAATACATCAACGTGCGTCCGTGGGCTGAAAAAGAAAAGCTGATGCAGGAAAAGACCGCGCTCGGTTTCTTTTTCTCCGGCCATCCTTACAACACCTCGAAGGCTGAACTGTCGCGCTTTGTCCGGCGGCCGCTCAATCGCCTGGAGCCGGCCAAGGAATTGACCGTGCTGGCTGGCTTGGTGGTCGGTCTGCGCACCCAGATGACCCGGCGCGGCAAAATGCTGTTCATCCAGCTCGATGACGGGACGGCAATGGTCGAGGTCTCGGTATTCAATGAACTGTACGATGCCGAGCGGCACAAGATCGTCACCGATGAGGTGCTGGTGGTCGAGGGTAAGGTCAGTTACGACGATTTTTCCGGCGGCAACCGCGTCGTGGCCGACAAGCTGCTGACCCTGGGCGAGGCTCGTGCCCGTTTTTCCAAGCATTTGCTGCTGAAAATGGTCAGCGGGCAGGACCCGCGCAAGCTGAAGGCCCTGTTGCAGCCCTTCGCACCCGGCCCGGCCGAGGTGCGAGTAAATTATTGCGGGCCGGCGGCGGAGTGTCAGTTCCGCCTGGGGCCCGGTTTACGGGTCCGGCTTGAGGATGACCTGCTGGAAGCCTTGGGGGCTTGGCTCCAGCCGGAAAACGTCAAGATCGTTTACTGAGCTTTCGGGCAACGGGCCGGGAGTCGTCAGCCGGTTGCCCGGTTTGCTTACTGCAGCATGTCGGTTTTGAAACCGATTCGCACCGCGCCCCAGTGGCGGCCGTTGATCACGATCGGCATCGACAGGTCGTTGAGGATTTCGCCGGTATCGCGAACATAGGTCTGGAACAACGAAGGCTTCTGATTCTGCGCCAGTTTGAGCCCAACCGGGTCGTTGAAAATCCGTTTGTGCCGGCACTTGACCAGGTCGACTGCCGGGTCGCCGGAGGGCTGGTTGGAAAACACGCTGTTGTGGGCCGGGGCGTAGCCTTTGTTATCGACTGCCAGGGCGTAGGTCAGTCCGGGCATTTCAGTCAGCAGGGCATCGTAAAGACGGGTCAGGTCCTTGTCGCACTGGCCGTCGTAACAGGTGGTGTAGCGCTTTGGATTGGAGCCAGGGATGTCCTTGTAGGCTTGGTCGAAAACATTGATGCCGCGGGCTTGCAGCGCTTGCAGGATCGCGCTGACGCGGTCGCGGAAGCTGGTGCAGCCGTCATGTACGGTGTCAAACTTGCTGTTCCCGGTGCGGAAGTCGGCCAGCGTGCATTGCAGGTCTTCGGTCGAGGTGCGCAGGGTCTTGCTCGAGTCGATGCACTGCTTCATCCGTCCGGAAATATCCTGTGAGTGGTCCCGGATTTCCTCGACTTCGCGGTGGATGGCCTGGTTGCTCTCGCGCAGATTATGGATGGCGTCGGCAATCGTCGTCAGCTGGCTGGCCGTTTGCTGAAATTCGCCGACCATCGTCGTCAGATCGCTGGCCGAAGTTTCGACGTATTCGTTAGCGCGGGTGACTTCCTCGACAATGGTTTGTGTCTTCGACGAAGTGTCGGCCACCAGGTTGATCATCGACTGGGTATTCTGGCCGATGACTTGGGTCGCGGTCTTGACCTTCTCGGCCAGCTTCCTCACTTCGTCAGCAACCACGGCGAAGCCGCGCCCGGCTTCACCGGCCCGGGCAGCCTCGATGGCTGCATTGAGGGCAAGCAGGTTGGTCTGGTCGGAAATGTCGTTGATCAGCGAAACGATCTCGTTGATCTTCATCGAACTGGTGTGCAGTTCGCCAACCGTCGACGAGAAATGCTCGATGTGCTGGTTGGTCGAGCGCATCGTGGTTGCCACGGTCTCCATCTGGCTCAGCGAGCGCTGTGCAAGCTCCAGATTGCTCTGGGTCGAGCCTCGAATGGCCTCGGCGTTGCTTGCGACGTCGCCAACTGCCTGGTTGACCCGGTTGCTCAGTTCAAAAACTTCGCCGGCCAGTTGTTCCTGGCGCCTGACCGCATCGTCGGTCTGTTGTACCAGATGATTCATGCGCGCAGCGTCAGCAGCGATACTGACGCTGCGCTCACGGGCATGAGAAATCAGGTCGCGGACCTTGGCGAAAAAGCGGTTGATGTTGGCCGAGATGCGGCCGGCAGCGTCATTGCCAGTGGCGCCAACAGCGAGTGAGAGATCGGCGCGCCCTTCGGCGATGGCCGTAATGTCGCGGTCAATCTTGTTGATTGCCGCGTTGTTGCCAAACAGCCCCATGGATAAGTCTCCTGCCTCTGCGATTTTGTATTTTTGGGGAATTCGTCGTTGCCGGATCATACCTTGCCGGCCGATGCCTTGCTACAGGCGCAGACTTATCCCTTTACCACTACTTGCAGCAAACTTGAACGGGACGTGCGCCTGCTGGATAATCGGCGCCCTTAAGGTGCCGTCAGCACCCGGCCGCGATCGGCGTTTTCAGGGACGGCAGCAAGGGCGCGCGTGCCCGCTACTCCATAAAGGAAACGATTCATGCTGCTCATGATCGACAACTACGATAGCTTCACCTACAACCTGGTCCAGTATTTCGGCGAGTTGGGGCAGGAGGTCAGGGTGTTTCGCAACGATGCGATCACGGTGGCTGAAATCGCCCGTTTGGCGCCTCGATATCTGGTGATTTCTCCCGGGCCCTGCGCGCCGGCACAGGCTGGTATTTCGCTGGCAGCGATTCGCGAATTTGCTGGCAAGATTCCGCTGCTTGGCGTTTGCCTGGGGCATCAGTCAATTGGTGAGGCCTTCGGCGGCCGCATCGTGCATGCGCAGCAGTTGATGCATGGCAAGGTCTCTCCGGTGCATCACAAGGACGTTGGTGTCTTTCGTGGCTTGCCGAATCCTCTGACCTGTACCCGCTACCATTCGCTGGCGATCGAGCGCAGCAGTTTGCCGGAATGTCTCGAAGTGACGGCGTGGACGGACGACGGCGAGATCATGGGGGTGCGTCACAAGACCCTGGCGGTTGAGGGCGTTCAGTTCCATCCCGAGTCGATCCTGACCGAGCGCGGCCACGATCTGCTCAATAACTTTCTTCTGGAGCACCAGTGATGAGTCCGCAAGAGGCTTTGCAACGTGTCATCGAGCATCGCGAAATCTTCCACGATGAAATGATTTCGCTGATGCGCCAGATCATGGGCGGCGAGGTGTCGCCGGTGATGATCGCGGCGATTACCGCCGGCTTGCGGGTGAAGAAGGAAACCATCGGCGAGATTGCTGCCGCAGCTTCGGTGATGCGCGAACTGGCGACGCCGGTCAAGGTCCCGTATGACCGACGGTTCGTTGATATTGTGGGTACCGGCGGTGACGCGGCCCACAGTTTCAATATCTCGACTACGTCAATCTTCGTTGCGGCAGCGGCAGGTGCCAAGGTGGCCAAACATGGCGGGCGCAGCGTGTCATCCAGTTCGGGTAGCGCCGATGTGCTCGAAGCGCTGGGCGCCAATATCATGCTCTCGCCAGAGCAGGTTTCTGCATGCATCGAGGAAACCGGGATCGGTTTCATGTTCGCGCCGAATCACCACAGCGCAATGAAGCATGTGGCGCCGGTGCGTCGTGAGATGGGAGTGCGGACACTATTCAATATTCTTGGTCCGTTGACCAACCCGGCTGCCGCGCCGAACACGCTGATGGGTGTATTCCACCCCGACCTGGTCGGGATTCAGGTGCGTGTGATGCAGCGCTTGGGGGCTGAGCGGGTGTTGGTCGTGCATGGCAAGGACAATCTCGACGAGATTTCGTTGGGGGCGGCAACGTTGGTCGGTGAATTGAAGGATGGGCAGGTGCACGAATACGAGGTGCATCCCGAGGATTTCGGGCTCCAGATGCTGTCGCTCAGGAACCTTCGGGTCAATGGCGCCGCTGAATCAAAGGCAATGATGCTCGGGGCACTGGAAAACCAGCCGGGGGCAGCGCGTGAAATCGTTTGCCTGAATGCTGGCGCGGCGCTCTACGTCGCCAATGTTGCCGATAGTATCGGCGACGGTATTGCCCGGGCGCGCGAGGCTATTGCCAGCGGTGCAGCGCGCACTAAGCTCGACCAGTTCGTGCAGTGTACGCAGCGACTGGCAGCCTAATTTCATTGAACGGAACAAGATGTCGGATATTCTGAAAAAAATCGTCGCCACCAAGCACGAGGAAGTTGCTGCTGCGCTCGCAGTCAAGCCGTTGTCTGTGCTCGAAGCCGAGGCTGCGGCCCAGGCTCCAGCCCGCGATTTCGTCGCGGCGATTCGCAACAGGATTGCTCACGGTCAACCGGCGGTTATTGCCGAAATCAAGAAAGCCAGCCCGTCCAAAGGGGTGATTCGCGAAAATTTTCATCCGGCCGAAATTGCCCGCAGCTATGCACAAAACGGTGCTGCCTGTCTGTCGGTACTGACCGATCGGCAGTATTTCCAGGGGGCTCAGTCTTATCTCGAGGAGGCTCGCGCGGCTTGCCACCTGCCGGTCTTGCGCAAGGATTTCATGGTCGACGCCTACCAGGTGGTTGAAGCGCGGGCGATGGGGGCTGATTGCATTCTGTTGATCGCTGCTGCGCTGGATCTGCCGCAAATGCAGGCATTGGAGCAGGTTGCTCAGCAATTGGGTATGGCCGTGCTGGTCGAGGTGCATGATGGCGATGAGCTGACTGCTGCGTTGCAGTTGCAAACTCCGTTGATTGGCATCAATAACCGTAACCTGCGGACTTTCGAAGTGACTCTGCAGACCACGCTTGACCTGCTGGCGAGAATTCCCGAAGGGCGTATCGTGGTGACTGAAAGCGGTATTCTGAAGCCAGAGGATGTGGCATTGATGCGGAGTCACCGGGTCGGCTCCTTTCTGGTCGGCGAAGCCTTCATGCGCGCAGAGGATCCTGGGCAGGAGTTGGCTCGGCTGTTTGCCTGAAACGGTGGTGGCAAGCCGAGGGGGCGGGTTAAAGCCGCAAGCGCAAGCTGCGGCTTTTTTGTTACCCCTGTCCGTCCTGTAAGCGATTAGCGTCTTCTCCGGCAACAGAGAAGGGTAAATGGAGCCAGAGGAGGGTGGCTGTTGCGGGCCGGGTGTTGCGGGAATGCAACAGGGTCGGGGATGGAGTCTTGTTTTGCGGCAAATGGCGTTTGTGTTGCCAGAGGGGTATGCCAGAATCCCCCCAACTTCTCGATCCGAGAGGTAAAGCTTGGTTTTGCCCCCGGGGAAAACCAAAACTAACCACTAAGGAGAAATTTTGATGCAGAAGAAACTGATCGCTCTGGCCGTCGCCGGCCTGGCCTCCACCGCTGCTTTCGCCCAAACCAACGTCACCGTTTACGGTGTCATGGATGCAACCTTTGACTACGTTGGCGCCTCCCAGAGCACCGCCGCTACCAAGGTCAAGAACGACGCTCGCGTCTCCGCCAACAGCTCCTACCTGGGCTTCAAGGGCGTTGAAGACCTGGGCAACGGCCTGAAGGCTGTGTTCCAGATCGAAGGCGGCCTGACCAGCGACGCCGCTGGCGCTTGGGGCGGTGCAAACCGTGACACCTACGTCGGTCTGACCGGTGGTTTCGGTACCGTTGTTGCTGGTAACCTGACCGCTGCTGGCCGCGCTCTGGGTGCCAAGGTTGACGTCAACTCCGGCGCTACCGGCATCGGCTACCAAGGCGCCCTGTACGGCAAGATCGCCGGCACCACCTCCGGTGTTGATGATCGTACCGCCAACGCCATCGCTTACATCTCCCCGAACTTCAACGGCTTCTCCGCTCTGGCTGCTTGGGGCGCTGGTTCCGAGCAGAAGGACACCGCTGCTCGCACCGACAACGTTTGGTCGCTGGGTCTGAACTACGCTGCTGGCCCGTTCTACGCTGGCTACGCCTACACCCAAGTTGACAACGTCGTTGGCAACACCGATGCCAAGGCCAAGAGCCACCGTCTGGGCGGCACCTTCAACTTCGGCGCTGGCCAAGTTGGTCTGCTGTGGGATCGCACCGATGCCAACACCTCTGACAGCACCGACAGCGCCCGTAACGTCTGGTTGCTGAACGGTAAGTTCAACGTTGGTGCCAAGGGCGCCGTCATCGCCGGTTACGGCAAGGCTGGCGACGTCGGTAACGTCAACAACACCGGCGCTACCCACGCTTTCGTTGGTTACGAGCACAGCCTGTCCAAGCGTACCGTCCTGAAGGCCATCTACGCTCAAGTTCGTAACGAAGCTGGCGCTTCCTACAACTTCTACAACGCCGCTACCGGTTCCGTCGGTGGTGTTGTTGCTGGCAACGATCCGAAGGGCTTCCAGTTCGGTATCCGTCACTCCTTCTAATCTGACTCGTTCAGTTTAGTTTGAGAAAAACGACCGCCTTTAGGCGGTCGTTTTTTTTTGTCCCTGTTTTTGTGTCCCTGCCAGGGGGGCTCGATAGACAAAGTCATCGGCAACTTGGTGAAGTCTGTTTTGGCGAGAGGGTAGTTGCGGCGATTGGGTTGGCTCCTGCCTGACCCCTCATTCGGCGCCATCTCTACAAAGAGAAAAAATTGCGCTGAGCGGCACACTGCCCAGCCGAAAGAGTGCATCCAACCAACTAACCTGGTCTCAGCCTTAGCGGCACGGCACCTGCAACCGGAGGGTTTTAGGGGGGGGGCTGGTCTTTGGATCTTGTGTTTGGTGTTGGGCGCGAGGTCCGGGGTGTATTGACCCAATAGAACCTGCTCAACTTATCTCGCTAAAGCATACGCCTCGGCGGGGATTTTCATGCCAAGTGCCTGATGTGGGCGCTTTTGGTTGTAGAAATTAATCCAGTCTCCAATGACCCGACAGGCATGCTGCAGGGTCTCGAAACGGTAGCGATGGACATACGCTCCTTCAGCGTCTGAATCAGTCGCTCAATCAAGCCGTTCTGCTGCGGCGTGTAGGGCGTGATGAATTCCTGCTGCAGACCATAACTCTTGACCAGCGCCGTGTAGCTGCGACTAGTGAAGACCAAACCATTGTCTGAGCGGAGCAGGAAGGTTTGATCTACCTTGCCCAGCGTTCCGAATCGAGAGATCAGGGCTTGTTCCAAGGCAGACTCGGCCGTCCTGGATTTTCCGCTTCGGGATAAAGGCCACCCTAACAGTTTGCGACTACAGCAGTCAGCCACCAGCGCCAAGGTCACCCAGCCGTCTCGGCCTGTCCAGACCCGGCAGAGGTCCGTGGCCCAGCGCTCGTTCGGCTTCTCTGGCGCTGAAACCTTGGCTTCGATCCGTGGCGGGAAACCCACCGCCCGCTTCCTGACCCGCCAGCCCTTGATCTGGAAGATGCGCTGCACCGTATTCTTGTTCATCGACAGGAGATGCGCCACCGTCCGGTAGCCAAACGAGGGATTCTCCTCGATCATCGTCTTGATCTGTGCCACCAGCGATTCCTGAACTTTGGGTGGCGACTTCACCGGCCGGTAGTAGAACGTACGGCGTGACACTTCGAACTACTGCCACAGCTTGTTGATCGAGACTTCGATGCCGTCGAGTCCCTGGCGGATCATCTCGATCACTTCTCTTCCTCGCCCAGCAGGGACTGCGTTTTTTTTCGTGCACGTAGCTCCAGCATCGCTTCGCCGTAGGCTTCCTGAAGTGCTTTGATCTGCTTCTCGTACTGCTCCCGGATATCCAGCGGATTGGCTCTCAATGCGTTCTCCATGCCCCGCTTGGCTTCATCAACCCAGGTTTCAATCTCCGAGGGTGGCAAGTCAAAGGCTCGACTGGCCTCTGATATCCTCGGCTTGCCTTACACAATCTCACTCACCAACGCGCTCTTGCGCTTGGCTGTCCAGCATTTGATTTCCTCATCCATGACCATGCTCATCGTCAAACTCCTTCAAGGCTAACGCGTGAGCAGATTTTTACTGGGTCAATACAGGGAGGCATTTCCGAAGTGGCGTTTCACGGCAACAAAAAGGCGATCCTTGGATCGCCTTTGGTGTGGGTATTTGCCTATTTATTTGCTGGTGCTGCTTTTCCGTGCTGCAGCTGCCGTGGCGCTTTTGGTTGGCGCGGTGGTTTGGCTGGCGGTGTTCAGGTTGGCTTCGGCGATGTCGCTCAATTGCTTGGCCATCGAGGTCATGCTGCCGAACGCCTTGTTCGATGCGTCGAGCAGAGATTGCATGCCGGCGGCAAAAATGTCGCCGCCCACCGGGGTATTTGCCTTGGCCTTGGCGACGGCTGTGTTGGCGTTTTGGGTGAAGCTGCTGTACTGCGCTTCCATCACTGCCGTGACTTCCTTTTGCATCTCGCTACCCAGTTCATAGAGGCTGCGTGAATAGTCCATCCACTTGTCGAGATTCGGGCGGGCCAGTTCGCTATTGAGTTTGGCCAGGGTATTTGCATCCTTGGCGCCCATCAGCTGTTGGGTGGTGGCGACGGTGGTGTTGAAAAACTCGCGCGAGGCAGCCATGTTCAGCGCGGTCAGGCGCTCCAGGCCGTTGAAGGCAGTGCGCAGCAAGGCCATCATCACTTCGGTGTTGGCTTTCTGGGCGGCGGCCAGTTGATCCAGATTGTTGCTCATGAGGGTTCTCCAGTCTGGTTGCGGTGCGGATGGAAAAAAGCCCCTGCCCAAGGCAGGGGCTTTCATCAATTTAGCCCAAATTACTTCTTTTTGGCAGCAGCGGCAGAGGCGCCTACAGCCTTGACGGTGGCATTGGTCGCGGCGGCTACGTTGGCTTCGGCGATTTCGGCGACTTGCTTGGCAGCCTTGTTCATGTTGTCGAAGGCGGAGTTGGCGGCAGCGATGGCGCTCTTGACTGCAGCAACGGCAACGTCCGAGCCGGCGGGGGCGGACTTGGCGGCCTGGTCGAGGAGGCCGGCCACGGTCTTCTGGAACTCGCCGAACTGGGACTCAACCATCTTGGACAGTTCTTCCTGGGTCTGGGCGGAGATTTCGTAGACCGAGCGAGAGTAGGCGACGGCCTTTTCGACGTTCGGCTGAGCCAGTGAGGCCTGAATCGACAGGGCTTCCTGAACGTCCTTGGCGCCCATCAGCGCCTTGGCGCCGGAGACGGAGTCTTCAACGACCGAGCGGGCGGTGTTCAGGTTCAGAGCGGCGATGCGCTCGGCGGAAGCGAGGGCGGTGTTGGCCAGGGACAGCAGGGAGTCAACGGTAGCCTTGTTGGCGGCAGCGAATTGCTCGGGGGTGGTGAACATGGATATCTCCTGAATGTAAATCATGTATTGCGGCGAAAACCGGCAGCACAGTCATTTATACTTCATGTTGCACTGCATCATGAGACATCATTATAGAGTTCGTTGCTATGCTGTCAACCTCTTTTTTGTGCGCTGCAGCAAATCCTGTTTTTGCGTTACAAATCAGGGGGGTGGCGGCTTGTCAGCAAGCTACTCCGCGAGTGTTGGTGCCGGCGGTGTGATGCTGTTCGCTCCCCGCAGCTGCAGGCTGTCGCTACGTGGTGTCGGGGCAGCGGTGAGTTCCTCTGGCATGCTCTTGTTGCGCGGCTGGATAACCGCGCGGACTCGTGCGGCCGGGGTGCCGGGAGTTTTCCGGTCGCCGATGGTGGCCATGTATTTTTCGCCGATTGCGTCATACCAGATGTAGTCGCCCTTGATTTCATCCTCGCCGCTGCGTACCCAGGCACGATGGAAGAGTTCGGCAATTTCGTCTCGGCTGCTGTACTCGATGCGTTCGGCCTGGCCCTCGACGTACTCGTCCCGTCCCTCGCGTTTCTGGCGGAAACGGGCCAGGCCGTTGCGGCTGCCGAAGGCGATGCCTTTCTGGAAACCGTAGGCGTCTTCGCTGACGACGATGCGTTCGGCTTTGAGGACCAAGGTCCCTTTGGTCAGCACGACGTCACCTTCAAGGATTTGCTGCTTCTTGGCATCGTCGATGGTGACGCGGTTGGCTTCCAGCAGCATCGGCTTGTCGCGGTCGGCGCGTTCGGCATGGCCGGTGCTGGCGGCGAGCAGGCTGCCCAGGGTTGCGAGTAACAGGCAAAGGGGGCGCAGTTTCATTGCGAATCTCGTTGACGGATGTGGCTGCCCTGAACTTGTGACAGCAGCGTAAAGGTAGCAGCGTTGTTGTCGAGGCGCATCCCGGTGCCCTGGAGCCATGAGCTGCCTTGGTCGATGCGCACTGGGCTGGCGGTGAAGCCGATGCCTAGATCGGGTTGAACCGTCAGGTCGGGCATCCGGGCGACCGTACCCGGTTGCCCAGGGCTGCCGGGGCGGGTGGCAGTAACCTCTCCCCAGAGATAAACGGTTTCGCCATTGCTGCTGGCGCGGGCGTTGTGAGCCCGGAGTTCAAGCGGCTCACCGTTGTCGCGCAGGGTGAGAAGGCGCGGCTGGCGCAATTCGGAGCTGTCGTCATCCGGGAAATGCACCAGATACGGGGCTTGCAGGCGGTACTTCAATTGACCACTTTCGCTGAAGCGGCGGATTTCGAAGTCTTCAGCAATCGCATCCGGATCGTGCCGCAATTTGCCGTTGTTGATCGGATTTTCATGGTCGACTGCGTTTTGCAGCAAAAAAGTCAGGCCGGCCAGCAAGGTCAGCAAGATCAGGGGAAAGAGCTGGTTGCTGGAAATTTTCATGACCGGGTCGGCAGGTAGGGGGCCTGTGCGGCGCTCAACTTGTCTTGTGCGGCAAGGATGAATTCGGCTGCTTCGCGAACTGCGCCCTGGCCTCCGCTTGCATGGGTCAGTAACTGGGCCTGCTCGCGGACCAACGGACGGGCATTGGCTGGTGCAATGGCGAGGCCGCAGGCGTGCATCGCGCGCAGGTCGATCAGGTCGTCCCCCATGAAAGCGCAGTTCTCCCAGTCGAGTCCGAGTTCTTGACGCAGGTGATCGAGAACGCTGAGCTTGTCGCCAACACCTTGGTAGACGTGCGAGATGCCGAGATCGGCGGCGCGCTTGGCGACGACCCCGGAGTTACGTCCGGTGATGATTGCCAGTTCCAGACCGACGCTTTGCAGCAATTTGAGGCCCAAGCCATCCTGAACATTGAATGTCTTTAGCTCATGCCCGTCATCGGTATAGTGCAGGCCTCCATCGGTCATCACCCCGTCGATGTCGAAGGCAATCAGGCGGATGCGGGCGGCGCGGGCTTGCGCGAGTTTTTCTTTCATCAGATGACCTTGGCGGTAAACAGGTCGTGCATATTGAGGGCGCCCACCAGGCGGCCGTCGCGGTCGGTGACCAGCAGGGCGTTGATGCGCAGTCGTTCCATCATTTCAACGGCCTCGACGGCCAGCTTTTCGGGGTGGATGGCGTGCGGGGCGGGGTGCATGACTGCACCGATCCGTGCTGTATGCAGGTCAAGTTGCCGTTCAAAGGCCCGGCGCAAATCACCGTCGGTGAAAATTCCTTGTGGCCGGTCGTCCTGATCGGTTACTGCGACCAGACCGAGTCCGCCGCGCGACATGGCGACAATCGCATCACCGATCAGGGTGTCACGGCTGACGCAGGGGACCCGTGAGCGTTCGCGCATCACGTCGCGGACATGGGTCAGCAGGCGTCGCCCGAGCGAACCGCCAGGGTGTGAGCGGGCAAAGTCTTCCGGACCGAAGCCGCGGGCGTTGAGCAGCGCGACGGCCAACGCATCGCCCAGGGCAAGGGCTGCGGTGGTACTGGCAGTCGGGGCCAGATTCAGCGGGCAGGCTTCCTGCGCTACTCCGGCGTCGAGATGAATGTCGGCTTCGCGGGCCAGGGTCGACCCCGGGGCTCCGGTCATCGCAATCAGCCGGGCACCCTGGCGCTTGACGGCCGGAACGATGCGCAGCAACTCCTCCGATTCGCCAGAGTTCGAGAGGGCGAGCAGCACGTCGTCACGAGTGATCATCCCGAGGTCGCCGTGGCTGGCTTCGCCGGGGTGTACGAAGTAAGCCGGGGTGCCGGTGCTGGCCATGGTGGCGGCGATCTTGCGCGCGATATGGCCGGACTTGCCCATGCCGCTGACGATGACCCGGCCGGGGCTGTCGAGAATACACCCTACGGCGGCGACAAAACTGGCGTCAAGACGGGCTTCCAGCGCTGCGACGGCGGCCGCTTCGATGGCCAGGGTACGGCGCCCCAGGGCCAGGGCCTGATCGGGCGCAAAGCTCGGAGCGATGGGGGCGGACGGGCTTGGGTTCATGGACGGGCTGCGGTTATGATGGGCGAAGTATACCCGAATCGAAAAAATCACCCTTGAGCGCACTTTCTCTTGTCCTGCTGTTGCTGGGGGCTTCGGTCCTCGCTGTTGTTGTTTTCCGCCGTTTCAATCTGCCGCCGGTGCTCGGCTACTTGGCCGTGGGCAGTCTGATCGGGCCGCATGCGCTGAACCTGATGGGCGATGTGCAAAAGGCCTCGCATCTTGCGGAATTCGGTGTCGTTTTTCTGATGTTCTCAATCGGCCTCGAGTTCTCGCTACCGAAACTGTACGCGATGAAGCGCATCGTATTCGGGCTCGGGCTATTGCAGGTGGTGGTGACCCAGGTGCTGGCCACCGGGGTGTTGATCCTGTTGGGTGTGTCCTGGCAGCACGGGATTGCGCTTGGCGGGCTGTTCGCAATGTCGTCGACGGCGGTGCTGACCAAGTTGCTGGCCGAACGGATGCAACTCGATTCGCCGCATGGGCGCGAGGTGCTGGGCGTATTGTTGTTCCAGGATTTGGCCGTGGTGCCATTGCTGGTGGTGATTCCGGCGCTGACCCAGCCGCCGGAAAAGCTGGCGATGTTGCTTGGTTTGGCCTTGTTCAAGGCGGTGGTGGTGCTGGCAGTGATTCTGGTCTTCGGCCAGCGGCTGATGCGCAAATGGTTCCATTTCGTTGCCCGCGCCCGCTCGCCCGAGGTGTTTGTTCTCAACGTGTTGCTGATTACCCTGGCTCTGGCTTACGTTACCGAACTGGCTGGCCTGTCGATGGCGCTGGGGGCTTTTGTCGCGGGAATGCTGATTTCGGAAACCGAGTTCCGCCTGCAGGTGGAAGAGGATATCAAGCCGTTCCGCGACGTGTTGATGGGGCTGTTCTTCGTCACCATCGGCGTCCGTCTTGATGTGCAGATTCTGGTCGGCCTGTGGTGGCAGGTGCTGTTTGGCTTGCTAGCGCTGCTGGTACTCAAGGCACTGGTGGTCGGCCTGCTTTCGCGTCAACTTGGAGCCAGCCCCGGCAATGCGATTCGTTCGGCCCTGTGGCTCTGTGCCGGGGGTGAGTTCGGATTCGTATTGCTCGGCGAAATTGCCGGCCTGCCGAAAAATGTCGAACAGGTGGCGTTGACCGTGTTGGTGCTGTCGATGCTGATTGCGCCGTTCATTGTGCAATACAGCGAGAAGCTGGTGATGCGTTTTGTCGCTAGCGAATGGTTGATGCGCTCGATGCAGCTGACCCAGATCGCGGCGCAATCAATGACTACCGAGAAGCATGCGATCCTTTGCGGCTTCGGCCGCAATGGCCAGTACCTGGCCCGTTTCCTGGGGCAGGAAGGGGTTGGCTACATTGCGCTCGACCTCGATCCGGACCGCGTGCGCGAAGCTGCCGCCGGGGGCGAGAGCGTGGTTTTTGGCGATGCAGGGCGCAAGGAGGCGCTGATGGCTGCCGGTCTGATGCGGGCCAGCGTGGTAATCGTGACCATGGCCGATACCAGTCTCGCCGAGAAAATCATGCATCACGTTCAGTCGCTGCGGCCGGAGCTGCCAGTGGTGGTGCGCACTGCCGATGACCGGGACATGGAGCGTCTGAGCAAGGCTGGCGCCGCCGAGGTCGTGCCGGAAACGCTGGAAGCCAGCCTGATGCTGGCTTCGCATGCGCTGGTGCTGGTTGGGGTGCCGATCAACCGGGTACTGAAAAGGATCCGGACCATTCGTGCCAAGCGCTATAGTCTGTTGCGTGGTTATTATCGCGGGGTGACCGATCGCGATGAGGAGGAAGCCCGGCAGTCGCGGCTGCACTCGGTGTTGCTCACGCCGGGGGCCCGAGCCGTTGGACAAACCCTGGCCGAGATCGATCTGGTTCGACTGGGTTGCGAGGTCAGTGCGATCCGCCGCCGGGGCATCAAGGCAGTCGAGCCGGCTCCGGAAACCCGGCTGGAGGCCGGTGATGTGGTGGTTGTGCTTGGCGCTGCCGATGCCGTGGAGGCGGCCGAGCAACGTTTGTTGCACCAATAGCCGATTTGGGTCGCGGTTCACGGTTGACGCCGGAAAACCGGCTTTTCCCGGCGTCGACCGTGGCAGGTGATGCCGGGGATGTCAAAAGGCCAGGCAAACGGTGTAAGGCTGGGCATCGATGATTTGTGCGGTAGCCACCGGGTTGGCTGCCGTATTCTGATTGATTCCCTGGTTGCTCATTGTCTGCAAGGCACCACCGGCGGTATTGCCGTCATCCATTGCAATATCCAACTGGCGGGCGTGGCGGCCGAGAATGCCTTGCGAACAGACGACATGGCTGCCGCGCAAGCCATTGATCGGGGAGTTGGCGCCGCTGCTGATGCCGATGATGCCGCTGTCGGCATTGCGTGGCAGGTAGTCGGCCGCAGCAGGATCGGTCGGGCCGGTAGCCAACCCGGCCAGGCGGATATGCTGCCAGAACAAGCGGCTTTCGTCTGCGGCGTTGCTGCTGTTCCAGGCGCCGTTGATCTGGCCGTTGCCGAGGCAGTTTTCGCAACTTGCCAGTATCGCACCGGAAACATGCTGCGGGGCCGCCGGATCGTCGCCAGGCAGGGACTTGAATTTATCCTGATAGCCGTAGAGATAGAGAGGGATGGTGCGGAAGTCTTGGGCAAAATTCTTGACTTTGGCGCTGGCGATCAATTCCTGCCCCTTGAAAACCCCGCCCAGGAGTAATCCGACCACCACCAGTACGATGGCGATTTCGACCAGAGTAAAGCCGGCTTGGCGGCGGAAAAACAGGATGGGGGACATGACAGTCTCCAGTAAAGGCCTCAGGACAGCCGTCCGACTGCGGCCAGTCGGCTCTTGAGCAGGGCCGGGCTGAGCCAGAGCAGCAGGTCGTCAAAGTCGGGCGCGGGATCTCGGTGGATGAAAATCAGGTTGGCGTCGGCATTTTCGCCTTCATCGCTGCTGGCGCCGGGTATCTGGCGGCCGTCCCGCCACGCCCCGGCACTCCGCTGGCCGTGGCAGACGACGACCAGCGGCAGGTTGTCGGCAAGGTCGCCGCTGGCATTCTGAGCGGCTTTGATCCGCGCGTTGCCGACGCTTTCCAGGGTGATCGCGCTGCCCAGCGGATCAACCGGCAGCTGGGTAAAGCGCCGATCTGCGTAATAAGTCAGCTGTTGTCCCCAAGGGTCGCTGGCTGGAAGCGCCAGTGTCGCCCAGGGGATGATGCCGTGTTCCCGGGTGCAATCCTCGCGCCCGCCCTCGGACGGTGCGGCGGGGCAGGGCAGGCGGCCTTCACTGAGGACGAAGCCGAGCAGGCTGTCGCGAACCTGGTCGAGCAACTGCCGGGCTTCCTGGCGGGCAGCGATTTCACGTTGAGTGCCGAGTAGCGGCAAGGAGGCTCCGGCGAGCAGTGCCAGCACAACCAGGACCAGCGAGAGTTCGAGCAGGGAAAAAGCGGCTTGGTGTTTCATGGTGTGCTGCCCGATGGAGGTGATGCAGCAAAAAGGTCATTACTTACGGTCGACCGTGGCGAACGCTCAAAAACCACGGATGGATAGAGCCCCTGACCATCGCGTCCAGGATCGGCGTTGCGGCCTTCGAGGTAGTCGCCAATTCTCTGGCTGGGCCGGCTCTGCCCGGCCAGCGCACCGCCGGCGGCGACCACCACCAGAGGTAGGTCTTTGCGTGGGCCGAGATGTAGCCGCCCAGGGGCCTTGGCCTGGCGTTCACCGAGTTGATAAAACATGCTGTCCGACCAGCGGTTGCGAGCCCACCAGCCGGGGCTGTCGGAGGTTGCGCGCAGGAAATCGCAGGCGCGACTTCGCCAGGTGAGCGGCCAGGCTTGGGCGGCGGTGCTACCAATCGCCGGCATCAGGGTGGTAAGCAACGCCTGGCTGCGGACGAGAAGTTGCTCGCTGCTGGCGAGGGCCGCTGCCAGTGCTGCTTCGGCTTTTTGCTGGTTGCGCCGGGTCGGTGACTGCTCGGCGGTGCTGCGGGCATCGGCTGCGCGCTGTTCAAGTTCCAGTTGCGCGATGCTGCTCGCCAGCAGGCTGTCCTCACGGGGGAGCGGGCTGCTGCCAGGACTGGCTGGGGCACGAGCCTGGCGACTCAGCTGCTGGCTGTACGTTTCGATCACGTTGGCCAATTGCAGGAGGGGTGGCTCGCTGGCGGCGAGGGCTTGCGCATAGGGAGCAATCGCCTGCTGAAGCGGTCGGGGGGTGGCCTGGTCTTGGGCAATGAATGCAGCCAGTGTGCTTTGTCGATAATTCAGCCAATAATTCAGCGAACTGACACTGAGATTGTGCTCGACTTGTTCCAGTGCCTGCAGGCTATGCACCAGGTGCTGCAGGCTGGCCTGTGCGGTGGCCAGGTCGCCGCTGGCCAGGGCAAGCAGAGCCCGCTCCCGCTCGGCCAGAAGTCCCGGTGGGCCGCTATGCAACTGTTCGAGTAGTTCCCGGGTGAGTTGGCTTTCGGCTGGAGTCGCCTGCGGGTTGGCCAGGAGTTGTGTGCGGCGGGCTTCGAGATCGGCCGCGAGGAGTTCGCTGCGCCGGTTGCTCAGTGCCTGTTGCAGATGGTCACTGGCGGCCTGGGCCAACTGGGTGGATGCGGCAGTGCCCGTGCAGAGTTGGCCGATGCTATCGCTCGCAGCGGCCAGTGGTGCCGTCAGCTCCGGATGTTCGCTGTAACTCAGCGCCAGGTGACTGGCCAGTGTGCACAGCCGGGAAGTGCCGGGTGGGTCATTGGCGAAGCGAGGGAACTCGCGCAACTCGCCAATCAGGGTGGCGGCCCATGGATCCAGTCCGCTGTCTGCCAACAACCCGGGCAGGCGTTGCCAGAGCGGAGATGCGGCTTGCGCGGTGGTGGTGATCGCGCTGCCTTCGCTGCGACTGATCCGCTGATTGCTGCTGGCCCGGTCTACCACCTCGGCCAGTTGGGCGCTGGCCTGGCGTGCGTCGTAGGCGGCGAGAGCAAGTGGGCGACTGCTGGTGAAAGTGGCTTCGGCAAAGTTGCGCAGGCTGGCAATCAACTCGCTGCGGGCAGCGTGCCAGGCTTGCTGCTCGCCGCTGGCTGGATTTGGCGGCAATGCCGCGCGGGTATCGGCGAGTTGTTGCCGGGAGGTCGCTAGGGTTTGCCACGGGGCAGGCTCCGGCTGGGTCTGTGGCACTCGGCCGAAACGGCTGCCGCTTTGCCCGCGTCCGTCAAGGCTGGCGAGAGGGGCGGGCCACGGGTAGTTGTCGGTGCCGGCATGGCGCTGCAGGCATCGATGGACCTGATTTACGATCCGGGTTTCGACGGCAGCCATTAGTTCCCCTCGGCTAATCGCCAGCACCCGGTCGTTTCCGGAAAGCGCCTCTAGATAATCGCTAGCCTGTTGCGAAGGGCGTTGCTGGCCGGGAAGCGCTACCCCGGGGCCGATCAGCAGGGCGGCAATCTGCGACTGGCCTGCATGGCTGAGGCCGGTGGGCGTGTCGCTGTTGATCGGCTCGGAGTTGTCGTCGTCGTAAAGGCCGGGGGCGACAACTAGCCACAGGCGTTCGCCGCTGCGGTCGCGCAAGGGGGGCTGTGCCAACGTTGCCCAAGGTAAGCGGCCAATATCGGTGGGGCAACGGTTGCGTGTCAGATTGTCGGATTTGCCGTCATCCGGGTAATTGCGTAAACCCGCATCGTTGGTCAGCAGGTCCGGACAAGGCAGGCTTCCGGGGCGGTTGTCGTCGCTCTGGGCCCGGGCAAGCAAGGCTTCGCGGGCTTGCTGCAGTGCCCGAGCCTCCTGCTCGACCAGGGTAAGGCGCCACTCTGGCGATGTGTTGCCAAGCCACAGGCCGCCGGCCAGCAGTGGAGGCAGGGTGAGGGGGAGCAGGCGTCCGGCCTGCCGTTTCAGTGAGCTTGCCATCGCGGCCAGAGCAACAGGCAGTGAGCGATCAGCGCCTCGGCGTCGGCTACGACCCGGCAGTGTTCCGGACGGGCCGCAGTTCCTTGCAGCCAGTCTCCTAAATGGGTGAGCAAGTCGCCAGCCTGGGCGATGCGAATTTCCAGTTCCAGGCGATGCCAGGTAGCGGTGCTCCGTTGTCCGGGCGTAAGGCTCGAGGGGGGGCTGGTCTCCGAGGCTGCAATGGTTAGCCATTGTCCAGAAGGTGGACGTTGGGGTGGGGCGGGAGGCTCAGGCAATTCCTGCTGGTGCAGAAAAAGACGTTCCTGCCGGTAGTCGGCGAGCAGTCGGGTGTGCCGCTCTCCCGTGGCAGCCAGAGTTTCCAGCATCCTCTCTTGTTGCAGGGCAAAAGCCTGGCTTGCCTGCTGCCAGGTGGTGGCCCCATCCAGTCGTTGCCCAGCGTCGGCGAACAACAGTGCGGCGGCAATCTGCAGCAGGACGCAGGCTAGCAGGCGTGGGCGAACTGGTCGCGGGGTCATGGTTGCTCCTCGTTGAGGATTTGGAGTCGCCAAGAGGAGATTGGCTGATCGTGCGGTCCAAGCAGCGGAATACCGTGGGCGCAGTCGACATCGGGGGCGTTCCGGGCTGGTGCTGCGAGCCGAACCTGTAGTTCTCGCTGCGGCCAGCGCCAGCTGAGTTCCTGCAGACGAGCGAGGCAGGGCCCGGGCTGTTTCGCCCAGGTTGCCAGTGCCTGTCTGGCCGGTTTTCCATCGGCATGAGCGGTGAGCATTTCTTGCAGCAAATCGGCGGTTGCCGTTGGCAACAGACCATGCGGGTGGTGCTGGGAGGGAAGGCTGTTGCTGCTGATTGTTTGCCGGGCGGTATCGAACGCGGTTCTCGCATGCCAGTTGAAGCCCAGACTGGCTGCCAGCAACAGGCCGCTGGCAGCCAGTCCGATTCTTTCGCCACGGGCGCGCCGGGCTGCCCGGCGAAATTCCGGAGGAGAGAGATCTGCAGCAGGCCGGCTCCGGGCTGGGCACAAGGCATGCAGCAGCGCTTGTTCCCATTTTTCCGCCGTGCAGGGGCTGATCTGCCAATCCGTACCGCTTGAGCCCAGCTTCTGAGGCGAGAGTTCTTCGCTCAAAGTGGGCGGAATCAGGAGCAGCGGTGGGTCGGTATTCTCGTCGCTTGGATGGAGGCGTAGGTATTGCAGCAGGCGATCACTTTCGTCGAGGAGCAGGGGGATCGGCGGCTGATCTTCCGGGAGCGGGATTTGCCGGCTGAATCCGGGTTGTCCGTGGAAAAGAATGAATTGCCGCAACACGCCATCGGCGAGGATTTGCAAGGCGCCACTGAAGCGCGCTGGAATCAGGCCGCTGGTGTCGAGCAGTGCGCTGAGTGGATGGATGCCCGTCGCCTGCTCGGCATGGAGTTGCAGGGTGCCTAGCCAGGGGTCAATCATGCGCGCATCGATTGAGGCAAGGCGCCAGGGGCCGTGATGACGGGATGCCGGGGGAGCGAATACGGTCCGCAATCGACGATCAGGAAAATTGTCGCGTAGTCGTTGCTGCAGGAAGGCCCGGCGGTCGAGCCAGGAAAGAGGTGTCGGGCTGGCCGGCAGTTCGGCATGCTCTTCTCCAGGCAGATCGAGCAATAGCCGCCACGATCTGCCGGCATGGCGACTCAGATAGGCAGCGAAAGCAGCATGGCCTTCGGGTGTCGGACTGAATACGCACGGGGGGCTGGTTGTTCGCTGCCAGGCGCGTAATTGCTTGGCAGTCAGCCATAGCCGCAGGGTCATCGGAGTCCTCCGCCGGAAACCAGCAATTGTTGTAATGGCGAGATCACGCTCCAGGTGGTGGCGATCAGTACCAGGCCGAGCAACATAGTGAGTAGCGGTGGCAGCAGATCCTGCAGTTGTTGCATGCGGGCCTGGGTGTGCAGGGTGAAATGCTCGGCCAGGGTATGCAGGCTTTCGCCAAGGCGCCCGGCCTGCTCTCCGATGGCAAGCAGGCGCAGGAACAGGGTGGGGAAAGGCGAACTGAAGGAGGGGGCGGAGCGATTGGCAAAAGCAATGCTCAGGCTCTGGCCGCTGCTGATTTTTTCGATTGCATGTGCACAGGTGGAGCGCAGGTGTGCGTTGCGCAGCACGTCGCGGCTGATGCTCAGAGCGGCCAGGAGTGGCAGCCCGGCAGCGTAAAGCAGACCCAGGGTGCGACAGAAACGGGCCAGTTCGAAATGCAGCCAGAGCGGACCCAGTAGCGGCAGGTCGAGCAGTTTGCGATGGAGAGGGCGGCGCAGGGTATCCAGGTGCAACAACAGGATGGCGCCGGGAAGCAGGATGCAGCCAAGGAGCAGCCAGGGCGTGGGTGTTTGTAGCCATGCCAGGGCGTGCAGCAGCCAGGTAGTCGATGCCGGGAGTGCAGTCCCCTGGCGGTATGCGAATTGCTGTAATTGCGGTGCGGTGTGGAGAATCAGAAATCCGCAGGCAGCAAGACAGACCAAGCCGCTGAGCAGAGGCCCGGACAGGTTTTGCCGCAACTGCTGACGAAATTGTTCCAGCCAGCGGCGATAGCGATACTGGGAGGCACAGGCTTCTGCCAGATCGCCGCTGTATTCGGCGGCACGGATGCCCGCGATCAAGCCTGGGTCGAAATGCCGGGATTGCAACTGCAGTGCTTGTGATAGCGTCAGTCCGTGGCGCAGGTCATGGCCAAGCCGTTGCAGAATGCCTTTGAGTTGTCGGCTGGCGGATTCGCTGCGGCAGATTTCGATCGTTTCCAGTAGTGGCAGGCCGGCGCCCAGCAGTTGCTCCCACTGGAAGCACAGTTCGGTGACCTGGAGTGAGTTCAGTCGGGGTTCAGGCCATGGCATCGGGCAGGCGAATAGCAGTGTTGCCGCCTGCTCGGCAAGTAGTTGTTCGAGGTCCTGCCGGTCATGGGCTGGCAGCCTGCCGTGGCTGAGCCGGCCGTCGTTGTGCAGAGCGCGATAGAAATGGGGGCGGAGTTGGCTCATGGCTCGAGATCGATCACGCGAGCAGCCTCGGCGAGTGTGGTCAGTCCGGCCGCAGCCAATTGGCGGGCCGATTCGGCGAGTGGCCGGTAGCCATTGGCCGCCGCGGCCTGGCGCAGTTGTTCGGAAGGTGCTCCTGCTGCAATCAGGTCGGCAAGGGCTGGGGTCAGGCGCAGGATTTCCATGACCGCCAGTCGCCCACGGTAGCCCTGCCAGTCGCAATCCTGACAGCCATGCGCCTGCCAGGCCGCATCCGGGTCGGCCAACTCGGCTACAGGGCAGAGCTGTCGGCAGTGTGGGCACAGGCGGCGCAGTAAGCGTTGGCCGATGATGCCGTTGAGGCTGCTGGCCAGGGTGGCCCGCGAAATTCCGAGGTCAAGCAGCCGGGGGAGTGCCGCCAGCGCCGAGTTTGCATGCAGCGTGGTGTAGACCTGATGGCCAGTCAGGGCTGCGCAAAAAGCCATTTCGGCGCTGGCCGTGTCGCGAATTTCGCCAACCATGATGATGTCCGGGTCCTGGCGCAGTAGCGAGCGAATCCCATTGGCGAAGTCGAGGCGAACTGCATCGCAAACCTGGGTTTGCCGGATCAGCGGTAAAGGGTGTTCGACCGGGTCTTCGAGCGTCATGGTGTTGACCCCGGTATGGCTGACCATGTCGAGCAGCGAATAGAGGGTGGTTGTTTTTCCGCTGCCGGTCGGGCCGGTAACGATCAAAATGCCTTCGGGGCGTTGGCGGACCCGCTCAAGCAATTGCTCGCTGGCAGTATCGAGTCCGAGTTGCCGCAGCGATAACAGGCTGCGCTTGCGATCGTGGATGCGCAGAACCAGGTTTTCGCCGTGCAGGGTAGGCAGGCTGGCGACCCGGAAATCAACCTCGCGCCCGGCGATGCGTTGAGTGAAACGACCATCCTGGGCACTACGGCTGTCAGCGATGTCCAGGCCGGCCAGCAGTTTCAGACAGATCAGCAGCGGTTGCCAGATGCGCTCCGGGACTAGCCGGATGACGCGAAGCCAGCCATCAATCCGGTAGCGAATCCGGGCAAAGCCGGCCTCCGGTTCGAAATGC
Organism: Dechloromonas sp. ZY10; assembly: GCF_041378895.1. NCBI lineage: Bacteria > Pseudomonadati > Pseudomonadota > Betaproteobacteria > Rhodocyclales > Azonexaceae > Dechloromonas > Dechloromonas aquae. The sequence continues at coordinate 747,865 of NZ_CP144212.1, forward strand.
AGGTCGGAGGCTTCGAGGCGGACGGCATCGGCAATCAGGGCGTCGAGCAGGGGGCGGATTGCCGGTCGCTCGCCGCGTACCGGCTTGAATGAGAGTTGCTGCTCGGCATCAAGTTGCGCCAGTAGGCGGTCAATTTCCTCGCTGTAGCCATAGTGCCGGTCAATGGCCTGCTCGATTTCGGCCAGGGAGGCAGCATGGAGCTGGATTTCGCTGCCGGCTGGCAAGTGCTGACGGAGTTGCTCGCGCAGACCGAGGTCGGCGGGATGTTCGGCAAGCAGGGAAAATTGCGCATTGTCCGGCGCGCTGGCAAAGGGAAATATTTTCAGGCGGACGGCCAGCGCTCTTGGTATCCACTGTTCGATGCGGCGGTCGTGGCGGTGTCGATGCGGATCGAAGCAAGGCGGCGCGGCGGTGGTTTGCGGCAGCTGAGTGTGCGCGGTAATCGGCGCAACGCCCGGGCCGGAGATAGATGCGGCGGCATCCGGGGAATTCCCGGTTTCAGTTGTCGACCGTGGGAAAAGGTGGTGTTCTTTCATCGCATACCTCCGCTAGCAAGTGCCGTCAGTCGTTGCCTGGCCTGCTCGAGTGGGAAGCGGTGAGGATGTGTCTGCGCCTGTCGCAGGGCTTCCTGGTATGCCGCTGCGGCTGCTTTCGGTTGGCCTTGATGGTCCTTGGCAACCGCCAGGTTGTACCAGGTGTCGGGAGCATCGGTGGCGCGTCGCAGGCTTTTTTCGAAGGCTTGGGCGGCAGTTTTCCAGTCGGCTTCCTCGCCGTGCGCAACACCTTCGGCAAAGTGCAGTGTCGGACTGTCCGGATACAGGGTGCCCAGTAACTGGAGCATTCGGGCCGATCCCCGCGTATTTTCTGCCAGCCAGCCGATGGCCTGGCTTTCCGGGGTTTCACCGGTGCCATGGTTGGCTTGGCGGTGACGCTCCCGGGCGCGATCAGTAGCGCCTTGAGCGCTGTCGAGCAGCGCTAGCGCCCGCAGGCTGGGCGCATGCCCGGGATACTCGCGTAGAAGTGTTTCGAGCATTTCTCGGGCAGTATCCAGGTCGTGCTGGCGCAATGTCTGGCGTACTCCTTCCCAGTGTTGCTGCAACCGGGCTTCCAGATTTGTTGGGGCCGGTCGTGGGCGGGGTGGCTCCGGTGCTTCGACGGTTTCTGGCTGTGACAAAGGCTGGGCTGGTGTGGCCAGCGGTAACGCTGGTAAGGTCAGTGTTGGTGCAGCCTGCGTAGGCCATGTGGGCGGTGGCATGGACGTGGGTAACTCGTCGCCAAAGTAGGCGACGCTTGCCGCACCGCAAGTCATTCCCGCCGCCGTCAGCAGCAGGGCGTGGCGCCAGGGCATCGCGATGCTTCCCGATCCGATCATGGGACGGTCCCCTTTTTTGGCTGGCTGGGTAGATGCTCCCGCCAGTCGCGGTAATCGCCTAGCAGGCTGGCTTGACGGATCAGTAGCGGGCGGAGAAAAACCACCAACTCGGTTTTCCGGCGTTGTTGCTGGCGATTTGTGAATATTTCGCCTATGGCCGGCAGTTCTCCCAGTCCCGGGATTCGCTTGTTGCGCTCATCGCTGGCATCTTCCATCAGCCCACCCAGCACTGCGATCTGACCGCTATCGATGCGCATGATGGATTCAATTTCGCGGGTACGGATGACTGGTACCAAGTTTTCAATACCATTTTTGCGCAGGTCAGGGTTGGGGTCGGGAACTTCCCTGCCGATGCTGGTGATCGTTGGCCGGATGTTGAGAATGATTTGTCCGTCTTCGGCAATTTGCGGGGTTACCGCCAATGTCAAACCGACAGGAATGGTTTGGGGGGTCGTGGTGTAGGTTGTCGTCGTGCCGACATTGGCGGTGGCGATAGCATCTGCCTTGACCGTAAAGTAGACATAGTTTTCGACTACTTTCAGCAGTGCACTCTGGTTGTTCAACACAGAAAGGCGCGGGCTCGAAAGGACGCGGGTTTGACCAAAGCTGGCGAGCAGCGAAAGCAGGGCCTCCGGGTGCTCGTTACGGGTGAATTTCAGATTGACCCCGGTACGCAACGGATTGCCGAGGAATTCGAATAGGCCGCCGGCTCCGAGTCGGCTCCAGTCAATCCCTTGCTCGTAACCATCGTGCAGGGCAACTTCGACTACTGTGGCTTCGATCAGAACCTGGCGGCGGGCGGCGAGCAGGACCCGCTGGATGAATTCGCGAATCTTGTCGTGCTGGCGCTGGTTGGCGCGCACGCCGATAACCCCGCTTTCCTGGTGAACGATGATGGCGGCAGCTTCGCGCACCGTACTGCGCCGGACGCGCAAATTGCTGCTGGATTGGCTGTCGGAAAATGCCGGAGCGTTTTGCTGGGGGCCAGGGGAGCGCTGGCGCGAGGCTGGACGGGGAGGGAAATGCGGCCCGTTGTTTTGCTGCACCTGTTGTTGTTCGACCTGGGTTTCGCTTGACCCATCCGGCAATGGCTGGTCATGTTCGCGCAGGATGTCTTTCAGGTTGCGCTCCAGGTTCTCCCAGAATTGATGTCGACTGCTATTTTCGATCCTGCTGCTGGACAGGTTGTTGCTGCTTGGTGCAGCACCCGGCAAGGGAGTTGTAGCCGGGAGGGTTGGGGGGCCGCCGGCTATCTGGGCGCTGCTGCCAACCAGGGTATTGGCGCTACGGCTGAGGTTGGGATAGTCCACCTGGTAGTAGGCGAGATAGGGTGAGTCCGGTAGTACCGACAGCGTGTTTTCGCTGAATTCAAAGCGCAATTCATGTTGTCGCGCCAGGCGTTCAAGAATCAAGGGAAGAGGTTGATCAACTGCATGCAGGCTGACCTTGCCGCTGATGGCCGGGTGTAAGTCAAGGTTTAGCCGTGCGTCGCGGGCGAGGGCCAGCAGCAATTCGGGCAGGTTTTGATTGTTGACCGTAATGCTGAGACGCAATTGTTCCTGCTTGGTCCGCAAGGGCGGCAACTCCAGGCTTTCCCGCAGGAGTGGCGGAATCCCCGGGGTGCTCGGCGCAGTCTCGGCGGCCGGCGTCAGGTGGCCACGACCGGAGCTTGCGCCGTATTGCGGCGCGCAGGCCTGGCAGCACAGGATCAATGTGATCAGGAGGGCGGGCTTGAACATGTCTGATGATTTGACTTTTATGTACTTGTTTTATGACATTGTTTTAATTATTTCAAGTTGATGCCCTTGGTCTTTTTGGCGTTGGTGCCGCGTGAGTCGGCTTCTGCTAAAATCGACAGCTTGCCTTTGGAGGGGACTGCCTTGCCCGCCGATATCCTGGTCGATATCGAAGACCTGCACTTTGCCTATGACGGCCGCCCGATCCTGCGCGGAATCAATATGAAGATTCCTCGCGGGCGTGTAGTCGCGATCATGGGCGGGTCGGGGTGTGGCAAGACAACGCTGCTTCGTTGCATTGGCGGGCAGTTGCGGCCTTCTGCCGGCGAGGTCCGGTTTGGTAATGACGCGGTATCGGCAATGTCCGAGGCCGCGCTGTATCGGTTGCGGCGCAAGATGGGCATGCTGTTCCAGTTTGGTGCCTTGTTCACCGATATGTCGGTGTTTGACAATGTGGCCTTTCCTCTGCGTGAACATGCCGGTTTGCCCGAGAGCATGGTTCGCGACCTGGTCCTGATGAAGCTTGAAGCCGTTGGTTTGCGCGGCGCGCAACGCCTGATGCCGAGCGAATTGTCGGGTGGGATGGCGCGGCGGGTGGCGCTGGCGCGTGCGATTGCGCTGGATCCGATGCTGGTGATGTACGACGAACCCTTCACTGGTCTCGATCCGATTGCTCTGGGCGTGATCGGCCAGTTGATCCGCCGGCTCAACGACGCCCTTGGAGCAACTTCGATCATGGTGACCCACGACGTCCATGAGTCGCTGGCGATTGTCGATTACATCTATTTCCTGTCGGAAGGGCGGGTGGTCGCCGAGGGAACGCCGGACGAAATTCGCGCCTCGCAAGACCCCTTTGTGCACCAGTTTGTTCATGCCGAGGCCGACGGCCCGGTGCGTTTTGACTATCCGGCGCCGTCGGTTGCCCGGGAATTCCTCGGTGGGAGGTCGCATGCCTGACTTGCTGCGGCCATTGCGCCGGCTCGGACATGCCGCAGTTGAGCGCATCTGGCGCCTGGGGTTTGCCACCCGCTTCCTGTTTGCCATCCTGCGGCATTCTGGAACGGCCCTGCTGCGCTTGCCGTTGCTGCTGCGCGAAATCTATTTCAGCGGTGTGCTTTCGCTGGTGATCATTCTGGTTTCGGGCCTGTTTGTCGGCTTGGTGCTTGGGTTGCAGGGTTACGAAACCTTGCAGCGCTACGGCTCGACCGAGGCGCTCGGGATTCTGGTCGCACTCTCGCTGACGCGCGAACTGGGGCCGGTGGTCGCTGGCCTGCTGTTTGCATCGCGGGCCGGGTCGTCGATTACTGCCGAAATCGGCCTGATGAAGGCCACCGAACAATTGAAGGCGATGGACATGATGGCCGTCAGCCCGATTGCCCGCGTGGTGGCGCCGCGCTTCTGGGGCGGCGTGATTGCGATGCCTTTGCTGGCAGCATTGTTTTCGGCAATGGGCGTGATCGGGGGCTGGCTGATCGGAGTGGTCTTCATCGGGGTCGATGATGGCGCCTTCTGGTCGCAGATGCAGGCCGGCGTCGATTTCCGCTATGACATAGTGAATGGCGTGATCAAGAGCGTGGTATTTGGTTTTGCCGTTGCATTGATCGCCGTTTTTGAGGGCTACGATTCGGCGCCTACCGCCGAGGGCGTGTCGCGGGCGATTACCCGCACCGTGGTGACCTCGGCGCTGGCCATCCTTGCGCTGGATTTTATCTTGACCTCGTTCATGTTCCGGGGAACTTCATGAATCGCACCGTACTCGACCTGTGGGTCGGTTTTTTTGTCGCCATCGGCTTGGGCGCCCTGTTGTTTCTGGCACTCAAGGTGGGCAACCTTTCCTCGGCCCAGTTGTCCGATACCTACGTCCTGCAGGCCAAGTTTGATAATATCGGCGGCCTGAAGGTACGTGGCCCGGTGAAGAGTGCCGGGGTGGTGGTCGGGCGGATTGCCGAGATTCGTTTCGATCCGGCCAGCTATGAAGCCGTGGTGACGATGAATGTCGATGGCCGGTACCGTTTTCCCAAGGATACCTTTGCATCGATTTATACCGCCGGCCTGCTGGGCGAGCAGTACATCGGACTGGATGTCGGTGGTGATGAGAAAATGCTGAATTCCGGGGATACGATCGCGAAAACCCAGTCTGCCGTGGTGCTGGAGAAACTGATCAGCCAGTTTCTCTTCAACAAGGCGGCAGAAGGACAGGACAACAAATAATGCAGATCAGCACACAACGATACGGAGATCATGGCTGGCGGGCCCTGCTCGTCGGCGCTGCCGCCATGGTCTGGAGCCTCGCTGCCGCAGCCGGGGATAATCCGCGCGACCCTTACGAGGGATTCAACCGGACCATGTTCGCGGTGCACGAAAGTCTTGACCAGGCAGTCATTCGCCCGGTTGCCAAGGGCTATGACCGCGCCGTTCCGCTGCCGGTCAAGGCCGGGGTTGGCAACTTCTTCGGCAATGTCGGCGATGCCTGGATCGGGGCCAACAACCTGCTGCAGGGCAAGGGGGGCGATGCCGGGATCGATTTGGGGCGCTTGCTGGTCAATTCGACCTTAGGCATCTTCGGGCTGTTCGATGTCGCCAGCGAACTCGGGCTGGAAAAGCACGACGAGGACTTCGGGCAGACTCTGGCCGTCTGGGGCGTCGGTGATGGCGGCTACCTGTTCTGGCCGGTGATCGGGCCGCGCAGCGTGCGCGATACCGCTGGTTTCGTGGCCGATGTTTCGGTTGATCCGGTCGGTCGGGTCGATCCAGTGCGCGTCCGCAACAGCCTGCGGGCGGTGCGTGTGGTCGATGTCCGGGCCAGTCTGCTGCCATCCGACAAGGTGGTCGACGAGGCCGCGCTCGACAAGTATGCCTATATCCGCGACGCCTATTTCCAGCGGCGCAAGAACCAGATTTACGATGGCCGTCCGCCACGCCAGGACGATTGAGAGTCGATTCATGATCAGAAAAATTGCTGCCACTCTGCTGGCTGTCCTCTCGTTTTCGGTGTTTGCTCAAGAAACGCCCGACGTGCTGGTGCACCGGGTGACCGAGGAAGTGCTAGAGATCGTCCGTAAAGACAAGGAAATCCAGAACGGCAATACGCAAAAGGCGATTGAACTGGTCGATGCCAAAGTCCTGCCGCATTTCAACTTTGCCCGGATGACTGCGCTGGCGGTTGGCAAGGACTGGCGCAAGGCCAGTCCGCAACAACAGCAGCAATTGACGCAGGAGTTCAAGACCCTGCTGGTGCGGACCTATTCGAACGCCTTGACTGGCTACAAAAACCAGAAAATGGTCTTCAAGCCGTTCAAGATGAACCCTGGCGACAGCGATGCACTGGTCCGGACCGAGGTCGTGCAGCCCGGCAGCAAGCCGGTACAGATCGATTACAGCCTGGAAAAGCAGGATGCCGGGTGGAAAGTGTACGACGTGGTGGTGGCCGGGATCAGTCTGGTGACCAATTATCGCGACCAGTTTGGCCAGGAGGTCCGCAACGGCGGTATCGATGGCCTGATCGGTGCGATCGCCGGCAAGAACAAGTCGCTGGCCGCGCAGCAAGGCAAGTAAGGTACCGATGATCGACGTTCTGCCGGGCCGTTGGCGGGTGACTACCCCGATGCGCATGGAGCATGCAGCAGCGCTGCTTGCGGCTGGTTGCCGGGCGTTGCAGCCCGGCGAAGTGATCGTTGACCTGGCCGATGTTGCCGACGCCGATTCCTCGGCAATTGCGGTCATGCTCGGCTGGTTGCGGGCAGCCCCGAATTCACGGTCAACCCTGCGCTTTGCCAATATTCCGGCCGGCGTCGCCGCCTTGGCCGATTTGTATGGCGTCAGCGAACTGCTGCCGCGCCCCTGAATCCGGAGTTTTTTTGTCTGCTGCTGTAGCCATTGAGGGAGTTGCCAAGCGCTTCGGTGCTTTGCAGGCACTGGCCGGGGTTTCGCTGGAAATCGCGGCCGGTGAGTTTTTCGCGCTGCTCGGTCCCAACGGCGCCGGCAAAACCACGCTGATTTCGACTCTGGCCGGGCTGGTTCGCCCCGACGTGGGCAGCATCCGGGTGCTCGGTTACGACGTCATCCGCGATTTTCGCGAAGCCCGGCGGCGTTTGGGCGTGGTGCCGCAGGAACTGGTTTTCGATCCGTTCTTCAATGTCCGCGAAACCCTGCGCATTCAGTCCGGCTATTTCGGTATCCGCAAGAACGACGACTGGATCGACGAAATCCTGCATCACCTGGATCTGACCAGCAAGGCCGAGGTCAATATGCGGCGCTTGTCCGGCGGCATGAAGCGCCGGGTGCTGGTCGCCCAGGCGCTGGTGCACAAGCCGCCGGTGATCGTGCTCGACGAGCCGACCGCCGGGGTCGATGTCGAATTGCGCCAGGGCTTGTGGCAGTTCATCCGTCGCCTGAATGGCGAAGGTCATACCATCATCCTGACCACCCACTATCTCGAAGAGGCGGAAGCCCTGTGCAACCGGATTGCGCTGATGAAGCAGGGTAAGGTGCTGGCGCTTGATACCACGGCCAATCTGCTGGCGGCCCACCCCGGTGCCTCGCTGGAGGAGGTTTTCATGCGCATGGTGCAGCAGTGATCGGCTTCCTGACCCTGTTTTACAAGGAATTCCTGCGTTTCTGGAAGGTGGCCTTCCAGACCGTGGCGGCGCCGGTGCTGACGGCCTTGCTCTACCTGTTGATCTTTGGCCATGTGCTCGATGGCCAGGTAAGGGTGCATGGCATTGAGTACACCGCCTTCCTGATTCCCGGGCTGGTGATGATGCAGGTGCTGCAGAACGCCTTTGCCAATTCATCGTCCAGCCTGATCCAGGCCAAGATCACCGGCTCTATCGTCTTCGTGCTGCTGCCGCCGATTTCCTACAGTGCCTTTTTCCTCGCCTACATCCTGGCGGCGACCCTGCGCGGCTTGATGGTCGGGGTCGGTGTGCTGCTGGCCACGATCTGGTTCGCCGACCTGCAGGTGGTGGCGCCGCTGTGGATTCTGGTCTTTTCCGTGCTTGGTGGCGCCTTGTTCGGTGCGGCCGGGATGATTGCCGGGATCTGGTCGGAGAAATTCGACCAGTTGGCCGCTTTCCAGAATTTCCTGATCATGCCGTTGACCATGCTCTCCGGCGTCTTTTACTCGATCCACTCGCTGCCTGCGTTCTGGCAGCAGGTCTCGCATTACAATCCCGTTTTTTACATGATTGACGGCTTCCGCTATGGCTTTTTCGGCGTCTCCGACGTGGCGCCGCAGACCAGCCTGGGCGTGGTCGTCGTCTGCTTTGCCGCGGTCTCAGCCTTGACGCTGGAACTTTTGCGCCGTGGCTGGAAGTTGAGAGGTTGAACCCGATGATGCACCCCGATCAGATCAAACAACTCATCCTCGCCGGGATGAATTGCGCCCACCTTGAACTCGACGGCGACGGGCATCATTTCGACGCAGTGATCGTCAGCGATGAGTTCGTCGGCAAGAGCCGTGTGCAGCGCCAGCAGCGGGTCAACCAGATCCTTAAGGAACGCTTCGATAGCGGCGAACTGCACGCCCTGTCGTTCAAGACCCTGACCCCGGAAGAATGGAGCGTGAGCCGTGGATAAGCTGTTGATTCAAGGCGGCCAGTCGCTGCGCGGCGAAGTTGCTATCTCCGGCGCCAAGAATGCGGCCTTGCCGATTCTCTGCGCCTCGCTGCTCAGCGCCGAGCCGCTCAACCTGACCAATGTCCCGCATCTCAACGACATCGCGACCATGCTGCGCCTGCTCGGCGAAATGGGCGTCGGCGTGACCATGGAAGGGGTTGATGGGCTGGCACTGTCTGGCGCCGGCCTGAACAATCCGGTGGCCTCCTACGAGCGGGTCAAGACCATGCGTGCCTCGATCCTGGTGCTCGGTCCCTTGCTCGCCCGCTGCGGCGAAGCCAAGGTTTCTCTGCCCGGTGGCTGCGCCATCGGCGCCCGCCCGGTCGATCAGCACATCAAGGGCCTGCAGGCGATGGGCGCCGAGGTCAAGGTCGAGCACGGCTACGTACATGCCCGCGCCCAGCGGCTCAAGGGGGCCCGGATCTGTACCGACATGGTCACCGTTACCGGTACCGAGAACCTGATGATGGCGGCCTGCCTGGCCGAGGGCGAGACGATCATCGAGAATGCCGCCCGCGAACCCGAGGTGGTCGACCTGGCCAATTGCCTGGTCAGCATGGGGGCCCGCATTTCCGGCGCCGGCACCGACGTGATCCGCATCCAGGGCGTCGATAAACTGCACGGGGCGACGCACGCGATCATGCCTGACCGGATTGAGACCGGCACCTACCTGTGTGCGGCGGCAGCGACCGGCGGCGATGTGCGCCTGACCCGGACCTCGGCGGCCTATCTCGACGCGGTGGTCGACAAGCTGATGGATGCCGGCTGCGACATCGTCATCGAGCGCGACGCGATCCGCCTCAAGGCGCCGCAACGGCTCAAGGCGGTCAGCCTGCGCACGGCGCCCTACCCGGCGTTTCCGACCGACATGCAGGCGCAGTTCATGGCGATCAACTGCGTGGCCGAAGGTGTTGCCACCATCCGCGAAACCATTTTCGAAAACCGCTTCATGCACGCCAACGAGTTGATGCGTTTGGGCGCCGATATTCAGATCGAAGGCAGCAATGCCATCGTCCGCGGTGTGCCGGCGCTGGAAGGGGCAGCGGTGATGGCGACCGATTTGCGCGCTTCGGCCTCGCTGATCATTGCCGGTCTGGTGGCGCAAGGCGAAACCCTGATCGACCGCATCTATCACCTTGATCGGGGCTATGAGCGGATCGAGGAAAAGCTCGCCCGCCTCGGCGCCAGCGTCAAGCGGGTACATTGATCTGAACACTTGAGTTGCCGTGATGCGCGGCAGCGATTTTGGCCCACTTTCACGGTCGACCGTGCAAGTGGGCCTTTTTCATTGCGGGCAGTCGGGGCAGCGCTGGATTTCTACCGTCAGGTGCGCCACTTTGCCGTGGCAGGCCAGCGCCGCGCGCACGCTTTGGGGGCTCAGCTCCGGGTCATGGGTGAGCAAGCTCAGCGCACAGGCATAGGCACCGCTGCCGACGCGCCAGACGTGCAAATCGGTGATTTCGCTACGGCCCGGCAGTTCGCCGACCAAGGTACGAATCTCATCCACAATCGGGTGATCCATCTCGCGGTCGAGCAGGATGCGGCCGCTGTCGCGCAGCAGGTTTTTGGCCCACAGCCCGACCAGCGCCCCGCCGAGCACCGCACAGGCCGGGTCGAGCCAGTCCCAGCCTAGCCACCAGCCACCGGCCAGCGCGGCAATCGCCATCAGCGAGGTCAGCGCGTCGGTCAGCACGTGGATATGCGCGGCGCGCAGGTTCAGGTCGTGCCCGGCTGCATGTTCATGGTCGTGCGGGTGAGGGTGCGAGTGGGTATGTGAATGTGCGTGATCGTGGCCGTGGTGCACATGCCCGTGTCCGGCATCGTCGGCGCGTTCGAGAATGAAGGCGCAGAGCAGGTTGACTGCCAGCCCGATGACGGCCACCAGCAGCGCTTCGCCGTAGCGGATCGGCTGCGGTGCCAGCAGCCGCTCGCCGGCGCTCCACAGCATCGCCAGCGCCACCCCGAGCAGCGCCAGGGCGCTGGTGTAGCTGGCGAGAATCTCGATTTTCCAGGTGCCGAAAGCAAAGCGCGGGTCGTCGGCATAACGTCGGGCGGCGGCGTAGGCCAGGGCGGCGAGGCCGATCGCCAGCGCGTGCGAACTCATGTGCAGGCCGTCGGCGAGCACCGCCAGCGAATTGAACCACCAGCCGGCGACGATTTCGCCAACCATGGTCAGCAGCGTCAGCCACAGCACCTGGCGGGTGCCGCGTTCGGCCGCTGCGCGCGGGCTGGCGAAGCGGTGTGCATGCCGCCAGCGCGACAGATCGTGGGCCGCCGGCAGGTCCGCTTCCGGTATGGGGGACGGGGTTACGCTCATTGCTGGCCGTAGCCCTTGAACTGTTCCAGCACCGCCGCCATTTCCGCTGCGTCGAGCAGAACCGGAGCGCCTAGCTGGCAAGCGCGCCAGTATTGCTCGCACAGTTCTTCCAGCTCGACGGCGAGGGCGAAGGCTTCGCCTAGGTCGCGGCCGGCGACGAGCAGGCCGTGGTTGGCGAGCAGGCAGGCCTTGCGGTTGTGCATGGCTCGCAGCGCTGCGGTCGACAGCGCTTCCGAGCCGAAAATGGCGTAGTCGGCGCAGCGGACGGTCTCGCCGCCGAAGCGCGCGATCATGTAGTGAAAGGGCGGAATCTCGCGGCGCAGGCAGGCCAGGCTGACCGCGAACGGCGAGTGGGCGTGCAGCACGGCACCGACTTCCGGCCGGCTGGCGTAGAGGTCGCGGTGAAAACGCCATTCCGACGACGGTTTGCGCTGGCCCTGCCAGCTGCCGTCGAGCGCCATCAGCGGAATGTCGTCTGCGGTCAGTGCGGCGTAGGGGAGGCCGGTCGGGGTGATCAGGAAACCGTCGCCGCTACGCACCGAGAGGTTGCCGGAGGTGCCCTTGTTGAGCCCGGCTGGCTGCATGGCGCAGGCGTTGGCGATCAGTTGCTTGCGGAGATCGTCCATTGCGCTCAGGCGTAAAGGGTGGTCAGCGGCAGCTGCAGGCCGAGGCTGGCGAATTCGGCGCAGTCGTCGTCGGTAAATGGCAGGTAACGCCAGCCGATGTCGCCTTCGCGGCGATAGATTTCGACGCTACGCTCGTCCTGGGCCACCAGCACGTATTCCTGGAGTGAGGGAATGCGGCGGTAGGCGGCCAGCTTTTCGCGGCGGTCGATGGCTTCGGTCGACGGCGACAGGACTTCGACGATCAGTGTCGGGTCGTCGATCACCCGCTGCTCGTCGGCCAGCGGTTGCGGCTGGCAGCGCACCACCAGATCGGGGTAGTAGAAGGCGTTGGCCGCTGCCGCGTGTACCTTGAGATCGGCGATGAAGGTCTCGCAAGGGCGCCCGGCGAGGTGCTGGCGGAGCACGACAAACAGGTTGCCGCTGATCCGGTTGTGCTTGGCCGTGGTTCCGGTCATCGCGTGGATTTCACCATCGACGTACTCGTGCTTGAGCTCGGCGCTGGCGTCGAAGGCCAGGTATTCGGCGGGGCTGAGCAGGTGCGGCTTGCAGACAGGATTGGGCATGAAAGTACCTCAAGGTCGGCGGCGTTGCGCCCATTCTCTCATTTTTCGCCGGCCGCTTCCGGATACAGCGTGCGCAGGCCGGCGGCGCTGGCCGGGCAGACGCCGCGTTCGGTGATCAGCGCGGTGACGAGGCGGGCCGGGGTGACGTCGAAGGCCGGGTTGGCCACGGTTTCGCTGGCCGGCAATTGGCGTAAAGCGCTCGGCTGGGCGTGGTGGTCGAGGCCATGCACCAGGCGGAATTCGTCGCCGTCGCGTTCCTCGATCGGGATCGCATCGCCGCTGGCGCAGGCGAAATCGAGGGTCGAGCGCGGCGCCGCGACGTAGAAGGGAATGCCGTTGTCGGCGCAGGCCAGGGCCTTGAGATAGGTGCCAACCTTGTTGGCGACGTCGCCGTTGGCGGCGATCCGGTCGGCGCCGACGATCACCGCATCGACCTGACGGTTGCGCAGCAGGAGGCCGGCAGCGTTGTCGGCGAGCAGCGTGTGCGGCACGCCGTGCTGCGCCAGTTCCCAGGCGGTGAGCAGGCCCTGGTTGCGCGGCCGGGTTTCCGAGACCAGCACTTCGACCGGCACGCCGGCAGCGTGCGCGGCATAGACCGGCGACAGCGCGGTACCCCAGTCCACGGTCGCCAGCCAGCCGGCGTTGCAATGGGTCATGATCCGTAGCGGCTGGCCGTTGCGGACGGCGATCAGCTCGCCCCAGGCGGCCAGGCCGTGACGGCCGATGGCGGCGTTCTGGGCGACGTCCTCGTCGGCAATCGCCGCCGCTTCCTGCCAGGCGGCGGCGTGGCGGGCAGCCGGCGGCAGCGGGCGCAGGTGGCGGGCCATGCGCGTCAGTGCCCAGTGCAGGTTGACGGCGGTTGGTCGGGTCGCGCCGAGTAGCGCGATGGCGGCGTCGAGGCGGGCGTCGGAGGCTTCGAAATCGAGCGCGATGGCCAGGCCGTAAGCGGCGGTGGCGCCGATCAGCGGCGCGCCGCGCACCTGCATCGCGCGGATCGCGTGCGCCGCCTGGTCGAGGCTGGCGACGCGGACCCAGGCCAGCGCATGCGGCAGGCGGGTCTGGTCGATGATGTCGATGCAGTTCTGCGCCGGGTGGGCGCGTACGGTGCGGGTCGGGATGCCGTCGATGTTCATGGTTTTGCGAGGGGTGAAGGGCGCTGGCCGGATGGCCGCAAGGCCCGGATTCTAGCAGCCCGGGCGGAGCGCTTCGCGGCCGGGGGCGGCGGGCGGCTTGTCAGCCCGGCATTTTTTGCGGATGATTTTTGCCGTTTTTCTGCTTTTTCACCCGTTGACCGTGGATATGCCCATGCACACCCCGTTTCAGATTGCCTCCCGCTTCCCGCAGATGGGGACGACCATTTTCACCGTGATGTCCAAGCTCGCCGCCGACTGCGGCGCGGTGAACCTGTCGCAGGGCTTTCCCGATTTCCAGGCCGAGCCGGCGCTGTTCGACGCCGTGCATCGCCACATGCTGGCCGGCCGCAACCAGTACGCGCCGCTCGCCGGCATGCCCGAACTGCGTGCTGCCGTCGCGGCCAAGATCGAGGCGCTGTACGGCGCCCGTTACGATGTCGACAGCGAAATCACCGTCACCGCCGGCGCGACCCAGGCCTTGTTCACCGCAATTGCCGCGCTGGTCCATCCAGGCGACGAGGTGATCGTCTTTGACCCGGTCTATGACTCCTACGTGCCGGCGATTGAAACCGTCGGCGGCAAGGCGGTGCATGCCCACCTGCGCTTTCCCGACTACGCGCCGGACTGGGACGAGGTCGCGGCGCTGATCACCCCGCGCACGCGGATGATCATCGTCAATACGCCACACAACCCGACCGGTAGCCTGTTATCCACGGTCGACCGGCAAAAACTGGCGAATTTGCTGCGCGGCACCGACATCGTGGTCCTTGCCGACGAGGTCTATGAACACATCGTCTTCGACGGCGCCGAACACGCCAGCTTCTGCGCCGACCCGGAACTGGCGGCGCGCAGCCTGGTGGTGTCGAGCTTCGGCAAGACCTATCACATCACCGGCTGGAAAATCGGCACCATCGTCGGCCCGGCGGCGCTGATGGCCGAGTTCCGCAAGGTGCACCAGTTCAACGTGTTCACCGTCCATACCCCGTCGCAGCTGGCGCTCGCCGAATACCTGCAGGACGCTTCGCGCCACCTCGGGCTGGCGGCTTTTTACCAGCAGAAGCGCGACTTCTTCCGGCAACTGCTCGCCGACACCCCGTTCGAGCTGCTGCCCTGTCGCGGCACTTATTTCCAGCTCGCCAGCTACCGGCGGATTTCCGATCGGCCCGACCGCGAATTTGCCGAATGGCTGACCCGCGAGATCGGCGTCGCGGTGATCCCGGTCTCGGTCTTTCACCACGACGGCCGCGACGACCGGGTAGTCCGTTTCTGCTTCGCCAAGCAGGAAGCAACCTTGCTCGCCGCCCACGAGCGGCTGCGCCGGCTGGGCGGCTGAGGCCGCCCAGCCGGCGCAGCCGCGGCGGATGAATGAAAAAGGGAAGCCGCTCAGGCTTCCCTTGGTTGCGGGCGGTTTTTGCCGCCGGGGCCGGTCGACCGTGGTAAGTGGCCCGCCGGCTTAAACGCTGCGCCCGACGTAGAGCAGCAGGCCCATGCCGATGGCGCCGAGCAGCAGGTAGAGCTTCCACGGCGTCTTCTTTTCGGCATAAGGGTCCGACAGCGCGCGTTCGGCGCCGTCGGGCAGGCGCGCGGTCTGGGTCAGCGCGGTGCCGAAGGGGATGTTGATGCGGGCGCGGGTATTCACCGCCCAGCCGTTGGCGTCGAGGATCGGTCCGAGGTTGCGGTTGCGCAGCTTGAAGAAGGCGATTGCCATCGCCGGCCCGGAAATCATCAGCATCAGCCCGGCCAGCGCTAGCGGCATCTGCCAGGCTTTGAGTCCGAGGAAGCCGGTGACCACCGAGGCCAGCGCGGTGCCGATGGCGCCAAGGGCGAGCCCGACGGCGGCGAAGATGCCGGCGAACTTGCCGGCGTCGAACGGCGTTGGGGCTGGGGCCGGAGCCGCTGGTTTGGCGCCGGCTTCGATCTTCTTGCCGGCATCGGTGACGGCGCTGGCGGCCAGGTCGTCGGCCGCCTTGGCGCGGGCCGAGGCGAGTTTCTGCGCCTGTTCGGCGACCAGCCGGACGATCTTCTTATACGGCGACCAGAAGGCCTGGCGGATGCTGATCGGGTGCTCGACGATCTTGACGATGGTCGCGTCCCAGTCGCGGCCGTCGCGGTCGTAGAAGACGCCGTTGCGGCCGACCATCAGCTGGTCTGAATCGCCGGCGGTGAAGGCAGCGGCAACGGTCATCTTGTCGCCGCCACGGACGCAGTCGCAGTAGGCGAGATAGACGCCAGAAAGCCCGGCCAGCGCGGCGTGCTTGCCGGCGTCGAGGACCTTCACTGTCAATTCGCAGCTGCGGCCGTCGAGGTAGAGGGTGCCAGCCTGGAAGACTGCGCGGTCGCGGCGGGTGTAGAAGTCGGTGAAGGCGGCGAAGTTGTTGGCCAGCCGGGCCAGGTCGCGGGTGTAGCGGACCAGTCGGTCGACGTCGGCGATTGCTTCGGCTTCACCGGCCAGCGCCGCGTCGCGGGCAATCAGCGCGCTCAGGCGGACGGCGTGGTCGCCGGCGAGCAAGGTATCGAGGCGTTCCGGGGCCAGCGTTTCCAGCGCGGAAACCGGCTTGGCGGCAAGCCAGTCGCCATACGCCGCAAGTTGCCCGCGCAGTTGCTGCCATTCGGCATCAGCGAGTCGTTCGCGGGCGCCGAGTAGCGGGGTCACGGCCGCGTCGCGCAGGGCGGCGATGGCGGCGGCCCAGGCCGGGTTGAGTCCTTCGGTCAACGGCAGCGCCGCGCCTTTTTCAACCAGCGCTAGCGGCAAGGCGGCGACCGCATCGCCGGCATCGGCCAGGTTGCGCGCGGCCAGGGTGCGCAGTTCGTCCTCGCTGCCGTTCATCAATAGTCCGGCGCGCGGGTCGAAGGCGGCCAGCCGGCAGCGGGTGAAAAAGTCGTCGATTTTGTCGCGGACGGCGATGAAAGCGGCGTAGGCGGCCGCACTCGCGGCTGGGTCGGCAAGCGGCCGTAGCGCCGGGTCGGCGTCGGGCGCGTGGCGCCAGGCGGCCAGCGCGGCGGCATCGGCAAAAAAGCGGTCGAGCGTGGCCTGGTCGATGCCGGGTTCGCCGCTGCGGTCGGCAACGCTGCCGCAAGCGGTCACGATTTCATCAAAGGTTTCGTTGAGGTCAGGGTCGAGCGCGCTGGCGGCGATCACGCCATCGCCGTTGAAGGGCATGCCGGCGAAGATGCGGGCGCTGTCGGCAGTGTCCTCGGCGTCGATGTGGCCGGCGTCGGCCTTGCCCTGGCTGTTGAGAATCTGGCGCGCCGAGGCAAGCAGCTGGCGGCCGGCTTCGTTGCTGTCGTCAATCGCCGAGAGCGGCAAGGCGCCGCCGGCGATCAGCGTGTCCGGGGTTTTCAGGCGGGCCACCGCCCATTCGATGGCGGCAATCAGTTCCGGGGCGCGGATGTGGCCGTCGTTGTCGCTGTCGAGCAGCGCCAGCGTCCGGCTGTCGAACTCCAGGCCCTGGACCGGGCAGGACAGCGCGACCCACAGCTTCTGGTCGAGTTGGCCGAGGCGGGCCAGGTCTTCGCCGCGGTCGAGGCGGACCTGATCGAAGCCGCCGGCACTGAAAAAGCGCCAGCGGTGCGCGGTATTGGTGCTTGAACCGGGTGCAGTCATGGATATTTTTCCTCAGGCAAAAACGGCCTGCCACAGCCGGTTGACCGTGGCAATGTGAGTTTCGATGCTGTCGAGCAACACGCGGCTCTTGGGCGTGGCCGAGAGGCGCTTGGCGTGTTGCAGGCGACGGTACTCGCGGTAGGCGTCGCCGCTGGCGGTGGCCAGTTCGCGGTCGATCAGACCCAGTTCGCCGGCAATCCGCAACAGCGCGATATTGCCGAGGTTGCCGACCAGTTCGGGGTGCTGGCGGGCGTGGCCGAGCACCAGGTACTGGACGATGAATTCGACATCGATAATGCCGCCGCGATCGTGCTTCAGGTCGAATTCGGTCTCGCTGTTCGAGGCGTGCGCGTCGAGCATCTTCTGACGCATGCCGAGGACCTCCTGCTTGAGCGTCGCCAGGTCGCGCTCACGGCGCAGGATCTCGATCCGCACCGCTTCAAACGCATCGCCCAGCGCCGGGTCACCGGCGCAGAAGCGGGCGCGGGTCAGCGCCTGGTGTTCCCAGACCCAGGCGTTGTTGCGCTGGTAGTCGCGGAACGACGAGAGCGAGACCGCGAGCAGGCCGGCATCGCCGTTGGGGCGCAGGCGCAGATCGGTTTCGAACAGGATTCCGGCCGAGGTCTGGCTCGATAGCCAGGTATTGAGCCGTTGCGCCAGCCGGGTATAGTTCTCCGGCGCATCCGGGTCTTCGTCGTCGTAGAGGTAAACCAGGTCAAGGTCGGAGGCGTAGCCGAGTTCCTTGCCGCCGAGCTTGCCGTAGCCGACGATGGCGAAGCGCGGGGTGGCGCAGTGCCGCTTTTTCACGGTCGACCAGCACAAGGGCAGGGTTTCGCGGAGCAGGGTGTCGGCGAGTTCGCTGAGGTGGTCGGAGAGTTTTTCGATGCTCTGCAAGCCGGCGATGTCCTGCGCCAGCAGGCGGAAGACCTGGGCATGGTGCATTTCGCGCAGGATGTCCATTTCCCGCTCGGTGTCGCCGGCATGGTCGGCCAGCACCCGGCGCAGGCTGTCGCTGAAGCCGGCCCAGTCGGTTGCCATCTCGTAGAGGCGAGGGTCGAGCAGTTCGTCAAGCAGCAGCGGATAGCGGTTGAGGTATTCGGCCGCCCAGCTGGAAGCGCCAACCATGTCGGCAACGCGGCGCAGCGCCAGCGGATATTGCTGCAGCAGCGCGAGATAGGCGCCGCGGCGGGCGATCCCTTCGAGAAAGGTGAGGGCGCGGGCCAGCGTGGTTTCCGGGGCTGGCGTGTTGGCTGCGGCTTCGAGCAGGCGCGGGCCGACCGCGTCGAAGCGACTGCGGTTGCTTGCCGGCAGTTGCTGGTAGCGGTTGGCGGCACGCAGGTCGGCAAGTCGGGCGATGGCCTCTTGCGGTCGCCGATAGCCGAGATTGCCGAGGGTTTCCAGCGCAGTGTCGTCGTCGCACTGGCCGAGCCAGATACCGGTCAAGGGATGTTCGCCGCCCTCAGGGTCGGAGAAGACTGCCTCGAAATGCTGGCTGACCCGGGCGCGGTGGGCGTTGAGCTCGCTGAGCAAGGCTTCCCAGTCGGCAAAGCCCATGTTGCGCGCAATCCGTTCGCGGTCGCCGCTGTCTTCCGGCAGCATGTGGGTCTGCTTGTCCTCGACGTATTGCAGGCGGTGTTCCAGCCGGCGCAGAAAGACATAGGCGCTGCGCAATTCCTGCTCGGTCTCGGCCGGCATCAACTGGCGCTCAACCAGGCGCTGGAGCACCGACAGGGTCGGACGAATCTGCAGGCCGGGGTCGCGGCCGCCACGGATCAGCTGGAAAACCTGGGCCATGAACTCGATTTCGCGGATACCGCCGGGGCCGAGCTTGATGTGGTCGGCCTTGTCCTTGCGCGCCACTTCGCGGCGAATCTGCGCATGCAGGTCGCGCATTGCGTTGATTGCGCCGAAATCGAGGTATTTGCGGAAGACGAAGGGGCGCGAAATCCGGCGCAGGGCTTCCATCCATTCGCCGAGCGCGGCACCTTCGGCGTTGGCGCCGGCATTCATTACCCGTGCCTTGATCCAGGCGTAGCGTTCCCATTCGCGCCCCTGGGTGATGAAATAGTTTTCCAGCGAATCGAGCGAGCAGACCAGCGGCCCGGAGTCGCCGTTGGGGCGCAGGCGCATGTCGACGCGAAAGACCTGGCCGTCGGCGGTGATGTCGCCCAGCGCCTGGATCACGCGCTTGCCCAGGCGGGTGAAGAAATCGAAATTTTCGATGCTGCGGCGGCCTTCGACGCCAGTGGTGTCGCCTTCCTCCGGGTAAATGAAGATGTAGTCAACGTCGGACGAAACGTTCAGTTCGCGGCCGCCGAGCTTGCCCATGCCGATCACCAGCAGGCGTTGCGGCCGGCCGTTGCGGTCGAGCGGTTCGCCGTGGGTCTCGACCAGTTGTCGGTGGTAGTAATCGAGTGCGAAATTGGTGGTCAGATCGGCGAGCAAGGTCATGCTCTCGACCACTTCGGACAAGGGGGCAAGACCGCACAGGTCGCGCAACGCGATGTGCGCCATTGCCCGCTGACGGACCTTGCGCAACGCGCTCTTGACCTCGTTATCGTCGCTGAACGGGCGGCGCAGCGGCGCCAGCAGAAGGTCGTCGGAGAGCGGGTGCAGCCAGTTGGCGGCCAGTTCCGGAATCATTTCCGGGCGGGCCGACAGGGTTTGCCTGAGGTAGCGACTGAGTTCGAGCGCGGCTTGCCAGCGCGGATCGGGGAGCGGGTCGGGCAGCGTTTGCATGGGATTTTCTCGTTGTTGTGGCGCCGCTGCCATTGTCCGGCTGCTGTCCGGCAGTGCCGGGCCGAACAGGATAAAATGGCAGTCTTGGCGATCTCCCGATTGTAGTGACCTATGACCCTTTCTGGCAAAGCAGTCTGACACATGAGTAGTGCGCATGGATAAGCAGACGGCGCCGACCGGCGCCGGTGCCGCTTCTTTTCGTTCCCGGATCGCGCGGCGGATGCGGGCATTTCTGGCCCGCCCGGCAGTCGACCGTGGACTTCGCTGGCTGGGCTGGGGGCTGTTTGCTGCCTGGCTGCTGTTCGTAGCTACCGTCCTTGCCCTGCGTTATGCCGTGCTGCCCGGGATTGCTACCTACAAGAGCGAAATCGAGGCCGCCGCCAGCAAGGCCGTCGGGCTGCAGATCGGAATCGGGCGGATCGAGGCGCGCTGGCAGGGGCTCAACCCGGATCTGGTGCTCGACCGGGTCACGGTCGCGGATCGCGAGGGTCACCCGGTGTTTGCGCTGCACCGCGTCGAAGCGGTGCTGTCCTGGGAAAGCCTGCTCCGGATGCGGCTCAAGCTGGATTTGCTGGCCTTTGAGCAGCCGGTGCTGCATGTGCGGCGGGCGGTTGACGGGCGGATTTCGATTGCCGGCCTGGAACCGGAGGGGGAGAGCGACCCGGCGGCGCTCGAATGGCTGCTCGCGCAGTCGCGGATTCGTATCCGCGACGCCACCCTGGTCTGGGATGACCGGCAGCGGCAGGCGCCGCCGCTGGTACTCGAGGACGTTTATTTCGGTCTTGACAATCGCGGTCACCGCCATCGCCTCGGGCTTTCGGCGGTGCCGCCGGCGGCGCTGGCCGATCGTCTCGATCTGCGCGGTGAACTCAAGGGGGACCTGTTGCAGGCCTTGCAGTCCGGGGCCTTTGCCGAACTGGCGGCACGTCTCTACGTACAGCTTGATTATGCCGATCTGGCCGGCTGGCGGCGCTGGGTCGATTACCCGGTGCATCTCCCGCACGGGCGGGGTGCCCTGCGCCTGTGGGGCGAGATGCGCGATGGGAGCGGTCGTCTGACGGCGGACCTGGCTCTGGAAGAGTTGCGTATCCGCTTGGCGCAGAAATTGCCGGAACTCGATCTGGCCAGCCTGCGCGGCCGGGTTGAGGCGCGTTATCGGCCGGGCGAGTGGTCGCTGGCCGGCAAGCGGGTCGAACTCCAGACCGCCGACGGTTTGCGCATTGCACCGAGCGATTTCCGTCTCGACTGGCGCGACGATACCGCCAGCGGCACGGTCGAAGGGCGGGCCAGTGCCAGTTTCCTGGACCTCGGTGCGCTGGCGGAATTGGCCGGTCACATGCCCTTTGATCCGGCGACCCGCCGCCTGTTGCAAACTTATCGTCCGCAGGGCCGCATAGCCGAACTGAAGGCAAGCTGGGTCCTGCATGACGAAACCCTGCAGCGTTACGCGCTGAAGGCCTCGTTCGATCGTCTTGGTCTGCGCGCCGAGGCGTATTTTCCCGGGGCGGCTGGCTTGTCCGGGCAGATCGACCTCAACGAGCGTGGTGGTGACCTGCTGCTCGATTCGCAGCAGGCGACCCTGGCGCTGCCGGCGGTGTTTCCGGTGGCCGAGATTCCGCTCGACCTGCTCAAGGCCCGGGCCAGCTGGCGCCTGCGTCCGCAGGGCGAGCAGCAGCGGCTGGAAGTTAACCTGGAACGGCTTGATTTTTCCGGTCCGGATGCCGCTGGTTCGGCCCGCGGTACTTATACCAATGCCGGCGACGGTCCTGGCGTCATTGACCTGGCCGCCCGCGTAGACCGGGCTGATGGCAAGGCGGTCTGGCGCTACATGCCGCACGCAGTCAATGCTGATGCCCGGAACTGGATCCGGCGGGGCATCGTCAGTGGCCGGGGCTACGACGGGCGTCTGGTGCTGAAGGGAGACCTGCGCGACTTTCCATTCCGCGATCCGGCCCTTGGCCAGTTCAGCGTGACGGCCAAGGCGTCGGACGTGCGCATCGACTATGCGCCCGGCTGGCCTTTGATCGACCATGTCGATGCCGAGATGAGTTTCGGCATCGGCATGAAAATCAACGCCCAGCGCGGCGAAATCCTCGGGGCTCGTTTGTCCGGGGTGCAGGTTGCGATTCCTGATTTCGAGTCGCACGACGAAATGCTCAAGGTGGCGGGCAGGGCCGAGGGACAGACTGGAGATTTCCTGCGGTTCATCAGCCAGAGTCCGGTGGCCGACAAGATCGACCGGTTTACCGACGGGATGAAGGCCAGTGGCGAGGGGGCGCTCGACCTGCATCTCGACCTGCCGTTGCGGCGTCCGGCCGAGGCCAGGTTGCGGGCCGATTACGCCTTTCGCAACAACCAGCTGCAGGTAGTGCCGGGCTTGCCGCCGTTGGCACAGGTCAATGGCCGTTTGCAGATCACTGAAAGCAGCGTGCAGGCTCGCGACATCGAAGGCCGGGCCTTTGGGGGCGGCTTCAAGGTCCAGGTCCGCAGTCAGGGCCCCCGGGTTGGGGTGCAGGCTGCCGGCACGGCAGCAATTCAGGAAGTGAGCAAGCACTTTGGCTGGCCGCTGCTTGACCGGCTGAGTGGTTCGACTGGCTGGAAGGCGAATATCGACATTCGCCAGCGCAATGCCTCAGTGGTGGTCGAGTCCGATTTGCAGGGGATCAGTTCGCCGCTGCCCGAGCCGCTCAACAAGACTGCGGCCAGCGTCCTGCCGCTGCGCATCGAGCGTTCACTGCCCGATGCCAGTCGTGAGCAATACCGGGTGACCCTGGGCAAGGCAGCGCAGGGCGTGATCGTGCGCCGTGGCGAGCAGTGGGAAAAGGGCGTGTTCGCGATTGGCGACGGCGAATTGAAGTTGCCCGAACGCGGGCTGGCGGTGCGCGTTGGCGGCAGTTTCATCGACGCCGACGCCTGGCGCAGCCACCTGCCGGCAGACGCTGCCGGGGGCGACGGCGGGCATGGCGGGCTGGCTTTGAACGCAGTGACGCTGAAAGCCGCCACCTTGCGGCTGATGGAGCGCGACTACCATCAGGTCGATGTCGCCCTGCGGCCACGCGACGGTGGCTGGCAGATCGGGATCAATACCCGCGAGGCGGTTGGCGACCTGTTCTGGAAGGGGGCTGGCGAGGGCTGGGTCGAGGGCAGTTTCCGGCGTCTCAGCGTGCAGCCGGGTGCCGAGGCCGAGTCCGGCGGCAACAGCCAGAACCTGGTCGACTCGCTGCCGGGGATGAGTCTCGGGGTCGAGAATTTCCTGCTCGGCGATAAATCGCTCGGTCGTCTGACGCTGCGGGCGCGGAACGAAAAGGGGGCCTGGCGGCTGGAGCGGCTGGAGCTCAACAATCCCGACGGCAGCCTGCGCGGCCAAGGCGTTTGGGAAAAGCCCCGGCAGAAGGGCGGGGCGCACCATACCGGGCTGGAGTTCGATCTGCAGGCGCGCGATGCCGGAAAATTGCTTGAACGCCTTGGGTATCCCGAGGGGCTGCGCCGGGGGACGGCCAAACTGAGCGGTCAATTGCAATGGAACGGGCCGTTGACTGCCATCGATTACGGCAGTCTTTCCGGCCAGTTGCGGCTGGAGGCCGAGCGCGGTCAGTTCAACAAGCTGGAGCCGGGGGTGGGCAAACTGCTCGGGCTGATTTCATTGCAATCCCTGCCGCGTCGCCTGACGCTCGATTTTCGCGACATTTTCAGCGACGGCCTGGCGTTCGACAGCGTTGATGGGCGGTTTTCCGTGCGCCGTGGGGTGTTGCGCACCCAGGGCGTGTTGCAGATCAAGGCGCCGGCAGCGCAAATCCAGATCAGTGGCGAAACCGATCTGAAAAATGAAACCCAGTCGCTCGACGTACTGGTACGCCCCGAACTGAGCACGCTGACGACGATCGGCGCGACGCTGATCAACCCCGTCGCTGGTGCCGTTTCGTTGATTGCCGGGGCGGCCGGGCAGAGCCCGCTCAATCGTTTGTTCAGCTACCGCTATCAGGTCACGGGAACCTGGAGCGATCCGCTGGTCGAAAAGAAAAGCGGCAGCGCGCCGCCGCCTTCCGGCGAAACCGAACGGGATGTTACCGCCGCGCCGGAAAAGGACCTCAAGGAAAGCCGGGAGCCAGTCAATGATGGGCAGTAAACAGAACGCACGGGTGGCCGCAGTCCAGATGGTGTCGGGGCCGCGCGTCGAGGCAAACCTGACGACAGCCGCGCGGCTGGTTGCCGATGCCGTGCGGCAGGGGGCGCAATTGGTGTTGCTGCCCGAGTATTTTCCGATCATCGGTGCCGCCGATGCCGACCGGGTGCGTGCCCGCGAGGCCTTTGGCCACGGTCCGGTCCAGGATTGGCTGGCGGCGACTGCGCGCCAGCATGGCATCTGGCTGATCGCCGGCTCGCTGCCGTTGACCGCACAGGCGGCCGACAAGATGTGCAACAGCACGCTGGTCTATAACCCGCAAGGCGAATGCGTGCAGCGCTACGACAAACTGCATCTGTTCGGCTTCGCCAAGGGTGACGAAAGCTACGACGAGGCTGCCTTCATCGAACCCGGCAACACGCCGGCCACGGTCGACACGCCGTTTGGCCGGATTGCGCTGTCGATCTGCTACGACCTGCGCTTTCCCGAACTGTATCGCGGCCTCGGGCCGGTCGACCTGATCGTGCTGCCGGCCGCATTTACCGAAACCACCGGGCGGGCGCACTGGGAAATCCTGTTGCGCGCCCGCGCCATCGAAAACCAGTGTTATCTTCTTGCCGCCGGCCAGGGCGGGCGTCATGAGAACGGTCGTCTGACCCATGGCAACAGCATGGTGGTCGACCCCTGGGGGGAGATTCTCGACCGCAAGTACAAGGGCGAAGGCGTGGTGGTTGCCGATCTCGACCACGCGCACATTGCCGAAATCCGCGAGAGCCTGCCGGCGCTCGCTCACCGCAAGTTACGCTGAATTTTGGAGTTATCCGATGTCTTCCTCTGAGGCCCTGGCGCAAGCCGAATCCCTGCTGCTGGCGCCGTTTGCGCTGGGTGAATCCGACCTGGCCCGGACCTTTGGCCAGATCATGCAGAAGCAGGTCGATTATGCCGACCTGTATTTCCAGTATTCGCGTTCCGAGGCCTGGAGCCTGGACGAAGGGATCGTCAAGTCCGGCAGTTTCAACATCGACCAGGGGGTCGGTGTGCGCGCCATTGCCGGCGAGAAAACGGCTTTTGCCTACTCCGATGACATTAGTGCGCGTGCGCTTGGCGATGCCGCCGCAGCTGTACGGGCGATAGGTGCGGCGGGGCAGGCCGGGACGCTGGCAGCCCCGGGTTTTGGCCAGTTTTCACGGTCGACCGTGAATGCCGGGCTGTATCTCCCGCATGACCCGCTGGCCTCATTGCCGGCCGAAGCCAAGGTCAGCCTGCTCGAACGGCTGGAGTCCTTTGCCCGTGCGCTCGATCCGCGCGTGGTGCAGGTGATGGCCTCGCTCGCCGGCGAGTACGAGGTGATCCTGGTCGCCGGTTCCGATGGTCGCCTGGCGGCCGATATCCGGCCGCTGGTGCGCTGCTCGATCTCGGTGATCATTGAGGAAAACGGCAAGCGCGAGCAGGGCGCGGCCGGCGGGGGCGGGCGTTTCGATTTTGCCTATTTCAGCGACGAAGTGTTGCAGCGCTATGCGCAGGAGGCGGTGCATCAGGCCGCAGTCAACTTGCATGCCGAGCCGGCACCGGCCGGGCAGATGACGGTAGTGCTCGGTTCCGGCTGGCCCGGCATCCTGCTCCACGAAGCGGTTGGGCACGGTCTCGAAGGCGATTTCAACCGCAAGGGCAGTTCTGCATTCTCCGGCCGGGTCGGCCAGCGCGTTGCGGCCAAGGGCGTCACGGTGATCGACGACGGCACCATCGCCGACCGCCGTGGTTCGCTCAACATCGACGACGAAGGCAATCCGACCCAGCGCACCGTGCTGATCGAAGACGGCATTCTCAAGGGCTACATGCAGGACAGTCTCAACGCCCGGCTGATGGGCGTCGCGCCGACCGGCAACGGGCGCCGCGAATCCTTTGCCCACCTGCCGCTGCCCCGGATGACCAACACCATGATGCTGGCCGGCGAGCATGATCCGCAGGAAATCATCGCCTCGGTCGACAAGGGGATTTATGCCGCCAATTTCGGCGGCGGTCAGGTCGATATCACCAGTGGCAAGTTCGTTTTTTCGATGAGCGAGGCCTACCTGATCGAAAACGGCAAGATCACCCGCCCGATCAAGGGGGCAACGCTGATCGGCAACGGTCCGGATGCTCTGACCCGGGTCTCGCTGATCGGCAACGATCTCAACCTCGATCCCGGAGTCGGGACTTGCGGCAAGGAAGGCCAGAGTGTTCCGGTCGGCGTCGGCCAGCCGACCCTGCGCATCGACGGTCTCACCGTCGGCGGCACCGGTTGAGTCGTGGTGTTTTGATACGACGGAATTGAGTTTTTTGGTTTTTTTGTAGTTGGTTGCAGTTTTTTTCCTGGTTTCCGTGGTTTTTTACCCGGAAACGTTGGAAAAGCCGGCAATCCGTTAAAATCAGTTCTTTAAGCCATTTGCGTTACCAATTGAGAGGGCAGGAGTCATGACATCGCCGAGCAAGCCGAATACCGACGACGTACGGATCAAGGAAATCAAGGAGCTGGTGCCGCCAGCCCACGTCTTCCGCGAGTATCCGGCCTCGTCGCGGGCGGCCCAGACGACTTACAACGCGCGCCAGGCCATCCACCGCACCCTGCATGGCGCCGACGATCGCCTGCTGGTGGTGATCGGCCCCTGCTCGATCCATGATTACGATGCGGCGATGGAATATGCCCGCCGTCTGGAGAAGGAGGCGGCCCGGCACGCCGAAGACCTGATCGTGGTGATGCGGGTTTATTTCGAAAAGCCGCGTACCACGGTGGGCTGGAAAGGTCTGATCAACGACCCCCGGATGGACAACACCTTCCGCATCAACGAAGGTATCCGCCTGGCCCGCCGCATCCTGCTCGAAGTCAATGAAATGGGCTTGCCCTGCGCTACCGAGTTCCTCGATACGATCACCCCGCAGTACACCGCCGACCTGATTGCCTGGGGAGCCATTGGTGCCCGTACCACCGAGTCGCAGGTGCACCGCGAGCTGGCTTCCGGCCTCTCCTGCCCGGTCGGTTTCAAGAATGGGACCGATGGCAATATGCGCATTGCGGTCGATGCGATCCGTGCCGCCAGTGCCCCGCATCATTTCCTGTCGGTGACCAAATCGGGTCATACCGCGATCGTGTCTACCCTTGGCAACGAGGATTGTCATGTGATCCTGCGCGGTGGCAAGGAGCCGAACTACGACGCCGCCAGCGTCGAGGCCGCCAGCAGCGAGATCGCCAAGGCCGGTCTGGCGGCCCGTTTGATGGTCGATTTTTCGCACGGTAACAGCCGCAAGCAGTACAAGCTGCAAATGGAAGTTTGCGACAGCGTGGCAGAGCAAATCGCAGCGGGTGAGGAGCGGATCATGGGGGTGATGGTCGAGTCCCATCTGGTCGAAGGGCGGCAGGATCTGGTCCCGGAAAAACCGCTGACCTACGGCCAGAGCGTGACCGATGCCTGCATCCACTGGGAGGACAGCGTCCGGGTGATGGACCAGCTGGCGGCCGCCGTGCGCGCGCGCCGGGTCAAGGAAGCAGCAGAGTAATCATTGGGTGCGCCCTGCATGTGTGGGGCACCAACAAAAATGGCGAGCCGCGTTGCTCGCCATTTTTTCGTCCGCAGCGGTAGCCGGTTCAGGCCATGGTGGCGAGAGCCGCCGCCAGATCGGCATTGCTGTTGTCACCGCCCGGCATTTTCGAGCCCAAGCCTTCCTCGACCTCGGTGGTGTAGCCCTGATTGCGCAGGGTGTCGGCCCAGAAGTGCGCCATTTCCGAGGACGTGTGCCAAGGGCCGCGCTCGATGACTGGGCGCGGCTTGCCACAACGATATTTGGTAATGACGCGAAACACGTTCGGGCAATTTCAGGGGGAGGGGGAAACGGCTGCAAGATTACCGTACTTTTGCCGGAAGTGCAGCATCCACAGCCGTTCCAGCGTCAAGTTCAGGCGTTCTTGCCCTTTTGCCAGAGTACATCGCCGCGGCCGCCGGCCCGGTTGAGCACGCGGCCGAGCACGAAGAGCAGGTCGGAGAGGCGATTGACGTAGCGGCGGGCGGCGTCGGGCAGTGGTTCGGCGCGGTGCAGGCGGACCATGCTGCGCTCGACCCGGCGGCAGACCGTGCGCGACAGGTGGGCGAGGGCAGCGGCGCGGGTGCCGCCGGGGAGAATAAATTCCTTGAGCATCGGAAGATCGGCGTTGAATTCCTCGACCAGATTTTCCAGGCGCTCGACCTGACTGTCCTTGATCACGTTCATGCCCGGCAGGCAGAGTTCGCCGCCGAGGTCGAACAGGTCATGCTGGATGCCCAGCAGGGCGTCGCGAACGGAATCGGGCAACTCTTCGCAGAGCAGCACGCCGAGTCCGGAATTGAGTTCGTCGACCTCGCCGATGGCGTCGATGCGCAGACTATCCTTGGTCGTTCGGCTGCCATCGCCGAGGCCGGTCGTGCCGCCGTCGCCGGTGCGGGTGACGATTTTCGACAAGCGGTTGCCCTTGCGTTCGCCGGTGTCGTTCTGGGGGGTCTCGTTGTTATCCATGCTGGTCTCCTGATCAAGTGGGCGGATTATACTGACGGGCCGAAGCACTGACCTTTGTCCCATGCCAAAGTTTGCCGCCAACCTCAGTTTTTTGTTTGCCGACGCGCCTTTCTCCGAGCGCTTCGGGCGCGCCGCCGCAGCCGGATTTGCCGGCGTCGAGTACCTTTTTCCCTATGATTGGCCGGCCGCCGAGGTTAGCCGCTGGTTGACCGAGGCCGCTGTCGAACAGGTCCTGTTCAACTTGCCGCCGGGCGACTGGGCGGCCGGGGAGCGCGGTTTGGCCTGCCTCCCCGGGCGCCAGGGCGAGTTTGCCGAAGGCGTTGAACGGGCGCTGGCTTATGCGATGGCACTCGACTGCCCGCGCGTGCACTGCATGGCCGGGCTGCGTCCGGCAGGCATCCCGGAGGACGAACTGAGTGCCGTCTATGTCGCCAATCTGCAGTACGCCGCCGACCAGCTCGGGCGCGAGGGGATCGACGTCCTGATTGAGCCGATCAACAGCCGGATCGACATGCCGGGTTACTGGCTCGACGATGTGGACAAGGCGGTACGCCTGCTGGATCAGATAGGGCGCGACAACGTTCGCCTGCAGCTTGATCTGTACCACGCCCAGATCATTCGCGGCGATCTTGCCGGTTGTATCGAGCGGCACTTCCCGCGCATCGGCCATATCCAGGTGGCCGACCACCCTGGGCGGCATGAGCCGGGCACGGGCGAAATCCACTACCCTTTCCTGTTCGCATTGCTTGACCGGCTCGGTTATTCGGACTGGGTGGGTTGCGAGTACAAGCCGCTTGGGGCGACTGAAGCCGGACTCGACTGGCGGCGGGGATGAGCCTGTTGCACCGGTCGGGCCGTGCTCCGGCCTTGACCGATGTCAATGACGCTTGTGTCTCTCCTGCTCAGGGTGGCTGCCTGCGGCAGGGAGGGTTATCCCTGTCAGTTTTGTCAGTTATTCAATTATGCCTTTGGTAGTAAAATCAGCCTTTCGGGCGCGGCACAGGGAATTTTTGGGCGGCGTAAACCAGTATGCAATCCCTTGATTTCCGGGTGGCGCTTGCCTGCCGGCAGCAATTCCGGCTGTTGCCATCGGGGTATCATGGGGCCGGTGTGACCGTGGGTGGATGTTGCCCGCAGAAAATACAAACAACGAGGTTAAGGAATGAGTGCGGGCAATTCGGTGTTCGAGATTACTCAGAGTCTCGATGACATGGGTAAAGAGCGCGTCAAGCGGTTGCTGGAAGGGGGGGTCAAGATTCCGCCACAGCCCCGGGTGGTGGAAGAGTTGCGCAAACTGATCGCCCGCAAGGAAATGGATGTCCGTCTCCTTGCCCGCACCATCAATCAGGATCCCGGGGTGGCGGCCATGCTGTTCAAGGTGGTCGGCAATGCTGCTTATCGCAAGTTGCAACCGTTCGACTCGATTGAACAGATTCTCCATGCTGTCGGCGTGCAGCAAACCTACCATCTGGTACAGGCGATCACCCTGGCTTCGATCGGTGACAAGAAGAAAAATGCTGCTGTATACGAGGCTTTCTGGGCGCGTTCGCAAGCAGTGGGGCAGTTGGCGATGCTGATTGCCGACGAGCGGATTGCCGTCTGCAACATCTTCCCCGATCAGGCCTATCTGGCGGGTATCTTCCACGATTGCGGCGTGCTGCTGCTGATGCAGCGCTTCCCGACTTATTGCAGCGAGATGCGGCTTTCCGAGCAGGGGCGCTGGGTCGATCTGACCGCCGAAGATGGCAAGTTCAATGCCGATCACTGCGTGGTCGGTTATCTGGTCGGCCGGCATTGGCATTTGCCTGAATTCATCTGTGACGGTATCCGCCATCACCATCACATTCAGGATATTGGCGATCACCAGGCTCGGACCATGGTCGCGATCCTGTCGCTGGCCATCGATATTTATTACCGCGATCAGCGGGTTGCCAATCCGGAATGGGATGAGATCAAGGAATCGGTGCTTGAGGAACTGGGCTTGAACGAAGAGGCGTTGCCCGAATTTGTCGACGTCATTCTCGAGCGCTTCCACGTCGCCATGGCCGACCTCTGATTCGCCAGACAGGTTGCCGCAAATACTCAGGGCCGCTTGCGCGGCCCTGATGCATTCCGGGGCCCGGCATTTCTACCGGGCGGCGACCATTGTGGCTGGCCTGCTGATCAGTCCTTGCGGCCCAGACCGCCGAGCAGTGCGGCAACGACCCGGCGCGGCTTGTGCGGGTCGATCTTGGCCGGTGCCTGCGGGGAATCGGGGATTTCTCCCTGCGGCTTTTCTTCATAAGGCCGGCTGAAGTCGAACCCGTCGGCGGCAATCATCGGATTGCGTCGCCGTCCCGAAGTTGCCGGGCGCGCCGCCGGCTGGGTCAGCGGTGCCTTGCTGGGCGCAGGCGCGGGGCGTTTCTTCTTGTTCCCCGGCGGGTATTCATATTCCGCTTCGGGCTCGAAACCTGCGACCTCGATTTGTTCAATCGGCCGCTTGATCAATTTTTCGATCTCGACCAGATAGCCGACTTCGTGCGCGCTGACCAGAGAGATTGCGTTCCCCTGGCGCCCGGCGCGGCCGGTACGCCCGATCCGGTGAACGTAATCTTCCGGCACGTGCGGCAACTCGTAGTTGATTACATACGGCAGTTCGTCGATGTCGAGACCGCGAGCCGCCACGTCGGTTGCCACCAGCGCCTGGGTCTGGCCGGCCTTGAAGGCATCGAGGGCCTTGATCCGGTCGAGCTGGCTCTTGTCACCGTGAATCGCGTCGGCGTGGATGCCGGCCCGCTGCAGTTCGCGTGAGAGGCGCGAGCAGCCTTGCTTGGTGCGCATGAAGACGATGCACTGGCGGATATCGCCGGATTTCAGCAGTTTGATCAACAGTCCGCGCTTGCCCCAGTCGGAAACCGGATGCACGCGATGGCTGATGGTTTCCGATACCTGGTTGCGGCGGGCGACTTCGACCAGCACCGGTGATTGCAGCATGGTATCGGCCAGCTTCTTGATCTCGTCCGAGAAAGTGGCGGAAAACAGCAGGCTCTGCCGCTGCGCCGGCAGCATTTTGAGGATGCGGGTGACGTCGGGGATGAAGCCCATGTCGAGCATGCGGTCGGCTTCGTCGAGGACCAGCGCTTGCACCGAGTTGAAGCTGACGCTCTTGTTCTCGACGTGGTCAAGCAGACGGCCCGGCGTGGCGACCAGGATTTCGACGCCTTTTTTCAGTTCTGCGATCTGCGGCTTGATATCGACGCCACCAAAGGCGCATAGTGCCCGCAGCGGCGTATGCTTGCTGTAGGCCTTGACCGATTCGAATACCTGCAGCGCCAGTTCGCGGGTCGGAGCCAGGATCAATGCGCGGACCGGGTGTTTGGCCGGCGAGGGGCTGGAACTGGCAAAAGGCAGGATGCGTTGCAGGATCGGCAGCGTAAACGCTGCTGTTTTGCCGGTGCCGGTCTGGGCGCCGCCCATGATGTCCTTGCCGGAGATCACCAGCGGGATGGCCTGGGCCTGGATCGGCGTGGGCTTGCTGTAGCCCATGTCGTTGAGGGCGCGCAACAGTTCGGGCGCGAGGCCGAGGTCGGCGAAAGTGGTTTCTGCGACAACCGGGGTCGCAGCGGGGACGGAAGAAGCGTCCTGAGAATGGATTTCTGACATGGGCGGGAATTATACGCGTTACGCCTGCAATTCGTTGTTTTCCACGGTCAACGCGGGTTTTTCGCTGCTTTTGCCGAGGTAAACGGTGAACCAGAAATGGCTGCCCTGGCCGAGCCGGCTGTCCACGCCGCATTCGCCACCCATTGCCCGGGCGAGTACGCGGCAAATGGCGAGTCCCAGGCCGCTGCCACCGAAGCGGCGGGTGGTTGAGTTGTCAGCCTGCTCGAAGGGGGCAAAAATCCGGGCTGCCTGCTCCTGGCTCAGCCCGATTCCGCTGTCGCGCACGCTGAAGCGGAGCAGCGCCTGGGCGTCGTCCTCCTGCAGGCAGTCGGCACTCACGTCAATTTCGCCGTGGGTGGTGAATTTGGCTGCATTGCCGACGTAGTTGATCAGCATTTGCCCAAGCCGTAACGGGTCGCCATGCAGTGTCTGCGGCAAGGCCGAGAAATCCACATTGAAGGCAATGCAGCGCTGGCGTAGTTGTTCGCCGAACATCGCCTGCAGGGTTTCGGCCAGGGAGGTGCCGGAAATCCGCGCATGCTGCAATTCGAGCTTGCCGGCTTCGATGCGGGCCAGATCGAGGATGTTGTTGAGCAACTCCAGCAAATGCGTTGCCGCAACATCAATCCGCTGTAGCTTGTCGGCCTGTTCCGGACGTGGATGCTGGCGCCGCAGAATGTGGGTCAGACCGATCACGGCGTTGAGCGGAGTGCGGATTTCATGGCTGATATTGGCCAGAAACCGGCTCTTGGCCTGGCTGGCCTGCTCCGCTCTTTCCTTGGCGCGCAGCAGTTCGCCGGTCCGCTTGCGGACTTCTTCTTCGAGCTGGTCGCGTTGTCCGGAAAGGGCCCGCTCGGTCTGGCGCAGCGCTTGCAAGGTGGCGCCCTGGCGGATCAGTGCGCGCAGCAGCAGATGGCACAGCCCGGTCAGCAGCAGGGCGACGCTCCAGGCGGCCAGGCGCAAGGTCGGGTGGCTTCCGGCTTCCGGCAGCGGGGCCGCCATCTGCCAACTGCCGCCGGGAATCCGGATGTCGAGCAGCAGGCTGTTGCCACTGAAGGCCTCCGGGTTGCCCATGAACACCTCGCCATCACTACCCTTGCCGTCGCGGCCGCGCAGCGCAAAGCCGGCCGGCAGGCTGCGGCCGAGCGAACGCAGGTGGCGGAACAGGCGTTCGTTATCGATCACCGTACTGATCATGCCCCAGTAATTCTGTTCGATATACACCGGAATCCGGTAGATCAGCGCTTCGCCTCCCTGTTGCAGCGGCGTCGGTCCGGCCAGCGAAGGCTGGCGCTTTTCGATGGTGCGGCGGACGGCCGGCCATTGAGTGGGATGGTCGGGGTAGTACAAGCCGAGCGCGGCCTCGTTGCCGATCAGCGGATAGATGTAGCTGAGCCGGTTGGCGGGAGCGATGCCGATGTTGCGGATATGCCGCCCCTGGCGGTACAGCTCGGCCAGCATCGGAGTGATGTCGCCGGCGGCAATCTGGCCTTTGCGGGCCACGATATAGGTTGCGATCCCGCTGGCGATGTGGGCGCTGGCGTTGAGTTCGGATTCGATCAGGACGCGCAGGTTGCCGGCTTCGTGCCAGGCCTGCGCGCGCTGTTCGGCAATCCTTCCGGTCTGTTCTTCGGAGACCAGCAATTCGGCGCAGCCAACGAACAGCAGCAACAGCAGCAGGGTCAGCCAGTGGAGCAGCGCGGCCGGCAGATTCTGCAGGCGGTGCTGCAGTTCAGTCAGCACGGGGGCTCCCGGTCGAGGGAAAGGCGGCGGCAAGCAAGCTCGTCAGGGTCTCGCGTTCAACCGGTTTGACCAGGATTTCATCAAAGCCGCAGCCAAGGAAGCGCAGGCGCTCCTCGGGAAAGGCGTGCGCAGTGTAGGCGATGATATAAAGGCTGGCACCCAGCGGCAGGGCGCGCAGGCGACGGCAGGTTTCCTCGCCGCTGAGCCCGGGCATGCTGATGTCGAGCAGGACCAGCTGGAAGTCGCCGGCCGCTGCGGCGGCCAGTGCGTCTTCGCCGCTATCTACACTCACCGTTTGCCAGCCCAGCAGTTTCAGGTATTTCTCGGCGAGCAGGCGGCTTGAGGCTACATCGTCGACGATCAGGGCGCGCGTTTCAGACAAGTCAATCTCCTTGCCGCAAGGGCAGGTGCAGGGTGAAGCAGGCCCCCTGACCAGCCTCCGATTCGAGGCTGAGGCGGCCGCCGAGCAGGCTGGCCAGCTGGCGCGAGAGCGCCAGGCCGAGTCCGATGCCGCCGTGATGGCGGGTCAGGAAGTGTTCGAGCTGCTTGAATTTCTCGAACACCGCTTCGTGATTCTCGCGGGCAATCCCGGGGCCGCTGTCGCGGACAGCGATCCGGATTTCATGCTCGTCGCCGGTGACCTCGATACGGATTTCGCCGCTGGGGGTGAACTTCACCGCATTGTCGAGCAGGCGGTCGAGAATCTGGCGGATGCGCAAGGGATCGGAGTGCAGCGGCGGCAAGTCAGCGTCGGTGCCGCTGACGCTGACTTGCAAACCCTTGTCGCTCAGCGGCGTGCGCAGCGGCAGCAGGGCCTCGCGAATCAGCAGCGGCAGGTCGATCAACTCGCACTGGGGCGTCATTTCGCCGGACTGCACGCGGGTCAGGTCAAGGATGTCATTGACCTGACCGAGGAGCTTTTCTCCGCTGCTGTGGATGATGCGGGCGTACTCCACCTGTTCCGGGTCCTGCAGTTCGTTGTGCAGCAGGTCGGCAAAGCCGATGATGCCGTTGAGCGGGGTGCGCAGTTCGTGCGAGACCGTGGCCAGGAAGGCGGATTTCAGCTGGCTGGCCTCTTCAGCCTTGTTGCGCGCCTCTTCAAGCCGGGTAAACGATTCACCAACCGAGTCGGCCATGCGGTTGAAGGAGTTGGCCAGTTCGCCCATCTCGTCTGCGCTCTCGCTGCTCAGGCGGCGCTGCAAGTCGCCTTGCTGGAAAGCATGGATGCCTTCGATCATCCGGGTAATCCGCCCGGTCATCAGGTCGGCCAGCCAGATGGCGATGCCGATCACCGCGATCGCCATCACCAGCGTCGACCCCCACAGCCCCAGGGCGGTGCTGCTCAGGCTGCTGCGGATGTCGCTGAGCAGGCCCTCGCGTCCGGCCTTGAACTCGGCGTCCTTGTCGCTGAGCAGGCGATTGATCCGGTCGGCGGTTTCGGTTGCTGCGCGGTGGAATTCATCGACGTTCGCGCCGATTGTGACAAAACCGAAGCCCTGCCGGCTCTCGCCGTATTGGCCGGTGTAGTAGGGGATGGCCGCAGCCGTGGTGAGTTTCCACAGACCGGAGAAGAAAATCACGAACGAACCCGAACCGCCGTGCTCGGTCAGTGCATTCCAGCCGTGGCATTGCGGCGAAAAGTTCAGGTAGCGGCAATCCAGGCCGACGTTGCCGGCGGCGGTCAGTGCGGCGGCCGGCTTGCGCTTGAGGTCGGGATCGCGGAAGGCCGGAATGCCGGCCAGGAACTGGTCCGAAGGCTGGCCGCTCTGTTGCCATTCGGCATATAGCTCTTCGTCCAGCCACGGCGTTGCCGGGCGGCCGGTGGCCGGATCGTAGCCGACGATGAAATAGTCGCGCGGATGCGAGATCGAGCGGCTCTTGTGGTCCCAGATGAAGGCGTAGTTGCCGTTGCTGGCATCCGAAATCGGGGTGTAGCGCTGCTCGGTCGGCATCAGCCGGTCGGAAAACTGGCGAATGTGGTCGTGATCCAGGGCCAGCGTCACGTAGCCGGCCAGCTTGCCGTTTTGCAGCACCGGGGTCGCCCAGCGGACGATGCCCCGGAAGCGTTTGCCGAGCGGGTTTTCGCTGCCGGCATAAGCCGATTCTTCCGGCCGGAACGGCTTGCCGGCTTTTTCCAGGCGCTCTGGCGTGTAAGCGCCGATCAGGTGGGTTGGCACATAGGCGCCGATTACCTCGGAGACGTAGATTTCACCGGGCTTGAGCTTTTTCAGCTCGGAAAAATAGCTTTCGGCGCCGAGGAAGGTATTTTTACGGTCGACCACGTTTTTCAGCGATTTTTCGGTCAGATTGCCGCGTGTCGCCTTGATTTTTTCCTGGCCGTCGGGGGTGATGAAGCTCATTTCGACAAACAGCGGCCGCTGTTCCTCCTCGCCCAGGTATTCCGCCGGGCGGGCATGGAAATCCTTGGCGTTGTCGCTGAGGATGGTGCGCGTCATGCGCACCTCCGGAGTCACCGGGGTGACCGGCTCCCAGCCTTTGCCGTCGGCCTTGAGGCGCCATTCGCCGTGCTTGTGCAGGCGCCGGGTGTGGTCAGCGAGAAAGCGCTGGAAAGCCGCCTCGGACAGTTCCTGGCGGGCAGCCAGGCGAATGTCGCGGTCGCGGTCGTAGAGAAAGTCGGCGATTTCCTTGGCGGTGTCGACCGTCAGTGCTTCGATCGCCTCGCGCGAGCGCAGGTCGAGGGCGCGGATCGAGTCGTCGATCACGGTCTTGCCGATATGGCCGATGGTCGCGCGCATCGCCTCGGCCATTCCGCCGGCCTTGTCCGACACGTCGTTGCCCAGGCGGCTGGCAGCATTCCAGGCAAAACCGGCAAGCAGCAGGAGCGGCACCACCTTGATCAGGACAAAGAGGGCAATCAGTTTGCCGCGCATGCCGCGCAGAAAGGCGGGGGTGGGCATCGGGTTCTCCTGGGCCGTATGGCGCCGCTTGGGGCGTCAGTGTTTTGCCGGCTTGGCGGGTTCCTTGGGGGGCGGATCCTTGGCGTCCTTGGCCGCTTCCTTGCCGTCGCCGGCGGGGGCTTCGCCTTCTTTGGGTGCGGCGCCTTCGGGATTTTCGCCCTCAGCCTTGGGCTTCTTCTTCTTTTTCTTTTCCGGCGGCTCGGGCGGCGGGGCCGGCGGCAGTTGCGGGGCGATGGTCTCGATGCCGTTCTCGCGCATATAGGTATCCATCTCCATCCAGCCGGCGTAGATGTTGGCCTTGGCCAGCCAGCGGTAGATCGAATAGCAATCCTCGATCGCCCGTCCGGAGTGGCGGCAGGCGCTGCCGACCGCCTTGCCTTCGGCTTCCAGGCGCGCCTCCTTCTTGACCGGGTCTTCCAGTCCGAGGCGCTGGTTTACCTGCTCGCAACCGGCCAGGCCGATGGCGGCGGCAACAATGAAAGGAGTGTGCTTGAGCATCTGCGGATTTTCGCACAATTGCCGGGGAAAATGCTTTTTGGGCGGCCTTTTCGCCGCGCTATAATTGCCTTTTTAGGGTATCCGGAGTTGTTGTTCATGTCGTATTCGCCGCGTCCGCTGTTTGCCGCACTGGCCCTTGTCTTTTCCTGCTCCGCATTCGCCGCCAAGGCGCCGGCCCCGGCCAAGGCGGCCAAGCCGGCTCCCGTAGCGCCGGCGGCCGCACTCGAACTGGCGCACAACCTCGGTGAGGTCGGCGAAGCCCGCCTGCAAGCCGTGGTCGAGCGCTTCAACCGCGAACAAGGCGCGGCGCTCAAGCTGGTTCGCCTGGAAAAGGGCGCTTCTCCGGCACTGCTCAACCTGGTCCGCCGCTACGACATCGACGAAGTCCTCAGCCAGCCCAAGCAGTTCCTGCCGCTGCACGCGATGATGAGCAAGGCTGGCGTACCGCTCAAGGACGGTGAGTTGTCGCCCGACCTCAAGGCGGGCGTGGTTGATGGCAAGGGCAAGCTGGTCGCGCTCCCGGTGGCTTATTCGACCCCGGTGCTGTTCTACAACAAGAATGCCTTGCGCAAGGCCGGGCTCGATCCTGAGCGCCCGCCGCAGACCTGGTTCGAGATGCAGGCCATGCTCGACAAGCTGCAGGATAGCGGCTTCCAGTGTCCGTACACCTCCTCCTGGCCGGTCTGGGTGCATATCGACAACGTCAGCGCCGTGTCCGGCGTACCGGCAACCACCGACAAGGGGCAGCTGGTGTTCAACGGCCTGCCGCAGGTCAAGCACATCGCGATGATGGCCACCTGGCAGAAGGCCGGCTACTTCCGCAGTTTTGGCCGACGTGCCGAGGCCAGCGAGCGCTTCCGCGAAGGCGAGTGCGCAATGATCACTACCGACTCGCGCGAACACACCGACTTCCGCGACGCCCGCGGTGTCGAACTGGGCGTTGCTCCCTTGCCGTATCACGATGACGTTTATGGCGGCCGGCGCAATACCTTGGCCGATGGCGCTGCGTTGTGGGTCGGCAGCGGCCGCTCGGCGGCAGATTACAAAATCGCCGCAAAATTTGTCGCATTCCTGCTGGCGCCCGAAATGCAGGTCGAAATGATCCGCCAGTACGGCCAGCTGCCGCTTACTGCGGCCGCCCGTGCGGCTGCCAGCAGCAAAGTCCTGCAGGACGACGGCACGCGCAGCCTCAAGATCGCCTTCGACTCGTTGCAAGGCAGCGGCGCCAAGTCGCCGATGCGGGTTGCCAACATTGATGCCGTGCGTGCCATTGCCAACGAAGAACTCGAAGCCGTCTGGTCTGACCGCAAGCCGGCCAAGGCCGCGCTCGATACGGCGGTGAATCGCGGCAATGCGCTGCTCAGTGCCAAGCCGGCACTCAAAAAAGCGCAACCTTTCTGAGCCCGCTGCCCGCCCTGCCGCCGCTGCCGCGCTGGTTTGCCCATCGCGGCGGTGGCGATCAAGCCCCCGAAAACACCCTTGCCGGCATCCGCCGGGCTGCGGCGCTCGGCCTGCAAGCCGTCGAATTCGACGTGATGCTCAGTGCCGACGGCACGCCGCTGCTGATCCACGACGAAACTCTGGAACGTACGACCAATGGTTGCGGCCAGGTCGCGGCAACGCCCGATTCCGTTCTGTTCAAGCTCGATGCTGGTGGCGAGCCGCCGCCACGCTTCAGCGATGCCGCCCGCCTTTGTCGCCAGCTCGGCCTGCTGGCCAATGTCGAAATCAAGCCCGCCGCCGGTTACGAGGTACTCACCGGCGAAACGGTTGCCGCACTCGCCGCGCAATGCTGGCAAGGCGCGGCCGTGCCGCCGCTGCTCTCGTCGTTCTCTGTTGAGGCCCTGGCCGCAGCCCGTCGGGCCGCACCGCAACTACCCTGCGGCTGGCTGGTCGAAACCCCGCCGCCCGACTGGCCGCAACGCCTGCAACAACTCGGCGCCCGGACCCTGCACTGTGCTGCCGCCGCGACCACCCCGCAACTTCTCGCTCAAGCCCGCGCCCTCGGCGTACCGGTGCTGGTTTACACGGTCAACGACGCAAAACAGGCAAAAAGCCTGCTCGCCACCGGGGTGGCTGCGGTGTTTACGGATCGGTTGGACCTGGCGCGAGTGGCGTTAGGGTAGGGCGCTCTCAATCCTCACCCAAACCCCTCGGAGGGGCCTGCCGTGCCGGTCGAGCCAGGTGTTCGATAGTGGAAAGTGCCGTTAACACTGCCAATCAAGACGCCAGAGAAGACGCCAGAGAAGACGCCAGAGCAAAAACAAACAACTTTTGTAGCCCAGCCGCCGCTCCCCGCTTGGGAGAAGAGCCAGGGGTGAGGGGTGTTTGACGTCGTAAATGTCGGCACATAAGATGCGTCCATGCGTACCATTGCCGATATTGATAGCCCAACGCTTGCCGCAACCAGGCTCTTTGTCTGGAGGTTGGCGGTTGGTTATGACTTGGTCGGGGCTTTTCTTTTTGGTAGTCGCGCTCGCAATGAGCATCGCGCAGATAGCGATGCGGATGTCGCCGTATTGCTGCGGGGGCGGCATGAGCGTTTCGTTTCGACCAAACTCGAA
The DNA here is from genome assembly GCF_041378895.1 of Dechloromonas sp. ZY10. Taxonomy (NCBI): domain Bacteria; kingdom Pseudomonadati; phylum Pseudomonadota; class Betaproteobacteria; order Rhodocyclales; family Azonexaceae; genus Dechloromonas; species Dechloromonas aquae. The sequence goes on from NZ_CP144212.1 coordinate 787,583, forward strand.
ATGGACGATATTGCTTATGACGTGCTGCTCGAAACTGGAATTCGCATTCAGCCGTTACCCATCTGGGAAGACGAGTGGGCGCATCCTGAAAATTATTCAAATCCTCGCTTGCTGCAAAACATCGAGAGAGAAGGAATTCGGCTGTGAATGCCGCCGATCTGATGTCCAAGGCGCGGCGAGCCCTTGAATCGGCGCGCTTTCTCCTTTCTGCGGCAGACCCGGATGGCGCTTGCAACCGGGCCTACTATGCGATGTTCGATGCGGCGCGAGCAGCCTTGCCGGTTTCCGCTGCGGGGGTTCCAGCAGAAGTATCGAAAACGCAAGGCGGGTTGATTACTGCGTTCAGCCTGCATCTGGTCAAGACTGGGCGTTTCCCGGTTGAAATGGGAAGGTCTCTTAATAAAGTTGAGGACTTGCGTTTGATCGCAGATTACAAAGGCGACTCGCTGGAACAAGCCGATGCGGCATGGGCGGTTGGTCAGGCAGTGGTTTTTGTTGAGACCGTGGCCCAGGTATTCGAGGTTTGAGGGGTGCTTTCCTCTCCTCCGGTTTTTGTGCTATACCCTAATCGCCCTTTTTCCGTTGGAGATTCCCGGATGTCTCTGGTTCGTCCCTTGCTCGCCCGTATGACCCGCTGTTTTGCCGCTCTGGCAATGTTCGGGGTGATCACTCATGGCTTCTCTGCGCAGGCCGAAGAGGCTGGCAAGGTAGTGCTGGTGGTGGGCGATGTGCGGATGGCCGGCGAGGCCTTGCGGGTTGGCGACGATGTTCGTGTCGGCGCGCCGCTGGCGACGGGGGGCGATGGTTACCTCTATATCAAGACGGTCGATAACGGCTTCCTGATCCTGCGCCCGAACAGCGCCGCGACAGTGGTGGCGTATCGCGTCGATAGTGCCAAGCCGGCTGAAAGCCGCTTCAAGATTGAACTGCATCAGGGCGTGGTGCGTAATATTTCGGGCGAGGCCGTAAAAAGTGCCAGGCAGAATTTCCGGTTCAATACCCCGGTAGCGGCCATCGGCGTGCGTGGCACGGATTTCACCGCCTATGCCGACGCGCTGGTGACTCGTGTCGCAGTGCTTTCTGGCGGCGTTGTGGTCAGCGGCTTTGGCGATGGCTGCAATCGTGCCGGTAACGGTCCCTGCGAAGGCGCCCAGACGCGCGAACTGTTTGCCGGGCAACCGGGTATGGTCTTGCAGGTCGGCAAGGGGCAGGGCGTGCCGCAATTGATCAAGGGCAACGGCCTTTCGCCCGATGTTTCGACGCCGCCGCGAGCCGACGAGCCGGCAGCGGGCAGCGCAGCCGTGCGCAACGGCGCGGCAACCGCCGATGCCAATCTCGATCCGCTCAAGTCCGACCGCATCGCGCTGGCCGGCGAAGCACCCAAGCCGGCACCGGAAGCGGTGCGTCCGGCCATCGAATGGGGGCGCTGGCAGGCGTTCGCTGATGAAAAGGCCAATGTCGACCTGGTGGGCTTGATGAAGACGCACAACCTCGATGCCTTCAACGCCTATTTCGCGATGCTGCGCCCTAAGGATGCGGTTTGGGAAAACCCGACTTCGGGCAGCGTCGATTTCCGCCTGCAGGCGGCGCAAGCCCTTATTCAGCCGGATGTTGGCGGCGCCTACGCGGCAGCCGTTGAAAACGGTCGTCTGCATGTCAATTTTGCCCAAAGCAGTTTTACCACCGGCTTCGACCTGATTGCCAACGGTCAGCGCATTGCGCGGCAGGCCGAAGGGCGTGTCTTTGCTGACGGTTCGTTCCAGAATGTCAGCCAATTTCTAGGTAACAATAATATGCTCGTCCAGGGGGTCCTTGGGCGTGATACGGCTCTTCGTGCCGGTTATCTTTTCCAGTCGCGCTTGGATGACGGACGGATCGCCTACGGCGCCACCATGTGGGTTAAATAAGCCTTTGCGCCAAATTTTGTTGGCAGAAGCGCGACACGCATTCTGTCGGCAAGATGAAATGTGACGGATGTCACACTGCCTCGGGGGTATCTCTGAGAGTATAGATCCCGCATTAATGCACCCAGGTTTTGCGTGCCCTTTAGTGCGGGGTTGCAAAAAACCTTCACTTTGTGAATATTCATAGGAGCTAATTCAATGGCTTTGACTACTGCCCAAATTCAAAACGCCTACGTTGCGTTCTTCAACCGTCCGGCCGACGTCGCTGGTCTGAACTACTGGAGCACCTACGCTGGTAACTCCGCCGATCTGCTGAATACCTTTGCTCAGTCCGCAGAGTACAAGGCTTTGTACGCCAACATGAACAGCACGCAGATCGTTAACGCTGTTTACCAGAACCTTTTTGGTCGCACTCCGGAAGTCTCCGGTCTGAACTACTGGGTTACCCAGCTGGATAATGGTGCTCTGAAAGTTGGTAACGTTGCTGATGCCATTAATAAGGGTGCTCAGGGTACGGACGCTTCGATTATCTCTAACAAGGTGACTGTGGCTACTGCCTTCACCAATGATATCGCTGCTTCCACCGCCAAGACTGTTGCTTATGCTGGTGTTAATGCTACCGGCTTGCAGGCTGTTAAGGATTGGCTGAGCACTGTTACCAGCGATGCTGCTACCGTGACCACCGCGACGGGCACTGCAATGACGACTGTGCAGGCCACTGTTCAGAACAACGTGGCAGCCAGCGGCTCCAGCTTTACCCTTACCACGGTTGCAGATGTCGTTGCCGGTACTTCCAGTAACGATACGATTCGCGGCACGGTGTCTCTTGATACCGATGGCGCTGCCACCTCTGCTTCTACTTTCAATACTGCTGACCAAATTTCCGCTGGTGGCGGTGCTGATACCTTGGAGCTTGTGGTTGAAGGTAGTGGCACTGGTGCTGCGACGACTAATGCACCTGCTGCGTCTCTTTCTAGCATCGAAACTGTTTCTATTCGCAGCGTGACGGCTGCTAGCGAATTCTTTGCATTTAATGGCGCTAATGCTGGGGCAACCACCTTCGTGGTTGATCGTTCTACCGGTGCCGTTAATCTGAGCAATACGGGTACTGCTGCTCTGACTATCAAGGGCGACGGTGCTACGGCTAATGGCGCAGTAGCAGTTACCTCGGTTGGTTCGTCCTCTGTGACTGCCGCGCTGACTCTGAATCTGCAGGGTGGGACTACCACTGATGGGTCTTTTGCAGTCTCCGATTCTACTAATGCCAATTGGACCGCAGCTACGATCAACTCCACTGGTGCGGCCAATGGCTTTGGTACGATCAACCTGACCTCTGCAAATAAGGTTAAGGATTTGACCATTAATGCAACTAGCGCGGTGGCTACTGGTAATATCTCCGGTTTTGACGCTACTGCTGGTGTGATTAATACCATCACCATTGCTGGTGCCGCTGCTGCTACCACCACCAATACTGGTGTTTCTATCGGTACTCTGGATGATGCGGTTGAAACGGTGAATGCATCTGGTCTGACCGTTGGCGGTTTGACCATGACTCTGTCCAGCTCGGATGGCATGGCCGCACTGAAGGTTACTGGTGGTGCTGGTCAAGATAAAATCACTACTGGTGCAGTTGCTCTTGGCTCTAGTGCCGCTATCGATGCTGCCGGTGGTGCGACCGACCGTCTGATTGTGGCAGCCAGTGCTCACGTTGATGCAACTCTGGGTAAGCTGTACAAAGGCTTTGAACAAGTTGAGCTTTCCAATGGCTCCGCAGCCTCCATTTCCCTGGATGTGTCTCAGCTGAAAGACAACAACAGCATCGATACCGTTCGCTTCAACATCACTTCGGACGGTACCGATGGTGCAGCTGTCTCTAATCTGACTGCTGCTCAAGCTGCTGCCGTTACGGTTGTAGGGTATGCCGCAACTACCGACGGGCAGCTGACTGTCGGGGTTAAGAATGCTACCGATGTCGGTCAGATTGATACTGTTAAGCTGTCTTTCGATGATGGTGCCACTGCCGTTAATACCATTTCGCTGAATAATACCGATGGTGGCTTGGTGCTTTCTGGTGTTGAGAATTTGACGCTGGACGCTTCTGCAGATAAGGCTACGGTTATTCTGGGTACGGATGCGGCTGCGCTGACCTCTGTTACTCTGACCGGTGCCAAGGATATCAACGCTTCCTTTACTGCAGCCTATACGTTTAATGCCAACACCGCGATCAACGGTTCTGATGCCACCGGTGCGCTTACTATCAATACTGCTCTTGCTACCGATTCGACTGCTGCTGTAGCTATTACCGGTGGTGCGAAAGCTGATAGCATTACGTTCTATGCAGGTGCTGCTACCGATGCAAGCGACGCTCCGGCTAGTGTTGTCAATGGTGGGGCTGGTATGGACACGATTTCCATCAATGTCAGCGCAACCGATGTCGCCACCGATCTGACTGCTACCATGGTGTCTTATAAGATTGTCAGCGACGTTGTTTCCACCGCCAATGCTGATCTGATCAAAACTTTTGATTCCAGTGGTACTGATTTGGCTACGGATGGTGTTGGTACTGATTCGACTTGGGCGTACAAGTATACTGGGGCGCTTTCCAATGGTACCGGTACCTCCAGCGACGGTATTGCCTCCGCTGAGATCGTGAGCAATTCGACTGTTGCGGGCGCTCTTGCAGATGGTGGTGCAGGTAATGCCGTAGTGTTCCGTGTGACCGGTAGCTTGGATTCTACTTCTGGGACTGCCTTGGGTAATCTGATTACCACCTTCAATGAAACCAATGCTGCCACCTTTATCAGCAAGCTTGTTGCTACTGGTGGTACCTTGAACGGTGCGATCAGCAACTTGGATAGCGTTCTTGCAGCAGCTGATTCTGCACTCTTCATTGTGGATGACGGCACCAACTCTGCTATCCTGCGTGTCACTAACACTAGCACCGCTACGGCTAATACCTTGACCGCTGATGAAATCACCCTGGTCGGTGTTGTTGCTAATGTGAACGACTTTGGTGGCGCCGGTGCTACCGGTACGCTGACTTGGTAATCGGGGCAGAGGCAGTTATTTCTACCTGATAACAGGTTTGTAGTGATTAAAGCCCCGGTCTATTAGGCCGGGGCTTATTTTTTTGATTGGTTTTTGCTGCAATGAAAAAACGAGGTTTTTCTGCAAAGCGCTATGGCGGGGAAAAAAATCCTAGCCAACCTGTGACTTTGGAGCAGTTGCTTCATAAAGGGCTGGAGGCAATTGAGCGGCAGCGGTGGCAAGAGGCCTCTTCAATTTACAAGTTTTTAGCCTGTGAGCGACCTAATCACCCTGATGTGTTACATGGGCTTGCTCGGATAGCCTGGGGTGAGGGGCGGACTACTGAAGGACTTGCTTTGTTGCGGCGAGCCCTTTACGTCAGTCCGGCATTTTGGCCTTTCTGTGTCCTGCTGGGTGATTGGCACCTAGCGGTCGGAGATGTGGAGGAAGGATATAGCAATTGGCGGAAGGCGCTTATTATTGGTGCTCCACCCCCCTTGGTGGTTGAGCGTCTTGAGTCCTCCTATCCACTTGTTAAACTTGATCAGAAGCTTTTCGCACAGGCTCTTGTTGCCCGTGCTAATGGCTTGGTATGTCTAAAAGAAGGAAGGGATGCTGAGGCTGTTGTTCATTATCTAGCAGCATTTGATTGCCCTGTTTTTGCTGCTACAGCTTTGGAATATAAAGAAGCAGGTACTGCTGCTCTTAATGCTAAATCCTTCGATTTGGCTGAAAAATGGTTGTTTTTGGCTCAAAGAGATCTTCCTGGTGACCCGGATATCGTACTTAATTTGGGAAATGTCGCCCAATTCTATCGGGATCATTTCAAAGCAGAGGCTTATTATCGCCGCGTGCTTGAATTAAAGCCTTCTATGCCTGAGGCGTATAACAATTTAGGGGTTGTTCTTAAGAATACAAGTCGTCTTTTGGAGGGGGAGGAATGTCTCCGCCAGGCTATTAAGTTGAGGGATAGTTATTCTGCTGCATGGAATAATCTTGGATTGGTTCTGCAGTTGCAAAATCGTCTGGAAGAGGCTGAGATTGCTTTGCGGCGTGGGTTGCAGTTGGCGCCAACTGATGTTGATTTGGCAATGAATCTTGGTGCAGTTTTGGGGCAGCAAGGTAGGAGAGCAGAGGCTGAACCTTTCTACCAAAAAGCAGCAGAGCTGGCTCCAGATAATGCGATAGTGTTGTGTAATCTTGGTGTAAACGCTTTTGAAAAAAAAGACTACGTTTTTGCTAAACAGTGTTATGAGAAAGCTATAGCTGCAGATCCGAAATGGATGCCAGCTCGCAATAATTTATCTGCGCTGTATATGGATGTTGGTCGTCATGAGCAGGCGATTGAAATCTGTAAGGAAATTCTGGCGATTGAGCCGGATTATGCTGATGCTTATAATAACATGGGGATTTCTTATCGCCAAATTAACCGGCTAGGTGAGGCAAAGAGTGCTCTTGAGAGGTGTTTGGATATAAAATCCGATCATAAGGAAGCTCTTTCGAATTTAGCTTTTGTAAATCAGGATCTTGGTGATTTCGAAAAGGCTCTGGATCTTTATCGTCGTGCTTTAGAGGTTGATAATAAAAAGAAGACCTCGTGGGATAATTATCTTTTTTGTTCGAATTATCATCCGAGTTTGAGTCAAGATGAGCATTTGGCTATTTATTCGCATTATGATTCGGTGATGGGCTTGGTTGATAAACCAATTAATGCTCTGCCTTGCCCAATAAATGATCGTAAGCTTCGTGTCGGATATGTTTCTGGTGATTTGCGTAAACATCCGCAGCAGCATTTTTTTATGCCGTTCCTTGATCACCATGATCGGAACCGTTTTGAGGTCTGGTGTTATCACAATGGTGTTATTGAAGATGATGTCAGCCGTGAAATGATTGCAAAGTCTGATGGGTGGCGAAGAACTTCCGCTATGAATTCAGAAGAAATGGCTCGCCAGATTGCAGACGATAAAATTGACATCCTTGTTGATCTTGCGGGGCATACAGGGGGTAATCGTACCGATGTGTATCCCTATCGGGCAGCTCCGGTACAGCTTGCAAGTTTGTTGGGGTGGAATTTTGGAGTTGGTTTGTCGTGTATGGATGCATTAATTGGCGATTATTGGACGTTGCCGGAAAGTCTCGAACAATACACCATAGAGCCGTTGCTCCGTCTGCCATGTAACACCTATGTTTGTCGCATGGATCCAAACTTGCCGCGTCTCCATAGTCTGCCAGCTAGACGTCGCGGCTATTTGACTTTTGGGACAACAACACGCTCAGTTCGGCTAAATGACCGTGATCTTGGACTGTGGGCTGAATTGTTAAAGTCGGTTCCGAATAGTCATTTGCAATTTAATAGTCGAAATTTCAAAGACCCTGCCTCCATCAATCGTATGATTGATTTTTTTGGTTTGCGTGGAGTTTCGGCTGATAGGCTGGAGTTCGATTTTACGTCACCAATTTACAAGGCTTTCGAAAGTATTGATATTTATCTCGATACTTTTCCTCATAATAATGGAACAACATTGTTTGAGGCTTTGTGGTACGGGTTGCCTGTTATTACCAAAATGGATAGGCCGCCTTTTGGTTGTATTGGTGCCTCAATATTGCATCATGGGGGTATGCCAGACCTCATTGCTAAAACAGAAGAGGAGTATATTTCTATTGCGCAGCGATTGGCAGGTGACTTGGATGCTCTGGAGCGACGGCGGATTTTTCAACGTGATACCATTGCTTCAACCGCACTGTTTGATGAAGTGACATCTGTGCGTTGGTTTGAACGTGCTTATTTTGCAATGTATCAAAAGAAACTTGAGGGGTTAAAACAATGAAAGTAGTGATTTTGGCTGGAGGTTTGGGTACACGCATCAGTGAAGAAAGTATCACTAAACCTAAGCCGATGGTGGAGATTGGCGGTAAGCCAATCCTCTGGCACATCATGAAGATTTATGCGTCTTGGGGATTTAATGAGTTTGTGATTTGCCTAGGATACAAAGGCTACCTGATCAAGGAGTATTTTTACAATTACTTCCTACACCAGGCTGATGTCACAATCGATTTGAAACAGAATCGTGTCGACTATCGCAATGGTAAAGCCGAGCCTTGGGTAATTCACCTTGTGGATACTGGTGAAAACACCATGACCGGCGGGCGAGTCAAGCGCATTGGTGATTATGTTCGTGATGACGAGTTTTTTTTCCTAACCTATGGTGATGCAGTTACCGACCTGGACATCCCTGCAACGTTAGCACAGCATCGCGAACGCGGAAAGTTGGCAACGTTGACTGCAGTTCGTCCTCCTGCACGCTTTGGGAATCTGGCTCTAGAAGGTCTACAAGTTCAGCGCTTTGTTGAGAAACCGAAAGATGGAGCGGGTTTGATCAACGGTGGATTTTTCGTCTTGTCGCCCAAGGTGCTTGACTATATCGAAACCGATGCAACAGTCTGGGAACAGGAGCCCCTTAATCAGCTTACCGCTGAGGGGCAACTTGAGGCCCACATTCATAATGGTTTCTGGCAACCCATGGATACGATTTACGAAAAAAATCTGCTGGAAAATATGTGGAGCTCCGGCAAGGCTGCGTGGAAACGCTGGGAGTAAGTATGAACAATGAAAAGGCGTGGGAAGAAAAATACCAAGAAGGCTATGGTAACAATTATGTCGAAAGCCATATACTTCGTCTTTATTTTTATCTGCTTCGACGTGAGTTTGGCCTGAAAAGCAGCAAGATGTTTGATTGGGGCATGGGCAATGGCCTGAATGCGGAGTTTCTTGCCCGGCAAGGACTTGAGGTTTCCGGTTGTGATGTCAGTGCCTCTGCCGTCGAACAAGCACGCCTTCGTGTCCCCACTAGGGCAGCACACTTCCAGGCCACAACACTGGGGGATGATTCTTTTGGAATCAATGGGGGGGGTATGACCTTCTGTTGGCCAATGAATCGATTTACTACCTCGACGACACGCAAGTCAATCGGCTGTGCGAGTGCACCAAGGAGGCGCTTACCACCCGAGGTTTGTTCTTGGTCACCTAGATTGTCAAGGAGCACTACTATTTTGACTGGGCTGAACCACAAACCGACGGCTTGTGGCTGGCAAAAATCTAGGGCCGTCAGAATGAGGAGTTCCTGATGAACTTTAAGACGGGCTCTGAGGCAGTGACTCTGTTGAGCCAACATTTCACCCTTGCACGCAAAGGGTATTATGACATGCAGATCAATGAGGGCCGCCGTCTGCACTACTGGTATTTGTTGCAAAGGAAAGAACATGTTTGATATCCCATTCGCCAAGCCTTCGATTACTGATCGCGAAGTCGCGTATGCCACTGATGCAGCCGCCAATGGGTGGGGTAAGAAATGTTACGAGTACATTACGCGCTTTGAGCGGTCGTTTGCGGAATATCTGGGCGCTAAGCATGCCATCGCAACCTCGAGTTGCACAGGGGCCTTGCATATCGCCATGCGTGCTCTTGGAATTGGCGACGGTGATGAAGTCATCCTGCCTGAGATTACCTGGATTGCCTCGGCCGCACCGGTGACTTACGAGAGGGCCAAACCGGTATTTGTGGATATCGATCCGAAAACTTGGTGCATCGACGTTACTAAGGTTGAGGCGGCCATCACCCCCCGGACTAAGGCCATCATTGCCGTTCACCTCTACGGCAACCTGTGTGACATGGCACGCTTGCGAGAAATTGCGAATCGTCATGGGCTCTATCTGATCGAAGATGCTGCCGAGGCATTGGGCTCTCAGTGGCAGAGGCAAAAGGCCGGTAGTGTTGCAGACGTGGGCGTGTTTTCTTTCCATGGGACAAAAACGATCACCACAGGTGAGGGGGGTATGTTGGTCTGTCAGCGGGATGACATCTACGAAAAGGCACTCCTGCAGTCCAATCACGGCCGTAAGCCATCGAAGCACACCATCTTCTGGATGGATGAGGTTGGCGTTAAATACAAAATGTCGAACATCCAGGCCGCTATTGGCCTAGCGCAGATCGAGCGCATTGAAGAGTTAGTGACACGTAAGCGTGAAATATTCGCTTATTACCAATCCGCGTTGGCCGATCTTGACGTTGATTTGAATCCGGAAAATCCGGGCGATGTGAATTCTTACTGGCTGCCCGCTGTCGTCGCGCACGGTGGTCTGAGTGAAGAAAAGCGCGATGCAATGCTGGAAGAGGCTAATGCGCAGGGAATCGGGTTGCGGCCATTCTTTTATTCATTGACACGCTTTCCGATGTTCTCACACCTCAAGGAGTCACCTGTCTCTGCCAAGGTCTGTCGAGCTGGGCTTAACTTACCGAGCTTCCATGATATGACGGAAGATGATTTGAAGGTGGTCGTGGCCGAGGTACGCAAAGGTTTGAGTACATGAATCCAGATTTCTGGCAAGGTAAGCGTGTTTTCCTGACCGGGCACACTGGATTCAAGGGGGGGTGGCTAAGTCTGCTGCTGGAGCGTCTTGGTGCAGTGGTTACTGGATATGCCCTAGCACCTGCGACGCAGCCCTGCTTGTTCGAGCTGGCACATGTAGCGCAGGGTTTAAAGGCCAGCCATCTCGCCGATATCCGCGATACGAAGGCGCTGACTGCTGCAATGCAGCAAGCGGAACCAGAGATCGTCTTTCATTTGGCTGCACAACCGCTTGTACGAGCAAGCTACAGGGACCCGTCGGAGACTTGGTCGACCAATGTCATGGGAACGGTCAATGTGCTGGAAGCGGTGCGCAACTGCCCCGGCGTTCGGGCTGTTCTGGTGGTGACCACCGATAAGTGTTACGAAAATCGTGAATGGGTCTGGGGGTATCGTGAAATCGATGCTCTGGGAGGTTACGATCCTTATTCCGCCTCGAAAGCCAGCGCCGAGCATGTGGTCGCGAGCTATCGCCGTTCTTTCTTGGCTGAAAAAGGTGTGCTCATAGCGACTGCTCGGGCTGGGAATGTGATCGGGGGGGGGGATTGGTCCGAGGACAGACTCATCCCAGATGTGGTGCGTGCCGTGGCAAATAATGAACCTCTGGTCATCCGAAACCCGTTGGCAACTCGCCCTTGGCAGCATGTACTGGAAGCCATCAACGGGTACATGCTGTTGGCTGAGCGTTTGCTGGCAGGGGATGAATCTTTTGCCGAGGCGTTTAACTTTGGGCCGGGAAGCGAAGGCAATCGTACGGTGCAAGAGGTACTGTCCGGGCTAAACAAACACTGGCCTAGGCTAAGTTGGCATCACGATCAGTCTCAGCAGCTTCATGAGGCAGGCTTCCTATTTCTCGATACTAGCCTCGCTCGTTCGCGACTCAAATGGGCTCCATGCTGGGAATTCGATGAGGGAGTTGCACAGACGGCATATTGGTACCATCAAGTGCTAGCGGACCCTTCCTCGGCTCGCGAAATTACATTGCACCAGATTCAAACTTATTTTGGATAGAAAAATGGATAAAAATCATATTCGCCAACAAATTCTTCAATTGGTGGATGCCTATGCGGCGGCAGAACATGCAGAGAAACAAGCTTTCGTTCCTGGAAAAACCATCATTCCTCCCTCTGGGAAAGTGATTGGTGCAGCAGAGATGAGGAATATGGTGGAGGCAAGCCTTGATGGCTGGCTGACCACAGGTCGCTTCAATGACGCTTTCGAGAAGGCACTCGCGCAGTATGTGGGCGTACGCTACGCCATCACGGTGAACTCGGGTTCGTCGGCCAACTTGGCGGCATTTGCAGCTTTGACCTCGCCCCGCCTAGGTGATAGAGCGATTAAGCCGGGTGATGAGGTCATCGGAGTGGCTGCCGGGTTCCCAACAACTATTAATCCGATTTTGCAAATGGGAGCCGTTCCAGTATTTGTGGACATTGATATTCCCACTTACAACGTAAATGTTGAAGCACTGGAAGCGGCGATTGGACCGCGCACTAAGGCAATCATGCTGGCGCACACTCTGGGTAATCCTTATAATCTGGGCGTGATTACTGAGCTGTGCCGCAAACATGGCTTATGGTTGGTTGAGGATTGCTGTGACGCCTTGGGCTCGACCTATAAGGATAAAAAAGTAGGTACATTTGGCGATATCGCCACATTGAGTTTCTATCCCGCTCATCACATCACCATGGGTGAAGGTGGTGCAGTACTGACCAATAACCCGGATCTCAAAATGGCCGCGGAGTCTTTCCGAGATTGGGGTCGAGATTGCTACTGCGCGCCGGGTTGCGATAACACCTGCGGAAAACGTTACGGCTGGCAATTGGGTAATCTGCCCCCGGGTTATGACCATAAATACATTTATAGCCATCTCGGTTACAACCTGAAAATTACTGACATGCAGGCCGCTTGCGGCTTGGCTCAGCTCCAGCGTATCGATGAATTTGTGCTTGCTCGTAGGCGAAATTTCATTTATTTGCGGAGTTGTCTTGAAGGCTGTCAAGATTTTTTGGTGTTGCCTGAAGCGACTGAGGGAAGTGATCCATCCTGGTTTGGTTTTCCTATTACTCTGAACGAGGGATTGGATTTTTCAAGAAATGATTTGCTGCAATATTTGCAGCAAAAAAATATAGGCACGCGACTTCTCTTTGCAGGTAATGCTACTAAGCAGCCTTATATGATTGGTCGGAATTATAATGTGGTCGGTGAACTGACTAATACTGATAGGATAATGATTAATACTTTTTGGTTGGGGGTTTATCCTGGTCTAGGTGAGGCGGAGCTTGGCTTCATGGCGCAGAGTATTAAAAACTATTTGGGCTTGGGGTTCGATTAATGATTTTGGAGCCTCTTGCACTTGAAGGGGCTTATCTAGTTCATGGCTACCGGATGGCTGATGAGCGAGGTTGGTTCTGGAAGAATTATCAAGATACTGCATTTGGTCATCTGGGGCTGGAATTTGAATGTCGTGAAACTTTTTTTTCGATGTCATCCTCCGGTGTGCTTCGCGGTATGCATTTTCAATTGCCTCCTAAGGCGCATAATAAATTAGTGACCTGTTTGTCCGGTGAGGTATTCGATGTGTTGCTCGATATGCGTAAAAATTCGCTTACGTTCGGCAAGGCAATTTCTGTAAAACTAAATAGTGAGGGTGATGTGTCTGTTTTCGTTCCGATAGGATTGGCACACGGTTTTTACGTCATGACTGAACGGGCAATGATGTGTTACCAAACCTCAATACCGTACGATCCAAATAGCGACAGTGGCGTTAACTGGAATTCTATAGCTGTGGACTGGCCTATTACACAACAGCCAGTGTTGTCTGAGCGTGACCAAGGGTTGCCCCCTTGGCGTCCTTGCTATTCTCCGTTTTAATCGAATTGAAAAGCATTGACTGGACTGCCGTCCTCGCCGTTGCACGAGAGCATGCTCGGGCTGGGCTGTTTGGCAAGTGTCGTCGTCTCTGCCGGCAGGTTACTGATCTTTTCCCCTACGATCTGGCAGTCCAGCTTGATGTTGGTATCTTGCTCTCTAGTTATGGCTTCCTTAGTGATGCCCGTGTCTGTTATTCGAAAGCACAAAATATTGCCCCATTAGACTTGCGCAGCAAGGTCAACCTTGCCAATCTTGTTCGCGATGCAGGAGAGAGTGGTGAGGCACGTAGTCTTTATAGCGACCTACTGATCTGTATGTCAGACCATCCTGTAATCCGTCGCAACGTACTCGTCAGTCAGGAATACGATCCGGAGATGTCAAATGCCGAACGACTGTGCCAAGCCAAAGCTTGGGGGGAGTGGGCTAGAGCTCGTGTGGGAGGAGGCCAGGTTCGCCCTAAGATGCTGCCGTTGAAGGAGCGGGCTCTGCGCCTTGGCTACGTCTCCGCTGATCTTTGCCAGCACACCGTCGGCTTGTTTATTAAGGATGTGCTTAAAGCGCACGATCCGGGCCGGGTCGAGGTGTACGCTTATAGCGCTGGGCAGCTGAACGACTGGGTTACCGATCAAATCCGTACAGCCTGTACCCTGCGCGACATTTCCTCACTTGACGATTCCGCACTGGCCACACTGATTCGCACCGATGCCATCGATGTTCTGATCGATCTGTCCGGGCACACTGCCGGTTCCCGCTTAACCGCTTTCGCTTACCGCCCGGCACCGGTCATGGTCTCCTGGCTGGGCTATTTCGCCACCACCGGCCTTGATTGCATCGATGCCGTGATCCTCGATGAATGGCACGCGCCGCCGGGTACCGAGGCACAGTTTGTTGAACCGATCATCCGGCTGCCCGGTGGCCGCTTCTGCTACCAGCCGGTACCGTTCGCGCCGGAAGTGGCGCCGCTGCCGGCGTTACGGCGGGGGGGGGTCACCTTCGGTTGTTTCAACAATACGGCCAAGCTGAACGATGGCGTATTCGATCTGTGGGCCAAGGTCTTGCTCGCGGTGCCGGATTCGCGACTGGTGTTGAAATGGCGCACCTTCAACGACGAAGCGTTGCAGCAAAAAGTGACCCGGGCCTTTGTCGACCGTGGAATTGCCGCCGAGCGGCTGGAACTGCGCGGTCCGAGTTTCCACGCGGAGATGTTGAAAGAGTACGGCGATATCGATATCGCGCTCGACCCCTTCCCCTTCACCGGCGGGCTGACCAGTTGCGAGGCCTTGTGGATGGGCGTGCCGGTGGTGACCTGGCCGCAGTCGCGGGTGGTCAGCCGGCAGACGTTCGCGTTCCTGGCGGCTATCGGTTTGCCGCAATTGGCGGCACAGAGCGCCGACGACTATGTCGCGATTGCCCGTGACCTGGCGGCTGACTTACCTGCCTTGCAGACGCTGCGCGCCGGTCTACGCGCGCGGATGCATGCGTCGCCGTTAATGGACGTGCAGGGTTTCGCGCGCCGCTTTGAAGATGCCCTGATCGGGCTTTACCAGAAAATCGCAGCCGAAGAGGAGAGCAAGGCGATGAATGCAAAAACGGTTTTGCATGTCGGTCCGGGGCATCGGGCCAATGGCGCCCAACTGCCGCAGGCTTTTCGTTCCGCCGATTGGCGGGAAATCCGCCTCGATATCGACCCGGCCAACGAGCCGGATCTGGTCGGCTCCATGCTCGACATGCAGGCGGTCGCTGATGCCAGCGTCGATGCGATTTATTCCGCACATAACATCGAGCATGTCTATGCGCATGAAGTGCCGCAGGTGCTGGCCGAGTTTTTACGGGTATTAAAGCCGGATGGTTTCCTGGTGCTGACTTGTCCCGATTTGCAGTCGGTCTGCGCGTTGGTCGCTGAAGACAAGTTGGGCGATGCCGCTTACCAGTCACCGGCCGGGGGAATCACGCCGCACGACATTCTCTATGGCCATGGCGAGGCATTGGCCCGAGGTCATCATTTCATGGCGCATAAATGCGGCTTCACCTTGAAAACGCTGACCCAGGCGGTGCACGCTGCGGGCTTTGCCGCCAGCGCGGGCAAGCGCCGGTCGCGGGGGCTGGATTTGTGGCTGGTGGCGTGCAAGAGTGCGCAGCCGGAAGAGTCTTTGCGCAAGCTGGCGGCTAACGTGCTGCCAGCGTAGGCAATTTAGCGGCATTTTCACGGTCGACCGTGAAAATTGGCGAAAACGGGGCTGGGGGTCTGGCTTTGGCAGGAGGTGATGCGGAAAGGGGTCATCTGCTGGCTGTCCCATACCCACATCCCCGGCCTCTCTCCCGGGGGAGAGAGGCTAGGTGTTTTTTGCGGTTGGTGTTGCTTTGCTGAGGGGGCGGCTCGCCAGCTTGCCGGGATGGGTAGCCCCTCTCCCTCCGGGAGAGGGGTAAGGGCTAGGCTCGTCCGTAAGCGTCTTCGAAGCGGACGATGTCGTCTTCGCCGAGGTAGTTGCCGGTTTGCACTTCGATCACGATCAGCAGCTCCGTCCCGTGGTTGGCCAGTTGGTGTTTGTGGCCGGCGGGGATGTAGGTCGATTCGTTGGCGCAGACGCGCAGGGTTTGTTCGCCATTGACGATTTCGGCGACGCCGGCGACGACGACCCAGTGTTCGCTGCGGTGCTGGTGCATTTGCAGTGACAGCGATTTGCCCGGCTTGACGACCAGGCGCTTGATCTTGAAGCCGTTGCCTTCTTCCAGCACGGTGAAACTACCCCAGGGGCGGTGGGTGGTCTGGTGGTGGTAGGAGGCCGGGTGATCGATCGATTCCAGGTGGTTGACCACCTGCTTGACGTCCTGGGCGCGGTCGCGGTGGGCGACCAGCAGGGCGTCGGGGGTTTCAACGATGAGCAGGTCCTTGACCCCGACGGCAGCGACCAGCCGGTTGCCGGCGAGGACGAAGGTGTCTTGCACGTCGACCAGGGCGGTTTCGCCGCTGACCCGGTTGCCGTTCTGGTCGGGTTCGATCAGCGTGCTTGCGGCCAGCCAGGAGCCAATGTCGTTCCAGTCGAAAGCGGCCCGGACGACGCCGACCCGGTCGGCTTTTTCCATCAGGGCGTAGTCGATCGAGATATTGGGCAGGGCGCCGAAGCTGGTCTTGTCGAGCACCAGCGGTTCGCTCTGGTGGCTGTCGCGGGTGGCTTCCCAGCAGTCGGCCGCTCCCGTTGCCAATTCGGGGGCGGTGGCTTTGAGGGTGTCGAGGAAATAGCCAACCCGGAAGGCGAACATTCCCGAGTTCCAGAGGAAGTTGCCGGCGGCGAGGAACTCGCGGGCTTTTTCCAGCGAGGGCTTTTCGACAAAGCGGTTGACCCGGAAGGTGCCGGGGCCGGTAGCGGCGCCGGATTCGATATAGCCGTAGCCGGTTTCGGGGTAGCCGGGTTCGATGCCGAAGGTGACCAGCCAGTCCTGCGCGGCGAGGGCAACGGCTTGCTCGACGGCAGTATTGAAGGCGGCCAGCGGTTCGATCAGGTGGTCGGCGGCAAGGACCAGCGCGATGGCGTTGTCGCCGTAGTGTTCGCGCACCCAGTGCATGCCTGCGGCAATTGCCGGCGCGGTGTTGCGGCCTACCGGTTCGAGCAGGAAATGGCCGCGCTCGAAGGCGATCCCGGCATCTTCCATCTCGTCGCGGCAGAGGAAGTAATACTCGCGGTTGGTGATGGTCAGCAAGGCGCTGTCGGGAGCAACGGCTGCTGCCCGGCGGTAGGTATGCGCCAGCAGGGTGTCGCCGTCGGGCAACTCCATGAAAGGTTTCGGGCGGGCGCCACGGGACATCGGCCACAGGCGGGTGCCGGCACCGCCACACAGAACAATGGGGACAACGACAGTTTGGGTCATGAGCGTACCAAGTGCGAAAACAATGTCAGCTGAGTGAAAGTCAGGCTGAGGTGGTTAGCCCGATATTGTCGACAGACGGGCGATCCCTGTCCAGAGAAAAGATGTCCATAAAGGTTTCGGTACCCCGCAAATTGATGGTTCCCACACAGTGGGTGGCAAAGCGGGTGATTTTGGCGTTGGCCACCGGGCCGATCAGCAGCGGGGTCGGGTGTTCGCGGGCAGCTGATTCGAGTCGCGAGGCAAAGTTGATGCAGTCGCCGACGGCGGTGTAGGTGCTGCGAAAACTGGTGCCCAGGTCGCCGACCAGGGCTTGTCCGCTTTCGATGCCGATCCGGACCCGCACCGGGGGCAGTCCGTTCCGTCCGGAGCGGTTGAAGGCATCGACCGCGTCGAGCATGGCCAGCGCGGTGGCGACGGCGACATCGGCCTGGTCGGGACAGTCGAGCGGCGCCCCCCAGAAGGCGACCAGCCCGTCGCCGCTGTATTTGTCGAGTGTCCCGCCGGCAGCCAGGAGCGGCCGGGTGAGGCTTTCGAGGATGCCCTTGGTCAACTCGGCGGCCTGTTCCAGCGATAGTGCCGAAGTCATCCGGGTGTAGCCCTCGATGTCGGCGATCAGCACGGTGACTTCGCGCAGGGTGGGTTGCAGGCTGTATTGCAGGTTGGCGCGCAGAATTTCGTTGAGCACCTGGCTGGAAACGTAGTGTCCGAGGGTGTTGATTGCCTGCTGTATCCTTTTTTGCGCCAGTCGCCATTCGTGCGGAACGCCGAGCAGCAGGAACACCAGCATGCCCCACAGCGGCGCGGTGATCGACCATTCGGCCTGACGCAGTGCGCCGGCCAGAGCCAGTCCGAGCCAGGTCAGCGACAGGGCGAGCAGGCCCAGCGCGCCGCTCCAGGCGCGGAACCGGGCGATGATCAGGGCAGCCAGCAGGGTGCTGGCCAGAATCCACAGAATGCTCCAGGGGCGCCCCGACCAGGGCGGCGCCAGCTGCCCCGTCTCCAGGTCGAGCAAGGCCGAGAGGCTGGCGGCATGAACCATGACGCCGGCGCTGAGGGGGGCGAGCGGGGTGCTCACCCGGTCTCCCAGGCCGAGCGAGGATGAGCCGACCAGAACATGCCGGCCGCGCAGCCAGCCGGCGGGGAGTTCATGTTGCAGAATCCAGTGCGCCGGGATCACCGTGTAGGCGGCGAGTGCCTTGTGGTAGGGAATTCGCCATTCGCGCAGCAGGGCAAGCTCGGGGCTGAGCGGCTGGCCGGCGATGCAGCCGAGGATGGTCGGGGCCAGGTGCAGGTAGTCCCGGCCGGCAAAGCGGCTGCTCAGCGGCAGGCGGCGGAGGACGCCGTCGCTGTCTGGCTGGTAGCCAAGATTGCCGACGCAGCGGGGGCTGCTCAGGCCGCCGTGGAGGCCGATGTAACCTTGCGCCAGGCGGCGGCCTTGCAGGTCGCCATGGGCCGGTGCGCCGCCGTGGAGTTGTCCGAGTGCCAGCGAGGGGAAGCGCGGCGAGTAGTCGAAAATCTGCGCCAGGACCAGTGGACCGTAGGTGGACAGCGCCGCCAGCCGGGTATCGCCGGGGCTGTCGCCGGGTTCCGGCAAGGCAATGTCAAGGGCGACGCTGCGTGCTTCCTGGCTGCCGATCAGGGTGTCGACCAGATCGGCCAGGCGGGTGCGGGGCCAGGGCCAGGGGCCAATGCGACGAATGGTTTCGTCGTCGATGTCGATGACCGCAAGGCGGGTTTCCGGCGTCGGGTCGGCAAAGTGCCTGACTGCGACGTCGCGGATTCCTTCGTCCAGCCGGTTGAGCAATGTCGGCCTTGCGACTTCCAGCAGCAAGGCCAGTCCGGCGGCAACGACGGCGATGGCAATTCGTGCCAGCAGGGTTTTGCGTGCCGCCGTCAGCATCGCATCCCTCCTAGCTGGCGGCTCGCGCCTGCCCGAGCAACTCGCGGTAGAGTCCGGCGTAGGCTTCGCCGACCGCTTCGGGCTGGAACAGCCGCTGCCAGCGGAGGCGCGCCTGCTCGCCCAGTCGGGCGCACAGCGCCGGGTCCTGGTGCAGTTGATTGAGTGCCGCCGCCAGGGCTGCGGGATCTGCCGGGGGGATGACCAGTCCGCTTTCCTGATGCTGGTTGACCCAGGAGGTACCGGTTCCGATTTCACACGAGATCAGCGGTTTGCCGGCTCGGGCGCCCTCCAGCAAGGTCACGCCAAAGGCTTCCGAGCGCAGATGCGAGGGAAAGACCACCCCGCGACAGAGCTCGAACAGCGCCTGCTTGTCGGCGTCGGGCAGGCGGCCGAGGAAGCGGATATTGTCGGCGCCCAGCTGACGGGCGCGGGCTTCGAGTTCGGTGCGGCCGTTACCATCGCCAACGACCACGATCCGGGCCCGGGTGTGGGGCAGGGCCTCGATCAGGAAGTGCAGCCCCTTGTAGTAACGGGGAACCCCGACAAACAGGAAGAAATCGTTGCCCAGTTGTGCCTCCCAGTGTGCTTTCAGGGTCTGGTCGGCCGGCGGGCAGTCGGCCAGGGCCAGCGGGATGCAGCTGGTTTTTTCCCGGTAGCGGGCAAGCACGTCGCTGGTTGCGATGTAAGGCGGCGAGGTGGCGATGATCCGGTCCGCGCTGTTGAGCAGGTAGTTGCGCAGCGGCGCATACAGCGCATTGAGCAAACCCTGGCGGACGATATCGGAATGGTAGGTGACGACCAGCGGCTGGCCCGGACGGCGGATCCACGGCAGCATCATGTCGGCAAACGGCCAGGGGTAATGCACCTGGAGCACGTCGGCACGCCGGGCGGCGGCGCGGCAGCGCCAGATACCGGCCGGCGAGGCAAAGTCGCAGGAGGCGATTTCGAACAGCGAGCGGGCTCGCCCGACTTCGCCTTCTTCGGCATGCAGGGTGGCCGGATTCGGGTTGCGGGCCAGGGTGAATACGCTGCTTTCAATCCCGAGCGGGCGGGTGGCCAGTGCGATCTGGCGGATCGCTTCCTGGACGCCGCCCTGGGTTTCGGGAAAATAGGTGCGGTAGATGTGGAGCACCCGCAGCGGGCGGTTCAGCATGACATGCCCCGGGCGTTCGCGACCTGGCGATAGACGGCAATGGTTTCCCGCGCGCAGCGCTCCCAGCTGAAGCCGGCGGCTTGCGCCAGGCCGCGTTCGCGCCATTGGGCGGCGGCCGGCGCATCGGTCAGCAGCAGTTCAAGGTGCTCGCGAAAGCCGGTGACATCGTGCGGGTCTACCATCAGGCCGCCGTTGCCAACCACTTCGGGCAGCGAGGTCCGGTTCGAGGTGATCACCGGGACGCCGGAAGCCATGGCCTCCAGGGGCGGCAGGCCGAAGCCCTCGTAAATCGACGGGTAGATGAAAGCGGCGGCGCCAGCATAAACCAGAGGAATCAGCGCATCCTGAACATAGCCCAGCAGGCGCAGTTCGCCACGGTCGACCAGCGCTGCGGCTTCTTTTTCCAGCGCTTCGGTGTGCCAGCCGGACATCCCGGCGACCACCAGCGGATAGCGCTTGCGCAAGGCATCAGGAAGTCCGGCATAAGCCCGGAACAGGGTGCCAAGGTTCTTGCGCGGTTCAAGCGTGCCGACGCATAGCAGGTAGCCGCCCGGCGTCAGCGAGAGTGCTTGCAGGGGGGCGGCGAGTTCTGCGGCCGGGCGCGGGTGAAAGCGCCGGTCAGCTGCCAGGTGGGTGACCGTGAGGCGTTCGGGGCTGACCCCGAAGCGCGCACGGATGGCGTTGGCGGTGGCGTGCGAGTCGGCAATGATGTGGTCGACGCGCTCAAGCGCCGGGGGCAATTCGCGGTGGGCGATTTCGACGCGTTCCCGGGGGTGGGTTTCCGGATGGTCGAAGCAGGACAGGTCGTGCACCGTCAACACCGTCGGGCCGTTGTAGGGCAGGGGGTAGAAATTCGGTTCGTGATAGATCGCCCCGCCATCCTTGTTGGCGTGATAGGCGAAGCTCAGGCGTTCGGCAAAACGGCGGATTTCGCGCGGGCGCGGCAACACCTTCTTGAGTACGCCATAGGCCATCTGCATGCCGCGCGCGGTTTGTGCCGAGGGCATTTGCAGGGTGCCGGCTGCAGCGCCATCGACCGGGCTGCGCAAGCCTTTTTCGCAGCGCAGGCCATAGTAGAGGCTGAGGTTGACCTCTTCAAAGGCCGACATTGCGCCAAACAGGTGCCGGATGTACTGACCGATCCCGGTCAGCGGTGCCAGCAATGGCGTTCCATTTACCAATACATTCATTACGCAAAAACCCCTTTGGGCAAGATGGCGCACAGCACGGCCGCAGCAAGGATGCCAATCAGGTTGCAGGCCAGGTCGATCAGGCAGAAACCGCTGCCGTAGCGCCGGTCCCAGAATTCCTTGGCCAGTCCGATCAGGAACACGGCACCAACCGCCCAGAATGCCGGCCACAGGATGTGGGCACAGAGCGTCAGCCAGAAGCTCCAGACGATGTGCAGGCGCTTGTCTGGTTCGGCCAGCCGCTGGCGGATCTGCCGCCAGCAGGCATGCAGCAAGCCGGGTAATTCGGGCAGGCAAGGATCAGGATGCATGTTTCTCCGATTCGAGAATCATTGCCTTGAGTTGTTCGGGCTGGCGCACGATCAGCCGGCGCAGGTCCTTCTCGACCACGCCGCTCTGGATCAGTACCTGCAAGGCGCGGGAGACGGTCTCGCGGCTGGTGTTCACCATGATCGCGATTTCCTGCTGGGTGGGGATGTTTTCGATCACGGCCAGACCGCCGGGCGCGATCTGCACCAGTTGCGCAAGCAATGCGAAAACCCGCTGGTGCGCATTGGGCATGCCAAGAATCGAACGGTGGCTGGAAGCGGCGCGGATTTTCTGCGCCAGTCGTTTCATTACCCGTTCGGCGACCAGCGCATGCGAATAGATCAGGCTGATCGCCTGGGCTGCGGGCAGGAAGGCAACCAGCGAAGCCTCGGTAGCAATCACCGAGGCCGAGCGGGGCAGGCCGTCGATGATCGACAGTTCGCCGAAATAGTCTCCGGGCGAGAGAAAGGACAGCCCGATCTCCCGACCATCCTCGGTCAGGTCGACCACCCGCAGGCGTCCCGCCAGCAGGAATAGCAGGTGATCGCCGCCGCCGCCCTTGTGCAGGACGTAGTCGCCCTTTTCGACCTTACGGAAATGCATCGACATCCCGACCTGCTTGAGTATCGCCGGGTCGAGTCCGGAGAGCAGCGGGATGTTCTGCAGATGGACCGTGACCACCGGCGAATTGCCGCCTTGCGGCGGTGCGTCGCCGGCCGGTAACGGGTCCTGACTGACTGCTGTGGTCATGCCTGGGGGCGTCTCCGTTATTCCTTGGCGACGCGGGCGAGGTCGGCGTCGACCATCATCGTGATCAGGGTTTCGAGGTCGGTCTTCGCCTTCCAGCCAAGCTTGGCTTCGGCCTTGCCGGGGTTGCCGAGGAGGACGTCGACTTCGGCCGGACGGTAGAAGCGCGGATCGATCACGACATGGTCTTCATGGTTGAGACCAACGTGGGCGAAAGCGATGCGGCACATGTCGCGCACCGTCGTGGTGGTGCCGGTGGCGACCACGTAATCGTCCGGCGTGTCTTGTTGCAGCATCAGCCACATCGCTTCGACGTAATCGCCGGCAAAGCCCCAGTCGCGTTTGGCATCGATGTTGCCGAGGCGCAGTTCCTTGGCTTTGCCAAGCTTGATCCGGGCGACCGCGTCGGTCACCTTGCGGGTGACGAACTCGATCCCGCGCAGCGGCGATTCATGGTTGAACAGGATGCCGCTGGAGGCGTGCAGGTTGAAGCTCTCGCGGTAGTTGACCGTCATCCAGTGGGCGTAGAGCTTGGCGGCGCCGTAGGGGCTGCGCGGATAGAAGGGGGTGGTTTCGCTCTGCACCGTTTCCTGGATCAGGCCGAACATCTCGCTGGTCGAGGCCTGGTAGAAGCGGGCTTGCGGATTGACGATGCGCACCGCTTCGAGCATGTGGGTCGCACCCAGGCCGGTGACCTGGCCGGTCAGCGCCGGCTGTTCCCAGGAGGTGCCGACGAAGCTCTGGGCGGCGAGGTTATAGACCTCCACGGCCTGCGATTTTTGCATGGCACGGATGGCCGAGCCCTGGTCGCACAGATCGCCGTCGATCAGTTGCACCTGATCGAGTACGTCGAGGTAGCGCAGGCGCCACAGGGTGTCGGTCGAGCGACGGGCATGCAGACCGAAAACCTGGTAGCCCTTGTCGACCAGCAGGCGGGCAAGGTAGGCGCCGTCCTGGCCGGTAATGCCGGTAATGAGTGCGTTTTTAGAGGCCAATTTGTTTCTCCCAGTAAGCGTAAAGATGATTCAGTGTGTCGTCGAAAGGGATCGCGGGCTGCCAGCCGGTCGCCGTGTGCAGTTTACGCTGGTCGCCGCAAACCCGGGGCTGGTCGGCAGGGCGGAAGCGGGTCGGATCGGTGACGATTTCGGCTTGCGTGCCGGACAGCGCCAGCAGGCGCTCGACGACCGAACGGATGCTGCGTTCGGTGCCCGAACAGACGTTATAGATTTCGCCGTTTTGCCCTTTTTCAAGCAGTAGACCGTAGGCGGCAACAACATCAGCGACATCGGTGAAGTCGCGGCTGACGTCGATATTGCCGGTGACCAGCTGCGGTGGCCGCTGGCCGTGGCGGATCTCGGCGATCTGGCGGGCGAAGTCGGAGATCGCGAAAGCCGGCGACTGGCCGGCGCCGATGTGGTTGAACGGCCGCGCCATGACGATTTCAAAGGGGCCGGTCTGGCTCCATTGGTAGCACAGCGCTTCTGCCGCGACCTTGCTGACGGCGTACGGGTTGCGCGGGCGGGGCGGGCGATTTTCGGACAAGGGCAGGTCGGCGGCTTCGACCAGGCCATAGACGTCGCCAGTGCCGACGAACAGCAGCCGCCCGCCAAAGCCGCTGGCCTGCAGGGCTTCGAGCAGGCGCAGGGTGCCGGTGAAGTTCACGTCGAAGGTCGCCGCCGGGTCGCGGAAAGACTCCGGGACGAAACTCTGCGCGGCCAGGTGGATCACCCGTTCCGGTTGGATCTCCCGCAGGCAGGCGGTCAGGGCGGCGGTGTCACGGATGTCGATGTTGGGGCGATGGGCCGACAGGCCGACGCTGCCAGGCAGCAGGCGCAGGGCGTGCTGGCCGACGAAGCCGGCATCGCCGGTGATCAGGGTGCGGGGCTGGGGATGGTTCACGCCAGGTCCTCCTCGATGATTTCTTTCAGGGCTGCGGTGCTTTGCTGCCAGGTCAGCCAGCGCAGGCCGGCCGACGACGGGGCATCACCGCCGGCGTGGAGTTCGAGCCAGCGGCGCAGCGCGCGGTCGAGATCGGCCGGCCGGTTGCCGGAGAAATAGTAAGCGTGCGTTCCGGCAATTTCGCGGAAGACCGGAATGTCGCGGGCGAGGATCGGCAAGCCGTGCTGGGCGGCTTCGATCAAGGGCAGGCCAAAGCCTTCGGTGAGCGACGCAGCAATCAGGCAATCGGCGCTGGCGTAGATTTCCTCAAGGAATTCGTCGCTGATGCCGGCCAGCCAGAACAGGCGGCGGTTCAGTTCCGGGTGTGTGCGCAAGCGTTCGGCAAAGGCTTCCATCATCCAGCCTTCCTTGCCGACCAATACCAGGCGCGCTTCGCTGCCGTCGCGCCACAGTGCTTCGCAGGCGTCCAGCGTCTGCTCCTGGCCCTTGCGTGGTTCGATCGTGCCGACGCTGAGAAAGACCGGGGCACCGGCCAGCGCGGCCAGGGTCGCGTCGGCGTCATCCGGGCGGCCCCGGGTCGGCAGCGAGTTGTCGATGTCGGCGCCAAGATGGAAGTGGCGGACATCGGGGTGCGGCAGCGGCGCGTTGTTTTCGCCGAGCCAGCGGCGCACGTCGTCGGCAACCGCCGCTGAAATGCAGAGCAGGCCATCGGCCTGGCGGGCCAGCGAGTGCAGCCATTGGGAAAAAGCGTCGCGGATGCCGTCGACCGTGAATTGCGGGTGACGCAGCGGGATGATGTCGTAGACGACGAAGAAAATCCGGGCGCCGGCCAGGCGGAAGTCGCGCAACCAGCGTTCGCCTTCGGGGAACAGGTGGGCGCCGAGATCGAGACCGAGGAAGAGGTCGCCGGCCTGAACCACGATTTCCTGCCCCTCGGGGATGGCCAGCGCCGGCGTGCCGGCCGGTGCGTAACGCTGGGTGTGGCGCCATGGGGCGCCTTTCTCGGCAAAGACCGGGCAAATTTCGTAGCCGGCCGGCGGTGCTGCGAACAACTCGTTGAGCACGCTGCGCACCACGCGCTGGATGCCGGTACGGGCATCGCGGCAGTAAAGTTCGGAAATGTCGACAAACAGCCGGCGTGCTGGCTCGGGCAGGGTGCTGCTGCGGGCCTCGCTGGCTGCATCCAGTTGGCGCTGGCGGCGCAGTCCGTCGAGCATGGCGACGAAACGGCCGGAAATTTTCCGCCAGTCGCGTTCGGCGAGCCAGGTGGCCTGCTGTTCGCGCAGGGCCACGGCCCGGGCCGGGTCGGCTTCAAGCTGGCTGATGGCGCTGACCATGTCGGCCACTGTGTGACCGGGCATGCGGTAGGTGCAATCGGCGACATCGTTGAAGATTTCTAGCGGTGAAACCAGCACCGGCTGCAATGCGGCAAGGCCGATGGTAACGGCACCGCTGGCGCTTTCGCGGGTGTCGCGGTAGGGGAAGGCGATGTAGTCGGCCAGCCCGAGGAGGTCCTGGCATTCGGCAATCGGCCGATAGTCGGAAATCCAGGTGCAGTCAGCTTCAACGCCGAGCTTGCGCGCCTGTTTCTGCCATTCGCGGAGGGTTTCCTCGCTGCGCCGGTCGAGAATCGAATTGAGCCCAAGCAGGTGAACCTTGCGCCCGGTGGCCTTGCTCAAGGGCTTGATCGCGGCGACCAGCGTGTCGCCCCCCTTGTGCGGCAGCGCAAAGCCGAAGGAGCCAATGACCAGGGCATCGTCGGCGATGCCGAGGTCGCTACGCCGTGCCCGGCGTTGTTCGGCCGGCAGCGGCTGGACAACGCCGTGGGCCAGCAGCACCACGTTGTCGCAGAGGCCAAGTGCCAGCAGGTGATTGAGGTCGTCTTCCTTGTGCACCACGATCCGGTTGATCTTGCGCAACGCGGCGAGCGAGCGCGAGGACAGGCGATGATCGGCGAGCAGCGGTTGCGTCGAGTGCAGTTCGAGGACGACGATGCAGCCACGTTCAGCCAGGTCGGCCAGCCGGCAGCAAACTGCCGAGGTGAGCGGGAAGAGGCTGGGCTGGTGCTGGACCAGCAGGGTGTCGGGGAGTTCGTCGCCAATCAGGTCGAGCGAGGAGCATACCGAAGCGCCGTCGCCGAGGCGCCAGGTCGGGGTATACACCTGTTGGCCGGCATCGCTTTCGGTCCGGCTGTCGCAATAGACGCGCAATTGCCAGTCGCCATCGAAGGGGAAGGCGGAAAGCAGGTTGCGGCTGTACTCGGCGATGCCGCAGCGGGTCTGCCATGGGCTGAGTAGCGCCAGCCGGCGGGTGGCGGGCAGCGCCGGGGCGCGGCGCAGCCACTCGCTGGCCTGGCGCACGGCGCTGGCGCATTCCTGCCAGCGATAGGCCGCGCGCACGTCGGCAATGCCCCGCGCCCGGCGGGCGGCGAGTTCGGTCGAGCCGCTTGCCACTTCCTGGTGCAGGCGCTGCATCTGCCGCGCCAGGTCCTTGGGGTTGGCGCTGACCCAGCAGGCGTCGCCGGCGCTGACGTGGCTTTGCGCGCGGGAAAACCGGAAGGGGGTGAGCAGGGCGTTGCTTTGCGTCGCGAAGTCGAGATGCGCCCCGTGGCCGGTCACTATCAGCGGCAGGCCGAGCGCCAGCGCTTCCGCCGCCGGCAGGTTGAAACCTTCACCCCGGGTCGGCAGAACCATTGCCTGGGCGCTGCGGTAGAGCGCGAGCATCCCGGCGGCGTCGAGCGGTGCCTCGTCGATCACCACCCGGGCCGGGTTTTCCTTGTCGCCCGACAGTTCGCGGAGTTGTTCGGCAATCCGGTTGTGCGGGTTGGGGAAGGTCTTGATGTACAACTCGACCGGGTCGTCGCCGGTGAAAGCGTCGAGATAGGCCCGCAGCAGGGTATCCGGACCCTTGCGTTCAAAGACCGAGGAAACGTGCAGGAAGCGGAAGCGTTCACCGGCAGCCGGCTGCAGTTCCCCCTGAGCGGGCACGTTCGGGCCGATCAGGTGGTCGATGCCCAGCGGCACGACGAACACCGGGATGCGGCAGCCGGAGTTGATCAGGGCGCGGCGAACGAAATCGGCGGCGACCAGAACGGCATCGAACTCCTGGTTGAGGCGGGCGATGGTCGTCGCGGGGACGCCGGTTTCTTCCCAGAAGAAGAAAATCAGCCGCTGCGAAGCCGGGGCCGGGTCGTTGATGATCGGGTAGTGATGCACGATCGACACTGCTTCGCGGCTGGCCAACTCGGCAACGCGTTCAACCTGGCGCAACAGGGTCGGCGCCTCTTCCGCCGGCAGGTCGGCCGGCGTGGCATAGGGCTCGCCGTGACAGGGCTGGAAAGCGGTCAGGCCGGGTTGGAGTTGCTCCAGTCCGAGCGCCAGGCCGCGATTGACGATGGCCAGGCTGTAGTGGCCTTCGATATGTCCGGTCAGCCGGATCGGCGGCAGGTTCTCGTTGCCGGCAGACGGTAGCCGGGCGGCCTGCGGCCAGTGCGGTTGCAAGGGCAGGGCGGCGGGGTTGGGGCGTGGCCAGTCGCCGTTACCGGCGTCGCCAAGGAACAAGGGGGGGGCGGCAGCGGTCGGGCCGGCAGTCTGGAGCAAGGGCTGCAGGCGGCCATGGATGCCCAGCGCGCGGGTCAGCAGGCCACCGGCCCGGCGCAGCAGCGGCAGGCGGGCGGCGATGCTGGTCAGTAGCGCGATGCTGGTCTTGCGGAAGTCGTGCTTGAAGGCGTGCGCCCGGGTGACGCCTTCCCGCAAGGGGGCGGTGAGGCGCCAGGAGGTGCTGTTGCGCATCGCGTCGATCTGCTGCTCGGCATCGTACAGGCGCTGGTTGAGCGCCTTCAGGTCTTCCTGCGCGAGTGCCAGCTGGGCGCCCAGGGTACGGCTGGTTTTTCGTTCTTCGAACAGGTCGACCGTGGTAAAGGCGTCGAAGACGTTGGGCGGGGCCGCGAAGTGCGGCGCCAGCTCGTCGGCCCGCTCTTCCGGGATGTAGTAGCGGTTGAGGCCGTCGAAATAGACGTAGCGGTAGCCGGCGGCGAGAATTTGCGGTTCCCAGCTGGCGTCGATCCGGTTCGAGTTGGGAATGGTTGCCTCGACCAGCAGCACCCAGGGACGGAAGCGGCGCAAGTCGATGCCAGCCAGGACCTGAGCCTCGAACCCCTCGACGTCGATTTTCAGGAAATGGATGTCGGCTGGTGCGTGTTCCGCGCAAATGTCGTCCAGCCGGCGTAGCGGCACCACGCTGCGGCTGGTTTGCAGGCCGGCGCCGGCGTGCATTTCGGCGACGGCCGCAGAAGCGGTGGCCAGGCCGCGAACCGGCGTGTCGAACAATTCGATTTCGCCGTTTTCGGCACCGACTGCGACTTGCAGATTGATGTCGCGCGGGCGCTCCTGTTCGAGTTGGCGAGCATGCTTGGCCAGCGGTTCGATGTTGATGCCCGACCAGCCGCGTTCGTAGAAGGCCTTGGTGACGGAATCCTCGCTTGGGTGGTTGGCGCCGACGTCGATGTAAAAGCCGCGTGCGACGTGGCCGAGCGCCCGCCACAACATCACGTCTTCGAAATTCTGCGAGTAGGAGATGAACATCATTGTTTCTCGATCGAAATCACCGGCTCATTCCACAGGCAGCCGGCAAAAGTGCAGCGGTCGACATTGATTACATTGAATACGGCCGCCAGGTCGCGCCATTCGTAATTGCTCGACAAATGGGTGTCGCGGTCGACCAGCGCGGTCTGGATCGAATAGCTGCCGACGCCGAAATTGGCGGGAAAGCGCAGCCGGAAGGTGTAGCGCTCGCCGGCCTGCGGCTGTTCGATGACCTGGCCGGTATGCCAGGTGTTGGTGCCATACAGAACCTGGCCGAGGCGGTCCTTGATGCCGTAACCAAGCACCAGGCTGGCGACCGGTTTGCGGATGGCGACCTCGATGCGCAGTTCGAGCGCTTCGCCAACCCGGACGACTTCCACTTTTTCGCCGTCGGCATTGTACAGGCCGACGCTTTCGACGCCGGCCTCGCCGGTGCCCGAGATGGTCTGGACGCGGCCGTCGGCAGTCTGCTGCTGGCTGACCTGGGCGTTTTCGCTGTCGGCGATCAGTGCATTGTAGTAATCCATGACCGCTTCCGGATCGCCTTCCAGCGCCACGCGGCCGCCGTTGAGCAGGATCGCCCGGTCGCAGATTGACTGGATCGCTGCCTTGTCGTGCGAAACGATCAGCAGCGTTGTGCCTTGCTCGCGGTATTGGCGAATCCGGTCAAAGCTCTTGTGCTGGAAGTAGGCATCGCCGACCGAGAGGGCCTCGTCGACAATCAGGACATCCGGGCGCTTGCAGGTGGCGATGGCGAAGGCCAGGCGCATCGACATGCCGCTGGAGTACACCCGCACCGGCATGTCGAGGTAGTCGCCGATTTCGGCAAAGGCTTCGATCTCCGGCATCAGTGCGCTGATTTCGGCAGCCGTCAGGCCGATCAGCTGGCCGGCCATGTAGGCATTCTGGCGGCCGGTGAAGTCGGGATGGAAGCCCATGCCCAGTTCGAGCAGGGCCGCAACCCGGCCGCTGACGCTGACGCTGCCGGTGGTCGGCTGGGTGGTGCCGGTGATCAGCTTGAGCAGGGTGCTCTTGCCGGCACCGTTGATGCCGATGATGCCGACTGCGTGACCGGGTTCGAGGGCGAAGGAGATGTCCTGCAGCACCCATTTCAGGGTATGGCGCGGACGGGCAAAGGGAATCACCCACTCGGCCAGCCGTTGCCAGCGCGAGGGATATTGCCGGTAGGCCTTGCCCAGGCCGGAAACCTTGATCGTACCCATCACAGTTCATCCACCATGTCGCCGGCGTGCTTTCTGAACAGCAGCACCGCGTAGAGGCAGAGCAGCAGGGCGATGGCGGCGGTCGGGGCAATTCGTTCCCAGTGCGGCCACTGGCCGCTGACCAGAATTCCCTGGTATGCCTCCATCAACGGCAGCAAGGGATTGAGGTGGAGCAGGCTGGCAGTCCATTCGGGGAGGACGCTGACCGGATAGACGATGGGGGTGAACCAGAACCAGAACTGGATCAGCACGCCGAACATCTGCCCGACATCGCGGAAAAAAACGTTGATCACGCCGAAAATTCCGCCCAATCCGGTTGCGAACATCACCTGGATCAGGAGTAGCGGCAGCAGCGCCAGCGCGGACCAGCCGGGGAAGGTGCCGGAGAGCAGCAGGAAGGCGAAAAACAGGCCGAGGATGATGGCGAAATTAACCCCGGCGCTGAGCACGACGATCAGCGGCAGGCAGAGGCGGGGAAAATTAAGTTTCTTGATCAAGTTGGCGTTGTCGACGAAGACCGCAACCATCCGGTGCATGATTTCGGCGAACAGGCCCCAGGTCAGGATGCCGGCGCAGAGATAGATCGAGTAGGCAAAATCGCCTTCCACCCCGGGCAGGCGCGAGCGCATCAGCTGCGAGAAGATCACCGTGTATACGATGATCATTGACAGGGGCTGAATCACCATCCAGGCAAACCCGAACAGCGAATTGCGATATTTGGCCTGGATCTCCCGCTTGACGCTGCTCAGGATAAAGCCACGAAACGCCCAGAGTGCGTTCAGCAAGCCCATGCGCGACTCCGGTGCTGGCTGGTACGGGGGGTGAGAGCGAAAAAGCGGCGGCTTGCCTTCATCTGGCGGGAAAGTTGGAGAAAACCCGCAATTGTAAGCGATATCAAGAGGATCAAGATTCTGTCATTTGTGTTATCAGACGGGAAGTTGTCGTTTAAGTGAAATTTGTTGTGTCTGCCCGTTGATTGTGGTCATGCCGGACTGGCGATGAGCCGCCGGGGGATGAGGCGTACTTTGCCGACGTTCTCGGCGTGCCGTTTCACGCTAAAATCAGTGGTTTCGATATTTCATCGCCCTTGAGGCTGCCCAGCTTATGAAAAGCTCTGAAATCCGCCAGAAATTCCTCGACTTCTTTGCCGCCAAGGGCCACCAGATCGTGGCTTCCTCGTCACTGGTGCCGCACGACGATCCGACGCTGCTGTTTACCAACGCCGGGATGAACCAGTTCAAGGACGTCTTCCTCGGGTTCGACAAGCGTCCCTACACCCGCGCCACTACCTCGCAGAAATGCGTGCGCGCCGGCGGCAAGCACAACGATCTGGAAAACGTCGGTTACACCGCGCGTCACCACACCTTCTTCGAAATGCTGGGCAATTTCAGCTTTGGCGACTATTTCAAGCGCGATGCGATCAAGTACGCCTGGGAACTGCTGACCGAAGTTTACAAGCTGCCCAAGGACCGCCTGATGGTTACGGTCTATGCCGAGGACGATGAGGCTTACGACATCTGGCACAAGGAAGTCGGCGTGCCGGCCGAGAAGATCGTGCGCATCGGCGACAATAAGGGCGCCCGTTACGCTTCCGACAATTTCTGGATGATGGGCGACACCGGCCCTTGCGGTCCGTGCACCGAAATTTTCTACGATCACGGCGACCATATCTGGGGCGGCCCTCCGGGATCGCCGGAAGAAGACGGCGACCGCTTCATCGAAATCTGGAACAACGTCTTCATGCAGTTCAACCGCGACGAGGCCGGGGTGATGCATCCGCTGCCCAAGCCCTCGGTCGATACTGGCATGGGTCTGGAGCGGATTTCCGCCGTGCTGCAGCACGTGCATGCCAACTACGAGATCGATCTCTTCCAGAAGCTGATCGCCGCCGCCGCGCGTGAAACCTCCGACGCCGACATGAACAGCCCGTCGCTGAAAGTGCTGGCCGACCACATCCGCGCCTGTTCCTTCCTGCTTGCCGATGGCGTGATTCCGGGTAACGAAGGCCGTGGCTATGTGCTGCGCCGCATCATCCGCCGCGCCATCCGCCATGGCTACAAGCTCGGCGCCCGCGCCGCCTTCTTCCACAAGATCGTGCCCGATCTGGTCGCCGAGATGGGCGAAGCCTATCCCGAACTGAAGGAAAATCAGGCCAAGATCGTTGCCACGCTGAAGCAGGAAGAAGACCGCTTCTTCGCGACCATCGAGAACGGCATGGAAATCCTCGAAGGCGAACTGGCGGCGATGGCCGCCAAGGGCGCCACCGTCTTCAACGGCGAGACCGCGTTCAAGCTGCACGATACTTACGGCTTCCCGCTCGACCTGACCGCCGACATCTGCCGCGAACGCAGCGTGACCGTTGATGGCGCCGCCTTCGACGCGGCGATGGCCCGCCAGAAGGAACAGGCGCGCGCTGCCGGCAAGTTCAAGATGGCCGCCAACCTCGAATACGCCGGCCAGGAAACCACTTTCCACGGCTACGAGTCGCTCGAAGCCAAGGGCAAGGTGCTGGCTTTGTACAAGGATGGCGCTGCCGTTAG
The DNA here is from genome assembly GCF_041378895.1 of Dechloromonas sp. ZY10. Classification (NCBI taxonomy): domain Bacteria; kingdom Pseudomonadati; phylum Pseudomonadota; class Betaproteobacteria; order Rhodocyclales; family Azonexaceae; genus Dechloromonas; species Dechloromonas aquae. Next base: position 820,204 of record NZ_CP144212.1, read on the forward strand.
CGAATTGCATGAAGGCGATCTCGGCGTGGTCGTGCTCGATCACACCCCGTTCTACGCCGAATCCGGCGGCCAGTGCGGCGACCGCGGTGAGCTCAAGGGTGGTGGCGGCATCTTCGCCGTCGAAGACACGCTGAAGATTCAGGCTGCCGTCTTCGGTCACCACGGTGTACTCAAGACCGGCAAGCTGGCGGTCGGCCAGGAAGTGGCCGCCCGGGTCGATGCCGTGGCCCGGGCCGCGACTGCCCGCAATCACTCGGTCACCCACCTGATGCACAAGGCCCTGCGCGAAGTGCTCGGCCACCACGTGCAGCAGAAAGGCTCGCAGGTCGATGACGGCAAGACCCGCTTCGACTTCGTCCACACCCAGCCGATGAGCGCCGAGGAAATCCGCGAAGTCGAGGAAATCGTCAATAACGAAATCCTCGCCAATGCCGCTACCGACAGCCGCGTGATGGGCATCGAGGATGCCCAGAAATCCGGCGCGATGATGCTCTTCGGCGAGAAGTATGGCGACGAAGTCCGTGTCGTGGCGATCGGCTCGTCCAAGGAACTTTGCGGTGGGACGCATATCGCCCGTACCGGCGACATCGGTCTGTTCAAGATCGTGTCCGAAGCTGGCGTCGCTGCCGGCGTGCGTCGGGTTGAGGCGATCACCGGGACCAATGCGTTGGCCTATGTGCAGGAACAGCAGACCCGGGTCAATGGGATTTCGGCCCTGCTCAAGACCCACCCCGATGAAATCGCCGAGCGCGTGGTCGGGATTCTCGACAATGTGCGCAACCTGGAAAAGGAACTCGCCCGCCTGAAGTCGAAGCTGGCCGCTTCCCAGGGCGACGACCTGGCCGCTCAGGCGGTGGAGGTGCAAGGAGCCAAGGTGCTGGTGGCAACGCTGGATGGCGCCGACGTGACCGCGCTGCGCGAAACCATGGACAAGCTCAAGGACAAGCTGAAGTCGGCGGCGATCGTGCTGGCCTCGGTCGCCGACGGCAAGGTGACGCTGATCGCCGGGGTGACCGCCGACCTGACCGCTAAGGTCAAGGCCGGCGAACTGGTCAATCTGGTAGCTCAGCAGGTTGGCGGCAAGGGCGGTGGGCGTCCCGACATGGCGCAAGCCGGCGGGACCCAGCCGGAAAACCTGCCGGCGGCGCTGGCGTCGGTGTCGGCCTGGGTGGCTGGCAAGCTGTAAGCGGCTGCAGGTCTCGCCCCGCCGGTCGGCGGGGCCTCAAGGCAAAAGGCTTTTTCACGGTCGACGACCGGAAAAAGCCTTTTTTAATTCAGGGCCGTGCAGCAGCGGCCAAGGGTTCAGGGCTGGCGGGGCAGATATTCCTGCGCGCCCGGTTCGCGGATGCATTCGCCGTCGATGATCTGGCCAGCGGCGGTGGTTTCACCGCTGTGGCCGGGGCCGGCGGTCTGGGCTGCGGCCAGGGCATCTTGCAGCTGGCGGCGCATCTGGCGGGTTTTCCACCAGAACCAGCCGCCGGCGGCGACGGCAAAAAGCAGCACGAAGGGCAGGGCGACGACCGAAACGGTAAGCAGCGCGAGCAGGATGATCAGGCTGAGAAGCGGCGCAATGAGTTTGGTCAGGGCTTGCGGCATGGGAGTCGGAAAGCAAAAGGTGAGGGCCCGATTGTGCCTGAGTCCGGGCCGCTGCGTGTACGTCTGTGGTCAGCAATTGTGACCGTTGGTTTTACAGCCCTTGTTCGCGGATGATGTCACCGGCCCATTGCAGGGCGCTGGTCTGGGCGCGGCTGAGGGTGGCCGGGCAGAGGCCGGGCAGCTTGGACAGCCACTCCGCCTGGACCGGGAAATCCTCGAATTCGCAGCTTTCGGCCAGGCGCAGCAGATTGCCGAGCAGGCCGCTGCCGCCGCACAGCGCATCGCGGACGCTGGCGGTGAGTGGCAGGGGGGCGACAATTTCCTCAATCGGCTGGCCAATCACCGCCGGCATCAGTGACATGATCCCGGTCATGAAGGCATCGTCGCTGAGCCCGTGGCCGCCGCCAGGAATTTCGTTGGCCAGGATTTCCATCAGCCGGCCGCGGGTGGCGGCCAGCAGCAGTAGCGGATTGCCGACGCCGTGGCTGTCACTGGCGGTGAACATCAGCAGTTGCAGCCAGCGCTGCAGCTGGCGTCGGCCGAGAATGGTGATCGCGTGGCGCAGCGAGGTGACGCGGAAGCTGAGTCCGGCACCGACCGAATTGGTCATCTTGAGCAGGTTGACCGTGAGTCCCGGCTCGGGCTTGAGCACAGCTTCAAGATCGCCGTTGTCGGCATCGTTGAGCAGCAGGGTCATCAGTCGCATCAGCGTGACCTGGTTGTGCGACAGCTTCTTGCCGGCAATGATCGTCGGCTTGGCAAAGTAGTAGCCCTGGAACAGGGTGAAGCCGAGTTCGCGGCAGAGCTCCATCTGCTCGCGGGTATCGACCTTTTCGGCGAGCAGGCGCTTGCCGAGTGGCCGCAGGCGGCTGCACAGGTCGCGTAGTTGCGGTTCGGAGAGCGGCGGCAGGTCGACCTTGATCACTTCGATCAGCTGCATCAGTTCGGCCGGGCAGTCGCTATCGACCACGTCGTCGAGCGCCAGCGCAAAGCCGGCGGCATGCAAGGCCTGGCAGCGTTCGATCACCGCCGGGGTGTGCGGCACGGTTTCGAGGATTTCGAGCACCACGTTCTCGTGCGGTAACAGCTCCAGCATGTCGCTGAACAGGAATTTCTCATCAACGTTGATGAAGCCCCGGCAACTGCCCAGCGCGCCGGCGACGCCCAGTTCGGTGAAAGCATTGGCAATGACGGTTGCGGTGGCCATTTCGCCGTCGGCGAAACTCGCAGCATTGCCCTCGCCATTGCGGAACAGCAACTCGTAAGCGACGATTTTCTGGTGTTCATCCAGAATCGGCTGGCGTCCGAGGTAAAGGTTTGCCGCGTTGCTCACGAAATGTTCTCCCAACTAGAAAATGCACGGCTCCGGATGGTTCCGGAGCCGCGAGCGTCTGTCCGTTGCTCAGAAAGGCAGGGTGATCCCGGGCCAGACGGCGGTCAGTGCGGCGCGGAACGCATTCTGGATGCGCGCCAGTGCCTCCGCATTGTCCGCCTCGAACCGCAAGACCACGACCGGCGTGGTGTTCGAGGGGCGGGCCAGGCCAAAACCGTCGGCATATTCTACGCGCAAACCATCAATGGTGATGACTTCGCTGGCCCCGGCAAATTCGGCTTCGGCCTTGAGCTTGTCGATCAGCGCGAAGGGCTCGCCTTCAGCCATCTTGATGTTGATTTCCGGGGTCGACGGCGAATTCGGCAGGCTTTTCAGGACCGGATTGGCATCGGCGGCACGGGCTAGGATTTCGAGCAGGCGGGCGCCGGTGTACAAGCCGTCGTCGAAGCCGTACCAGCGTTCCTTGAAGAAGGTGTGGCCGGACATTTCCCCGGCCAGCGGGGCGCCGGTTTCCTTGAGCTTGGCCTTGACCAGGGCGTGGCCGGTGTTCCACATCAGCGGCTGGCCGCCGTGCTGGCGGATCCAGTCGGCGAGGAGCCGGGTGCATTTGACGTCGTAAATGATTGTGCCGCCGGGGACGCGGGAGAGCACGTCGGCGGCGAACAGCATCAGCTGGCGGTCGGGGTAGATGATTTCGCCATCTTTGGTGACGACGCCGAGGCGGTCGCCGTCGCCGTCGAAGGCGATGCCGATTTCAGCGTCGGTTTCGCGCAGGCAGCGGATCACGTCGGCCAGGTTTTCCGGCTTCGACGGGTCCGGGTGGTGGTTGGGGAAGTTGCCATCGACTTCGCAGTAGAGCGGCACGACCTCGCAGCCCAGGCGAGCGAACAGTTCCGGAGCGACCGCGCCGGCGACGCCGTTGCCGCAGTCCATGACGATCTTCAGCGGCCGGGCGAGCTTGATGTCGCCGACGATCTTGTCGATGTAGGCGGTCTTGACCTCGGCGCTGCGGCGCTGCCCCTGGCCCTGCTTGAGGTCGCCGGCTTCAATCCGCCGCTTGAGTTGCTGGATCGCATCGAGGGCCAGCGTGGTACCGCCGATCACCATCTTCAGGCCGTTGTAGTCGGGCGGATTGTGGCTGCCGGTGACCGAGACACAGGAGTGGCAGCCGAGTTCGTAGGCCGCGAAGTAGGTGAGCGGGGTCGGCACGCAGCCGATGTCGATGGCGTCGATCCCGGCGGCGCAGATGCCGTCCATCAGTGCGCCGGCCAGTTCCGAGCCGGAGAGGCGGCCATCGCGGCCGACGGCAATCGCGCTTTGCCCCTGTTCGGCGGCGAGCGAGCCCAGTGCCTGGCCGATCTGGCGAACCACATCGGCGGTCAGGGATTTATCGACGATGCCGCGAATGTCGTAGGCCTTGAAAATTTCGGCGGGCAGGGAGGATGCAGTCTGGCTCATGAGGGGCTCGTTCTATGACGTTTCGTGAAGAAAGAAGTGTAAGAGTCTTTGCGGCAGCCAGTCCAGGCGACCGGGAAAACTGCCGCCGACGAAACCGACGTGACCGCCGCTGGCCGGTTGTTCGAGGCGGACCAGCGGACTGACCTCGGCGGCGGTGGGCAGCGCGTCGGCTGGCAAAAACGGGTCGTTTTTCGGGTTGACCGTGAGTGTCGGCACAGCGATCTGGCGCAGCCAGGGTTTGGCCGAGCTTTGTTGCCAGTAATCGTCGGCCCCGGAAAATCCGTGTACCGGCCCAGTGACCGCATCGTCGAACTGCCACAGGGTGGTGGCGCGCAGCATCCGCTGGCGGTCGAAGAGATCCGGGAAGTGCTGCAGGCGGCGGGCGGAAGTCTGCTTCAGGGTGTGCAGGAAGTGGCGGGTGTAAATCCGGTTGAAGCCGCAGGCCAGCGCGTGCCCGCAGGCGGCGAGGTCGAGCGGTGGGCAGAAGGCGACTACCCCGGTGACTCGTGCCGGGGCAGCGGGACCTTGCTCGCCAGCCCATTTGAGCAGGGCGTTGCCACCGAGCGAGACGCCGGCGGCGTGTACTGGACGATTAGCGTTCAAGGTTTGCAGGCGGCGCAGGATCCAGTCGATTTCAGCCGAGTCGCCCGAGTGGTAGGCGCGCGGGCGCTGGTTGAGTTCGCCCGAGCAGCCACGAAAATGCGGCAGAGCCAGGCGCCAGCCTTGTTGCCGGCAGGCGCGGGCGGTGGCGATGGCGTAATGGCTGCGCGAACTGCCTTCCAGTCCGTGAAACAGCACCAGCAGCGGTGCGTCGCGCGGGCCGTCGAGCCAGTCTACATCGATGAAGTCGCCATCCGGGGTCGGCCAGCGTTCGCGCCGCAAGGGCAGTGGGCGCGGTTTGATCAGCAGCGGCCACAGTGTCTGGCTGTGGCCGTCCGGCAGCCAGCGCGGCGCCCGGTAGGCAGGGAACGATAACGCGGGTTTCAATGCAGGGTGTGTGGCCGGGCCTCGGCCATCGCCTGATGCGCGTCGTCGGCGGCCGAGGCGTGGCGGCAGATCAGGTGCCAGCCGTCGGCGCTACGGGCGAAGACATGGGTGACATAGAGCGGGCCGTGCGGGGTCGGGTCGTCGCCGACATAAAGACGTTCGGTCAGGTGATGGATGGCGAGGACGCCGCTTTGCCAGCGGTTGTGCGCTTCCCGCTCGATGCGAATCCGGGCGCTGGCGAAAATTGCCCGCCAACTGTCGCCGATCGCCGGGTTGCCTTCGATGCGCACGCCGGTCGGATGAACGCAGACGGTTTCGTCGTCGTTCGACCAGCAGAGCAGCAGCCGGTCGGCATCGCTGTCGGCAATCGCTTCGTAGAAGGCTTGCTCGGCCTCGTCGGGGGTGGCGTAGTGCAGGCGGGTCACGGTGCGCTACTCTGCAGGCGGTTGCGGCAGGCGGCATGGACCTGTTCCGGCGTCAGCTGGCGCAGGCAGTCGAGATGGCCCTGCGGGCATTCGCGCTTGAAGCAGGGGCTGCAATCGAGATGCAGGCTGAGAACCTCCGCGCGCGGGGTCAACGGCGGCGTGAAGCCTGGCGACGAAGAGCCGTAGAGCGCGACCAGCGGCCGGTTCAGCGCGGCGGCAACGTGCATCAGGCCGGAGTCGTTGCAGACCACCAGCTCGGCCAGCGCCAGCAGGTCGATCGCCTGGGCCAGCGTGGTGGCGCCGCACAGGTTGCGACAGAGGCCGGGGGCCAGGTGCTCGATTTGATCGGCAATGCTGTGGTCTTTGGGGGAGCCGAACAGCCAGATGGCGAAGCCGTCGGCCGCCAGGCGGCGGGCCAGTTCGGCAAAGTGCTCGGCCGGCCAGCGCTTGGCCGGGCCGTACTCGGCGCCGGGGCAAAAGGCGGCGATCCGCTGCGGGCGCTCGATGCCCAGTTGCTGCAGGGTATTTTGCTGTTCAACCACGGTCGACCGTAGTTGCGGGGCGGAAACCGGGCGCGGCAGCGCGGCGCCCGGCGCCTCGGCGAGTTGCGCGAAGCGTTCGACCATCAGCGGCAAGGCCTGCTTGTCGAGGTGGTGACGGCGGTTGAGCAGACCGTAGCGGGCTTCGCCGGTGAAGCCGACGCGCAACGGGATGCCGGCAAAGGCCGGGATCAGTGCCGATTTGAGGGAGTTGGGCAGGACATAGGCGGCGTCATAGCCGCCTGCGGCCAGCCGGCGCCCGAGTTGCCAGCGCTCGGCAAGGCGGAGCGCGCCGTGGCCGAAAGGGTTGTCGATGACGTTGGCGATGTCGCCCATGCGCTGCAGCACCGGGGCGACCCACTGGGGCGCCAGGGCGTCCAGGGTCAGGCCGGGGTGCAGGGCGTGCAGCCGCGCAAACAGCGGCTGCGCCATGATCGTGTCGCCAATCCAGGAGGGGGCGACGATGAGGGCTTTCATCGGGAATGCGGATTCAGGAGCAAGGATTCAGAATCGAGGGGGGCGTCCGCGCGATCCTGCGCGCTTGATCCTTGATCCTGCAATCAATGCCCGCCCTTCGGCTTTTCGCCGGTAAACACGTACTTGGTGCCGCAGTACGGACAGACGGTCTCGCCGGTGTGCAGCACGTCGAGGAAGACGCGCGGGTGCTGGCACCAGAGCGGGTCGTTCGGGCGCGGGCAGTGTAGCGGCAGGTCGTGGGCAGTGACTTCGACAGTGCGTTGCTCGGACATGGTTAGCTCCCTGATTCTGGTGATTAGACGTAGGCCAGCCAGCTGTCGTGCTCGGCCGAGCGGCCGTAGACGACGTCGAAGTACTTGGCCTGGATCTGGGCGGTGACCGGACCGCGACGGCCGATGCCGATCTGGCGGCCGTCGAGTTCGCGGATCGGGGTGACTTCGGCGGCGGTGCCGGTGAAGAAGGCTTCGTCGGCGGCGTACACTTCGTCACGGGTGATGCGCTTTTCCAGCACCTGCAGGCCGAGTTCGTCGGCCAGTTGTAGCACGGTGGCGCGGGTGATGCCTTCCAGGCAGGAGGTGAGGTCCGGGGTATACAGCTTGTTTTTCTTGACGATGAACAGGTTCTCGCCAGCGCCTTCGGCGACGTAGCCTTCCGGGTCGAGCAGCATGGCTTCGTCGTAGCCGTCGTTGGTTGCCTCGTTGTTGGCCAGGATCGAGTTGATGTAGTGGCCGCAAGCCTTGGCGCGCACCATCGAGATATTGACGTGGTGACGGGTGAAGCTGGAGGTCTTGACGCGGATGCCGCGCTCCATGCCTTCCTCGCCGAGGTAGGCACCCCACGGCCAGGCGGCGATGGCGATGTGCACTTTCGCGCCCTTCGGCGAGACGCCGAGCTTCTCCGAGCCGTAGAAAGCGATCGGGCGGATATAGCCGGATTCGAGCTTGTTGGCGCGGATCACTTCCTTGTGCGCCTCGTTGATCGTTTCCTTGTCGAACGGCATCTGCATCTGGAAGATGTGGGCCGAGTTGAACAGGCGGTCGGTGTGGTCTTCCAGGCGGAAAATCGCCGTGCCACGCTCGGTTTTGTAGGCGCGCAGGCCCTCGAAAACGCCCATGCCGTAGTGCAGGGAGTGGGTGAGGACATGGGTGGTGGCTTCGCGCCAGGGCACGAGTTTGCCATCCTGCCAAATGAATCCGTCGCGATCCGACATGGACATGGTCGATTCTCCGAAAAGCTCACATGAAAGGGCGGCATTTTAGCTGATTTTCCCGCCGTTTTTTAGCCGCGTCCGCCGGTAAAATAGCGTCTTTGCTTTACGGAATGCCCCGATGATCTGGAAACCCAATGTGACCGTTGCCGCCGTCGTCGAACGGGATGGCAAATTCCTGCTGGTCGAAGAGGAGACCGATGCCGGTTTGGCCTTCAATCAGCCGGCCGGCCACCTGGAAGAAGGTGAGAACCTGATCGACGCGGTGGTTCGCGAGGCGCTTGAAGAAACCGCATGGCACTTCCGGCCGACCCACCTGGTCGGCATCTACAACTGGAAACACCCGGCCAAGGATGTGACTTACCTGCGCTTCGCCTTCGGCGGCGAACTGCTGCAGCATGAGCCGCAGCGGCAACTCGACGCCGGGATCGTGGCTGCTCGTTGGCTGACGCTGGATGAGGTGAGGGCGACGCAGGCTCGGCATCGCAGCCCGCTGATCCTGCGTTGCATTGAGGATGCGCTGGCCGGGCGTCGCTACCCACTCGATCTGTTGGTGCATTACGGCTGATGCGCAGGTGGCCGCTGCTCCTGCTGCTGGCCTTGTCGGCCGGGGTCTCGGCCGAGGAATGGGTGCCGGTGTGCCATGGTTACGGCTGCGTGGCGCAGGATGAGGTGGTGTTTTCGTCGTTGCGGTTGCGGCTGCTCGCCGGGCGCCTGGCGCAGGCGCGGGATGCGGCTGGCGAGCGGGAAATATTAGCCGCAGTGGTGGGGGACCTGTATCGCTGGGCCGGTGAACAGTCCGAGATTCGCAACGACCGTGGCGGCAATTTTGCCGATGGCAGTATGCCCGGGCGGATGGATTGCCTGGATCACTCGACGACGACCACGCGCTTCCTGCAGTTGCTGATGCGGCGCGGAGCCTTGCGTTACCACCGGGTGCTGCCTCCGGTCAGCCGGGCCTGGCTGGGCCTGGTGGAAAATCATTGGGCTGCGCAGATCGAAGTGCTGGCGGCGGTGGGCGGCGAGGAGCGCTATGTGGTCGATAGCTGGTTTGTGGATAATGGAGAGCCGGCGGTGATTTTGCCGCTGGAGGAATGGAAGAAAGGGGCTGGTCCCGATGTCTGAAGCGGACAACAAAATGGGTAAAAAAGGAACGGTGGTGGTGGGCTTGTCGGGCGGCGTCGATTCGTCGGTCGCGGCCTTGCTGTTGAAGCGCCAGGGCTGGAACGTCGTCGGCCTGTTCATGAAGAACTGGGAGGACGACGATACCGAGGAGTATTGCTCGTCGCGCCAGGATCTGATCGACGTGATGAGCGTTGCCGACCGGATCGGGATCGACGTCGAGGTGGTCAATTTTGCTGCCGAGTATCGCGAGCGGGTGTTCGCCGAATTCCTGCGCGAATACCAGGCCGGGCGGACGCCGAATCCGGACATCCTGTGCAATTCGGAGATCAAGTTCAAGGCCTTCCTCGATCATGCGCTGAAGATGGGGGCCGACAAGATCGCCACCGGCCATTACGCCGGCGTGCGCGAGTTTAACGGTGAGTTCCAGTTGCTCAAGGCCGAGGACGGGACCAAGGACCAGAGCTACTTCCTCTATCGCCTTAACCAGGCTCAACTGGCGAAAACGCTGTTTCCGCTGGCCGATCTCTACAAACGCGAGGTGCGCAAGATCGCCGAAGCCGAGGGCTTGCACGTTGCCGCCAAGAAGGATTCGACCGGCATCTGCTTCATCGGCGAGCGGCCGTTCAAGGATTTTCTCGCCCGCTATCTGCCGCCGAAAAAAGGCGAAATCCGCCGCCTTGACGACGGCAAGCCGATGGGCGAGCACGACGGTCTGATGTATCACACCATTGGTCAGCGCAAGGGTTTGCATATCGGCGGAGTCAAGGAGAAGGGGCGCCCCGGTGGCGGCGATCACGATGCCTGGTTCGTGGCTGGCAAGGACATGGAAAAAAATGTCCTTTACGTGGTTCAGGGGCACGATCATCCGGCGCTGCAGCGCTCGGCCCTGGTTGCCGAGCAATTGAGCTGGGTGGCCGGGTGCGATCCGCATCCCCACTGGGTGTACACCGCCAAACCGCGTTACCGGACTGCCGATCAGCCGTGCGAAATCGAGCGGATCGGCGGTGGCGAGTGTGAGATTCACTTTGCCGAGCCGCAATGGGCGCTGACTCCGGGGCAGTCGGTGGTGGTTTACGAAAGCCGGGTCTGTCTTGGCGGCGGCGTGATCCGTTAAGCCCGGCGGCTGCCGGCGGTACAAAAAAGCACCAGATTCACGGTCGACCGTGAATCTGGTGCTTTTTTACTGGCTTAAATCCGGAAGCGTCCGACGTTGGCGTGCAGGCGGCCGGCCAGTTCCTGCAACTTGTCGGCGGCCGATGCCGTATTCTGCGCCTCGGTACTGTTTTGCTCGACCTTGCCGGCAATCTGCTCGACGCCGTTGGCTACGGTGTGACTGGCGGTGCTCTGTTCGCGGATTGCATCGTTGATCCCGGCAACTGCCCGGCTGACTGTCTCGGCGCCGGCGTGCATGGCCTGAATCGACTCGGTGGCGGTGGCCGCCAGTTCGACTCCCTGGCCGACCTCGGCCACGCCCTGATTCATTTTGCTGACGGCGGCACGGGTGCCGCTCTGGATGGCGCCGATCAGTTCGGTGATTTCATGGGTGGAATGCGCGGTACGCTCCGCCAGCTTGCGCACTTCGTCAGCGACGACCGCAAAACCGCGCCCTTGCTCGCCGGCGCGAGCTGCTTCGATGGCTGCGTTGAGGGCGAGCAGGTTGGTCTGGTCGGCAATTTCGCGGATAGTCCCGGCAATGCTTGAAATCGACTCCGAATGGGTTCCCAGGGTTTCGACCGTGGTGGCGGTTTCACGCACGGTGTCAGCGATTCTGGCCATCGCGGCTACCGCGTTGTCGATGATGCCGGTGCTTTCCCTGGCCTTGGCCACCGAATCGTGGGCAATCTGTTCGGCTTGCCCGGCATTGTCGGCAATCAACATGATGCTGGTACTCATTTGCTCGACCGATGCCGCCATGCTGGTGATCGCATCGCTTTGTTCGTGCGAACTGCTGGCGACATCGCCGGCCGAGGTCTTGAGTTGTTCGGTGTTGGCGGCGACCTGGTCGGCAGCCTCGCGGATTTGTTGCAGCAGCCGCCGCAGTTCTTCCTGCATCGCGGCAAAGGCCCGCAGCAGGCGGCCGATTTCGTCGTTGCTGCGGCTGTCGATACGGTTGGTGAAGTCGCCGGCGGCGATGCCGTTGGCGATGCGGACGACCGCATCGAGTGGCTGTGCAATCCAGCGCCTTACCGTCCACCACAGGGTGCCGACGATGAGCAGGATGAGCAGCCCGGTGCTGCCGAGCAACAGATACATTGCCTCCTTGCTCTCGGCGTTGAATTCTTCAAGATAACTGCCTGAGGCGATGATCCAGTTCCACTCCGGGTAGTGGTTGAAAATCACGATTTTTTCGCGAGCCTGGGCTTCGTCGGGGTTTTGCCACCAGTAATGGATGATTCCGTCCTTTCTGGCCAGCATTTCCTTGACGAATTCCTCGCCGCGTGCCCCTTTCATGTCGAGCAGCGATTTGCCCTCGATTTTCGGGTGCATGGTCAGCAGCCCCTTGTCCTTGCCGGCATCGAAGGCATAAGGGTAGCCGGTGGCGCCAACCTTTACCGAGAGGACTTTCTTGCGCAGTTCGGCCAGCCCCGCCGAAAAATCGATGCCGGTGAAAAAGGCGCCAATGACCTCGCCCTGGCCGTCCTTGATCGGCTGGTAATGCGTCATCACGTCGCGGCCGAGCATGCGCGCCTTGCCGGTATAGGTTTCGCCCTTGAGCAGGCGGGCCACCGCCGGGTGTTCGCGGCCCAGCGGGATGCCCGAGGCGCGCTGCCCCTTGTCGTCCTTGATCGAGGTTGCGGTCCGTTCAAAATCTTCGCCGCGCCGGGTCAGGACAGTTGCATAGGCACCGGTGAGCTGGGTGAAACGGTCGGGGATCGCGGTCTGCTCGAAGCCGATCAACTGCTGGCCGTGGAGCAACTGGCCGCTGTCGTTACGGCTGAAGGCTTCCGGGTAGTGGCTGGCGAAAACCCGGTTGAGACGGCTGATTTCTCCCTTGAGCGCCTGGTTGTAGGCGTCAATCATGTCGACGATTTGCTGATTCGCCGTCTGCAACGCGGTATTGGCGCGGGCTTCCAGTTTTGTGCTGAGGTAATGTGAGAGACCGGCAGCCGCGCTGCCAAGCAGCAGGGCGATGCCGGTGGCCATGACCAGGATGAGCCTGGTCGCGACCGATGTCGGACGATCGGACATGTTTCTCCTCCGGGATTTATGAATGGTTAATTGATTTTATTGAATGTAAATCCGCGAATTGTGCCCAGCGTCCTGGTTTTGCGTTTTGATCTAACGCAAATGAGTATGACAAAGACGGTTTGCGCGGATAAGCCAAGAGGCGCCGTAGCGCCTCTTGAAAGTGGTCCGCCCAGGGGGGGGGGCTGCGTCAGTCGTGCGGCAGGGTTTCGGCGAATGACGGGCGCTGCTGCAGTTTGCCGGCCAGGCGCTCGAGGTTGGGGTAGAGGGTCGGCCAGTCGATTGCGGGGAAGCGGAAGGCCAGATAGCCAAGTGCCGTGCCGGCCGCGATGTCGGCCATCGAAATATGGTTGCCCATGCAGTAGGCCTTGTCGCCGAGATGCTCGCTCATGAAGGCCAGGCTGCGGTCGATTTTGTCCTGCTGGCGCTGGATCCAGTCGCCGCTTTGCTGGTGGGCCGGGCGCTTGCGTTCGACCACGATGCTGGCGGCAGCTTCGCAGATACCGTCGGCCAAGGCTTCCCAGCGCTTGACCTCGGTCCGTTCACGGTTGGGGGCGGGAAACAGCTTGTTGTTGGGCGAAAGGTTGTCGATGTATTCGACGATTACCCGGGAGTCGAACAGCGGCGTGCCGTCGTCCAGCAACAGCACCGGAATTTTGCCCAGCGGGTTGCTGTCGGGTACTTTGCTTTCGGCCAGCCACGGCGAATCGATTTCGAACTCGACGTCGATCTTTTTTTCGGCCAGGACAATGCGGACCTTGCGGACAAAAGGACTGGTGTGGGAGCCGATCAGCTTCATCGCATGCTCGTGGATTGAAGAATGGCGATTATAGCGTATAGCGCACGGGATCAAGCGGCAGGTAAAATTGAGGTCTTGTTGAAAAGGACGTTCCCATGACCTGCAATCCCCTGACCGCACTTTCCCCGCTCGATGGCCGCTATGCCGGCAAAGTCGACGCGTTGCGCGAACATTTTTCCGAATTCGGCCTGATCCGTGCCCGCCTCAAGGTCGAGATCGAATGGCTGAAGGCACTCGCTGCCGAGCCGCATTTCACCGAAATTCCGGCTTTTTCGCCGTCGACCGTGGCAGAACTGGATGCGCTGGTCAAAGGCTTTGGCCCGGAGCAGGCGGCCGAGGTGAAGGCCATCGAGGCCACTACCAACCACGACGTCAAGGCCCTTGAATACTGGATCAAGGACAAGACCAAGGCCAACGCCGAAGTGACCAAGGTCAGCGAGTTCATCCACTTTGCGTGTACTTCCGAAGACATCAACAACCTGTCGCATGGCCTGATGTGCAAGGATGCCCGCGAGCAGGGCATGCTCCCGACGCTGGACAAGGTCATCGCCAAACTGGTCGAGCTGGCCCACGCCCACGCCGACGTGCCGATGATGAGCCGCACGCACGGCCAGCCGGCCACGCCGTCTACCATGGGCAAGGAGTTCGCCAACGTGGCCTACCGCCTGCAGCGCGCCCGTGCCCGCATCGCCGGCGTTGAGCTGCTCGGCAAGATCAACGGCGCGGTCGGTAACTACAACGCCCACCTGTCGGCCTATCCGGGGTACGACTGGGAAGGCTTCGCCAAGCGCTTCGTCGAATCGCTCGGCCTGACCTTCAACCCCTACACCATCCAGATCGAGCCGCACGACGCGCTGGCCGAACTGTTCGACGCCTTCGCCCGCGCCAACAGCATCCTGATCGACCTCGATCGCGATGTCTGGGGCTATATCTCGCTCGGTTTCTTCAAGCAGAAGGTCAAGGCCGGTGAAGTCGGCTCGTCCACGATGCCGCACAAGGTCAACCCGATTGACTTCGAAAACTCCGAAGGCAACCTCGGTCTGGCCAACGCCGTCTTGAAGCACCTCGCCGAGAAGCTGCCGATTTCCCGCTGGCAGCGCGACCTGACCGACTCCACCGTGCTCCGCAACATGGGCGTCGGCCTGGGCTACACCCTGCTCGGTTACGACTCGCTGCTCAAGGGCCTGGGCAAGCTGGAAATCAATGCCGACCTGATGCAGGCCGACCTCGACGCCAATTGGGAACTGCTGGCCGAGCCGATCCAGACCGTGATGCGCCGCTACGGCATCGCCAATCCGTACGAGAAGCTCAAGGAGCTGACCCGTGGTACCCGCGTTTCCCGCGAGGGCATGCAGGCTTTCGTGCAGACGCTGGACATCCCGGCCGAGGCCAAGGAAGCCCTGCTCAAGCTGACGCCGTGGGATTACACCGGCAAGGCCGCCGAGCTGGCCAAGCGGATCTGATCCGGAGCGTTCGCCATGCAATGTACTCAATGCGGACGGGAAGTGCCTGAAGACGCGATCTACTGCCCGCATTGCACTGGCGAGCGCAAGGTCAGCGACCGCCAGGTCATCAATGGCGGGCTCAAGGGGGGGGCGTTGGGACTGGCCGTCGGCTTGGCGCTGGTGACCGTGATGCTCGGTTTCTACGAGCTCGAGCGCGGAATCAAGGCGATTGCGCTGACGGTACCGATCGGCACCTTCACCACCGGCCTGATCATCGGCCTGGTCCGTGCCAAACGCGACTGGAAGTAAACGGCATGTTGCCGGTGGCCGATTGTCGGCTGCCGGTAAATGACGGCCCCCTTGCGCAGATTTCCAAGTCCTCTCGACAGCGCCTGCTAACAACTCTAAGCACTAACTGCTAACTACCAAAAATGTCTTTTGCTGAAAACCTGAAAAAACTCCCTGGCATTTCGCACCTTGCCGCACTGAACCTGCTCGATGCCGATGGCAATGTCGCTGCGACGATCGAGAACAAGCCCGGTAGCCAGGGTTCGCTGGCGGTGTACAACCACTTGGCCCAGACTTATGGCTCGATCAACGCCGAGGCCGCGAAGAAAGGCCTGGAGATTTTTGCCGAGCATACCGAGGATGAACGGGCCAATCCCGGGAAACACCCGAATATCGCCCGCTTGCTGCAGATCGAGGCCGGCGCCCCGACCCTGCGGGTCAAGCACGTATTCGCTGTCTGAGGCGTTTTAGCCGGTGCCGCTGGCCGGTGTTTCATCCTGCGCCAGCGCTTCGAGCAGTTGTCGCAACTGCTCGTGAATGGCCAGGAAATGCGTGACCAAGGCCGGATCAAACTGGCTGCCCGCTCCCTGGCTGACGATGCGCAATGCTTCTGCGGGAGGGAAGGCTGGCTTGTAGGGGCGGCTGGAGGTCAGCGCATCGTAGACGTCGATGATCGCGGTGATCCGGCCGGCAACCGGAATCTCCTCACCCCGCAAGCCTTGCGGGTAACCCTGCCCATCCCAGCGTTCATGATGGGTGAGGGCAATTGAGCGAGCCATCTGGGTCACGTCGGCCGGATGGTTGCCAATGATTTCGACACCATACCGGCAGTGGGTCTTGATTTCCTCGAATTCCTCCGGCGTCAGGCGTGCCGGCTTGTGCAAGATCCGGTCGGCAACGCCAATTTTGCCAATGTCGTGCATCATCGAGGCATAGCGGATCAGTTCGATTTCATGCGCGGAGAGGCCGGCCGCCTCGGCCAGCAGGCGACAGCCGATGGATACCCGCAAAATATGCGAACCGGTATCGCTGTCGCGAAATTCGCCGGCACGAGCCAGACAGCGCACCAGTTCGAACTGGGTTTCGGCAAGTTGCGCAGTTCGCTCGCGGACCATCGCGTCAAGCCGTTCGGCCTCGCTGGCCCGGTCTTGATAAAGAAAGCGGGCTTCCAGTGCATTGTGGATGCGGCACAGCAATTCCTCGCTGTCGAAGGGCTTGGTGATGTAGTCACGGGCGCCTTGGGCGAGTGCGGCCAGGCGGGTTTCCCGCTCGGTTTGCGCGGTCAGCACGATGACCTGTAGTCCGTGCAGACGAATTTCATCCTGCAGCAAGGCGAGCACGGAGAGGCCATCCAAAACCGGCATGCGCATGTCGAGCAGCAGCAGGTCGACTGCTTCAGCATCGAGCACTTCCAGCAGCCGGGTAGGGTCGGTCAGGCCGGTCAGATGGCGGTAGCCGGCTTCGCCGAGGAAAACCTCCAGCAGGCGCACATTGCCCGGCTGGTCATCAAGCGCCACGATGCGGGCGCGATGGAAACGCTCAGGGTCGAGCCGGCAGGTGGGTTCAGCTGGCATGGGCAAGCTCCCGCAGGGTACGCGCCAGCAGGCGCGGGTTCAAGGGCAGGGGGTGGTGCAGGTCGGCAGCATCCGGTGCAGTGTCGGCGGCGCTCAGGGCAATCAGCGGCGGTCGCCCTGCTGCCTTGTCGCGCACGCCTTGCAGGCTGGCTAAAGCCGGGGGCGCGGCGATGATCGCCAGGCAGGCTTGATGGCTGGCGGCCTGTAATGCCGGTGCGGCTTCGGCAAAGGCGAGCAGGCGGGTTTGGCCTAGCGTGCGGCAGATCAGTTCCAGCAATTGCAGATGGTGGTCGTCGACGCCGACGCTGATCAGGGCCTGGCCCGGTTCCCCGGCCGGCAGCGCGGCTGTTTCGCTGCTGGCGCGCGGCCCGCTGGTCGGCACGGTGGTCCGGCAGGCCGCAGGCAGCCGCAGCCAGAAGCAGGTACCTTGCCCGGGCTGGCTGTCGAAACCGATTTCGCCGCCCATCAATTCCACCAGGCGACGGGTGATGGCCAGGCCAATCCCGGTGCCTTCGATTTCTTCGCGGCCAAGCCGTTCAAACGGCTGAAAAACCCGTTCGGCTTGGGTGTGGGAGATGCCCTGGCCGGTATCGTGCACTTCCAGGCGGAGCCAGTCGCCATCGCTGCTGGCTTCGACCCGCACTTCGCCAGCCGGGCGGTTGTACTTGATTGCATTGGAGAGCAGGTTGAGCAGCACCTGCTTGAGCCGCTTGCGATCGGCCAGAACCGTGGCGTCGGAGGGCAGTTCCTGCCGCAAAGTGATGTCGCGGTTGGCCGCCAGCGGCGAAATCAGGCTCAGGCACTCGCGGCAGAGGTCGCCAAGGTTGACCTCTTGATGGTCGATGCTGAGTTTGCCGGCTTCGATGGCCGACAGATCGAGAACTTCGTTGATCAAAGAGAGCAGGTGGCGGCCCCCCTGCAGAATATGGCCGACGTATTCCTGCTGGTCTGGCTTGAGGCTGCTGCCGCCGCCGAGTTCGAGCACCTGTGCAAAGCCGAGAATCGCATTCAGCGGCGTACGCAACTCATGGCTCATGCGCGACAGGAATTCGGACTTTGCCCGGCTGCCCCGGTCGGCAGCAATCAGCGCGTGCTTGAGATGGGTGACGTCGGACCAGATCACCACCGTGCCGCCTTCGCGGGTGCGGCGCTCGGTAGCGCGCAGCCAGCGGCCATCGGCACAGGCGATTTCAATCGAGCCATTGGCTGTACGGTGGGCGGCCAGGCGCTCCTCCAGCCAGGCGTCCAGGTCGGCTGGCAGTTGGGCGTACAGCCCCAGGCGTGCGGCGGTGCTAATGAACTCGGCAAAACTCAGGCCGAGCGGCCCGCTGTCGCCGGGGAGGGGGAAAAATTCGGTAAATCGCAGGTTGTACAGACTGAGCCGATCATCAGCGTCGAACAGGGCAAAGGCATCGTCCATGGCCTCGACGGCGTCTACCAGGCGCTGGCGGATGCGCTGTACGCGTTCCTCTGCGGCGAGGCGGGCGCTGATGTCGCGGAAGGAAATCACCGCACCCTGACCGTCCGGGCGCGGGACGACCGAGTACTCGACGGCAAAACTGCTGCGTTCGCCGGGACGGTGCCGGATGAATACGCTGCTTTCGATTTTTTGTCGGCTGCCTTGCGCCAGTGCGGTGCAGATCGGGCAATGGTCACGTTGTTCGATGATCGACGGGTGGTGGTCGAGTCCGGCCAGTTCGCGGGCCTGGATGCCGAGCATTTGTGCCGCCGCCGGATTGATGAAGCGAATCCGCCCGTGGCGGTCGACGCCGAACAGCCCTTCGTCGGTGGTGTCGAGGATCAGGCGGTTTTCAGCCATGGTCTGGCGTAAGGCGGTTTCCGATGAGGCAAGGTCGGCCAGGGTGCGCCGGACCTGGATGATCAGCGGGCGCAGTACGCCGAGTGCCGAGTAAGCAAGCAACGCGAGCGCGGCGATCAGCACCAGCCATTGTTGCTGGCGTAGCGCATCGCTCTTGTTCTCGCTGAGCCGCTGGTAGCTGCCGACCAGCTGGTCAACCGCAGTCAGGACTGGGCCCCGGCTGAGTTCGACCAGCTGGCTCAGCGCTTTTTCCTGCCCGGTCATGTCTTGCGGCTGGCGACTGAGCTCCTGACTCAACTCGATGAACCGGCGAATCTGCGCATGGGCGCCGTCGCCTGCTTGCAGGTCTGCCTGCAGGGCTTGCGGCAGGGGGCGGATGCGCCGGTCGGGCGTGCCTTCAAGCAGTGTCTGGTGAATTTCCGCCATCTCCTGGGCGGCCCGGGCCAGTGCCTCTGCATCGTCGCGGTCCGGCCGCCGTTGCAATTGGCTGGCGAGCAGGCCAATGTGCTGCGACAGCATCCGCCGTCGTCCGGCCAGATTGATTTCTGCGGCGCTGGCACGTTCATCCGCAGTCTGACTGGCCAGCAGGTAGTAGGCGCAGCCGGCAAGCAGGGCGAGCAGTGTGAAAATCAGGGTCGAGCGCCGCCCGAGGCTGTCGACGATCGACAGGCCGCGTCCGGGTGGGGCTTCGTGGTTACGCATGGAGGGCAGGGCAGCAGAAAACGGGAACGGCGGATTGTCGTTAAAGGCGCTGCCAAGCGCATTCACATTTGTCAAAAAAATGGTTTTGCCCATTTTTCGCTGCGGGCGTTGCGAATTCTTCAGCGAACCGTTCAAAATGCTTCACTTATTCCCGCGTCCTGCGCTGGTTCGCTTGGGTATAATCAAAATCTTATAATCGTTGCGGCAAGTCCGCCCTGCCTACCACGGAGAAAATAGATGAAATCCAAACTGCTGCTGTCTTTGCTTGCCGTCGCTATCGCCGGTTCTGCTGTTGCCCAGGTCAAGGTCGAGGATGCCATCAAGTGGCGTCAGTCCGGTTATGCGGTGATGGCCTGGAACATGGGCAAACTCAAGGGCATGCTGGTCGATAACCCGGGCTCCTTCAACAAGGATCAGGCGGTGGCCGCAGCCAATACGATTGCCGCGCTGGCTAATTCCGGCATGGGGGCACTCTATGTGCCGGGTAGCGACAAGGGCAAGGGCTGGGTTGAGACCCGGGTCAAGCCGGAACTGTTCACCGATGGCGAAGGCGTCAAGAAGGTTGCCATGGCTTTCAACAAGGAAGCCAACGAACTGGCCAAGGTCGCCGCTGCCGGCGACGCCGCCGCGATCAAGGCGCAGTTTGGCAAGGTCGGCGAGACCTGCAAGGGCTGTCACGACAAATTCCGCAAGGATGAAAAGTAATCCATGCAACAGGCACTGGCGACAGTGTCGTGCATACTCTGACAGGCGCCTGCGGGCGCCTGTTTTGCTGGCAGCCGTTGGCTTGCCAGGGGGTAATGATGAAGGGTGGATATGAAGCAACAAGGAATTCGTGTCTGGGATCTGCCGACGCGTGTGTTTCACTGGGTCTTGGTCGTGACCGTACTGGTGGCGGTGATTAGTGGTCAGGTCGGTGGCAACTGGATCGACTGGCACGCGCGTTGTGGCCTGCTGGCGGCAGGACTGGTGGCGTTTCGCCTGGTTTGGGGCGTGGTCGGTTCAAGCTATGCCCGCTTTGCCCAGTTTTTTCCCACTCCGGCACGGGTGCGGGCGTATCTGGCCGGACACTGGCAGGGCGCAGGGCATAATCCGCTCGGGGCCTGCTCGGTTTTGGCCTTGCTGGGCCTGTTGACCGTGCAAATCGTCAGTGGCCTCTTTGCCAATGACGATATTGCCTTCACCGGCCCGCTCTATGAACTGGTCGGCAAGGAGTTGAGCAATCGCCTGACGGGCATGCATCACCTGTTTGCCGATTTGCTGCTGATTCTGGTTGCGCTGCATATCGCCGCGATCCTGTTCTATACGCATGTGAAAAAGCAGGACCTGGTCAAGCCGATGCTGACCGGACGCAAGCAGGGCGGGGGCGGCGAACCGGCCCGTGGTGGTGGTTGGGGGGCTTTCCTGTTTGCTTTGTTGCTGGCACTGGCGGTCGTGTATGGCGCCAGCGGTGCCTGGCTTCCCGCCCCACCAGCGGTGCCACCCGCAGCAAGCACCCCGGCCTGGTAAGCCAGTCTTGCTGCTCGTGATGCCGGCTCGGGCTGGCGTCGCAGAGGTAAAAAAAGCCACCGGTAATTTCCGGTGGCTTTTTTGTCGCTTGGGCGGGCCGTCGGTCACGGCCCCGAGGGCTGTCAGACGCAGGCGCCGTCGTCGGTCATGCCTTCGATGGCCTTCTTCTGCTTGGCGATGAACTGTTCGCGCGAAACACCCAGCCACATTACCAGGGGGCTGGCGACCAGTACCGAGGAGTAGATCCCGAAGCAGATGCCGATGGTCAGCGCCAACGAGAAGTAGTAGAGCGTCTCGCCGCCGAAGACCAGCATCGACAGGACCATCAGCTGGGTACAGCCGTGGGTGATGATGGTCCGCGAAATGGTGCTGGTGATCGCGTGGTCGAGGACTTGCGGCGTGGAGAGGCCGCGCACGTTCTTGAAGGTCTCGCGGACGCGGTCGAAGACCACCACCGATTCGTTGACCGAGTAGCCGAGGACGGCCAGTACCGCAGCCAGCACCGACAGCGAGAATTCCCACTGGAAGGCGGCGAAGAAGCCGAGGATGATGATTACGTCGTGCAGGTTGGCGATGATCGCCGACACCGAAAAGCGCCATTCGAAGCGGAAGGCGAGGTAGATGACGATCCCCACGATCACCACCAGCAGCGCCATCGCGCCGTTCTCGGCGAGTTCTTTGCCGACCTGCGGGCCGACGAACTCGACCCGCTGCTTGCTGCCGCCGGGGGCTTCGGCGGCCAGCGCGGCCATCACCTGGTCGCCGATCAGGTCGGCCTTTTGTTCGGCTTTCAGCGGCAGGCGGATCATCACGTCCTGCGATGAGCCGAAATTCTGCACCGCATAGTCACTGAAGCCGGCCTTGCCCAGGGCGCCGCGGATCTTTTCCAGGTCGGCGGCCTGCTCGTAGCGGACTTCGATCAGCGTGCCGCCGGTGAATTCGACCGACAGGTGCAGACCCTTGGTCAGCAGGAAGAAGACCGCGAGCAGGAAGGTGATCAGCGAGATGAGGTTGAACTTCAGCGCATGGCGCATGAAGGGGATGTCGTTCTTGATCCGGAAAAATTCCATGATGCTTTTTCCTTATTTTTCGGCGTTGACCGTGGCAGAGGTGCCCGGCTTCCAGATTTGCCCGATGGCGACCGTGGCCAGCTTCTTCTGGCGGCCGTAGATCAGGTTGACCAGCGCGCGCGAGACGACGATGGACGAGAAGATCGAGGTCAGGATGCCGAGACAATGCACCACGGCAAAGCCGCGCACCGGGCCGGAACCGAACAGCAGCAGCGCCAGGCCGGCGATCAGGGTGGTGATGTTGGAGTCGAGAATGGTCCCGAAAGCCCGCTCGTAACCTTCCGCGATGGCCGCCTGCGGCGGCATGCCGACGCGGAGTTCCTCGCGGATCCGTTCATTGATCAGCACGTTGGCGTCGATCGCCATGCCCAGCGTCAGCGCAATGGCCGCGATGCCGGGCAGGGTCAGCGTGGCCTGCAGCAGCGACAGCAGGGCGACCAGAAAGAGCAGGTTGGCGGCCAGCGCCAGGCCCGAGATCAGGCCGAACATGCGGTAATAGACGATCATGAACAGCGCAATCGCGGCAAAACCCCACAGCGTCGAGTTGAAGCCTTTCTTGATGTTCTCGGCGCCGAGCGACGGGCCGATGGTGCGTTCCTCAACGATGTCCATCGGCGCGGCGAGCGAACCGGCACGCAGCAGCAGCGCGGTGTCGTTGGCTTCGCTGGTGGTCATGCGGCCAGAAATCTGGACCCGGCCGCCACCGATTTCGGTACGGATCACCGGCGCGGTGACGACTTCGCCCTTACCCTTCTCGATCAGCAGGATGGCCATCCGCTTGCCGACGTTTTCACGGGTGATGTCCTTGAAAATGCGGGCGCCGGCGGAGTCCAGCGTCAAATGCACGGCCGGCTCGTGGGTCTGGCTGTCGAAGCCGGGTTGCGCGTCGGTCAGGCGGTCGCCGGTCAGCACCACCTGCTTCTTGACCAGCAGCGGCTGGCCGCCGCGTTCGTTATAGACCTCGGTGCCGAACGGCGCGTTGCCGGCCAGCGCGGCGTCGAGGCCGCCGGGTGCATCGTCGACCATGCGGATTTCAAGCGTTGCGGTACGGCCGAGGATGTCCTTGGCCTTGGCCGTGTCCTGTACGCCCGGCAGTTGAACGACGATGCGGTCGGCGCCTTGCTGCTGGATCACCGGCTCGGCAACGCCGAGTTCGTTGATCCGGTTGTGCAGGGTGGTGATGTTCTGCTTGAGCGCGAATTCGCCGATTTTTTTCTGTGCTTCCGGCTTCAGCGTCCCAACCAGTTTGAGGTCGCTGCCTTCGCCCTGCTCGCCCAGTTGCAGGTCGGGTTGCGCATCGGCAATGGCGTTCCTGGCTTTGTCGCGGGTTTCCGCATCGCGGAAGCGGACAACCAGGCGCTCGCCTTCGCGCGACAGGCCGGCGTGGCGGATGTTCTTGTCGCGCAGCGCGGTGCGCAGGTCGCCGGCGGTGGCGTCGAGGCGCTTGGTCAGCGCACCTTTCATGTCCACTTGCAGCAGGAAGTGTACCCCCCCGCGCAGGTCGAGGCCGAGATACATCGGTAGCGCGTGCAGACCGGTCAGCCATTGCGGCGAGGCCGACAGCAGGTTCAGCGCAACGACGTACTGCGGGTCCGTCGTGTCTGGATTGAAGGTCTTTTCCAGCAAGTCTTTGGCCTTCAACTGGGTGTCGGTGTCCTTGAAGCGGGCCTTGACGCCGACGCCGTCGAGAACGATGCCGTCGTGGCCGATGCCGGCGCCCTTGAGCGTTTCTTCAACGCGGGCGCGCGCCTTGTCGTCGACCTTGATCGTGGCCTTGGCGCTCGAAACCTGCACGGCCGGCGATTCGCCAAAGAAATTGGGCAGGGTGTAGATGAAGCCCAGCACCAGCGCAATGGCAACGGTGAGGTACTTCCACAGGGGGTAGCGATTCATGGTGGCTCTAAAGCGACAAAGGCGGCCGGGGCCGCCTTCTGGGGAAGAAATTACAGGCTCTTCAGCGTGCCCTTGGGCAGGACCAGGCCAACGGCCGGTTTTTGTACGACCACTTCGGTGCCTTCGGCGATCTCGACGGTGACGTAGGATTCACCGACCTTGACGATCTTGCCGACCAGGCCGCCCTGGGTCACGATTTCGTCACCCTTGGCCAGGGCTTCGAGCAAAGCCTTGTGTTCCTTGGCTTTTTTCATTTGCGGACGAATCATCAGGAACCACAGCACGACGAACATCAGGATCATCGGCAGCATCTGCATCAGGCCGCCGGTCGGGTCGGCAGCAGCGCCTGCGGTCTGGGCGTGGGCGAGACTAATCATTGTTATGACTCCAGGGGATGTAAAAGCAAACGCAGGAT
Source organism: Dechloromonas sp. ZY10 (assembly GCF_041378895.1). Classification (NCBI taxonomy): domain Bacteria; kingdom Pseudomonadati; phylum Pseudomonadota; class Betaproteobacteria; order Rhodocyclales; family Azonexaceae; genus Dechloromonas; species Dechloromonas aquae. The sequence continues at coordinate 844,051 of NZ_CP144212.1, forward strand.
TCTATCACTCGCTTTTCGCCTTGGTGTCGGCCAAGCGGATTGTCCGACCTGTCCAGCGTTCAGCGCTTGTGGCCGGTATAGCCCAGGGCTTGTGAAACGGCGTCGGCGGTACGGCGGACCTGTGCCGCCCAGTCGGGGTCGTGCCGGTCGGCCGGGGCCGATACCGAGAGGGCGGCGACGATGTGGCCTTCGTCGTCGTGGATCGGCGCGGCGACGCACTTGAGGCCGAGTTCGGCTTCCTCGTCGTCGTAGGCGATGCCGTGCCGGCGGACTTTGTCGAGTTCCTTTTCCAGCGCTTCGAGCGAGGTCAGCGAATGCGGCGTCTTGCCGGGCAGGCCGGTGCGTTTGGCGTAGTCGCGCACTTTCTGCGGGCCTTCGGCAGCGAGGAACAGCTTGCCCAGCGAGGTCAGGTGCAGCGGTGCGCGGCCGCCGACCAGATAGACGACGCGAACCAGCGAGCGGCCCGACGAGGTCCGCTCCAGATAAACGATATCGTCGTCGTGGCGGGTGCCGAGGTTGATCGCTTCGCCGATCACTTCATGCAGTTGCTGCATGTAGGGCAGGGCGACTTCACGCAGGTTGATCCGCGATTTGACGATGTTGCCCAGTTCGAGCAGACGAATGCCCAGGCGATAAGCGCCAGAATCCTGGCGCTCGACAAAGCGCGCCTGAGTCATCGCCGCGAGGATGCGGTGCGCAGTCGAGGGGTGCAGTTCGGTGTCGGTCGCCAGTTGCTTCAGCGTTGCCGGCTCGGGCGAAGTGGCGAGCGCATCGAGCAGCGACATCATGCGCTCGATGACCTGGATGGAGCCGGGGGCCTTGGCCTGCTCGCTGTTCCCGGCAGGCGATTGGCGTTCTGTTTGCGACAACTGGATTCCTTTATTGGTGCGCTTTGGGTAGGATTGCCCGTTTATATTCTTGTGCGGCGCAATATTAACATGCGAGTGGCCCTCTATGTGACCTGCCTCGTGGACCTGATGCGGCCCGAAGTCGGCTTTGCTGCGCTGCAGTTGCTGGAGCGCGTCGGCTGCACGGTGGTGGTCCCGGACGGCCAGACCTGCTGCGGCCAGCCGGCAGCAAGTGCTGGCCAGCGGGCGATCGCGGTCGCGTTGGCGAAGAAGGCCGTCGCCGAGCTGGAAGGCTACGAGCGCGTGGTGGTGCCGTCCGGCTCCTGTGCCGAACACATCTGCAACGGCTATCCGCAACTGCTTGCCGACGAGCCGGCCTGGGCAATGCGGGCGCAGGCGGTGGCCGGGGCAACCCGCGAGTTGAGCCAGTTTCTGGCTGAACATGCGCCCGATTTTTCGCCCGCAGGCGATTTTTCCGGCAGCGTCACTTACCACGACTCGTGCAAGGGGCTGCGCGGTCTCGGGATCAAGCAGCAGCCGCGCGAACTGCTCGCCCGCCTGCCCGGATTGAAGCTGGAAGAGATGCCTGAATGCGAAGAGTGCTGCGGGTTCGGCGGCGCCTTTTCGGTCAAGTACGGTGAAGTGTCGACGCGCATCGTCGACCGCAAGTGCGAATCGATTGCCAGCGTCGGTGCTGACGTAGTGGCTGGCGGCGATCTCGGCTGCCTGCTCAATATCGAGGGGCGCTTGCGGCGGCGTGGCGACGAAACCACCCGGGTGTTGCACTTTGCCGAGATTCTGGCGGGCGAGGTAGCCAAGTGAGCGCCCGCCAACCTGGCGCTGCGAAGCATTCGCAGGCGATGTTTTTCCAGCAGCGCGCCGGCGACAAGGTGCGCAACCCGGTGCTGCAACAGGCCTTGCAAAAGGCACGGCCGCTGTTCGTCGGCAAGCGCGCCAAGGGCGTCGCGGCGCTGGCTGAGGATGGCCTCGACGGCGAGCGCCTGCGCGATGCCTGCGCCGAGATCCGCAACCGCGCACTCGCTGACCTCGACGTCTGGCTGAGCCTGTTCGAGGAGCGGGCGCTGGCTAGCGGCGCCGAGGTGCTGTGGGCGCGTGACGGCGAAGAGGCGGCGGCGCTGGTGGTGGCGCTGGCCCGGCAGCACGGCGTGCGCAAGGTGGTCAAGTCGAAGTCGATGCTGTCCGAGGAAATGCACCTCAACGCGGCGCTTGCAGCCGCCGGCATCCAGCCGGTGGAGACCGACCTCGGCGAATACATCGTGCAACTGGCCGGGGAAACCCCGTCGCACATCATCGCGCCGGCGGTGCACAAAACGCTCGGTGAAGTCGAGGCGCTTTTTGCCGAAAATCACGGTCGACCGCAAAAAACGCGCAATTCCGCCGACATCCCGGAGATGACGCGCGAGGCGCGCGGCGTGCTGCGCGAACATTTTCTCAGTGCCGAGATGGGGGTCAGCGGTGCCAATTTCCTGATCGCCGAAAGCGGCACTGCCGCGCTGGTGACCAACGAAGGCAATGGCCGGATGGTGACCACGCTGCCGCCCTTGCATGTGGTGGTCACCGGGATCGAGAAGGTGATCCCGACGCTGGAGGATTTCGCCACCCTCATGCGGATGTTGCCGCGCTCGGCAACTGGCCAGAGCATCTCCAACTACGTCTCGCTGCTGACCGGCACCCGCCGCAGCGGCGAACACGACGGGCCGCAAAAGACGGTCTTCATCCTGGTCGACAACGGCCGCGCCGACCTGCTCGGCTCCGACTACCAGGACATGCTGCGCTGCATTCGCTGCGGCGCCTGCATGAACCATTGCCCGGTATATTTTTCGCTCGGCGGCCACGCCTACGGCTGGGTCTACCCGGGGCCGATGGGCTCGGTGCTGACGCCGCTGTACACCGGTATCGAAAACGCCGTCGACCTGCCGCAGGCAACGACTGGCTGCAACCAGTGCGGTAGCGTCTGCCCGGTGCGCATTCCGCTGCCCAAGCTGATGCACCGGTTGCGCGAAACCCAGGTCGAGCGCGGTTTGCGCCCGCTCGGCGAACGCCTCACCTTCAAAGCCTGGGGCTGGCTGGCGCGGCAGCCGCGCTTGTATCGACTGTTTTCCCGGATCGCCGCGCGTTATCTTGGCTGGCTGGCCGACCCGGCTCCAGACGGGAGTCGCGGCGGCCGCCGCATCCGCATTTTCGGCCTGGCGCCGGGGTGGACCGTGGGTCGCGACCTGCCGGTACCGCCGGGCCCGACTTTTCACGAACGCTACGCAGCAAGAAAGAGAGTTTGAGCATGGATTTCGCTCCCGAAGGCCCGATGGCCATTCCGATGTGGGTCAACGGCCGCGCCTACCTGAGCGTCGGCGACCGCTTCTTCAATGTGGTCAATCCGGTCAGTGGCGAGGCCGTGCGCCGGGTGCCGCTGTGCGGCGCCGCCGAGGCCGCCGAGGCGGTGACCGCCGCGCAGGCCGCGCAGCCGCAATGGGCGGCGATGGGCATGCCGGCCCGCCGGGTCTGCATTCAGGCGCTGGCCGACGGCCTGGAGCGTTATCGCGGGCATTTCGCCAAGCTCCTGCAGCAGGACCTGGGTCTGGCCGATGAAGCGGCAACCGCCGAAGTCGACGCCGCCGTTGCCGCCTTGCGCAGCGACCTGGTCGGCCAGGCCGGCTTCGTCAGCGGCGTGTTCGGGTTGGTGGTCGGCGCGGAGCGCCCCTTGTCGCGCTTTGCCGCAGCGATTGCGCCCTTGCTGCTGGCCGGCGGCACGCTGACCGTCAAGCCCAGCCCGCAGGCGCCGTCGGCCGTTTTTGCCCTGTGCGAACTGAGCTCGCGTTGTGACTGGCCGGGCGGCGTGCTGAATCTGGTCCAGGGCGACAAGGACGCGATTGACGGCCTCTGCCGGGCCGGCATTGAACGCCTGTTGTTCACCGGCGAAGCCGGGCTTGGCGCCCAGGTCGTGGCGCTCGCCGACGCGGCCGGAATCGCCTGCGACCTGCTCGGCTGAGGGCCGCCGACGATGTGGCGGATTGTTGATCTTGATGCCGCCGGCTTGCGTGCCGAGTTGCGCGCACCGGGCTTTGCTCACCAGTGGGTGTCCCACGCTGCAACGTCTGCTGACGAAGTGGTCGCTCGCTTGCAGGGAGTGCAGATCGCGGTCACCAACAAGGTGCCGCTGAGCGCCGCCACGGTCGACGCGCTGCCCGAGCTGAAAATGATCGCCATTGCCGCGACCGGCGCCAACCACATCGACCTCGCCGCCTGCCGGGCGCGCGGCATCGTCGTCAGCAATATCCGTGGCTACGCCGAGCACACCGTGCCCGAGCACGTGCTGTCGCTGATTCTCGCCTTGCTGCGCAATCTCGCCGCCTGGCGGCAGACGCTGCAGGCCGGCGCCTGGTCGCAGGCCAGCCAGTTCTGTCTGTTCGACCACCCGATCCGCGACCTGCACGGTTCGACCCTGGCCTTGGTCGGCAATGGCAGCCTGGGGCAGGGCGTGGCGCGGCTGGCCAGCGCTTTCGGCATGCGCGTGTTGCAGGTCGAGCGCAAGGGCGTGGCGACGCCGCGTCCTGGTTACGTGTCGTTTGATCAGGCCTTGGCCGAGGCCGACGTGCTCAGCCTGCATTGCCCGCTGACGCCGGAAACCCGCCACCTGATCGGTGAGGCCGAGTTGCGTGCGATGCGCTCCGATGCCTTGCTGATCAACACCGCGCGCGGCGGCATCGTTGATGAGTTAGCGCTCGCTCGCGCGCTACGCGAGGGCTGGATTGGCGGTGCCGGTTTTGATGTGCTGAGCAGCGAACCGCCGCCGGCGGCTCATCCCTTGCTGGCGCCCGACCTGCTGGCGCTGCCCAACTTCATCCTGACGCCGCACGTTGCCTGGTCGAGCCGTCCGGCGATGCAGGCGCTCGCCGATCAACTGATCGACAATATCGAAGCCTTTGTTGCCGGAACGCCGAGGAATTGCCTGTGAACGCCCGTGAGAAGCGCCCCGTGAATCCGCCGACGACCGAGGATGCCCGGCTGCTTGCTGCCGCCGGCACGGCGCGCAGCGAAATCCGGCAGCGGATCCGTGCCGGGGTCCAGGCTGCCGGTGCCGCCCAGCGCGGCGATTTTGCCAGTCGCCGCGCTGCCGCCGAAGCCTATCTGGCGGCCCGACCGCTCGGCCCGCAGCCGCAGTTTTCGGCCGCTGCCGAGGCTCTGATCGAGCGTTTTGTCGCCAAGGCCGAAAGCCTGGCCAGCAGCGTCGCCCGCATCGCCCAGCGGGCGTCGGCGCCGCAGGCGGTAGCGGCCTGGCTGCAGGTGCAGGGCCTGCCTTTGCAGGCGGTGATCAGCGGCGAACTGGCCGACCTCGACTGGGCCGGCGCCGGCCTGAGCGTGGCCGCGCGGGCGGCGGAAGACGCCGATCCGGTCGGAATTACCGGTGCTTTCTGCGCCGTGGCCGAAACCGGCACCCTGCTGCTGACTTCGTCGCCGCAAACTCCGGCCAGCGTCAGCCTGCTGCCGGAAACCCATATTGCGCTGCTGCCGGTGTCGCGTTTGCTGGCGACCATGGAGCAGGCCTTTGCCCGCGTTCGTGCCAGCGGCGACGGCAGCCTGCCGCGCGCGCTCAATTTCATTTCCGGGCCATCGCGTACCGGCGACATCGAGCAGACCATCGTGCTCGGTGCGCACGGCCCGTGCCGCGTCCACATCATCCTGTTGGGAGACTCCTGATGAGTATCGAATTTGCCGTGCGCGGCGACCACATCCAGCTTGACCAGTTGCTCAAGGCCACCGGCCTCTGCGAATCGGGCGGCGCCGCGCATACCGCCATTGCCGAGGGCATGGTCAGTGTCGATGGCACGGTCGACACCCGCAAACGGGCAAAATTGCGCCCCGGCCAGGTGATCCGCTTTGCCGGCGAGGAAGTGCGGCTGATCAGCGAAACCGCCTGAAGCAGGCCGAGCGATGAGCGCTGCCGATCCGGTACAGACGCTGCTGGCCCTGATCAACGGCGGCCAGCCGGCGCAGGCGATTCCCGAACTGCAGGCGCGGCTGCGCGAACAGCCCGGGCACCCGGCGCTGCTGACCCTGCTCGCCGAGGCTTACCGGGTGGCCGGTCGGCCGGTCGAGGCGATTCCTGCTTATCAACAGGCCGGTGCGGCCGGCGGCGGCAGCCGCAATTGGCTGGCGGCCGGCATCCTGCTTGCCGACGCCCGCCAGAGCGACGAGGCGCTCGCCTGCCTGGCGCGGGCACGGCAGGAAAGCCCAGACAGCGACGAAATTCTCGATGCGCTGATCACCACGCACTTCAACATCGGGCGCTTTGCACCGGCGATCGAACTGGCCCGGCGGCAACTCGGCCTGAGCCGCAACCCGGCCTACCTCAAACATGCGGCGCTACTCTTGCAGAGCAACGAGTTGTACGAGGAATCGGCGGCTGCCTTCCGCAAGATTCTCGCGCTGGCTGGCGACGATCCGGCGCTGATCGGCGCCGCGCTGGTGCCGGCGCGATTTACCTGCGACTGGACGTGGACCGAGGAATTGCAGCGCAAGATGCTGGCCTGTTACGCCGCCGGCGATTACGCCGCGCCGGCCGAGTACCCGCTGACCCACGTCACCTGGTGTGCCGACGAGCGGATCAACCACGAGGTGACGCGCGCCTACCGCGAGCGCATCGTCGGCGCGATCCATCCCTTGCCGCGTCCGGCCGGGCCGCGTCCGCCCGGGCGCCTGCGCATCGGCTACCTCTCCTGCGATTTTCGCAACCACGCGACGCTGCACCTGATGATCGGCGTCTTCGAGCAGCACGACCGCGAGCGTTTCGAGGTCTTTGCCTACGACTACACCACGCCCGATGCGTCCGAATACCGTCAGCGCTTCCTCGGCGCCGTCGAGCACCACGTCGACCTGCGCAGCTTGAGCGACTGCGAGGCCGCCGAGCGCATCGCCGCCGACCGCCTCGATCTGCTGTTTGACCTCAAGGGCTACACTGGCGGTGCCCGCGCCGGCATCCTCGCCTATCGCCCGGCGCCGCTGCAGGTCGCCTACCTCGGCTACCCCGGCAGCTGCGCCAGCCCTGATCTCGACTTCATCGTCAGCGACCGTTGGGTGACGCCGGACAGCAGCCTGGCCCACTACAGCGAACGCTTCTGCCGGCTGCCGCACAGTTACCAGTGCAACGACGGCCAGCGCGCCATCGCGCCGCTGCAGGGCGGGCGCAGCGAGCACGGCCTGCAGCCGACGGCGGTGGTGTACGCCAGCTTCAACCAGTCGTACAAGATCGACCGCGCCACCTTTGCCTTGTGGCTGCGGGTGCTGCAACAGGTCCCGGACAGCGTCCTCTGGCTGCTCGGCCAGTGCGCTGCGGCGCAGAACGAACTGGGGCGCCAGGCTGCTGCCGCCGGGGTCGCTGCCGAGCGCCTGATCTTTGCACCCTTCGCCTTGCCGCAGGCGCATCTGGCGCGGCTGCAACTGGCCGATGTGATTCTCGATACCTTGATCTGCAACGGCCACACCACCACCTCGGATGCGCTGTGGGCCGGCGTGCCGGTGGTCACGGCGCTGGGGCGCCACTTCTCGTCGCGGGTCAGCGCCAGCCTGCTGCACGCCATCGGCCTGCCCGAGCTGGTCGGCGCCGATAGCGAAGCGATGCTGGCGATTGCGGTCCGGCTCGGGCTCGATGCCGACTACCGGCAACAAATCCGTGCCCGGCTGGCCGAGCAGCGGCAGCAGGCGCCACTGTTCGACGCCGCCCGCTTCACTCGGCATTTCGAGCAGGGCATTCTGGCCATGCTCGCCGCGACCCCGGAGCAGCGTTGTCTCGATATTCCTGAGCAGTTGTCGGTGCTGCCGGCGATGCTCTTGAGCCCAGCGCCGGCACCGTTGCGCGAGCCGGTGCCGGCCTGCCCGCTATGCGGCGGCAGCGGCGAAGCGCTCGGCGAATACGACTGCCGGGCGCACCCCTTGTGGCACGACGAGTTGCCGCCGACGCTGGCCTGGCAGCGTTGCCGCGCCTGTGCCCATGTGTTTACCGCGCAGGTCTGGTCGGCGGCCGGGCTGGCCGCGCTCTTCCGCCACGCCAATCCGGCCCAGCTGGCGTCGCTGGCGGCGCAGCACGACAGCCTGCGGGCGCAGTGGGCGCCGGTGGTCGAGCGTGCCACCCGTTGCCTCGGCGGCTATCCCGCAGTCCTCGGCGGCAGCCTTGCCCCTTGCTGGGTCGATGTCGGCTGCGGCGATGGCGCCTTGCTGATGACCGCCGCCGATTTCGGCTATCGCGTGCATGGCCTCGACGCCCGCAGCGAAACCGCGCGGCGGGTCAGCGAACTCGGCTATCCGGTCGAGGCCGGCGACTTTCTCGCCTGGACGCCGCCGGCTGCGGCCGGCGAACTGCGCGTGCTGTCGCTGATGGACGTCCTCGAACACCTGCCCGACCCGCGTGCCGCGCTACGCCACGCGCATACCCTGTTGGCCGCCGATGGCCTGCTGGTACTCAGCCTGCCCGATGCCGGCGCGTCGAGCTGGCAACTGCTCGACCGCAGCGGCCAGAACCCGTACTGGATCGAGATCGAGCACTACCACAACTTCAGCCGCGCCAGCCTGACCCGGCTGCTGCAAGAATGCGGTTTCACCGTCGTCGACTTCGCCATCCCGCACCGCTACCGCGCGCAAATGGAGATCTACGCCCGCCGCTTGGGCTGAGGTGGGGTGGTGGTTTTTGCCCCGGGGCGCGGTCGACCGTGATTTTCGCAAAAAATGACCCTGGCCCCTTTGTCCCGCCTGGGGCGCAGCCAACTGTTTGCGGTGCCCGCGTTCAAAGCGTTCAAGAAGGCGATGCGGGCAACTAAGGCTTAGCGCACTGATCGCTGGCTAACAGCTCCGGGCGGCATGTGGGCCGGCGTGGTTTGGTGTTTTTTGGGGCGGTGATCAGATAGCCGTTTTTGCTCGAAACCACGGTCGACCGTGGCTTTGGGAAAAAGCCGAGCCAGACCTCTTTGTCTGCCGCAACGTGCGCCCAATCATCTCTCACTCATTCAGGCGCTGAAAGAGTGGCAGAAGAAAAACCTGAATTGTTTAAAAATATTTTTTATAGCCAACCGGGACTTGATGCCCTGTATTGATATTAAAGGCAATTAATGTTTAAAAGAATTAGATAAGGCATCTCGATCAGACTTGGTGTCTTCTTTTGATAACTGAGCATCAAAATCAATCGATTGCAAAACATCTTGGAGTTCCTGACTAAATATCACTTTTTCTCTCTCAGAGTTTTCTATGAAATCAAGTGATTTTAGAATTTTTATAATCTGATTGGCAGCTGATGCACGACGTGAGAAAGTATTTCTCCACTCGTCCATACTTTTCTCCTCATCTGCTTCTGCCTTTGCTTTGTCGGACAACGGTGCAGCAAAGTGTTTAAGCACAAGATCATCTTCGCTATACTGCTTGCCAATACTTAACTTTAAGCAATACGAGAAAAAAATTGTGTCGTATGATGAATATATTATCTTTAGAATGGTGCGGCTCGGCGATGGGATTGCATCTGACTCTATTGCCGTGGGAATAGGTTGAACTTCTTTTTCCTTTAGCAGGATGCTCAAAAACCCTGACTAACCGATGCTGATGAGATAATTGGCGGGTTGTCAGGACGAGATTGAAGCAGATGAGGACGGCGGATACGACACAGCATGCGATGTTTAGCTATCGGAGTCTGGAGGAGCGGATCCCGGCAGGGCATCCGTTGCGCAAACTGCGCGTGCTAGTCGATGGCATTCTCGCTTCGATGAATGGCACGTTTGCCAAGTTGTACTCGCACACGGGACGCCCGGGCATTCCGGCGGAACGACTGCTGCGTGCGAGCTTGATTCAGGTGTTGTTCTCCATCCGCTCGGAACGGCAACTGGTCCAGCACATTGAGTACAACCTGTTGTACCGGTGGTTTGTTGGCCTGTCGATGGATGAAGGCATCTGGGCGGCGACCACCTTTACCGAGAACCGGGATCGGCTCTTTACCGAGGACATCATGCGTGAGTTCTTTGGCAAGGTCGTTGCCCTGGCACAGTGGAAGCGACTGACCTCGCATGAGCATTTCACCGTGGATGGGACGCTGATTGAAGCCTGGGCCTCGATGAAGAGCTTTGTGTCCAAGGATGGTTCGGGGAAGCCACCCGAAGGTGGTGGCAAGAACCCGACGGTGGACTTCAAGGGCGAGAAGCGTAGCAATGAGACGCACGCCTCCACCACCGATGATCAGGCTCGACTCTTCAAGAAGAGTGCGGGCGACAAATCTCGCCTGTGCTACATGGGGCACGCCCTGATGGAGAACCGTAACGGTCTGGTGGTGGATGTTGAAGCGACCCAAGCGACCGGCAAGGCAGAACGCGAAGCAGCGCTGAGGATGACGGCCCGGACGATGAAGGCGGGCAGTACGCTGGGGGCGGACAAAGGCTACGACACCGCCGACTTCGTGCAATCACTGCGCGAGATGAAGGTGACCCCGCATGTGGCGGCAAAGCAATCTGGCTCGGCGATTGATGGCCGCACAACCCGGCATGCGGGCTATGCGGTCAGCCTGAAGAAGCGGAAGTTGGTGGAAGAGATTTTTGGGTGGAGCAAGACCATCGGAGGTCTGCGCAAAACCCGTTTGATTGGCTTGGCGAAAGTGAAGGCTCAAACCGTCTTCACTTTCGCTTGTTACAACCTGACCCGGATGGCAACGCTGTTCGGCTGGCGATTGTCTGCGACATAGGGCGAAGTCTGCCTGCTGATCGCCGAAAGGCGGGCAGCAAACCCCAAAGAGGCAAAGAAACCGCCTGAAACCCGGTTTCGACGTGCCACAAAGGGAATGTCGGAGAAGTTTGAACATCGTCAGCAACGAATAGCCGAAGGCATCGCGGCGTTTTTGAGCATCCTGTTAGATTTGCGATTTGAAAAGCAAGGTTTAGCATCTCGGCATGCATTGATGACAGAGTTGTTTTGGATTCGCCAACATGCAAATCCAATGCATCCAGCTTTTTGGCGATTTCGCTCATGCGATTAAGTTCGTCAGAAAACTTTAGTTTTGACAAATCAATATCTTTTACCACATCTCGAAGAGAAACTATTTGAGTGGCAATTTCAGTGCTGCTACGATTTTGGGACTCTGCCTGAATAAAACTATAAAAGATGGCTACGACAGCCAAGATAATCCCGACAATCGTTCCAGCAAATGAAATATGGTCCGTTATGTTCTTATCAGCACTGAATCGGTACGTCCAATCAAAAACAAGGTACTCGATCAGCATGATGATCGCGATGCTAAAAAAACATTCTCGTTTAGACACTTAGGCTCTCCCACTCCCCCCGTCCAAGGAGAACAAAAGGGGGGGCAAAAGGGGGCGGGTTCAATTTCCCGGAAGCGGCCAATCCCTAAAACCCAGATCAAAAAAGACCCAGCCCCCGTTGGCCTATATTCCTCTAGGTGGGGGTAGGACAAAGGTCTTATTTTAGCTTCTTGGCATGACTGTTTTTTTGATCTTTCCCACGGTCGACCGTATCCGCAAGCAAAAAACTGTCGCTTGTGCCATTTTTACGACAGGGGGAAGGGCAGGCTGCCCTTGGGGTCTGTCGGCATAGCCATGGTGGTCATGTTTATTGCCAATCTTCAGGAGCCTACTGTCCTGACCTCAGCCGAGTGGGCCATTTTTTGCCATTCCCACGGTCGACCGTGAAAATCGGCAAAAATCCTCGTTCTGCCGATGTTTTGGCGCGGCAAAGACAGGGACAGGGCTACCGGAGTCTTCCGCGTTTAAACGTTGAGATGCGGCACTTGGGTGGTCGAGATCGCGACGACCGGGGCGGTGGCCAGCGCGGCGACCTGGGTGTAGCTGAGGGCGGCGATCTGGGCGGTGCTGAAGTGGGCGATCTGGGCGGTGGTGATCGCGCCGATCTGGCGGGTGTTGAGAACGCCGAGGTCGATGCTGTCGAGCTGGTCGAGCTGGTCGGTGCGTAGCGCGGCGACGCCGCTGGTGCTGAGGCCGGCCAGTTGGGTCGAACTCAGTAGCGCGACCTGCAGGCTGCTCAGGGCGTCGATCTGGGTGCCGCTGAGGGCGCCGATCTGGGCGCTGCTCAGGGCGTTGAGGTGGGCGCTGCTGAGTTGCTGCAGCTGGGTGGTGGTCAATGCCGCGATCTGGACGGTCTTTAGCGCAGCAATTTCGCCGGTGCTGAATTCTCCGAGTTGATTGCTGGCCAGGGCGGCAATCGCGGCCGTGCTCAGGGCGCTGACTTGCGTGGTGGTCAGCGCGGCGATTTGCGGTGTGCCGAGGCCGGCGACCTGGGTGCTTTTGAGGGCGGCGATTTGCGTGCTGCTCAGGGCGGCGATTCCGACCGTGCCGAACTGGCCGATCTGGGTCGTGGCCAAGGCAGCGATGGCGAGCGTATTCAGGCTGCTCAGCTGGGCGGTACTCAGCGCGGCCAGCTGCGGATCGCTCAAACCAGTGGCCTGGATGCTGCTCAGCGCGGCGATCTGGCTTGGGCTCAGGGTGTTGAGTTGTGCGGTGCTCAGGCTTTGCAACTGCGGCGTGCCCAATGCGGCGATCTGGCTGGTTTTCAGGATGGCGATTTCGCTGGTGCTGATCACTGCGATTTGGGGCGTACTCAGCGCGGCAATGGCGGCGGTGCTGAGATAGGGAAGCTGGCTGGTGGTCAGCGCGTCGAACTGGGTGGTGGCGATACCGGCGATCTGGGCGCTACTCAGTGCCCCGATTTGCGTTGCCTTCAGCGCCGCGATGCCGACCGTGCCGAACTGTGCCAGCTGCGTGGTGCTCAGCGCGGCGATGGCGGCTGTGCTGAGGCTGCCTAGCTGGAGCGTGGACAGGGCTGCCAGTTGGGCATTGCTCAGGTTGCTGACTTGGGCGCTGCTGAGCGCTGCAACTTGCAGGCAGGTCAGTGCATTGAGTTGGGCAGTGGCGAGATTCTGCAACTGGCTGCTGCTCAATACGGCGATCTGGGTGGTTTTCAGGGTGGCGATTTCGCCAGTGCTGAAGAGGTTGAGCTGGGCGGTCGATAGCGCGCTGATCGCAGCGGTGCTCAGCGATGGGGTCTGGGCACTGGTTAGCGCATCCAGCTGGGTATTGTCGAGATTGGCGACCTGGCTGCTGCTCAGCGCGGCGATCTGGGCTGCGGTCAGCGCGGCTATCCCGACCGTTCCGAACAGGCCGATCTGGGCGGTGGTCAGTGCCGCGATGCTGCTGGTGCCCAGTGCGGCAATCTGCAGGGTACTCAGCGTGGTCAGTTGGGAGGTGGTCAGGTTGCTGCTCTGGGTGCTGCTCAAGACCGCGATCTGTGCGGTGCTCAAGGCGGCGATCTGCGACGTCGCCAGGCTTTGCAGCTGGGCGGTGGTCAGCACCGCGATCTGGGTGGTGCGCAAGGCGGCGAACTCGCTGGTGCCGAGCAGGGCCAGTTGGGTGGTGCTGAGCACCGGAACAGCACTGGTGTTGAGCGAGGCGACCTGGGTGGTGTTCAGCGCGTCGAACTGGGTCGTGCTCAGATTGCTGATCTGGGTGCTGGTCAGGACCGTCACCTGCGTCGTCTTCAAGGCGGCGATCCCGCTGCTGCTGAACTGCGCCAGCTGGGTTGTGCTCAGCGCGGCGACGGCAGTCGGGGTCAGGCTGCTGATCTGGGTGGTACTCAGGGCGGCGAGTTGGGGATCGAGCAATCCGGTGACCTGGCCGGGACTGAGGGTGGCGACCTGCAGCGTGCTCAGGGCGTTGAGCTGGGCCGTGCTCAGGTTCTGCAACTGGGTGGTGGTGAGAACGGCGACCTGCTTGGTTTTCAGTGCGGCGATGCCGATGCTGCCGAATTGGCTCAGTTGCGCGGTGCTGAAGGCGGCAATGCTGGTGGTTCCCAGGTTACTGATCTGAGTGGTGCTCAGTGCCGCCAGCTGGGCGTCGGCCAGGCCGGTGGCCTGGGTGCTGCTGAGCGCTGCGATCTGGGTGCCGGTCAGGGCGGCCAGTTGGGTAGTACTCAGGTTTTGCAGCAGGGTGGTCGTCAAAGCGCCAATCTGGGTCGCCTTGAGGACCGGAATTTCGCTGGTGCCGAGCAGCGACAGTTGGGTCGTGTTCAGGTTGGCGATGACCGTGGTGGTGAGCGCCGGTACCTGGCTGCTGGTCAGCGCGTCAAACTGGGCAGTGGCCAGCGCGGCGACCTGGGTGCTGCTCAAGCTGGCGACCTGAGCGCTGCTCAGTGCCGCGAATTCAGCCGTGGCGAACTGGTTCAGCTGGGCGCCGCTGAGTGCCGCGATGGCCGCCAGCGATAGCGAAGGCACCTGGATTGAAGTCAGTGCGTCAAGCTGGGTAGGGTCCAGGGCGACGACCTGGGGGCTGGTGAGTGCGGCGACTTGGCTGGTTTTGAGGACGGCGATGCCGGTGGTGCCGAACTGGGCGAGCTGGGTGGTCGAGAAAGCAGCGATGGCGCTGGCGCTGAGGCTGGTCAGCTGGGTGGTGGACAGGGCGGCGAGTTGGGCATCGAGCAGGCTGGAGGCCTGCAGGGAGGACAGGGCGGCGACCTGGAGGGTGGTCAGGGTATTGAGTTGGGCGGTACTGAGGTTTTGCAGCAGGGTGGCGGAAAGGGCCGCGACCTGGGTGGTTTTGAGGGCGGCGATTTCGGGCGTGGTGAGCAGGCCCAGCTGGGTGGTGGACAGGGCGGCAATGGCCGCCGTGCTCAGCGAAGGCAGCTGGGTCGAAGTCAGCGCATCGAACTGGGCCGTGGCGAGATTGCCGACCTGGGCCGAAGAGAGCACCGCGATCTGGGTAGTTTTGAGTGCGGCAATGGTGGTGGTGGCGAACTGGCCGAGTTGAGTGGTGCTCAGTGCCGCGATGGCGGCCGGGCTGAGGCTGGTGACCTGAGCGGTAGTGAGGGCCGCGATTTGTGGGTCGGTGAAGCTGGTGACCTGGGTGGTGGAGAGAACGGCGACCTGGGTAGTGGATAAGGTGTTGAGTTGGGCGGTGCTGAGGTTCTGCAACTGGCTGGCGGAGAGGACGACGACCTGCGAAGTCTTGAGGGCGGCGATCTCCGGAGTGGTGAACAGTGCCAGCTGGGTGGTACTGAGCGCGGCCACGGCGGCGGTGACCAGGGAAGGAATCTGGCTGGTCGAGAGCGCGTCGATCTGCGGCGTCCCGAGGGCGGCGACCTGGGCGCTGGTGAGGGCGGCGACCTGGGAGGTTTTGAAGGCGGCGATGCCGACGGTGCCGAATTGGGCCAGCTGAGCCACGGAGAAGGCGCCAATGGCGCCCGCGCTGAGATTGCTCAACTGGGCGGTGGTCAGGGCGGCCAATTGGGGATCGGCGAGGCCGGTGGCCTGGGTGGTGGTCAGCGCAGCGATCTGGCTGGTGGTCAGCGCATTGAGTTGTGCGGTTGCGAGATTCTGCAGCTGGGTGGTGCTGAGTGCTGCGATCTGGCTGGTTTTGAGTGCGGCAACGGTGGTGCTGGTGAACTGGGCGAATTGGGCAGTAGCCAGAGCGCCGATGGCGATGGCGGAGATGGCGCCGGCCTGGGCGGTGGAGAGGGCAGCGAGTTGCGGGTCGAGCAGGCTGGTGACCTGGCCGGAAGAGAGTGCGGCGACCTGGGTGGTGGAAAGCGCGGCGAGTTGTGCGGTGCTGAGGTTCTGGAGCTGGCTGGCGGTGAGCGCGGCGACCTGGGTGGCCTTGAGCGAGGCGATTTCGCTGGTGCTGAAGAGGGCCAGTTGGGTGGTGGAGAGGGCGGCGATGGCGGCGGTGGAGAGGGCGGCGACCTGGGAGGTGGTCAGGGCGTCGATCTGGGCGCTGCTCAGGCCGGTGACTTGCAGGGTGTTCAGGGCCGCGATCTGCAAGGTGGTCAGCGCGGCGACTTCGCCGGTAGTGAACAGGTTGAGTTGGGCTGCGCTCAAGACACCCAGTGCCGGCAGCGACAGCCCCTGGACCTGGGCAGTGTTCAGAGTGTCGAGTTGGGTGGTGCTGAAACTTGCGACTTCGCTGCTGCTCAGCGCCGAAACCTGGGCGTAGCTGAGCGCGGCGATTTGCGCGGTCGACAGTCCCGACAGGGCAGAAGTGTTGAAGGCCGCAACCTGGGTAGTCTTGAGGGCGCTGATTTCGCCGGTGCTGAGTTGTCCCAGTTGGGCCGAGCTGAGCGCAGCGATCACCGCCGTACTCAGCCAGGGCACCTGGGACGAGGTCAGAGCGTCGAGTTGGGCGGAAGCGAGAGCGGTGACCTGGGGGCTGGTGAGCGCGGCGACCTGGTTGGTTTTGAGGGCGGCGATGCCGGTGGTGCCGAACTGGGCGAGCTGGGTGGTCGAGAAAGCAGCGATGGCGCTGGCGCTGAGGCTGGTCAGCTGGGTGGTGGACAGGGCGGCGAGTTGGGCATCGAGCAGGCTGGAGGCCTGCAGGGAGGACAGGGCGGCGACCTGGAGGGTGGTCAGGGTATTGAGTTGGGCGGTACTGAGGTTTTGCAGCAGGGTGGCGGAAAGGGCCGCGACCTGGGTGGTTTTGAGGGCGGCGATTTCGGGCGTGGTGAGCAGGCCCAGCTGGGTGGTGGACAGGGCGGCAATGGCCGCCGTGCTCAGCGAAGGCAGCTGGGTCGAAGTCAGCGCATCGAACTGGGCCGTGGCGAGATTGCCGACCTGGGCCGAAGAGAGCACCGCGATCTGGGTAGTTTTGAGTGCGGCAATGGTGGTGGTGGCGAACTGGCCGAGTTGAGTGGTGCTCAGTGCCGCGATGGCGGCCGGGCTGAGGCTGGTGACCTGAGCGGTAGTGAGGGCCGCGATTTGTGGGTCGGTGAAGCTGGTGACCTGGGTGGTGGAGAGAACGGCGACCTGGGTAGTGGATAAGGTGTTGAGTTGGGCGGTGCTGAGGTTCTGCAACTGGCTGGCGGAGAGGACGACGACCTGCGAAGTCTTGAGGGCGGCGATCTCCGGAGTGGTGAACAGTGCCAGCTGGGTGGTACTGAGCGCGGCCACGGCGGCGGTGACCAGGGAAGGAATCTGGCTGGTCGAGAGCGCGTCGATCTGCGGCGTCCCGAGGGCGGCGACCTGGGCGCTGGTGAGGGCGGCGACCTGGGAGGTTTTGAAGGCGGCGATGCCGACGGTGCCGAATTGGGCCAGCTGAGCCACGGAGAAGGCGCCAATGGCGCCCGCGCTGAGATTGCTCAACTGGGCGGTGGTCAGGGCGGCCAATTGGGGATCGGCGAGGCCGGTGGCCTGGGTGGTGGTCAGCGCAGCGATCTGGCTGGTGGTCAGCGCATTGAGTTGTGCGGTTGCGAGATTCTGCAGCTGGGTGGTGCTGAGTGCTGCGATCTGGCTGGTTTTGAGTGCGGCAACGGTGGTGCTGGTGAACTGGGCGAATTGGGCAGTAGCCAGAGCGCCGATGGCGATGGCGGAGATGGCGCCGGCCTGGGCGGTGGAGAGGGCAGCGAGTTGCGGGTCGAGCAGGCTGGTGACCTGGCCGGAAGAGAGTGCGGCGACCTGGGTGGTGGAGAGCGCGGCGAGTTGTGCGGTGCTGAGGTTCTGCAGCTGGCTGGCGGTGAGCGCGGCGATCTGGGTGGCCTTGAGCGAAGCGATTTCGCTGGTGCTGAAGAGGGCCAGTTGGGTGGTGGAGAGGGCGGCGATGGCGGCGGTGGAGAGGGCGGCGACCTGGGAGGTGGTCAGGGCGTCGATCTGGGTACTGCTCAGGCCGGTGACTTGGGTGGTGCTGAGGATCCCGATCTGGCTGGCTTTGAGCGCGGCAACTTCGGCCGTCGAAAATTCGTTGAGCTGCGCGAGCGACAGGGCGGCCAGGGCTTCTGCGCTGAGCGAAACCACTTCCTGGGTGGTCAGAGCATTGACCTGTGTCGTCGAGAGTGCGGCTATTTGAGCAGAAGACAGTGCCTGCACGTCTTCCGTACTCAAGGACGCGATCTGGAGCGTGGTCAGCGCACCGATCTGCGTGGTCGTCATCCGCAATATGACCGAACTCATGAACTCTCCGCCTAGCCGGTGCCGGGCACCGGGAAACCTCTGCCGGCGGCCAAGGCTTGCCGCCTTTTTGCCGGAATTTGCCGCTTCGCCCGGGAATGGGCGAATACCCTTGGTACTTATCCTGATAACCAGGGATTAAGCGATTTTTATGCCAGGGGGCAGCGGAGCGGGAGGGGTTGTGTCAGCTTTGGCTGTGCCAACTGGCGGGGGCCCGCCAGTTGGTAACCCAATTCGGGAAATCGGCAGCCGGCATCGGGCGGGCGATGCCGTAGCCCTGGCCTTTGTCGCAGCCAAGCTTGAGCAGTTCGATGCCGTGATCGACGGTTTCGACCCCTTCGGCGATCACATCGCGGTTGAAGGCACGAGCCAGGCCGATCACCCCTTTGACGATGGCCAGGTCGTTGCTGTCGTCGAGCATGTTGCGGATGAAGGACTGGTCGATTTTGAGCGTGTCGGCTGGGAGCAGCTTGAGGTAGAGCAGCGAGGAATAGCCGGTGCCGAAATCGTCGAGCGAGAAGTGCACTCCCATCCGACGGCAGGCGGCGATCACTTCGCTGACGTGTTGGGTGTCTTCGAGTGCAGCCGATTCGAGGATTTCGAGTTCAAGGCATTCCGGTGGAACATCCGGATGTAGCGCCAGTTGCCCTGCCAGCATGGTGGCAAAATCGGCCTGCTGCAGGTGGCGTGGCGAGACATTGACGCTGATCCGCAGCGTCAGTCCTTGTTGCCGCCAGGCTTCCATCTGCCGCAGGGCGGTGCCGATCACCCATTCGCCGAGCGGAATTGCCAGCGCGTGTTGTTCGATCAAGGGCAGGAACTCACCCGGTGAAACCAGGCCGCGTTCTGGATGTCGCCAGCGGATCAAGGCTTCCGCACCAATCGGTCGGCCGCGCCGCATGTCCACCTTGGGTTGATAAAACAATTCGAACTCACCCCGGTTAAGGGCTTCGCCCAGGCGTTCAAGCTGGCTGATCTCCTTGCGGATGGTCAGGTCTTTCAATGGGTCGAACATGAAATAGCGATTGCCGCCAGTCTGCTTGGCAATGTACATCGCCTGATCGGCATGGCGCAGCAATTGGTCCGGGTCGGCTCCGTCGTCGGGGTAAAGGGTGACGCCAATGCTGGCGGTGATGTCGCGGACAATTTCGTCGTTGCCGAGGGTGTAGCTCTGGCCGGCAGCCAGGATCACCCGCTGCAGGATTTCGATGCCTTGTTCGAGCGACTCCAGTTCGTTGAGCAGAATCACGAATTCGTCGCCGCCCAGCCGGGCTACGGTGTCGGTCTGGCGCAATTCGTCGTTGAGCCGGTGGGTGAATGCCACCAGCAGTTGGTCGCCAGTAGCATGTCCAAAACGATCATTGACCTGCTTGAAACCATCCAGGTCGAGCATGCAGATGGCCAGTTGCCGGCCGTTGCGCTGGGCCTGGGCAATGGCCATGTGCAGGCGGTCGCTGAGCAGGGTGCGGTTCGGCAGGCCGGTCAGCGGGTCATAATGGGCCAGATGTTCAAGCCGCTGCTCGTGTTCCTTTTGCAGCGTGATGTCGGCAAAGATTCCGACGTAGTTGGCGATTGCGCCGCGCGCATCGCGGACTGTGGAGATGGTTAGCAGCTCGGCATAAACCTCGCCGCTTTTCTTGCGGTTCCAGATTTCGCCCTGCCAGTAGCCGTGCTCGCGCAGGGCCATCCACATTTCCTGATAAAAGTCCTGGTTGTGCAGGCGTGAGGCCTTGAGCATGCCGGGACGCTGGCCGATAACTTCAGCACGGCTGTAGCCGGTGATTTCGCAGAAGGCATCGTTGACTTCAAGGATGTTGGTCTCGGCATCGGTGAGCAGGATGCCTTCCCGGGCGTGCGAAAAGACGCTGGCGGCCAGACGCAATCGTTCGGCAGCAGCGTGCCGTTCGGAAGCATCGAAACAGGCGCCGAGGAAACCGATGAATTCGCCCTGAATGCCGTGGAAGGGGCGGCCCATGTCGATGATCCAGCGGTACTCGCCACTGTGGTGGCGAAGGCGGTATTCCATTTCAAATGGCGTGCGTGCCTCAAAATTCCTGATGTAGGTTTCGACGCAACGCTCGAGGTCTTCGGGGTGCACGCCTTCGGCCCAGCCGTCGCCGAGTTCCTCGCTGAGTGGGCGGCCGGTGAATTCAAGCCAGGTCCGGTTGAAGTAATCGCACTTGGCATCGAGGCCCGAGCGCCAGATCAGGGCAGGAAAGCTTTCAAGCACCGACAGGTAAAAGTCGCTGGAACGGGCCAACCGTTCCTGGCTGGCGGCCAGCTCTGCGGTCCGTTCGGCAACTCGTTGCTCCAGTTCGTCGTGGGCGCGGATTACCTGCTGGCTGGCTTCCTCCCAGCGATTGGTGACCACCAGTGCGATCAGCAGGCCGATGCCGCCGGTCACGATCAGAATGGCGGCGACCAGCGCCGTGCTGCGGCGGGTGGCGGCTGAGTATTCGCTGAGGGCGCTATCCAGTTCGCGCTGGACAACCAGAGTCCAGCCGTTGTTCAGATGCAGGCCGAAGCCCAGCCAGCGGCGCTGGCTGCGGTCGGCAAATTCGAGAAACCGGACCTTGTCGTCTTCTCCATCGGCAAATGTGGCGAGTAGCGGGTGCTGGAATGGCGATCTTTGCACTTCCGGAATCACCTCGTTGGGCCAGGTGTGGGCGAGCAGGCGATTTTGCCGGTCGACCAGCAAAGCCTGGTCGAAGGGGGCGATACGTTCGGGACTGAGCAGGGTGGACAGGTTTTCCAGCGAAACGACTGCCCCCAGGTGGGCATAAATCTGCTGCTGGGCATCGAGCAGCGGGAGATCGATTACTACCGAGAGGCGGCCGTCGACGGTCAGCAGGCCGTTTGAAACCGTTGCCTGGCGGGTGCGTGTGGCTTCCTGAAAGTAGGCGCGGTCGGCCAGATTGTGCTTGTGCAGGCTGCGTTGCACTGCATAGGGCTGGGCCAGGTAGATTTCCCCGTCGGGCAGGGCGAGAAAGGCGATGCTCAGCGCCGGCATTTGTGCCAGCAGCGATTGCAGCATATGCCTCTTGTTGGTTTCAACATGTTCGGGAATGCCGTTGATCGCCGGGTTGATCTGACGACTGTCGGTCAGTTGGCGGAAGCTTTCCTGTCTGGCTGCATATTCGAGCAGGCCGCGCACTTCGCTCAGGCGTTCCTCGACAGCGTCGCCGATGCCATGCACCAGTGACTGGTGCTCTACCGACCAGCGCTCGATGGCGAGTTGGCGATTAGAGCTTTCGAGAAATACTGCCACCGTCAGCAATGCGACAATCGCGGGCAGGATGAAAGCGAGCAGGATTTGCCGCTTTTGCTTCATGGACACTCCGGTTGTGCCAGGGTGTCGGTTAAGGACCCTGACTAAAGATATATAACTTTAGGAGTGTCGATTTTAGCATTTAACACATCTTGACCACGATGTCGTGTAGCGTATTTGCACAATTCGCCATCCGGTCGGCTGCATTCGACAAGTGACGGTAAATCTCGCGGCGCTTGAACATGTGAATATAATCATCGCCCTGAAACAGTTCGGCGATGGCCCGGCGGTAGGCTTTTTCAACCCGGCGCTCGGCCTTGCGTGCGGCGTCCGCATCGCTGGCTGCGCCGGCCGGGTTGCTTGAGAGCTTGGCATAGCCCAAGGCCAGTGCATCGACGCCCAGCTTGATGTGAAGGGCCATGTCGAGGCAGTGCTTGTCGGGAGCCAGGGCCAGGACATCCATTTCGCTGACGGTGGTCTTGCAGTAATTGACGACTTCATCGAGGTCGATGATTGCCCGGTAGAGGTCTTCACGGTCGATCGGCGTCGAAAATGCCTCGTTCAGGGTATGCAGGTTGCGAACCTTGATCTGGTCGGCCTCGTGTTCGTCGCGGCGGATCAGCTGGCCGGTTTCCGGGTTGCCGGTTTCCATGAATTCGACGAGCAGGGTCGCGCTGTGGGCTACCTGTTGGCATTGTTCGGTCAGTAGTCCGAAAAAGTCCGGCATTTTAGGAAAGACGCGTTCAAAAATTCGGCGCAACAGTGGGGGCGGGGGGGCGGCGGGCTGGTTCATGGCGAGCTTCCCAGGAAAAGGTTGAGCAGTGCGTAGGCCTGGATGGCAACCAGAGCGGCGCCGGGAATGGTGATCAGCCAGGTGACTCCGATGTCCTTGGCTTTGCTCCAGCGTACTGCCCGGGCTCGTTCCGAGGCGCCGATACCCATGATCGAGGTGGTTACGACATGGGTGGTGGAGACCGGGGCGCCGCTCAACGAGGCGGCGAGGATTACGCTGGCCGAGGTCAGTTGCGAGCCCAGGGCGTGCAGGGGGCGGACCCGGTAGATGGCAAAGCCGAGTGTGCGGACGATACGCCAGCCGCCGGAGAGAACGCCCAGCGTCATGGCGCAGGCGCAGGCAAGCATGACCCAGAAGGGAACCTCGAAGCGGGGGATGAAGCCGCCCAGCAGCAGCACCAGGGTCAGGATGCCCATGCTTTTTTGCGCATCGTTGGCGCCGTGGGAGAAAGCCAGTCCGGCCGCAGTGAAAAACTGGGCGCCGCGCAGCCGGGCATTGGCCGCCGGGCGGGCGGTGCGGAGGATCACGGTCAACAGCCGGTGGAGCAAAAAACCGACCCAGAAACCGATCAGCGGCGACAGCAGCAAGGCGGCCAGAATTTTGACGATGCCGGTCAGCTGGCCTGCGGCCAGTGCCGCAAAGCCCCAGGCGACATGGTCGCCACCGGTGGCAACGCAGACGGTGCCAGCCAACCCGCCCACCAGCGCATGCGAGGATGAGGCGGGTATCCCGAAGTACCAGGTGCCGAGGTTCCAGACGATTGCGCCGAGCAGGCCGCAGAGGAGCACGGCCAGCGAGAGCTTGGCGGGCAGGTCGTCGAGGGTGACGAATTTGCCGATGGTGTTGGCGACTGCTGTGCCTCCGAGCAGGGGGCCGAGAAATTCGCAGACACCAACCAGCAAAACCGCCTGGACCGGAGTCATTGCGCGCGAGGCGATGACTGTGGCGACGATGTTGGCTGCGTCGTGAAAACCATTGGTGTAGTCGAACAGCAGGACGACGACGATCGTCGCCACAGTCAGCAGCAGAAGGCTATCCATGGGCCATCCTTTCTCCCTCCGGTGTGCCGCAGGGTGGCGGCGCAGATGGTCTGTTCTTGGCCGTATCGTGCGCTTGCCGCAGGGGGCGGTCAAGCCTGTGCCGGCGGGCAGTAAAAAACCCGGCGCGCCGGAGGCGGGCCGGGTTCAGGGGTAACTCGAAGTTCAGCGCGGCAGCAGGAAGCTGGCTTTCTCACGCAGGGCGATTTCGGGGTTGTCGGCGGCGACAATATTGAAGTGGATGGTGTTGGCGCCACTCTTGCCGGCATCGGGTTGCACGCGCACGGCCGTATTGAACCCTTGCAGGCTGGCGGCGGCGACTTCGAATTCGCTGTTGCCGGCGATTTCGGCCCCTTCGAGGCCGTCGACCGTGATCTTGTAGCGGTGCGGGCGCTCCTCGGTATTCATGATCTGCAGCAGATAGACGTTTTCGATCCGCCCGTCGTCAGCTTCGCGGGCGAGCACCGAGCGGTCGCGGATAACGTCGACCTTGAGCGGAATGCGGTGCACCAGGAACCAGGTGCACAGGCCGCAGATGACGACCAGGATGGCGGTATACAGCAGGATCCGCGGGCGAACGATGTGGGCCATGATCTCCTTGCGGCTGAGGTGCTGCGCCAGCGCATTTTCGGTCGAATAGCGGATCAGGCCGCGCGGCAGCCCCACTTTGTCCATGACCTGGTCGCAAACGTCGATACAGGCGGCGCAACCGATGCACTCATACTGCAGGCCGTTGCGGATGTCGATCCCGGTCGGGCAGACGTGTACGCACTGGCCGCAGTCCACGCAGTCGCCAAGGCCGGCGGCTTTGGGATCAACGCCTTTCTTGCGGGCACCGCGTTGCTCGCCGCGCTCCGGGTCGTAGGTGATGATCAGCGTGTCCGGGTCGAACATCACGCTCTGGAAGCGGGCGTAGGGGCACATGTACTTGCACACCTGCTCGCGCAGGAAGCCGGCCATCAGGATCATGAAGCCGCCGTAGAAGAAGATCCAGAAGGCTTCCCAGGGGCCGAGGCTGTTGGTCAGCACGTTGTTGATCAGTTCCTTGACCGGGGTGAAGTAGCCGACCAGGGTGAAGCCGCTCCACAGGCCGAGTGCCGTCCACAGCAGGTACTTGGTACCGCGCAGAGCGAACTTGCGGCCGCTTGGCGGTGCCTTATCGAGCTTCATGCGGGCGTTGCGGTCGCCTTCGACGAGATTTTCGATCCACATGTACATCTCGGTGTACACCGTTTGCGGACAGGCGTAGCCGCAGAACAGGCGCCCGGCGACAGCGGTGACCAGGAATAGCGCGTAAGCCGAAATGATCAGCAGGGCAGCCAGATAGATCACGTCCTGTGGCCAGAAGACCAAGCCAAAAATGTAGAACTTGCGCTCGACCAGATGGAAGAGGATTGCCTGGCGGCCGTTCCATTCAAGCCACAGGCCGCCGTAAAAGAGGACCTGGGTGAACATCACCAGCGCGATCCGCCAGTTGTCGAAGAAGCCACGCACGCTCTTGGCGTGGATTTTCTTGCGTTTCTCGTAAAACGAGACTTTGGCCGGTGCGGCCTCTTGCGGTTGGTCTGCTTGATTCATCGGGGTTTTCGCTAGCCGGGTAAAGTCGGTTTATAACAAGATGCGTGCCTGTTTTGCCTAGTTCGTATGATCTATTAAAAAACAGGTGCTTGTCTGCATTGTTGCAGTTTGTTCTCGGGGAAGATCAGTGGTTTGTGTCAAAATTGGCGGCCACTGTTGGTTATTTTGTCAGGTTTGTCACCATGGCCCGTTTGCTGAGCGAACTGATTTCTTTCCTTGAAGCACTGCCTGAACCGCGCATTGTGATGGATGCTGATTATCGCATTGTTGCGGCCAATGCCGCATACATGCGCGAATTCGGCGCCGCCGGCGGACTGGTCGGGCGCCGCTGTTACGAGGTCTCTCACCATTTCAGCGTGCCTTGCGATCAGGCCGGCGAGTCTTGCCCCCTGAAACAGAGCCTGGAGTCCGGTACGCCGCAGCGGGTGCTGCATTTGCACCATACGCCGCGTGGCGAAGAACACGTCGCGGTCGATACCACGCCGATCCGCAATGAAGCGGGTGAAATCACCTACTTTGTCGAAACCATGTCGGTGGTTCGTCACAGCAGCAGTCGCCCGGCGGCCCAGGGGCTGGTGGGGCGCGCGCCGGCTTTTATCCGGATGCTGGAAAAGGTGATGCGGGTGGCGCACTCGGGGGCTGCGGTGTTGCTGCTGGGGGAAACCGGGACCGGCAAGGAATTGGTGGCGCACGCGATCCACGAGGCGAGCAGTCGCGAAAAGGGGCCATTCGTTCCGGTCGACTGTGCTGGCATGACCGAAACCCTCTTTGAAAGCGAGTTGTTCGGTTACGAAAAGGGCGCATTTACCGGGGCCGCCCATCGCAAGCTGGGCCTGGTTGAAGCGGCGGCCGGAGGAACCTTGTTTCTAGACGAGATCGGGGAGTTGCCTTTGTCACAGCAGGTCAAGTTGCTGCGCCTGCTGGAAACCGGGACTTACCGCCGGGTCGGCGGGCTGGATTGCCTGTCCGCTGATTTTCGCTTGGTGTGCGCAACGCATCAGGATTTGCGGGCGATGGTTGCTGAGGGGCGCTTTCGACGCGACCTGTACTTCCGGATCAACAGTTTTCCGATTCATACGCCGGCGCTGCATGAGCGCAAGGAGGATATTCCGCTGCTTGCTTCGTCGCTGCTCGAACGGGTTGATCGGCGTCCCGGTCGGCGGCTTAGCCCGGCGGCGTTGAACTGGCTGCAGGGGCGCCGTTTCGACGGCAATATTCGCGAGTTGCGCAACCTGATTGAGCGGGCATCTCTGCTGGCCGACGGCGATACGGTCGACCTCGTGCATGTCCAGGAAATGGCCGAGGATCTGCCGCTCGATCTTTCTGCGTCGGCTGGCGATGCGGCTGGCGAGTTCCGGGTCAGCGGTGTCCAGCCGCTGGCGGAACTGGAACTGGCCTACTTGCGCTGGGCCCGTCGCCAGCAGCCGGACGATACCGGTGAGCTGGCGCGGGCGTTGGGCGTCAGTCCGCGGACCTTGTACCGTAAACTGCGGGCGGCCGGCGCTTGAAGTCGGGCTGTATCGGGCTTAGACGGTGAAACTGTCGGGCATTTGCACGGCGACGACTTCGCCGCGCGCCGTGGCGATCCCATTGGCGTAGACGGTGGCGGTGACGACAACCTTGCGGCCCTTGATTTCCTTGACCTGGCCGCGAATCTCCAGTTCGACGCCTTGCGGAGTGGGCTTCAGGTAGTCGACATGCAGCGAGCCGGTCACAAAGCGGAAGGCCGGTTCGCTGTCCATTGCCCGGTTTTCTGCGCGATACATTGCGGCGGCAGCGGTGCCGGTGCTGTGACAGTCGATTAGCGAGGCCAGCAGTCCCCCGTAGACAAAGCCGGGGATGGCCGTGTGCTCGGGGTGTGGCAGATAGCGGGTGACGCTTTCCTCACCTTCCCAATGGGTCTTGATCTGGTGGCCGGCCTGGTTGAGGCGGCCACAGCCGTAGCAGTGGGCCACGTTGTCGGGGTAGCTGTCCTGGAAAGCTTGCATGAGTGTCTCCTTATGGTTGTTGGCAGCGGCATCTTAAGCGGCCGGTGGGGCAGCTGACCATTGCCGTCTACGCCGATGATCATGCAAATTCCGCCGCCTTGGCCTTGCGGCTGCCGGCGGCGGACATTCCTCAGGCGCTGACCGACAGCTGGCTGGCCTGGCTGCTGCTATTGTCGTTGGGGGCGCCATGGCTGTAGGCGTGGATCAACTGCATGATTTTCTGCATGACGGCTGCTTCGCTGCCAGAGGTCGAGGTTGCAGTGCTGTCCCCGGTTGCCTTGGCGTTGCCTTGGGTCAGGGTTTCCCCGTAGGCCATCGCCTCGTCATGGTTGACCTTGCCGTCGCCGTTGCTGTCGGCCTGATCGAAGTTGTCCACAATGCTGGAGATCAGGCTGCTGCGCTGGCTGTCGCTGTTGCCGATTTCCTCTAGCTGGCTGCTTAACTGATCTTTGCTGAAGCCGCCATCCTGGCCGCCGCCGGGAGGTGGTGGCGGTCGCTGTCCCGATACGCCCTGGCCGGCCATTGCCTGCTGCATCCGCATCTGGCCGAACTGGCTGTCGAGCTCGTCCCGCAGTTTGCTCAGTGCGGATGAAAACTCGTTTTCGCTGACCTTGCCGTCGCTGTCGCCGTCGAGTGCGGCAAAGACGTCGTCGATGCCCGAACTGCTGGTATCGCTGCTGCTGTTGCCGATCTTGCTGAAAGCATTGGCCAGGTCGGTCTTTTCCAGATAGCCCTGCTGTTTAGTGTCAAGGCGGGCAAACATCCGGCTCGCCATGCTGTTTTGGTGACCAATTCCATTGATCATGATGGACTCCTTGCTTGGTTAGGTGGGGTTGGTGCCCCGGGCTGTTTGAGCAAGTTATCGGCCTGAATCGAATCGAATTGGCGGTGTTTTCAGTTAAGAAAAGTAAAGTTTTGTCAGCTGTTGGACCTGGTGTACAAGGCTGCTTGCAGAAAACTGCGATTTTTGGACGTTGACCGTGAAAGTTGTCTGCGTCCCGGCAGGATTTGCCGTCGGGTGGCGTAAAGAAGTGTAAAGGGGCGTAAGGCTTGCCCGGGTTTGGCTATCATCGGCAGCGATGGTGCCGGAGAAAGGGCTTTGATGGATGTATTGCTGATCGACGACGATGCTGCGCTGACCGGCCTGTTGGCCGACTATTTGCGGCTGGATGGATTTGCCGTGGGGGTGGCGAATGATCCGGCGACGGGGGTGCAGGCTGCGCTTTCGGGGCGCTACGCGATTGCGGTGCTGGACGTGATGATGCCGGGGCTCTCCGGGGTCGAGGTGCTGCGCCAGATTCGTGCGGCCGGGGATCTGCCGGTGCTGATGCTGACCGCTCGTGGCGATGATCTTGACCGGATTCTTGGGCTGGAGCTGGGGGCTGACGATTATGTGGCCAAGCCATGTCAGCCGCGAGAACTGGCTGCCCGTTTGCGTGCGATCCTGCGTCGGACGGGGCGCTCGGCAGAGGCGGCGGATGGCGCTCTGGTCATTGGTGCGCTGTGCATCCGGCCGGCGCAGCGGGTGGTCGAGTGGCAGGGCGAGCGGGTGGCCTTGACCAGTAGCGAGTTCAGCTTGTTATTGAGCCTGGCACGGCAGCCTGGTATTCCGGTAAGCAAGGAGGTTCTGGCGCAGGAGGGGTTGGGCCGTCCGCTGGCGCGTTTCGATCGTAGTGTCGATGTGCACCTGTCGAGTATCCGACAAAAGCTGGGGGTGCTGCCGGACGGCCGCTCCTGCATTCAAACGGTTTATCGCCGTGGTTATCAATTGATCCGGGAGTAAAGGTGGGGCGCTTGTTCTGGCGGTTTTTCCTGATCGTCTGGCTGGCGCAACTGGCCGCCGTCCTCGGAACCGGGGTTGTTTTCTGGCTGGAGCACCGCAGCCATCTTCATCCGCCGCCTGTGGGGCCCGGCGGGCCTCGCGTCGAATGGCCGGGCCCGCCGCCGGGGCCACCGCCGGAGCGGCGGCCGGGGCGTTCGCCCGGAGACTTTCATGTGCCGCTGGTGCCCGCGCTACTCGGTTTTGTTGCCAGTCTGGTGTGTGCCGGCGGTTTGGCCTGGTCGGTGGCCCGTCCTTTGCGGGCGATACGGAAAACCGTCGCCGAGGTTGCCTCCGGCAATCTCGACGCGCGCGTGGGTGCAGCGATGCGCGGGAGAAATGACGAATTGGCCGAGCTTGGGCGTGATCTTGACTGTATGGCCGGACGGCTGCAGGGGCTGGTACTCGGGCAGCGGCGATTGTTGCACGATGTCTCGCATGAAATGCGCTCGCCCTTGGCCCGATTGCAGGCAGCAATCGGCCTGGCCAGGCAGCAGCCGGAGCGGGCGGCGGAGTTGCTGGAGCGGATTGAGCGTGAGGGGGAGCGGCTCGATGTTCTGGTTGGCGAAGTGCTGGCGTTGGCACGGGCTGAGGCCGGTGCAGCCAGGGCGGAGACATTCAATCTTGGCGAACTGCTCCGGCAATTGGTCGATGATGCCAGTTTTGAGGGATGCGCGCGCCAGGTCGAGGTCAGCTTGCGTTGCCCGGAAGGGTTGTGGGTCAAAGCTTCGCCCGAGTTGTTGCAGGCGGCCATCGATAATGTGGTGCGCAACGGGTTGCGCTTTTCGCCGGTTGGCGGTTGCCTGGCTTTGTCTTGCGAACGGCAGGGGGGACGGTTGAGCTTGCAGATTGCCGATCAGGGGCCAGGGGTTTCCGAGGATTTGTTGCCGCACATTTTTTCGCCCTTTGTTCGTGCCGATACGGGTGCCATGGATGGCTATGGCCTTGGTTTGGCGATTGCCCGGCGCGCGGTTGAGGCGGCGGGCGGCGAAGTGTTCGCTGCCAACCGGGAGGAGGGCGGGCTGTGTGTCACCCTGTTCCTCCCTGAGGCCATGCCGCCTCAGCCGGAAAGTGCCGGGTTGAGCGTGTAGGTTCCGTGCAGGCGGGCTTCCGCCAGGATGTGGCCGGTCATTGCATTGCGCACTTCCGGGCCGCCAAATCTGCCCGATACCGGCAGTTTTTCGATATCCAGCGCGTAGACCGTGAAAATGTAGCGATGGACGATTTCGTCGTTCCACGGGGGGCAGGGGCCGTCGTAACCGTAGTAGTCGCCGCGCATGTCGTTGTCGCCGGCAAACCAGTCGGTGTAGTTGTTGATTCCCTGGCGAGCGCCGTGCCCGGCCTGTGGTCCAGGTTTGCCGCGTGGGGTTACGGTGCTGCTGAACTCTCCCTCGGCGATGTTATTGATGCTGGCCGGAAGGTCGATCAGGACCCAGTGAAAGAAATCCACGCGCGGCAGCGTTGCCGGTACCGTCCGGCCTTCCTGGTTAACGTCGTCGCCCTGGCTGGGTACATCGGGGTCGTGGCAGAGAACGACAAATGAGCGAGTGCCGGCCGGCGCATCGTGCCAACTGAGTTGCGGATTGCGGTTTTTGCCCAGACAGACGTGACGGGTCGGATCGGGCAGGCAGAAAGCATGGTCGCCGGCAATGCGGGCGCCGTCGGCGAAACTGCTGCTGGTGACGTGCATGATGGTGTCTCCTCCTGTTTGTTGGTTCTGTGTCAGGTGCTGGCGCGGCGCCGGAAATCCCTGGGGCGGAAGCCGAGTAGCCACAGTGTAGCGAAATAGCTGGCTGCGCCAAGGGGGGCAAGCCAGGCGAGGTGGATGGCCCGCTGCCACAGGTGGCCCTGCAGCCAGTCGGCTTCGCGGCCCATGCCCAGCCACAGGGTGGTTGCCATGGCTGCCAGGGCGAGCATCAGCTTGAGCATGAAGCGGTCCCAGCCTGGTTGCGGCACATAGATTCCGCTTTGCCGCAAGCCGCGGTAAAGAAGGGTTGCGTTCAGGCAGGCGGCCAGGCCAATCGAAAGCGCCAGCCCGGCGTGAGCGATCCAGCCGACCAACGCCAGGTTCATGGCCTGGGTTGCAGCCAGCGAAATCAATGCGATCCGGACCGGGGTGCGGACGTTTTGCTGGGCATAGAAACCCGGGGCGAGGACTTTAACCAGAATCAGGCCGGTCAGTCCGACGCTATATGCAACCAGGGCCTCGCGAGTGCGCAGCACATCGTCGGCGGAAAAGGCGCCGTGCTGGAACAGGGTCGCCAGCAACGGTACGCCAAGAATGGCCAGGGCGACCGAGGCCGGTGCCGCCAGCAGCAGGGTCAGGCGCAAGCCCCAGTCGAGCAGTTTCGCATATTCGCTGCGATCACCGCTGGCGTGGCAGCGCGATAGCGAGGGCAGCAGGATGGTGCCGAGGGCAGCCCCGAGCAGGCCGGCGGGGAACTCCATCAGGCGGTCGGCGTAATACAGCCAGGAGACACTGCCGCTACTTAAAAAAGAGGCAAAAACGGTGTTGATGATCAAGCTGATCTGGGAAACAGAGACTCCGACCAGAGCCGGGCCCATCAGGCCGGCTATGCGTCGGACTCCGGGATCGGCCCAGGCTGCGCGCCAGTCGAGGCGGGGCCGTGGCAGGAGGGCGATCTGCTTCAGGGCCGGAATTTGCAGTCCCAGTTGCAGGGCGCCGCCGATGAAGACCGCCCAGCCCAGAGCCAGGATGGGTGGGTCGAAGTAAGGGGCGGCAAACAGCGCCATGCCAATGAACGCAAGATTGAGCAGAACTGGCGTAAAGGCGGGAACGGCGAAGCGGCTCCAGGTGTTGAGAATGCCTCCGGCCAGCGCGACCAGGGACATGAAGAAAATATAGGGAAAGGTGATTCGGGTCAGGCTGACGGTCAGTTCGAATTTGCTGGCATCGGCGCTGAAGCCAGGAGCGGATAGCCAGACCAGCAGCGGGGCCGTGGCCATCCCGATCACCGTCAGGATGCATAACGCGAAAACCAGCAGGGTGGCGACGTGATCGACCAGGTGGCGGGTTTCTTCGTCGCCGCGCTGGTTCTTGTACTCGCCCAAGATTGGCACGAAAGCCTGTGAAAATGCGCCCTCGGCAAACATCCGGCGGAGCAGGTTGGGGAGCTTGAACGCGACAAAAAAAGCATCCGTTGCAGGGCCTGCGCCAAAGGCTCGGGCGATCACGAAGTCGCGAACGAAGCCGAGAATACGGGAGAGCAGGGTCATGCCGCTGACTGTAACCAGGGTGCGCAAGAGATTCATACTGGTGAGGAGGCTTGCCTGCCGGAAGAAACAAAAGCTATAATTCTAATCTCTGTTGGGTGCCGGTGCTCCGGTCCTTTCGGTGTTGCCGTTGTAGCTCAGTTGGTAGAGCAACTGATTCGTAATCAGTAGGTCGTGTGTTCGATTCACATCAACGGCACCAAAAACTCTGCAGCCCGCTTGTCAATGGGCTTGCTTGGGGGCTTCATATCCTCCACGCCTTTCAGTTTGCCCGCATAGCGCGTCCCTAGCTCAGTTGGTTAGAGCGCCACGTTGACATCGTGGAGGTCAGCGGTTCGATTCCGTTGGGACGCACCATTTTCCCTCTGCCGGCAGTGCGTTGGTCTTCTCTTGGCAACTGCGCTGGTCTTGTAGTTGTGAGCTTTTGTCAAATTTGGCAATTGCATTATTCTGATTCATTTGGAATAATGCCGGCATGCTTGATCTTCTCGTGTATTTCATTTTGCCCTTGGGCCTGTTGCTGGCAGCGCTGTTTGCGTTGGCCGGGCATTGGCCGTCGCGTGGAAAACCGCATTCCTGATGCAGTCAGGGGCCTGCCAGAGGCAGGGCTTCGTCATTCCCGTTGTACAGGTGTCTTTCAAGAGTCTGGGCCAGGGTCTTGAGAATGATCGGTTTGGCAATGTGGTCGTTCATGCCTGCTGCCAAGCAGCGATCAACATCGTCGCTCATCGCATTGGCCGTGACGGCAATGATCGGAATCTCGATTCCCCGGTGACGCAGTTCCTGTGTGGCTTGGTAGCCATCCATCACCGGCATGTGGCAGTCCATCAGAATCAGGTCGTAGCCTTCGGTGCAGGCCAGGTCCACAGCTTCGCGGCCGTTGTGGGCAATCGTGATCCGGGTATAGCCCAGCTTGCCCAGCATACTGCCGAGAACAGCCCGGTTGACCTGATTGTCTTCGGCCAGCAGTAGTCGTACGTTGTGGCGATGTTCTTCGGCCAGCGAGTGCTGGGTGATCAGTGCCTGTTCGGGTCGATGGGGGGCGCGCAGGCTTTGACGCAGGCATTCAGCAAGGGTGCTGCGCTTGACGGGTTTCGGCAGGTAGGCAGCAAAACCGATGTCGGCGGCTCGTGGCCCGTCCCCGCGGCGGCCGTGCGAGGTCATCAGGATCAGCGCCGTGTCGCGAAGTGCGGGGCGCTCACGAATCCAGGCACCAAGGGTTTCGCCGTCAATGCCGGGAAGCAGGCGGTCGATCAGGACGGCGTCGATTGGGGTTGTCCCGGCCTGCTCTTGCTCCAGAAGACTTAGGGCCTGCTCCGCGTTGTCGCAGGTGAGTGCGCTGATTTGCCATTGTTGCAGCAAGCCGGAGAGCAGGCGACGGTTGTGGGGGCGGTGATCGACGATCAGCACCTTGTGGCCGGCCAGTGGTGGCGGGGGCTGTGTTGAGGTGGCGTTCCCCCCGGTTGGTTGTAGTGGGAGGCGGCAACTGAACCAGAAGGTGCTCCCACCTTCGGGTCTGGGGGTCAGGCCGATTTCTCCACCCATCATCTGTGCCAGTTGGGCTGATATGGCCAGTCCGAGCCCGGTTCCGCCGTACTGGCGAGTGGTCGAGTTGTCGGCTTGTTCAAAGGGGTGAAAGATCGATTCGCGCCGTTCGGGCGGGATACCGATACCGGTGTCGCTGACAGAGAAACGCAGGCAGGCTTCGCTTGCAGTCTGTTCGAGCAGATCGATGCTGAGCGTGATCTCGCCGCGTTCGGTGAATTTGATCGCGTTTCCGACCAGGTTGATCAGGATTTGGCGCAGGCGGCCTGGATCGCCGCAGAATTCTCCTGGGGTGTCGGGAGAGAAGGACCAGTCGAAGTTCAGGTGTTTTTCAGCGGCGCGGATGCTGTACAGGTCGGCAAAGTCCTCTAGCAGCGAAAAGAGATTGAAGTCGATGCTTTCCAGGGTTAGCTTGCGGGCCTCGATTTTGGAGAAATCCAGCACATCGTTGACGATCGAGAGCAATGCTTCTGCGCTGGCGTGGATGATTTCTGCGTACTGCCGCTGCTCTCTTTGCAGACCGGTTTCCAGAAGCATCGCGCTCATCCCGATGACGCCATTCATCGGTGTGCGGATTTCATGTGACATCATCGCCAGGAAATCGCTTTTGGCTCGATTGGCCTGCTCGGCTTTTTCGCGTGCAGCAGTCAGTTCGCGTTCGTGAACGATGCGTTCGGTAATGTCGTGAAAGCTGTAAACCCGGCCGATGACTTGTTCCTTGGCCAGTTGTGGGCGCGAGCGCCGTTCGAAATAGTTGCCATTGCTGAGTTCGAGAATTTCGAGTTTTTCATCGTCGACCGTGTCGGTCTTGCCGCTCAGGCTTTTTTCACGGCAACTTGGGCTCAACTGGCCGTCCAGCCAGTCGAGTATGGCTTGGTCTCCCTGGAGCAGGATCGCATCGGGAAGCCCCCACATCTGGGTGCAGCGACGATTCATATTGACGACGTTGCCTGCTGTGTCGAGTACCAGAATTCCGTCGCCGCTGGCTTCCAATGTGGCCTGCAGTTGTGCGGTCAGTTGGGTGGCGCGTTCCTCGGCCAGTCTGGCTTCCCGCGCATCCCGCATGCGCAGGACAATCCAGTCGCCGTCGGGGCTACGTTCACGACGGGCGCTCTTGATGACTGGGAGTAGGCTGCCGTCGGCGCACAGATATTGTCCTTCGACGTTGTCGAACTCACCGCTGCCGCCGTGGCGTACTTCCTCCCAGTAAAAAATGTCGCCCAGGCTCGACTCTAGCTCCGTCACCTCCATCTCGAGCAGGCGCTCTTCCGGGTAACCCAGCAGGTCGCAGGCGCGCCGGTTGGCAGCAACGATCCGTTGGTCAGCCGCCGAGACGGCAAGCAGGATTTCGCTGCTGTGGGCCAGCAGCAACTGCTCGCCATGAGATGGGAGGGGGATGGGCATGGGCTTGATTATGCCCCGTTGACGTTGGCGTCGAAATAGTAACTGACCCGTTTGCGCGGACTCAGGTAGTCATAGATTGCCGCCGGCAGTTGCGCGGGGCGGATGGCCTTACTGATGTTGATGTCGGGTTCGTCGTTAAGGTCGAGGATGATTGCTTCCGCCTTGGGGATGCCGCTTTCGTAGAGGATGATGCTGGGTCGCAACGGCCGTGCCGAATTGACGCGGATGACCAGGCCGATGGCGTCGTTTGATAACTGTACGACGCTGCCAGGGGGGTAGACCCCCATGAAGCGAATGAAAGCCTGCAGGAAGCGCGGGTCAAAGCGGGTCCGTTGCTGGGCAAACATGAGCGACAGGGCTTCATGCGGGGTCATGGCCTGTGCCAGATTGACCGGGTTGCAGAGATTGTCGTAGATGTTGACTAGGGCTACCAGGCGGGCAAGCGGGTCAATCGCTTCGCCTTTGAGGCGTTGCGGATAGCCGCTGCCATCAAAGTATTCGTGATGCTGGAACACGATTTTCTGTACTGCGGTGGGCAGGCCTGCCTTGCGACTGATGTCGAGGCCGTACTGGCAATGCTGTTCGCGAAAATCGCGTTCGGGTTTGGAGAGTTGTCCTGGGTTATTGAGAATCTTGCTCGGAATCTCGTTGAGGCCAATATCGTGGAATAGCGAACCTACGCCGACGACCTTGACCAGTTCGGGTGGGAGCTTCAATTCCCGGGCCAGGGTCATGGCCAGGACTGAAACGTTCAGCGAGTGAAGGTAAACGTCTTCGTTGCCGGGCTTTTCAGCCATGACCTGAATGGCGAGTTCGGGTGCTGCAAGCAGTGTATCGACGATCTCGCCGATCAGTCGGTTGGCCTCGCCGATGGTGTTTTCCGGTTGCGCGAAGATGTTCTTGCTGATGTTGCGAACAATGCTGGCGGCGTTGGTGAAGGCTTGTTCGACCCGGGCTATGTCGGCGTGATGCTGGTTCAGTCGTTCGATACGCTGTCGCTTTTCGCGCATTTGTGGCGTTTCGAGGTCGCCTTCGGTACAGGAAGTGAATGGCTGCTCGGTCTGATTTGGGGGGGTATCCGTACTCCCGGCGGGCAGGGGTTTGGCATCACTGCGGGCAGGATCCCAGCGAACCGCTTTCAGGCCTAGTTGCCGGATGATACGTAATTGCTCGGCATCGCGAATCTTAAAATTATTAAAGCTGAATGGGTGATTCATCCAGCCGACGTCGAGATAGACATAGACGCCAATCTGAAGCTGGTCGACCTGAATGGTGTGATCGCTGGGAGGCATTGCTACGCGAAGGGCGAATGGATTAGTCCAAAGGTCAGATATTAGCGCGAAAGCATTGGCCCGGCGCAGTCTTCGCATCGAGTTGTCGGGGGGCTGCGTGTCTTTCTGGGTCGCAGGGAGGTGGGTAAGATGTTGTCTCCAATAATACGGTGCCGTCGCTAAGGGCGAACTTGGCGGTGCCTCTAGGCATTCTTTCTCGGAGATGGCAGATATGCAGATCAAGGATAAGGTGTTTCTGGTTACCGGCGCAGGCTCGGGGCTTGGGGCGGCGACTGCTCGCATGTTGGTGGAGGCGGGGGCCAGGGTAGTGCTAGCTGACCTTAATCGCGAAGCTGGCGATAAGCTTGCGGGCGAACTGGGCGGGGAGGCCTGTTTTGTCGAAACCGATGTGGCGAGTGAGACTTCTGCAGTCAATGCAGTGCAGACTGCTGTTGCGCGCTTTGGTGCGCTGCATGGTCTGGTGAGTTGTGCCGGTATCGCGCCGGCTGAAAAGGTTGTCGGCAAGGAAGGGCCTCACCGTCTGGAAAGCTTCGCTACAGTGATCAATATCAACCTGGTCGGGACTTTCAACATGCTGCGCCTGGCAGCTGCCGAAATGCAGAAAAATATACCCGACGCAAGTGGTGAGCGAGGCTTGATTATTAATACCGCATCGATTGCCGCGTTCGAGGGGCAGCTTGGCCAGGCTGCCAAGATGGTGCCTTTTCCGGTGCGCATGGGTAAGCCGGCGGAATATGCTTCGCTGGTCAGGCATATTGCCGAAAATGCCTATATTAATGGTGAAGTGATTCGTCTTGACGGTGCCATCCGGATGGGAAGCAAATAATCTATACTGCTGCCTCCGTCCTTCCCAAAGGCGCTTCGGCGCCTTTTTTATTGCATGTCCGAAGCTTCGTGCTATCACTGTGGTCAGCCGATTCCGGCTGATGTCGATCTTCTTGTTGCCATCGGTGGTGAATCGCGGGCGATGTGCTGTCATGGTTGTCAGGCGGTAGCCCGTTCGATTGTCGATCATGGCCTCGAAGACTATTACCGTAGCCGGGATTCCTTGCCTGAATCGCAGCGCGAGGCCAAGCCGGCGATTCTGGACCAGTTGGCTCTGTTTGATCATGCCGAATTTCAGAAAAGCTTTGTCCGTGAGTTGGGGGCCAGCGAGCGTGAGGCTTCCCTGCTGCTGGAGGGGATTACGTGTGCGGCATGCATCTGGTTGAATGAGCAGCACGTCGGACGCTTGCCAGGGGTGACCGCGCTTAATATCAATTACGCGACCCGTCGTGCTCGGGTGCGTTGGGATGAGTCGAAGATTCGGCTGTCGGATATCCTCGCGGCAATTGCCCAGATCGGTTACCGCGCGTATCCCTACGATGCTGCCAAAAACGAGGAAATCGCGCGCAGCGAGCGGCGTGATGCCCTGTGGCGCCTTTGGGTGGCTGGTTTTGGCATGATGCAGGTGATGATGTACGCCTATCCGGTCTATATCGCCGACGGCGACATGACTCCGGATATCGAAAGCCTCATGCGTTGGGCTAGTCTGGTGCTGACTCTGCCGGTGATTTTTTATTCTTCTGCGCCGTTCTTCCGTAATGCCTGGCGCGACTTGCGGCTGCGCCGAGTTGGTATGGATGTACCGGTCGCGCTCGGTGTTGGTGCTGCATTTATCGCCAGTTGCTGGGCAACATGGGTGGCAGCGGGCGAAGTGTATTTCGATTCGGTAACGATGTTTGTCTTTTTCCTGCTGGGGGGGCGTTTTCTCGAAATGAGCGCTCGCCAGAAGGCGGTCGGGGTGACCGAGGAGTTGGCCAGATTGCAGCCGGCATTTGCCCAGAAAATGCCGAATTTCCCGGTCGACCGTGGGTGCGAACAAAAATTGGTTGCTGACTTGGAGGCCGGGGATTTTGTCTTGGTCAAGCCAGGAGAAATCATCCCTGTCGACGGTCGGGTGGTTGAAGGTCGAAGCGCGGCAAACGAGTCACTGCTCACCGGAGAAAGCCGGCCGGTTGAGAAGTTGCCTGGCGATGTAGTAACCGGGGGAGCAATCAATACCGATAGTCCGCTGGTGGTACAGGTGCTGCAGGTGGGGCAAGGAACACGTCTGTCGGCGATCATTCAGCTGATGGAGCGAGCGGCCGCCGAGAAGCCGCGGATTGTCGAGTTGGCCGACCGGGTAGCTAGCCGCTTCGTCGCCGCCTTGCTGGTGGTGGCTGTGCTTGCAGCGCTGGGCTGGTACTGGGTCGATCCGGAGCGGGCCTTGTGGATCATGGTTTCGGTGCTGGTGGTGACCTGCCCCTGCGCGTTGTCCTTGGCTACTCCGATTGCTTTGACGGTGGGGGCTGGTGCATTGGCCAGAGATGGTTTGCTGGTGACCCGCGGGCACGCAATTGAAACTCTGGCGAGGGCAACTCACTTCGTCTTCGATAAAACCGGTACGTTGACGACTGGAAACATGCGTTTGCTTGATCTTCTGCCGCTGGCTGGGTGCTCGCGTGAGCGAGTGCTGGCGCTGGCAGCTACGCTGGAGCAGGCCTCTGAGCATCCCCTGGCGGAGGCGCTGCGCGAGGCGTCGGATGTTCGGCTGGCGGTCGGGGAGTTGCTCAATGTTCCCGGGCGTGGCGTCGAGGGGGTGGTCGACGGCCGTCGTTATCGCTTGGGGCGGCCTGATTACGCATTGGATTTGGCTGGGGTGCCAATCGCAGAACTGCCCGCCGATTGGCTGGGTAGTGCCGACACGGTGGTCGCGCTGGCCGATCAAGAGGCTTGTCTGGGCTTGTTCAGAATTGGCGATGGCTTGCGACCTGAAGCGCGGCAACTGATTGGTAGTTTGCGCAAGGCTGGGCGCCATGTCGTGCTATTGAGTGGCGATGCGCAGGCGGTTGTTGAGCGAGTGGCGGCTGAACTAGATGTGAGCGAGGCGCATGCAGGGATGTCGCCGCAGCAGAAGCACGAATATGTTCACCGTCTGCAGGAGGTTGGTGCGGTTGTGGCAATGATTGGCGATGGCATCAATGATGCTCCGGTGTTGGCGCAGGCTCAGGTTTCGGTTGCCATGGGCGGGGGGGCGCAGTTGGCCAGAACCCAGTCTGATTTCGTTCTGCTTTCAGAAAATCTGGAGCACCTGCGTCATGGTTTGCTGCGAGCCATGAAAACTTTGAGGGTGATCCGTCAGAATCTGTGGTGGTCGTTTGCGTATAATTTTATTGCCCTGCCTTTGGCGATCATGGGCTATGTGACGCCTTGGCTTGCGGGTATAGGCATGTCCGCGAGTTCCTTGTTGGTGGTACTTAACTCATTGCGGATTCAGCGCTTGGAGAATGACTGATGGAAAGTGTTTATTTGTTGATACCGGTTTCGGTCGTCCTGGTCTTCGGAATTGCGCTTGCTTTTTGGTGGTCGGTGCGGAGCGGTCAGTTTGACGATCTCGAGGGGCCCGGCTTCAAAGTATTGATGGACGAGCCTCAGTTGCCTCCTGCGCCAGAGGGCGCAGGCAAGGATAAGAGCCAATCAGAAAATGTTTGACCTGCGTCAACGCTGAATTTATGCGGCTCCGGCAAGATTGAAAAAGGTGAGGCCGAAAGGATTCACATCGTTTCTCTGTTGGGGTTGGGGTGCGTTGCGGCGCACCCTTTTTTTGTCCACCGTACCCTGTGCTGCCTTTTGTCCGTGCAGCGTCTTCCGCGACCAGATTTGCTTTGCTGATATCCCTTGGCTGGGGCATTTTTCGCATTTGCGAAGTGTGCTTATCGGCAATCCGGACTAGATATTCGGTCGGTTGATCTAGGTCAAAACGCCCCGAGTAATCTAGAATACCATCCGCTTTCAAGTGCCCCCTTGGCATCAGGGAGGCGGGCATCCGTTTTTTCATTAACGAGAGGTGGGTTCATGTCTGGAACGCAAACCACATATAACGATAAGGTCGTACGGCAATTTGCCGTCATGACCGTCATCTGGGGCATCGTCGGCATGCTTGTCGGTGTCATCATTGCTGCGCAACTGGTGTGGCCGGAACTGAATATCGGTCCCTGGCTGCACTTCGGCCGTCTGCGTCCGCTGCATACCAATGCAGTGATTTTCGCTTTTGGTGGCTGTGCGCTCTTCGCTACTTCCTACTGGGTTGTGCAGCGTACGTGCCATACCCGCCTGTGGGGTGGTCCGCTGATTCCGTTTACTTTCTGGGGTTGGCAACTGATCATTGTCCTGGCCGCAGTAACCTTGCCGTTGGGTATCACCAGTGGTAAGGAATACGCTGAACTGGAGTGGCCGATCGATATCCTGATTACTCTGGTCTGGGTGTCTTACGCTGTTGTGTTCTTTGGAACCGTCGCGGTTCGCAAGGTTTCGCATATTTATGTTGCCAACTGGTTCTTTGGGGCCTTCATCATCGCTGTTGCGCTGCTGCATCTCGGTAACAGCGCTGCGCTGCCGGTGACCTTGACCAAGTCCTATTCTGCCTATGCAGGTGTGCAGGATGCGATGATTCAGTGGTGGTATGGCCACAATGCGGTCGGTTTCTTCCTGACCGCAGGCTTCCTCGGCATGATGTACTACTTCGTTCCGAAGCAGGCCGGTCGTCCGGTTTACTCCTATCGCCTGTCCGTGGTGCACTTCTGGGCGTTGATCTTCACCTACATGTGGGCTGGTCCGCACCACTTGCATTACACCGCCCTGCCTGACTGGACCCAGTCCGTCGGTATGCTCTTCTCCCTGATCCTGCTTGCTCCGTCTTGGGGTGGGATGATCAACGGCATCATGACCTTGTCTGGCGCCTGGCATAAGCTGCGCGACGATCCTGTTCTGAAATTCCTGATCACCTCCCTGTCCTTCTACGGTATGTCCACGTTTGAAGGCCCGATGATGTCAATCAAGACGGTTAATGCGCTGTCCCACTATACCGACTGGACTGTCGGTCACGTGCACTCCGGTGCTCTCGGCTGGGTTGCCATGGTTTCGATCGGTTCGATCTACTACCTGTTGCCCCGCTTGTTTGGCAAAACCGAGATGTACAGCACCAAGCTGGTTACGACTCACTTCTGGATCGCAACCATCGGTACGGTTCTCTACATTGCTTCCATGTGGATTGCCGGTGTGATGCAGGGCCTGATGTGGCGTGCAGTTAACGCTGACGGCACCCTGGCTTACAGCTTTGTCGAATCGGTCAAGGGCTCTTACCCGTTCTGGGCTATTCGTGTCCTGGGTGGTGCTCTGTTCCTGTCTGGTATGGTGATCATGGCTTACAACATGTTCAAGACCATGGCGGGTGGCAAGACGGAAGACATGCCGGTCATCGCTCCGGCTGGTCATCACGCTTGATTAGAGGTAAAGAACAATGATTAAGCACGAACAAATCGAAAAAAGCGTACCGCTCCTGATCATTCTCACCTTGTTGGTTGTTGTCTGGGGTGGTTTGCTCGAGATCGTTCCTCTTTTCTTCCAGAAGTCCACCACCACTCCGGTCGAGGGCGTAAAGCCTTATGATGCGGTTCGCCTTGCGGGACGCGACATCTATCTGCGCGAAGGTTGCTACAACTGCCATTCGCAGATGATTCGTCCGTTCCGCGCCGAAACTGAACGTTATGGTCACTATTCCGTAGCTGGTGAATATGTCTATGACCATCCGTTCCAGTGGGGCTCTAAGCGTACCGGTCCGGATTTGCATCGCGTTGGCGGTCGTTACTCTGATGAATGGCAGCGTGCCCACCTGATCAATCCGCGCGATGTGGTTCCTGAGTCCAACATGCCGGCTTTCCCGTGGCTAGCTACGACCAAGGCTAAAGATACCGTCGGTGTCGACATCGAGAAGAAGATGGACGTCATGCGCACTTACGCTAATGTGCGTGGTCTGCCGACTTATTCTGATGAAGAGATCAAGGGTGCTAAGGCAGCTATTGGCGACAAGACCGAACTGGATGTTTTGATTGCCTACCTGCAGGGCTTGGGTACTGCACTTAAGAACACCAAGTAAATGGCCATGGACATCAACGATCTGCGTTCGCTGGTAACCGTTGCGGGCTTGCTTTGTTTTCTCGCAATTGTTGCTTGGGCTTACGGCAAAGCCAGCAAGAAGGGGTTTGACGAGGCGGCAAATTTGCCGTTCGCGGATCAAGATGAGCGGGAGGGGGACTCCCCCTCCTCTAAGCGCTGAAAAAAGGAAAGCAAATGAGCGATTTCGTTAGCGATTTTTGGAACCTGTACGTGATCGTGATCGTATTGGCGAGTATTCTTGCCTGTGCGGTTCTTCTGATTGTGCAGGGTAAGGCAACCTTTACTCCTGGCAAGACCATGGGGCACGTTTGGGATGAAAACCTCGAGGAGTACAACAACCCAATGCCCAAGTGGTGGAGTTGGATGTTCGTCATCACTGTTGTGTTCGCCCTGGTTTACTTGGTTTTGTTCCCTGGTCTGGGTAACTTCAAAGGGGTCTTGAACTGGACTTCGGCTGGGCAACACAAGGCTGAAGTTGAGAAGATGGACGCTGCCGTCAAGCCGCTGTTCGACAAGTATCTTGCAATGGATCTAAAGGCAGTTGCTGCTGACAAGCAGGCTATGGAAATGGGTAAGCGTTTGTACATGACTTACTGCATGCAGTGTCACGGTGCAGATGCGCGTGGTGCGAAAGGCTTCCCGAACCTGACCGATGCAGATTGGCTCTATGGTGGCGAACCTGAGCAGGTCAAGGAAACGATTGCCAACGGTCGGATGGGGGTGATGCCACCGCATGCGCATCTGGGAGCGGATACAATCAAGGATTTGGCGAATTTTGTTCGTTCTTTGTCCGGGCTTCCGAATGACTCTGTTCGCACCTCCAAGGGTAAAGAGGCGTTTGCTTCTGCCGGCTGTTCCGGTTGCCATGGTCCCGAGGGTACCGGTATGCAGGCATTGGGGGCTCCGAACCTGACTGATAAAGTCTGGCTTTATGCGTCTTCGGAAGCAACGATCACCGAAACCATCACCAACGGCCGTCAGAACAAGATGCCGGCATGGAAGGATTTCCTGGGTGATGCAAAGGTTCATCTTCTGTCCGCATATGTCTTGAGTTTGGGGCAGGCGGCAAAATAAGCTAGTCCAAGGTCCATGGGGGGCGAAGAGAGTTCTCTTTGCCCCTTTATGACTGGATAAGCTGATTTTGCATCGCATACCAAAGCAATTGAAAAGGGGTTTTGTTATGCGATTCGGTTATTTTCCCTTTTGCTGCGTGGCGTTAAATGGTGCGTGATTCATTGATTGTTCCTTGGTATAAACAGCGTTGGCCTTGGTTGCTGATAGCGGGGCCTGCGTTGGTTGTAGTCGCCGGTGCGATAACGGTTTGGCTTGCTGTTGTCAGTAACGATGGTTTGGTTGTTGACGATTATTACAAGCAAGGATTGGCTGTTAACCAGCGGTTGCATCGTGACCAGCAGGCCAGCGATCTTGGTATGGCTGCTGATTTGATGCGGTCAGGTGCGAATGTTCGTCTTTTGTTGACGGCGGGTTTGGAAACACAAATGCCTTCCGAGGTTGCGATTAAAATCTCGCATCCTACACGCGCCGGGCAAGACCAGATTCTGAGGGTGACGCAGGAGGCTCCAGGGTTTTATTCAGGGAAGTTGACGGATGAAATTGCAGGGCGTTGGCTGGTCACCATTGAGGATCCGGCAGCTAAATGGCGATTGCATGGCGAGTGGCATGCGGACTCAGATGAGCCGCTGCATCTATCACCAATAAAATGATTTTTTTTGTTACTGGGAGGTGACGTAATGGCATGGGAACTCTTATTCGGTAGCGATATTGGCCTGATGAGCCTGGCAGTGATTGTCGGGGTTGTGGTCATCGGTGTCGTGATGGGCAAGATGTATTCGAGCAAGATTGAGGAAGACTCGGGGCAGGCCAAGTAGTTGCCCCAGAAATAGAAAGGGCCCTGGGTACCACAAAGTACCCAGGGCCCTTTCTATTTCTGGGGATGAGGTTACTTTGCTTTATCGATACAATACAACCTGCAACAATGTGGCGGCTTGCTGCCAAGGGCGGCAAACACTAGGGGGGACTCATGTTTCTGATAGTAGGTTATGTAATCATTCTTGCGGCATCGTTGGGTACCTACGCAATCCACGGAAGCCTTCTGGCACTTTGGGTTCCTACTGAATATGTGGCGATTGTTGGTCTAACGATTGGTGGCTTTGTTGCGGGCAATGACATCAAGGTTATCAAGGCGACGGTGGGTGCATTGCCGGGGGTTCTGAAAGGCTCTAAATTCAATAAAGCTTTTTATATCGATGCGCTGGCAATGCTGTTCGAGATATTGTCAAAGGTTCGCAAAGAGGGGCTGATGTCGATTGAGGGGGATGTTGAAAATCCCGATGGGAGTCCGATTTTCAGCAAATATCCTGCAATTCAAAGTGATCATCACATCATGGAGTTCGTGACTGACTATTTGCGGATGATGGTCGGTGGCAATTTGAATACAGTCGAAATTGAAAGCCTGATGGATGTCGAATTGGAAACTCATCACCATGAAGCAGCAGAACCGGCGCATGTTGTTAGCAAAGTGGGAGATGCTACTCCCGCATTTGGTATCGTTGTTGCGGTGATGGGCGTTGTTAACGTGATGGGGTCTGTAGGGCAGCCACCGGCAGTACTTGGAAAGATGATCGGGGGGGCTCTTGTTGGTACATTCTTGGGCATTTTGATCTCTTATGGATTCGTGGCTCCGATCGCCAGTCTTCTTGATCAGAAGGCGCATGAAGGGTCGAA
Source organism: Dechloromonas sp. ZY10 (assembly GCF_041378895.1). Classification (NCBI taxonomy): domain Bacteria; kingdom Pseudomonadati; phylum Pseudomonadota; class Betaproteobacteria; order Rhodocyclales; family Azonexaceae; genus Dechloromonas; species Dechloromonas aquae. The sequence continues at coordinate 888,517 of NZ_CP144212.1, forward strand.
GATATACCAATGCATAAAAATGGTGTTGCTTGCCTCTATGTCCGGATACGCGCCACAAGTCGCTGTTGAGTTTGGCAGAAAGACTCTGGATTCGCATGTTCGTCCAACTTTTAGGGAGTTGGAGGAAGAACTCAAGGCGCGAAAAGGCAAGTAGCGAATTTAAAGGCTGATAAGAATGAGTGATGATTCGACCCGCCCGATAGTCATCAAGCGCAAGAAGGTTGTTGCGGGTGGCGCTCATGGTGGTGCATGGAAAATTGCATATGCTGATTTTGTAACGGCAATGATGGCATTTTTCCTGTTGATGTGGCTTTTAGGCTCTACGGCCAAAGGGGATTTGCAGGGTATTGCTGATTTTTTTCAAAATCCATTGCTAATCGCCAATCGAGGTGGAAGTGGGTCTGGTGATGCAACTAGCATCATTCAAGGGGGGGGGAGGGATCTTTCTCGGCAGAGTGGTCAGGTTAAAAGAGGGGAGGTTGAGGGGAAAAAAACCATCAACCCGAGCAAGGAAAGAGAAATTCAGGCCGAATTCAGACGGAAAGAGCAGGAGCGACTTGAGGCTTTAAAGGGGGAGATTGAAAAATTAATCGAACAAACTCCGCAACTCGCTCAGTTTAAAAAGCAATTGCTTCTCGATATTACTGCCGAAGGATTGCGCATTCAGATTGTGGATGAGCAAAATCGGCCGATGTTTGATTTAAGCAGTTCTGATCTAAAGCCTTATGCTAGGGATTTGCTACGGAAAATTGGAAAATTGCTGAACGGCGTCAGCAATCGCGTCAGCTTGGCTGGTCACACGGATGCAGCCCAGTTTTCTGCAGGGGCCCTGGGGTATACGAACTGGGAACTCTCCGCTAATCGTGCAAATGCATCAAGGCGGGAATTAATTGCGGGGGGTATGGATGAAGCCAAGGTGTTGCGTGTGGTTGGGCTGGCTTCTACCGTATTGTTCGATAAAAATGATCCTTTGAACCCCGTTAACCGAAGGATAAGTATTGTTGTCCTGAATCAAAAAACAGAGCAGTCTATTCTCGCCGAGAGTGGCCCCGAGTCGGAATATTCTGGCGAAGAGATTCTCGAGGAAAGTGCAGCGGCTAGATAGCCTATATATTGGGAGCAGGGGGCAAAATGGGGCGCATAGCCGCTATTCTGATTGCAGGTGTATTTTATTTAGGGCTTTTGGAGTTTGATGTTTCCTATGCTTCATTAATTGGCGGGGTTTGTTTTTGGGCGGCGGTATTGATGGGGGTTTGGGGCGGGGCGATCCCTAAGGTCCAAGCTAAAGATTCCTCTGGAACGATTTCCTGTGCTGAACTTGCGGAGTTACATACTGTTTTGCAGCAAGGAACAACCGCAATTAATCAGACGTCAAAGGTAATTGCTGAGCAGCTGCGGATGATTTCAGATGAAAATCTTCGCGTGCGAAATATTTTTTCCGAAGCCATTGAGGGATTGGTTAGTAGTTTTGAGTATTTGGCGATGCTAGCCTCTCGTCAAAATGAAATCGGTTTGCGTATAACGGCGAGGGATTCAGAGGAAGTATCTGTCCGTCAATTTGAAAGCTTTGCGGCTAAAACTTCGAATACGTTGCGTCAATTTGTGGATAGCGTTGTAGATAATTCGCGTACAGCTATGTCCTTGGTTGAGTTGACAGATCGAATTACAGGGCAGATGCGCGAGGTGAAAGGCATGCTGGGGGAAATTGAGGGAATTTCAAAGCAAACCAACCTGTTGGCTCTAAACGCAGCGATCGAGGCGGCGCGCGCAGGAGAGGCTGGTCGAGGCTTTGCTGTCGTCGCTGATGAAGTCCGTGATCTCTCTGGGCGTACAAGTCATTTTAGTCAGCAGATCCGCGAGTCTTTGTCAAAAATGCAAGCCAGCGTAGATGAGGCTGAGGCAGCGATTAATCGCATGGCTGCTCAGGATATGACTTTTGCCCTGACCTCGAAGACAGATGTCGAGCAGGCAATGGCTGGTATCGAGGCAATGAATGAGGTCACTGGACAAGCTGTTGGTGAGCTGAACGTGATTGCGGTCGATGTGTCAGCGGCGGCGAGGAATGCAGTTCTCTCATTGCAATTCCAGGATATGGTGACTCAGTTGCTGGAGCATTCAGCGAAGCGTGTTGAGGTGTTGGAGTCAATATTGCACGATGAAGGGCAACTTGTTGCCTTGATGGGAAGTGATGGAAAGCTTGGTGATACACTGAACGCTCTGGAGCGCATTCAAAATCATATCGGGCAGCAGGCGGCTAAGCTTGATCTCTTGCATCAGCGCGTTGCACATAATCCAGTTGCACAGCAGGGGTTTGCGACCGGTGATGTTGAGTTGTTTTGATATTTTAAAGTAGAGGTTATTTATGGCGAAGACTGTTTTGGCAGTGGATGATTCTGCTTCGATTCGGCAAATGGTTTCATTTACATTGAAAAGTGCTGGTTATGATGTGATTGAGGCCGTTGATGGCATGGATGGTTTAGAAAAGGCAAAAACAAAATTGATTAATTTGGTTTTGACTGATCAAAATATGCCACGGATGGACGGTTTGACACTGATTAAAAACTTGCGCGCCCAGCCGCAGTTTTCAAAAACTCCAATATTGATGTTAACTACCGAGTCATCGGATGCGATGAAGGCTCAAGGCCGGGCTGCAGGCGCTACTGGCTGGTTGGTCAAGCCATTCGATCCGCAAAAGCTTATTGAGGTGGTTAAAAAGGTGATCGGGTAGTATTTTCGAGTAAACGCGGCGCAACCGTTCGTATGTTTCGCCACTGCTAAGGTAAACGTCTGAGGTGGTTATGGCCATTGATATGACACAGTTTTACCAAGTGTTCTTTGACGAGTCGGCTGAACATTTGGCGAATATGGAAGCACTGCTGCTCGAATTGGATATATCCGATCCTGATCCTGAGCAGCTGAATGCTATTTTTCGTGCTGCTCATTCAATTAAGGGTAGTGCTGGAACTTTTGGATTTTCTGATCTGGCAGATACAACTCATATTCTGGAGAATTTGCTCGATAGAATCCGAAAGCAGGAGCTGAGCCTCCGCGAAGAGATGGTGGATGCCTTCCTTGAAACCGGTGATTTGCTTAAGGCGATGCTTGAGGCTCACCAGGGGCATGGTGAGGTTGGCCCTGCTTCTGTTGTCGATATCTGTGAGAGACTCAAAGCCTTATCAGCAGAGCAAAAAAATCTTGATGGGATAAATTCTGGTTCAGAAAATATATTACCAGAAAAGGTCAGTGGCACCGAAGATGCTGATGAGGAACTTAAGTTGCGTTGTTACGATGTGCAGTTTGTTCCAAATTCTGCATCATTGCTCAACGGAGGGGTCGCCTCGTTAATTTCCGAGTTGACTGCTATCGGTAATATAGAGATTGTTAGTCAGCCCCATGAAGCTGGCGAAGCAGCAGGGGTTTGGCATTTAAAGCTACGTACGTCTTGTTCTGCTAAAGACTTTTCCGAGCAGATTGATTTTGTTGCAGATAGTGGAGCATGGAGGGTTACTGATGAATCCATCAAGTCAGCCGATGATGATTGTTTTGGCTTGTTCGATGACTTAGACGATTCGAATGGTTTGTCGCTGGAACAGGAAAGTTATGGGTTGTTTTCCGATGACGGAGGCACGACAGATCTAGATCTGACTGTTGTCGAAGAGGGGGATGGTGCTTATGGCTTCTTCGTGGAATCGATGCAAGTTGGCGGTTCAAAACCCTGTGAAGTTGACCAAGGTATCGGGTATGGATTTTTTGATGCAGAGGATGCCTTTGAGCCTGTGGAAGCGAATGCTCTAACCGGCAAAAATGGTGACGACGAAGCCCGTGGCTTCGGTTTTTTTGTTCCAATTCCAGAGCCAGCGGAAACAGAGAGTAATCAACGTGTTGGTTCGCAAGTGGTTGAGCGCATCAAGGTTTCGTTAGAGACAGTGGATTCGTCGGTCGATCAAAAGCCTACTGCTACAACAGCCGAACGTAAGTCTGCTCGATCGGCATTGGCGGCGGTGGCGGCGAGTGGTGACTCATCAATTAGAGTTAGTGTCGAAAAAGTTGATCAACTGATCAATTTGGTTGGTGAGTTGGTAATTACCCAGGCTATGTTGCTTCAAACTGCCTCCCAGGTTCCGCAAGGCACTCTAGAGGGATTAGTGAATGGTTTGGCTCAGTTGGAGCGGAACACTAGGGATTTGCAAGAATCTGTGATGTCGATACGGATGATGCCTATTTCTTTTGTTTTTTCGCGTTTTCCGCGTGTTGTTCGCGATTTATCGGGGAAGCTTGGAAAGCAGGTCGAACTTAAGACATCGGGCGAAACTACAGAGCTTGATAAAGGTCTTATTGAAAGGATTGCCGATCCTCTTACGCATCTGATTCGAAATAGTCTGGATCATGGAATAGAAAGTCCGGAGAGACGGGTTGTTGCTGGAAAAAGTCCTGTCGGTACGATTACTCTAAAGGCTTATCATCAAGGAGGGAATATCGTTATCGAAGTCGGTGATGATGGCGCGGGACTACACAGGGCAAAAATACTGAGCAAAGCCCGCGAGCGCGGTATGCAGGTCTCCGATCAGATGACAGATTTCGAAGTTTTTAATCTGATATTTGAGGCAGGCTTTTCTACGGCAGATGAAATTACAGATGTTTCTGGTCGTGGAGTTGGAATGGATGTGGTTCGAAGAAATATCCAGTCAATGGGGGGGCGGGTCGAAATTGATTCGATGCAAGGGGTGGGGACGCGAATTACTGTACGATTACCTCTGACTTTGGCTATTTTGGATGGTATGTCCGTGGCTGTTGGTGATCAGACTTATATTTTGCCGCTTTCTTACGTAATCGAGTCGCTCCAGCCTGCAGTCGGTGAGATCAAAACTTTGTCAAATCAAGCTCGTGTAATTCAAGTCAGGGGGGAATACCTTCCTGTGGTTGTATTGCATGAAATGTTTGGTCTCAAGTCCAAGTGGAAAAACTTAACTCAAGGCATTATGGTCGTCTTGGAGGCCGATGGGATGAAGGCCGCGCTGTTTGTTGATGCACTTGTAGGTCAGCATCAGGTAGTTATCAAAAGTTTGGAGGCTAACTATCGGCGTGTCCCGGGAATTTCAGGTGCTACGATCATGGGGGATGGTCACGTCGCTTTGATCCTTGATGTATCATCGATTGCCGAAATGGCAAAGGCCAGTGTGCACAAAGCTGCTTGAGCGGAGATTGTGAGATGGAATTGAAAAGCGTCCAGTCGGCGGGTGTCGCGTCGGATGATGAACAGGTTTCTAGTGAATATCTGACATTCACTTTGGGTAACGAGGAGTATGCGATAGATATCCTCAAAGTGCAGGAGATTCGAGGCTATGAGACTCCGACGCTTATCGCTAATGCACCGATTTTTATAAAAGGTGTTATAAATCTCAGGGGGACTATTGTCCCAATTATCGATCTTCGAATTAAATTCGGTCTCGGTGGTGTCGAATACACACCGTTCACTGTCGTTGTTATATTGAATGTGGCGGGGCGTGTTGTCGGTGTCGTTGTTGATAGCGTTTCTGATGTGATTTCTCTGGTGCCTGGGCAGATTAGGCCTGCCCCAGATTTCTCTAGTACTTTTGACACCAAATATATAGTTGGGCTGGTTTCCCTTGCTCAACGAATGCTTATTGTCACGGATATCGAGAGATTGATGACTAGTGCTGATATGGAATTAATCGAGCAGATTGGGCACTGAGTATGAGTTTTATTGTGGATGATGTTTCTCATTTTTGACGGATGGTGTCGTAATGGAAAATTCCAAGCTCACATCATCCGCGCGTGAGTTTAGTTTCTCTAACTCTGATTTCGAGCGTGTACGGAAGTTGATCTATCAACACGCAGGAATATCGTTATCACCTGTCAAGCAAGATATGGTTTATTCCCGGCTCGCTAGGCGATTGCGAGCAACTGGTGCAAAGAGTTTTGCGGAATATCTTGATGCGTTGGAGAGGGCCGGGGGCGATGAGTGGGAGCGCTTCGTTAATTCCCTTACTACTAATCTCACTTCATTCTTTCGAGAGGCGCATCATTTCCCAATTCTTGCTGATCACCTTAAAAAACAAGGAAATCGCTCCGGCCTGAAGATTTGGTGCTCAGCTGCTTCAACTGGCGAGGAACCATACTCAATCGCAATGACTGTTGTGGAAGCTCTTGGCGGGGCTGCGTCCGGAGTGACTATCGTTGCCTCTGATCTCGATACAAATGTACTTGAGGTAGCCAAAAAAGGGGTTTACTCGTTTGATCGAGTTGCTAGATTATCGCCGGACCGCTTGAAGCGGTTTTTCTTGAAGGGGACTGGAGCCCAGGACGGTTTGGTGGCTGTCCGTCCAGAGTTGCGGCAGATGGTTGATTTTAGGCGAATCAATTTGCTGGACTCTGCTTATTCAGTTCCAAATGGACTGGACGTGATTTTCTGTCGAAATGTGATGATCTATTTTGACAAGCCAACCCAGTATAAGATACTTAAAAAATTTCATCCATTGATGAATGGAGATTCGCTGTTATTTGCGGGACATTCAGAAAGTTTTTTGCATGCCGCTGATCTTTTTAAGTCCTTGGGCAAGACAGTCTATGCTCCCGTTGGCAAGGGTGTATGACAATGCCAATATTGAATGCTGGTCAGCATTTTGCAACTAATAGGTACCATGATCGGCATTTTGGGAAGGAAGCCGCAAAGATACTTCCCGGTGAGTATTTTGTTGCCAATGATGGCATGCTTTTGGTCACTGTCCTTGGTTCTTGTATTGCAGCCTGTATTCGCGATCCCGTCGTTGGTATTGGAGGGATGAACCACTTTATGCTACCGGATGATGGCGTCAAAGGTACGGTAGCAGCTTCGGCCCGCTATGGGACATATGCCATGGAGTTGCTCATTAATCATTTGCTGAAGCTTGGCGCAAAAAGAGAACGCCTAGAAGCAAAATTGTTTGGTGGTGGGGCCGTTATGGCCAGTCTGGCGAGCAGCAACGTGGGGGTGCGGAATGCTGCTTTTGCCCTTGATTTTTTGGCGACCGAGGGTATTCCAGTCATTGCGAAGGACTTGTTGGAATCATATCCAAGGAAAGTCTATTATTTCACTGATTCTGGGCGGGTACTTGTTAAAAAGCTTAATCGGGTACATAACGATACCCTTTATTCTCGTGAGGCTACTTATAAAGCTAGCCTTGCCAAAGCTCCGGTCGCTGGCGATGTTGAATTGTTTGTTTAGTGAAAGGGAGTTTGTCTGGCAATGAAAACCAAGGTTTTGGTAGTTGATGACTCTGCATTGATGCGAGGCTTGCTTGCGGAAATGATTTCGCAGGCTCCGGACATGGAGGTGGTTGGTGCTGCGCCCGATGCCCAAGTTGCCCGAGAGATGATCAAAGCACTGAATCCCGATGTGTTGACGCTTGATGTGCAGATGCCAAAGATGGATGGCTTGGAGTTTTTGGATCGTCTGATGAGGCTTCGTCCTATGCCAGTCGTCATGGTTTCCGCATACACACAAGCGGGTTCCGATACTACTTTACGAGCCCTTGAACTTGGCGCTGTTGACTTTATTGGTAAGCCAAAGGCTGACGGCTTGCGGAGTATGGAGGAATATGCAGACGAACTGATCGAGAAAATTCGGGCCGCTAAGTCCGCACGTTTGCGTCGAGCCGTGTCTAATTCAAGTGCTGCTCAAATGCGTCCTGCGCCACTGAAAAACTCGGGTTCTTTGGGTTGGAACGGAAAAATTGTTTTTCTTGGGGCATCAACAGGCGGGACAGAAGCGATCAAGGAGTTTTTGCTGGGAATGCCTCCTGATTGCCCTCCTATATTAATAGTTCAGCATATGCCAGAGGCGTTTACTGCTTCTTTTGCCAAGCGATTGGATGGACTGTGTGCGCCAGCAGTTATCGAAGCCAAAGGGGGCGAAAAAGTTGAGTCAGGTCGAGTCTTGATCGCACCCGGACACTCGCATATGCAAATTGCTCGATCGGGAGGCGGTGGGTTTGTGGTGGAGTTGTTGGCGACGCCGCCGGTTAATCGGCATCGCCCCGCTGTTGATGTGTTGTTCGATTCTGCTGCAGGATTGGCTGGCAACAAGGCAGTTGGCGTTATATTGACGGGAATGGGCAAAGACGGTGCGGCGGGGCTACTTCGTATGAGGCAGGCTGGGGCGAGAACTTTTGGTCAGGACGAGCAGAGTTGTGTAGTGTACGGGATGCCGCGGGAAGCTTTCGCAATCGGTGCGGTTGAAGAGCAGTGTGCTCTTGATGAGATGGCGAAGCGGGTCATCCAGGCTTGTGCCACACGTTGAAGGGCTGGCTAGCGTTTGTTGTACCGAAGAGATACAAGTTAAACTTACAAAGCGTTTTTTTTAGAGTTGATCATGCAAGCAAATGTATCCAAAGACACGGGTAAGGCCACGATCAAGTTGAGTGGTCGTTTTGACTTTAATACTCACAGAGAGTTTCGCGGGGCTTATGAGCCGCTAGTTGCTGACGCCGATGTGCGTTGTGTGGTAGTCGATTTTGCTTCGGTCGACTACCTTGATAGCTCGGCATTAGGAATGTTGTTGATGCTGAGGGATAAACTCAACGGTGTGGGTAAAGAGGTTGCTCTGATTGGTGTTAAAGGAAATGTGAAGCAGGTGTTGGACATTGCCAATTTCGGCAAGCTGTTTTCCATATCCTGATAGAGCTATTGCCGGGTCGGCATCAGGGGATGTCAGACGTTGATGCGCGAGGGATGCTATGTCCGAACTGCTAAAAAATATTGATGCAAGAACTAAGCTTGCTGGTACTAATAAGCTTGAAATCCTTCTGTTTTTCTTGGGGGTTGATCAGCGGACCGGGCGGCGTGAGACTTACGGCATTAATGTCTTCAAGGTGCGTGAGGTGATGCGCACACCTAAAATTACTGCGGCCCCAGAAATGCCTTCATCTGTTGAAGGGATGGTAAGTCTGAGAGGTACGCTGGTCCCAGTGATCGACCTTGCAAAATATACCGGCGTGTCGTCAGACTCTCCCCGAGAAATTATGATTGTTACCGAATATAACGGTCATACCCAAGGGTTTCTGGTTGAGGGGGTGGATACCATTTTGCGGTTGGATTGGAGCAAAATGCGCGTTCCTCCTGAGATGCTGGTGGCTCAAACAGGTGGCTTGGTTACTGCCGTTACAGAATTGGAAGACGGTCGATTAGTGATGATGATGGATGTCGAAAAGGTACTATCCGAGACGACTAATATTGATCACGAAATAATGTATCGCGGTGTCGTTACGGTTAATAACCCAGAAGCTACCGTTTTTTATTGTGATGATTCGAGTGTTGCTCGTAAACAGATCGAGCGAACCCTTGCCGCTATGGGGGTAAAGGGTGTTGCGGCCGTTAATGGTCGCCAGATGTGGGAAGAAATGGAGAAGGTAGCCAACTATGCTACTGCTGTAGGTAAACCGGTTGTCTCTTTTATCAATCTGGTGTTGACTGATATTGAAATGCCGGAGATGGATGGCTACATTCTGACCAAGAGAATTAAGTCGGATCCCCGCTTCGCCGGGGTGCCAGTTGTAATGCATTCGTCGCTCTCGGGGATGTCAAATCAGAAACTTGGCGAGTCCGTTGGTGTTGATGAATACGTTCCCAAATTTGAACCACAGCGTTTATCGGAAACCTTGGCTCGGCGCTTGGGGAAAGCGCTTGAGTCGCTCGAACAATAGACTACCCTGGGGCGGATGCTTATGAACGCATTGGAGAGCAAGAACTTGCTGGAGGGGGTTGATGCTCGCACCCGCCTTGCTGGTTCAAATAAAATGGAAATCCTGCTGTTCTCGCTGGGAACGAGGGAAATTTTCGGCATCAATGTATTTAAAGTCAGGGAAGTTGGGCGGACGCCCCACATTACCAAGACACCAAATATGCCGCGGGGAGTTGAAGGGCTGATCTCCCTACGAGGTAATGTAATACCCGTGCTTTCCCTAGCTCCCTTCCTGCAACTTGATGGGACTCCGCCTGGATTGGGTAAAACCATGATGGTTGCAGAGTACTCAAAACGAACGCTGGGGTTTCTTGTCCACGAAGTGGATCGAATCATCCGTGTGGATTGGGATCGAGTAAAAGCTCCTGAAAGTGTTTTGTCCGCGAATCAGGGATTGATTACTGCAGTAATTGAGCTCGAAGGTGGCGGCTTGGTTTCCATACTCGATGTTGAGCAAATTCTGGCAAATGCATTCGGTGAGGCAATGATCATTGATATCCAGCCGGCCCGAATTGAAGGAGATGCCAGCATTTTCTTTGTTGATGACTCAATTGTTGCCCGGAGAAAGATTTCCGAGGTTCTCGACAAGTTGGGGGTTCGTCACAAGCACGCTACGAATGGCTTGGAGGCTTGGACCAGGTTGCAAGGGATAGCCGCCCATACACAGCAGGTTGGGATCAGCATGAGAGATGAAATACGGCTAATCTTGGTTGATGCGGAAATGCCAGAAATGGATGGTTATGTTTTGACCAAAAATATTAAGGCGGATCCACGATTCGATGGTGTTCCTGTTGTAATGCATTCTTCACTTTCTTCGGAGGCAAACCGTGCCATGGGCAAATCAGTGGGAGTGGATGCTTACGTTGCAAAATTTGATGCCGAGGCACTCGCAGATACCTTGAGGCCGTTGCTTGAGCGTTGATCTGGCAATTACGGTTAAATGTAAGTTTGGAGTATTAGATGGCTGCTGATCCTAAAATGCGGTTTTTGGTGGTTGATGATTTTTCAACCATGCGGCGGATTGTTCGAAATTTGCTCAAAGAGTTGGGCTTTACCAATGTGGATGAGGCCGAGGATGGGGCCATCGCGCTGCAGAAGCTACAGTCAGGTGGATTCGAGTTCGTGGTGACAGACTGGAATATGCCGAATATGGATGGGCTGACCTTGCTGCAGACAATTAGGTCGACCCCGAATCTGAAGCACCTGCCTGTACTAATGATCACGGCAGAAGCAAAAAAGGAAAACATTATTGCCGCAGCGCAGGCTGGTGCTAGTGGCTACATTGTTAAGCCTTTTACAGCCGGGACGTTGTCAGAAAAATTGACGAAGATTTTCGAGAAAATGGGAAAAGCTTGATACTTTCCAATTTTTTGACTTTGTTCACTTATAAATATTGATACAAGGCTTTTTTCTTTGCTTCGTCGCTTGGAAATTTGGGTATCAGTAAAGGATTTCTTATGGCTGCAACCAACGACACCCCTGATTTAGAGGCCTTGTTTGATTCCATCGCTGCCACGTCGACGGTTTCCGTTGCGGCTCCCCCTCTCGCTTCCTCTCCAGTCTTGGCTGCTGCTCCGGCAGGCCGGACTGCTAGTACCGAAGTCGGCGACAATGAGGAATTGCAGGAGTTGTTCGACAGTTTGTGTGCGGCCAACACTGATGTGCCTGTTGCCAATCAGAGCGAGCTAGGAATTGCAGGGGGGCTCGAGGAGGGTGATTCTGATGCTTGGCCGAAGCAAGAGGTCGTTTTCAATCAGATTGGCCAGATGGCTAGGTCGTTGCACGATACCATTTGCGGCCTAGGCTACGACAAGCTTATCGAAACGGCTGTGTCAGCGATTCCTGATGCAAAAGATAGGCTTGCGTACGTGGCAAATCTAACAGAGCAGGCCGCTTGCAGGGTTCTTAATGCGACAGATGTTGCCGTTCCTGTCGTGGATAAAATTGTCGGTTCGACCAACTCTATTGCGGATCGGTGGGATTTGCTCTTCGATAATCGGTTGAGTGTTTCCGAGTTCAAGGCTCTGGCAGAAGAAACTCGGCGCTTTCTGCGCCAAGATATTCCGCAAAATGCAGAAATCCTTCATGCCCAGTTGACTGAAATTATGATGGCTCAAGATTTTCAGGATTTGACTGGGCAGGTGATTAAAAAGATCGGAATCCTTGCTCAGGAATTGGAGGGGGGGTTGATGAAAGTTCTGTTGCAAGTCGTTCCCGAGACTAAGCGCACTGAAGAGGTTGAGAGTCTCATGAATGGCCCAGTGATAAATGCTGAAGGACGCAGTGACGTTGTTGTCAACCAAGAGCAGGTTGATGATCTGCTCGAAAGCCTTGGGTTCTGAAGGGGGGTAAAAATGAGTGATTTTTCCGGGATGGAAGATCTGCTTCAGGATTTCTTACAGGAAGCGCATGACCTATTGTCGGATGTAGACAATAAGTTGGTTGATCTCGAAAAGAATCCCGATGATCGGGGCTTGCTTAACGATATTTTTCGCGGTTTTCATACAATCAAGGGCGGGGCAGGGTTTCTTAATGCCACGGAACTGGTTACGCTATGTCATCTGACTGAAAACCTCTTTGATCGATTGAGGAACGCTGAGTTGGGTCTAACCCCCGAGTTGATGGATGTAATTATGGCCGCAACTCAGGGTGTTAGAGATATGTTTGGCGAGTTGGCTCAGTCCGTTCAGCCTCAGGCAGCGGATTCTGGAGTTATTTCGGCCTTACAAGGTGCGTTGAGTGGTGATATGCCAGCGTCTCCTCAAGTTAGCGCTGCGGCACCCGTTGCTGTCGAGCATGAGGTCAGTCGAGTGGCAGCCGCAGAGCCTGACTGGGGTGTATTGCACGCGGCCGTTTCGGGGGCTCAGGCTGCAGTTGCAATCCCCGCGCCTGCAACGGTTGCCCCTCTTCAGGTTGAGCCTTCTGCCCAAGTTGTTGTTGCGCCAGAGAGTGAAGTAAGTGCAGTCGGACAAGCAGCTTCTCCTTATGGTAGACGCGGAGGGGATCGTCCGGCTCCGACAGCATCTGCCGCGCGCCGAACTGATGATCGAGGTCGCGAAAATACAATTCGAGTTGATACGGCACGGCTCGACCAGGTTTTGAATTTGTCTGGAGAAATAGGCCTGACAAAGAATCGGCTTACCAGTCTGCGAGCCGATATTTTGGCGGGTAAGAGCGATCCCGAAACTCTACATGCGCTTGATCAGGCTGTAAGCCAATTGGATCTTCTCGTTTCTGATTTGCAGAACTCTGTGATGAAGACGCGAATGCAGCCGATCGGCAGGCTTTTCCAAAAATATCCACGGATTGCCAGGGATTTGGCTCGGCAGCTAGGCAAAGACGTTGAATTAGTTTTGGCTGGTGAGGAAACTGAGGTCGATAAAACGATGATTGAGGATCTTGCAGATCCTCTCATCCACTTGATCCGTAACGCAGTTGATCATGGTGTCGAAATGCCCAACGAAAGACAGTTGTCGGGTAAGTCGGCAAAAAGCTTAGTGCGATTAGAGGCTAGACAGGAGGGTGATCATATTGTTTTGATCATTGCCGATGATGGTCGCGGCATGAGTGCAGAGAGGATTCGCGCGAAAGCAGTTGAGAAAGGACTGATTTCGGAAGAAGAGGCTAATACGCTCGATGAGCGTCAGAGTTTGAACCTGATATTTTTGCCGGGCTTCTCGACCAAGACCCAGATTTCCGATGTTTCCGGTCGGGGTGTTGGGATGGATGTGGTTAAAACTAACATCCAGAAATTGAATGGGTCTATTGAAATCCGTTCAGAACCAGGAAAAGGTTCTGTTTTTATCATTTCTCTACCTTTGACGCTGGCAATTCTTCCCGTTTTGCTTGTGCTTCTTGGTGATCAGCCATTTGCTCTTCCCTTGTCACTTGTCAGGGAGATTCTGCCGATTGAGCAATCCCGAATTCAAGAAGTTGGCGGTAAGGAAACTCTAGTTGTTCGCGGTGAGGTGTTGCCAGTAATTTCGCTTGCTCGACTCCTTGGTTGGCCTCTTCGCAAATACCCCGAGTATGGCGTCTTTATGCAAACTGCTGAACGTAGCTTCATTTTGGGGGTTGATAGCTTTGCCGGGAGAGATGATGCGGTCATTAAGTCTCTCGAGGATTTTCGTCCGAAAGGAGTCGCGGGAGTTACTACGCTGTCGAACGGTCAAATTGTGCTAATTCTCGACATGAAGGAACTGTTGGCCGATTTGGGGCAGCATCCTGACGTTGGCAGTATGCGAGCTCTCGAGTTTGCTTAGGAAAGGTAAGTTAGCGGATTTGGGGTTTGCGAAAATCGGCCTCGTGGCCGATTCGCCAACTTTTTTTGTGGTCAGCGCTAAAGTTAAATGACGCAGTGCCGTAAAGCTATGTGTGCTTTGGTGTTTAAGGTTGGTAGTCATGAAAATCGATTCCGCGTACAAGTACCCTACCACGGCGGCAGCTTCGCTGAAGCCGATCAGAGCTCAAGAGGGCTCGGATTCCTTGCCTTCTGAATCAGTTAACCTGGGAGGGGTTGCTGGTTTGGTTAATTCCACTGGTGGTGAATTTAATTCCGAAAAGGTGGATAGGATAAAAGCAGCCATTGCTCAGGGAAGCTTTTCAGTCAACTCGGCTGCAATTAGTGATCGTCTGTTGACTATGGCTAAGGAATTGTTAGCGCATGGACGATGAGTATAAGGCCTTGCTCGAATTCCTCGGTAGCGAACTGAGTGTGGTTGCTGATTTCCTTGGGTTGCTTAAGGAAGAGGAAGTTGTATTGAACCAGGGTGAGCCTGATTTGCTTGAGGCTTTGATTGCGAGAAAGCAATTGGCTGTTTTGCAGTTGCAGCAACTGGAAGCCCAACGTGAGGCGTTATTTCTGAAAGCAGGTCTACACACCAAGGATGATGATCCTTCGTCGCTCGCTTTTTCCGATTGCGGGGACTGGGCTGAGGATTTGGCTTTTGTTTGGAAATCGTTGCAAGACTTGGTACTTAGCATCCGTTCCCAGCATGAGTTGAACGGACAGTTGATAGCTGCTTATCAGCAAAAAAACAGTGTGGCCTTAAGCATCCTCCTGCAGGGAGTGGGGCAGGGTGATCTGAATTTATACAACAAAATTGGTACTGCTTCCCCATTCTCCAGTCGACGTTTGGTTGATTCTGCTTGAAGGTATATGGCCTAAAGTAGTATTTCTTGGCGTTGGTTATTCCGTAATGTCTTTACCTTCTTCTGGTCTGTTTGAGTCGATCAGAATGCTCACTCTTCTGTTTCTACTTCTTCCTTCAATTGTTGTATTAGTTTCGAGTGGCCGAGTTTCACCGTAGCCGATGGCTGTCAAGCGTTCTGCGCTTACACCTGCGTCGTTGAACAGGCGTAGTACGGTTGTTGCCCGCATTGCCGATAATTCCCAATTTGAAGGGAACTGTACCGTTGCTATAGGCGTGTTATCAGTATGTCCCTCGATAGTAATTGGAAAATCAGAGCTGGCTATAACTTGTGCCAAGGCACTTAATGCAGTGATTGAAACGGCTTGGAGTTTTGCTTGCCCAGGGGGGAATAGGACGCTGTCGTTAATCTCAATGGTCACGCCACGGCTAGTCTCTATGAGTTTAACCTTGCCTTCAGTGATTAATGGCTGCAAAACTTTAGTGATGTCTCCCGCGACTGTTTTCATTTTCTGTTTTGTTTTTGCTTTTTTTTCTTCTTCTAGTCGTTGGTCTGGAGTAATTGCTGGTATGGGCAGTGGGGCAGGGGGTTGGATTGGCGTGCCCTGAATGACCACAATTGGTTTTCCACTGCTTTGTGTTTGCGTATTTTTAAATGCGCTAACCAGTGAGTCTGATAAGACGCGGTATTTTCCTTCGTTGACTGAGGAAATTGCGTACATGACAACAAAAAACGCAAAAAGCAATGTAATGAAATCAGCGTAGGAGACTAACCAGCGCTCATGGTTTTCATGGTCGTCGTGAAATTTTTTCTTTCTTGTCATTGACGAATGTGGCCACGCAGGCGGCTTTCAATGATTCGTGGGTTGTCACCGACGGCGATTCCAACAAGCCCATCGATCAGCATTTCACGTGCTGCTACCATTCGGCCAATATAGTGCTTTAACTTTCCTGAAATAGGAAGGTAAACTAGGTTGGCTAGGCCAACCCCGTAGATGGTTGCAACAAACGCTACCGCAATTCCTGCGCCCAATTTGGTCGGGTCCGACAAATTTTCCATCACGTGTATTAGCCCCATGACTGCTCCAAGGATGCCGATCGTAGGGGAGTAGCCACCCGCAGATTCCCAGATTTTTGCTGCACTGCGCCATTCTTCCTCAAATACATCGATTTCAACATCAAGAATGTCACGTAGACGTTCAGGGTCAGCTCCATCGATTAAGAGTTGCAGGCCTTTTCGAGTGAATTCATCCTTGATGGCGGGAATTTGGTTTTCAAGGGCCAGCAATCCTTCCTTTCGGGAAAGATGGCTCCAATAAACAATTTGCTCGATTAGTTTTTTTTGCTCAATCGTTGGTGGCAGCCATACCCAACTAACCATCCGGATGCCCCGCGCGAAGGTAGCCGAGGGGGTTTGCAATAGAATGGCTCCTAACGTCCCTCCTGCGACAATCAGCAATGCAGTCGGTTGAAGGAGTGAGCTAATGTGCCCTCCTTCGAAATATTGACCACCAATAATCGCGGTAAATCCGAGCATTAAGCCAAGAAGGCTGAGCTTATCCATCAGTTCTGTCCTTGCGCTGCCTGACCTTCTTAGGCAAGGTGCCGGCAATATGGGCTCGCAATCGGGATACTGCTTGGCTGTGAAGTTGGCAAACCCGCGATTCGGTTACTCCAAGAATGGCGCCGATTTCGCGAAGGTTTAATTCTTCTTCGTAATACAAAGCCATCAAGAGTCGCTCTCGTTCTGGAAGTTGGTCGATTGCCGATGTCAGTTGCTGCCTCAGGCTTTTGTTTTCAAAAATTCCAGCCGGGTCTATTGCGTCATCGCTAAGATGATGCTCTAGGTAGTCGCTATCGTCCTCTCCACGAAAATCCTCCAAATAAACCAATTGGTGGCCTCGTGCCTCCTGCAAGGTCTTTTGGTACTGTGGCAGAGATATATTCAGTTGTTCGGCAATTTCCCCCTCACTCGGACTTCTGCCTAGTTGATGTTCCAGGGCTAGTATTGCGCTTTCTACTTTTCGCATCTCCTTGCGGAGATTACGTGGCAACCAATCGTTTTCCCGCAGGCCATCAAGCATCGCTCCCCGTATGCGCTGGGAGGCATAGGTTTCAAACTGGGCACCATAACTATCCTCATACCGATCAAGCGCATCAAGCAATCCGAGCATTCCGTTCTGGACAAGGTCGTCAAGCATCACGCTGGCCGGTAAGCGAAGTAGCAAGTAGTGGGCAACGCGCTTAACTAAAGGTATATAGCGCTGCACCAACTCTTTTTTATCGGGTTGGCCGGCAGATGTGTACATCGATCAGGAATAGTGAGGGGTGGTTATCCGTTGGCTTAAGTGTATCAGTTGCTGTGCGAAGTGCCTGATGCTTTCTATTGGGGGGAAATCGATTCGCCTCAGTTGTATGTCATTGGCGATTTGCTTGAGTGATAGAGCGGCAGGTGAATTGGGGGCGCAATTAAAAACACTGAGCCTGAGCCGACTGGCTTCGCGAAGCGAATGATCGAGCGGAATGTGCCCTGCATACTCGAGTCGGGCAACTCCTTGTGCGCGCGCAACGGAGGCTAGGTTGTTGTAAACCCCTGTGGCTTCATCGGAGTTGCGCACTTTCGTGACCAGAATCTTGAATTCCTTTCGGGCAAAGCTCTGGCTGGTTTTTTTAATCAAGCTATAGGCTTCGGTAATCGAATGCGCGTTCGCCGGGGATACAACTGCGATATGTTCGATTGCAGCAAGCCCCAGCGGGGATATCCCGGATGGCTCGCAGATTCCGGAGTTGATCAAAATGACATCCACGGGAGGGCTTAAAGAAGCCATTGCCTCAATGAATGCATTTTGTTGTCGGGGGGTCAATTGCCCTAGCTTTGTAATGGCCTCCGATGCCGGTAGCAATCGCAAGCCAGGGAGCGGGGATAGCAGGACTCGCTCCAGCTTCTGTTGGTGCTCAATGACGTGGAGCAGATTTTGCTGGGCACACAAGCCAAATGTGGAGGCTATGTCGTCATGGGCGGCATTTTCATCAATGATCAATACCTCCTTGCCTTGGCGGGCGAGGGCAGTACCAATGTTGGCTATGGCTAAACTACGGCCAATGCCTGAGCAGCCGGCAATGAAACTCACAATTTGTAGTCCGCGTCCCCGCATCATGCGACGCAGGCCTGCAGCCTGGTCTGAGGCGGGGTTAACCACGGCGCCCTCCTGCCGCTGCAACGCCGTTTGCCAGCATCAGGCCGGGTTCAAGGCCGTCATGCTTGAATGGGGAGGTGTCGGGTAGGTCCCGGAAGGCGCGATGCAGTAGGTAGCTGCGATTGGGAAGGTGCAAGTCTTCAGGGACTCTCTGACCATTGGAAACGTAATGCAAGCGCAGGCCATGTCGCATGATGACGTCGAGAGGGCTGGCTAGGCTGGCGGCCTCATCAATCTTGGTAAGAATGCAACCGGCCAAGTGGTCACCCAGATAGGCGTTCACTACTTCATCCAGCGTGTCCCCACGCGAGGTTGAAGAGAGTAGAAGCAATCGCTGAACATCGCATCCAGCGAGCATGTCGGTCAATTCCGGAACAAGTCTGTCTTTTTGACTCATCCCCATAGTGTCGACAAGCACCATGTGCTTGTGCTGTAGTTCATTCAGAGTTTGCCGTAACTCCGTCGCATCTTTCACCAAATGTACGGAAACTCCGAGAATTCTGCCGTAAATGCGTAATTGTTCATGGGCGCCAATTCTGTAGCTATCAGTCGTAATCAGCGCAACCTTGTTTGGGCCGTGTTTCAGAACGCACCGCGCAGCAAGTTTCGCCGTGGTAGTGGTTTTGCCGACGCCTGTTGGTCCGACAAGGGCGTAAACTCCACCGCGATCAACGATGTCACTGTCTGTATTAATGGTTTGCAAGGCTCTGTCTGCAGCCCCTTTAACCCAGGCAAGTGCTTGTTGCTCATCCATCTCAACTGGTAGATCCGAAAGCAGCTCGCGCGAAAACTGGGGTGAAAACCCAGAGTCCAGCATTTTTCGCAATACTTCAGTCTTGACAGGTTCCCGTTTTGCAGTTTCTCCCCAAGCAAACCCTGTCAGATGCTGTTCGACAATTTTCCGCAGTGAACGAATTTCGTCCATCACTTCCTGCGGAACTACATCTGCGGCGTTAGCCGTTGTTGTTCCCTTGGTCGTCGAGTCTATCGTGTGACGCAGTGGCGTCTCTTCTGCGGGTAGTCTGCTTTTGGCGGGATTTGGGGCTGCGGATGCATGTGGCGCTGGCCGAGAGGTTTCGAGATTGCGCAGACCACCGGTTTTGGGAATTCCCGCGTTTACGAACAGTGCCGGATCATGGCGGGCCTGACCGTTTCTTTTTCCGTGAACTTCACTTGGGGCGGCCGTGGGAAATTCGACTGGGCGGGCTGCGCGAGCCCGTGCTGCACTGAGCAACAGGCGGTAATCATCAGTTTCATCGGTGGCGGGCAGGGGGGCAGTATGACGAGTCTGCGGTTCGCTATTGCCGGGAACCATCATGGCCATGTCTCGTGCTGCTACGGCCATGATTTCAACACCCCCGGCCACCCCGCGATTGGACAGAATGATGGCGTCGTTGCCCAAGGTTTCCTTGACTCGTTTCAAGGCCTCCCGGGCATTTGCTGCGACGAATTTTTTGACGTTCATGTTCTACCCCCAATGATCGAGGTGACCTTGATTATTCTGTTTTCGGGAATTTCGGTGTGCGCCAGAACCTTTAATTGAGGAACTGATCGGCGCAGGAAGCGGGAGAGAAGCAGGCGCAGGCTCGGAGGAACCAGAAGTACGGCGGGCAGGCCGAGTGCCTCCTGGCGTTCTGCCGCTGCGGCACTTTCCTTAATGAGTGTTTCTGCGAGACCCGGTTCAAAGCTGGTATTTTCACTGCCCCCGGCAAGTGCTTGGGCGAGAAGGCGCTCAAGCGTCGGGTCAAGCGACATGACTTGCATTTCGCCGCTGCCGGGGAAAATCTGCTGGGCAATTGCGCGACCGAGTGCAATCCGGACTTGTACGACCAGATCATCGGGATTTTGCGTTCTGGTTGCGTGGTCGGCGACAGTTTCGACGATCGTTCGCATGTCGCGGATGTGTACTCCCTCCTCCAGCAAGCCTTGCAATACCTTCTGCAGTGCTCCCAGAGACAGGGTTTTCGGTATCAGGTCCTCGACTAGCTTGGGCATATCCTTGCTGAGGTGGTCCAGCAGTTGCTGAGCCTCCTGTCGGCCAAGCAACTCTGCTGCATGGTTCAGAATGATGTGGTTCAGGTGGGTGGCAACTACGGTCGACGCGTCGACAACGGTGTAGCCATAGGCTTGCGCCTGGTCCTTTTGGCCGGCATCAATCCAGGTTGCGGGAAGGCCGAAAGCGGGGTCTTTGGTCGGCGTGCCGCTCAGTGTGCCAGCGACGCGACCGGGGTTAATCGCCAAAAATTGGCCGGCGTAAGCCTCCCCTTGGCCAACCTCTACTCCCTTGAGCAGGATACGGTAGGCATTGGGCTTCAATTCAAGATTGTCGCGGATATGAATTGGCGACACCAGAAAGCCGATTTCCTGGGCAAATTTTTTGCGAATGCCACGAATGCGGCGCAACAATTCCCCATCCTGGGCCTTGTCGACCAGAGGAATCAGGCGGTAGCCAACCTCAAGGCCGAGAACATCAAGGGGGGATACGTCGGACCAACTGGCTTCCGCCATTTCTGGTGCTGGTGGTGGTGCAACCGGTACCGGCGTTTCGACGATCTCGATTTTGCGTTTGTTCATTTTCCAGGCCAGTGTGCCAAGTGCGCCGCCAATGGTCAGGAAAACCAGGTTCGGCATCCCGGGGATCAGTCCCAATAGGCCAACAATCCCGCCGGTTAGGCCGATTACTCGGCCGTTATCGAACATCTGGGTCAGTACTTGTTGCCCGACATCCCTTTCGTCGGACACCCGGGTAACTACCATACCGGCAGCGATTGAGATGATCAGCCCGGGGATTTGCGCAACCAAGCCATCACCAATGGTCAGCAGGGTATAGTTTTTGGCTGCCTGGGCAACTTCCATGTTGTGTTGCAGGACGCCTACAATCAGACCGCCGATCACGTTTAGCAACATGATTACAATGCCAGCTACCGCGTCGCCACGAACAAATTTTGATGCACCGTCCATCGAGCCAAAAAACTCTGATTCACGGGCAACTTCAGAGCGGCGACGGCGGGCCTCTTCTTCGCCAATCAGACCTGCATTCAAGTCTGCATCGATTGCCATTTGCTTGCCGGGCATGGCATCCAGTGTGAAACGGGCGGAAACTTCGGCAACCCGTCCTGCACCCTTGGTGATGACCACGAAGTTGATCACCGTCAGAATCAGGAAGACCATGATTCCGACAGTGAAATTGCCACCTACCAAAAAGTGGCCAAAAGCCTCAATGACCTTGCCGGCTGCATCTGGACCGGAATGACCGTCAAGCATGACGATACGGGTCGAGGCAACGTTGAGCGACAGTCTGAGCAGCGTGGTGACCAGCAGGACGGTCGGAAATACCGAGAAATCGAGGGTTTTCTGGGTGTTGACCGCGACCATCAGCACCAGGATTGAAATGGCAATGTTAAAGGTGAAAAACAGGTCGAGAACAAAAGCTGGCAATGGCAGGACCATCATTGCCAGAATCATCATGATCAACATTGGCGCAGCGATTTGCGTTGCGCTCAGACGTGTCATGATGCTTTGCAGATTGATTGCCGAAGAGGCCATCAGTTAGCCTCCGGAATCAGGTCGGGAGGGATGTCCAATTCTTTTGGGGGTTGCGGATAGGCGCCGCCTTGCTGCTTCCAGCCAGCTAGTTGATAGATGTAAGCGAGTACCTCGGCGACAGCACTGTAGAGTGCCGACGGAATTTCGCTGTCCAGTTCGGCGTGCTTGTAAAGTGCACGGGCGAGCGGCGGGGCTTCCATGATCGGAACGGCATTCTCTGCGGCAATCTCGCGAATTTTCAAGGCGATGTTTCCCATTCCCTTGGCGACTACTTTGGGGGCCGTCATTCCTGCCTTGTAGGACAGTGCAACCGAGTAATGCGTTGGGTTTGTGACTACCACATTTGCGTCCGGGACCGCTGCCATCATCCGCTTTCTGGCAGCCTCCATCTGCAGGCTGCGAATACGGCCCTTGACGTGCGGATCGCCCATCATTTCCTTCATTTCCTGCTTGACCTCTTCCTTGGTCATTTTCAGCTTTTCGTAGTACTGCCAGAGCTGGAAAGGGACGTCCGCAGCTACGACCAGAATCAGTGCGCTGACCAGAATCAGGAAGGAATAGGTCAGCAAGTGCCCGGTGTGGGCCAGTGCTGATTCAAGCGACTCGCCAAGCAAGCCGAAAATTTCATCTTTTTCCTTGATGATCAGGAGTAGCGCGATGCCACCGACCAAAACCGCCTTGAGAACTGCTTTCCCCAGTTCCATCAGGCTGTTCCAGGAGAACATCCGGCCAATCCCGGACATCGGATTGAGGCGGTTGAGGTCGGGTAGAAACGCCTTCGGGGCAAATACCCAGGCATTGAGGAAAAAGGGTGGGAGTACCGAGGCCAGAACCAGAACTCCAAGGATCGGCGCGAAGGCCATCAATGTGTCAATGGATAGGTCCGCCAGCCTGGGAAGCATCAGGGTGGGTTCAAAAATATATTTGTTTTCAATGTTGAAGCTCTTTCTGGCGATAGCCGCGCTGCGTTCCACCAGCCAGCCACCCATTCCCCAGAAAAGGGCTGCGGCCGTCATCAAAACCAGAAAAGTTCCCAGTTCACGGGAATGCGGAACCTGCCCCTGTTCGCGGGCTTGTTCAATTCGCCGTCCTGTTGGCTCTTCCGTTTTTTCGAGGTCGCTTTCTTCAGACATGGGAGTCTTCTTGAATAGTTGCGCCTATTATAGAAAAAAACCAGAAAAATTAAATAGGTACGGCGGTTTTTTTAGATTGTTTCTAGGATGTGAGCGAGGCTCGTGGAAGGGCTTTTGATGGAAAATTTCTGATTGCTGCGGTAGGTAGGTTGTCAGCCGAAGGGGCTTGGGTCAGGAAGGCTAGCGGTTGATTTCAACCTCGCCCTGTGAGGTGGCTTGGCCAGAGACTATTTGACCGGAGGGCATACGCACTTGCGCGACTTGGCCGGCGCCTGCATTACTTAGGGCTTTCCCCTCTGCGGTTGCAGAGAAGCCGGGGGCCCGGTAGATGACGCGAACGTTTTGCCCAGCCTGAATCACTGCGGGGGCTTGCAATTGATCCCGTCGGAGCGGCGTGCCTGCTGGAATTGATGCTTTCACTGTTTTCCCCAGCGCCTGCGCAGGATCGAGCAAGGTTCCGGGGGGGAGCTGTCCAAGGTCGCCCTGCTTGATTAGCAAATCCTGTTGGTTGAGCGTCTGGCCTGCGCTAAGCGGTCGGGCGGCGCTCAGGTAGTGGCTGGAAATGCTGACTTGCGCCCCCAAGAACAGACTCCAGTTGGCGGGGCCTACGCAGCGCAAGCCGACATTGATTTTGCCAATGGTTTTACTGCCGCGGGGCAGAAATACCTGGTACTGGTTGCATGGCGGCAATTTTTCCAGGTTGGGCGGGTTGACCGTGACTTTTGCGTGTTCGGCTTGTTCGGGGATTTGCTGCAGCAGGTAGGTTTCAACCAGGCTGCTGATTTCGTCGTGGTCGCTCCGAACTGCACTGGGAGCTGCGACGAGGGCGAGGGAAAAGAGGGGGGGGAGGATGCGTTGGCTGAGCATGGCGGAATTTTGCCGGTTTTTGTGTCAGGCGGGTGATTTTAGGATGGCATGAATTCTGCTTTTAAATCGACAAAGGAGTTCTCTCATGGATATCGCAAAAAGTCTTGCCGTCTATCGTAAAGCCATTGACTTGCGGGCTCAGCGCCACGAGGTGCTGGCATCGAATATCGCGAATGCGGATACCCCGAATTACAAGGCGCGGGACTTCGATTTTTCTGAGGCCATGAAGGGGGCTGCTAGTCGTTGGGATGAGCAAAAGAAGCTCGGGTTGGCGCATACCTCTTCCCGGCATTTCGCAACTCAAGGGGGCGGAGCGGATTATCGCCTGCAATTTCGCAATGAATATCAGTCGGCTGTCGATGGCAATACAGTCGAAATGGACGTCGAGCGGGCTCAGATTGCCGACAATGCGTTGCAGTACCAGATTCTGACGCAGTTGATCGGCAGTCGTTTCCAGGGATTGCGGACGGCAATGAGCGGCACCCAGGGTTAAGGAGATCAGTATGAGTTTATTTAACGTATTTCAGGTCTCGTCCAGCGCCATGACCGCGCAGTCGATGCGTCTCAATACCGTGGCCTCGAATCTGGCAAACGCCGACAGCATCGTGTCGTCAGATGGCAAGCCTTACCGCTCCAAGCAGGTAGTGTTCGAGGCTGTGCCGGTCAGTGCGGGTAATGAAGTGTCATCTGGTGTGCGTGTTCGCCAGATTGTCGAAAGTGCGGCGCCGCAGCGCATGGTCTATGACCCTAAAAATCCAGCTGCCGATGAAAAAGGCTATGTCGCGTTTCCCAATGTGAATGTGGTCGAGGAAATGACCAACATGATTTCGGCTTCGCGTTCTTATCAGACCAACGTTGAAGTGATGAATACGGCCAAGTCGATGATGCTGAGAACTCTGCAGATCGGACAGGGCTAAGTGCTGAAAGGATGAGTCATGACCACCGTGAATAATGCAACCAGCGGTATTTCCGCAGACCTTCTCGCTGCCGTAAATGGCACGACTTCCACGCAGAAAAGCGCGGTTCAGGAGCAGGAAACGAAATTCCTTACCCTGTTGATGACCCAGATGAAGAATCAGGATCCGCTAAATCCGATGGATAACGCACAGGTTACGACCCAGTTGGCTCAGCTGAACATGGCTTCGGGGATCGAGAAGTTGAATGCAGCCTTCGGGCAGTTGCTAACTGGCTATAACGATTCGATGTCGATGCAGTCGGCGGCAATGATCGGCAAGAATGTGCTGGTAGCCGGCAACAACTTGCCGTTGAGTAAAGGCCAGGCCGTTGCTGGGGCAAAACTTGAGGCAGATGCAGAGGCTGTGACTATCACCATCTCCGATGCCAAGGGCAAGGTTGTTCAGACTGAAAGTCTGGGTAAGCAGGCCGCCGGGATGGTGACCTTTGCTTGGGATGGTAAAGATGCCCAAGGAAACCAGCTCGCAGACGGCAATTACACCTTCGCGGTCTCAGCAAAAAATGGGGAACAAACCGTTAAGGCCGCAGCCCAGCAAGTTGGCACGGTTTCTGCTGTAGTTCGAGACAAGACGGGCTTCCTGCTGGATCTTGGGGCTTACGGAAACGTGGCCTTCAAGGATGTGCAGCAGATCTTTTGAGACGGAGTTAAATCATGGCATTCCAGCAAGGTTTGAGTGGTCTCGGGGTTTCCTCGAAAGCACTTGATGTCACCAGCCACAACATCGCGAACGCCAGTACCGTGGGCTACAAGGGAGCCAATGCACATTTTGGTGACGTGTATGCGGCGGCACTGAATGGCGGCGGAGCAAGCCAGATCGGGATCGGTGTCAATCTGGCGGCCGTCCAGCAGCAGTTCAACCAGGGCAATATTACAACCACCAATAACCCGCTTGATATTTCGATCAACGGTGCGGGTTTCTTCCGAATGGACAAATCGGGGGCTACAACTTATACCCGAAACGGTCAATTTCACCTCGACAAAAGTGGCTTTATCGTGAATGACCAGGGAATGAAGTTGACCGGTTATATCGCGCAGGGTGGAGTAATCACTGCGGCCACGCCGGCACCTTTGCAAATCGACTCTTCTGCAATTCCTCCGGTGGCAACCGGGTCTAACCCGACCAGTTCATTTAAAGGGGTAAAGGCCAATCTCAGCCTTGACTCTCGGGCAACCACGACCGGCATGCTTCCTTGGGGAACCCCGGCGCCGGTCGCTGGACAGCCATGGACGCCTGATCCCAAAAGTTATAACTGGTCAACCGCACTCACGACCTTTGACTCACTCGGCAATCCGCATAACTTGACGATGTATTTCCGCAAGGCGGCAACCGCGGGTGACTGGGAAATCTACGCCAACGTCGATGGCACCGATGCCGCGCTTTCTCCGCTGAGCAGCAATGCGCTCAACTTTGATACCAGTGGCAAGCTGACCACGACGATGCCGCTGAATATCAGCATTGATCTGAATGGTATCAATGCCGCTTTGGGTAAGCCGGTCAATGCTGCGGTTGCGCCTTTGACATTCGATATTGATCTGACCGGCACCGGCCAATACGGGCAGGCTTTTGGTACCAACCGGCTGGAGCAGGATGGCTACGCCCCTGGCAATCTGGTTGGCCTTTCGGTGGGCGCAGACGGTGTGGTGCAAGGGCGTTACAGCAACGGCAAATCGTTTGCCCAAGGACAGGTGGTGCTGACCAACTTTACTAATCCCAACGGTTTGCTCTCGATGGGCAACAATCAGTGGGTGGAGACCTCTGATTCCGGGCCACCTTTGGTTGGTGCGCCGCAGACGTCCAGTCTGGGGACTCTGACGGCAGCCTCGGTCGAGGAATCCAACGTCGACCTGACCGCTGAACTGGTCAACCTGATTACCTTCCAGCGCAACTACCAGGCTAACGCACAGTCGATCAAGACGCAGGATCAGATCATGCAAACTATTGTCAATCTGCGTTAATCCGACCTGAGCCTTTGATTCCATGGACCGCCTGATTTATACCGCAATGACCGGTGCCAAGCATGTTTTCATGCAGCAAGCCGGAACAGCGAACAACCTTGCCAATGCCAGCACAATCGGCTTCAAGGCGCAGGAACATCGCTTTCGGGCGGTACCGGTGGTGTCGGAGGCAATGCCCACTCGTGCATTTACGGTCGACACCTCGGTAGCCGATGTTTTCGATGAGGGGCCGTTGATGTTGACGGGCCGCAATCTTGATGTTGCGGTCAAAGGGCGTGGTTGGCTGGCTGTGCAATTGCCCGATGGAAGCGAGGCGTACACCCGTGCGGGCAGTCTGGATGTGGATGTCAATGGGTTGCTGCAAACCAAGAGCGGGCATTTGGTGCTTGGCGACGGTGGCCCGATTTCCATCCCGCCCGACAACAATATCGAAATTGCTCCGGATGGAACGATCTCGGTCGTGCCGACTTTTGGTGCACGGAATAACACCAATGCGATCGGCCGGATGAAGCTGGTTAATCCGCCGGAGGGCGAATTGGTGCGCGGTGGAGACGGTTTGTTCCGTTTGCGCGATGGCCAGCCAGCAGTACAGGATGACGCTGTCAGGCTGGCTCCCGGGAGTTTGGAGGGAAGTAACGTGAACGTGACCGATGCAATGGTTAACCTGATCAGCCTGGCCCGGCAGTTCGAGTTGCAGACCAAAATGTTGCAAACAGCTGACCAAAATGCGCAGCGAGCCGACCAATTGCTGTCCCTGAGTGCCTGATAGGAAATAACATGATTCGTTCTTTGTGGATCGCTCGTACCGGTCTGGATGCCCAGCAGACGCAGCTTGACGTGATTTCCAACAACCTGGCTAACGTCAGCACCAATGGCTTCAAGCGGGCTCGTGCCGTGTTCGAGGATTTGCTTTACCAAACCATGCGTCAGCCCGGTGCTCAGTCATCGCAACAGACCCAGATACCGGTCGGCCTGCAGCTTGGGACGGGGGCAAGGCCGGTTTCCACTGCGCGCATTTTTACTCAGGGCAACCTGCAAAAGACCGACAATCCCTTGGATATGGGGATCAACGGCGCTGGTTTTTTCCAGATTCTGTTGCCGGATGGGACGATTGGCTATACCCGCGATGGCTCGTTTCAGAAAGATAATCAAGGGCAGTTGGTGACCTCCGAGGGGTATCCTCTGCAACCCAATATCACGATTCCTGCGGATGCGTTGTCAATCACGATTGGTACCGATGGTGTTGTTACCGTGACTCAGCCAGGTGTGGCTGCTCCAACCCAGATCGGTTCCGTGCAACTGGCAACTTTTATCAATCCGGGTGGCTTGCAAAGTATTGGTCAGAATCTGTTTCTGGAGACTGCTGCCAGCGGTACGCCTACACCGAATACGCCGGGGACCAACGGTGCCGGTGTGATCAATCAGACTTATGTCGAGACCTCCAACGTGAATGTCGCCGAGGAACTGGTTACTATGATCCAGACTCAGCGGGCGTATGAGATCAACTCCAAGGTGGTATCGACCTCTGACCAGATGCTGGGTCGTCTGACGCAGCTTTAAAACTTGGATGAAATCATGAAAAGTCATTTCCTGGCCTTGTCGATGTCGGTATTGCTGGCCGCTTGTACGACAGTTCCGCCGACCAATGTGCATCAGCCCATGACTATGCGGCCACTGCCGCGACCCGATTTGCAGAGTAGCAACGGTGCCATTTTCCAGGCTGCGGCAGCGCGCCCCCTGTTTGAGGACCGCCGCGCCCGGAACTTGGGGGATACGATGACCATCAAGATTACCGAGAATACGGCTGCTTCGACCAAGTCAAATAACAAGCTGGATCGCAGTCAGAAAAATACCAGTTCAATCTCGGCAATGGCCGGTTTGCCGGGGCAGACGCTCCTTGGTACCAATTTGCAGGCTTCCGGTTCGAGTGCCTTTGAAGGCAAGGGCGAGGCAGCAAACAACAATGTGTTCACCGGCACGATTACCGTGACAGTGATTGATGTTTATCCAAACGGTAACTTGTTGGTGTCGGGTGAGAAACAACTGGCAATTGGCAACGAACAGGAGTTTATTCGTGTCTCAGGGGTTGTGAACCCGGCTTTTGTCGATTTTTCGAACAGTATCGACTCCTCCAAAGTGGCTGATGCAAGAATCGAATACAAAAACTCAGGGCAGATTGGCGAGGGGATGATGATGGGGTGGTTGGCACGATTCTTCCTTAGTGTCTTGCCGTTTTAGCCTCTTTTAGCGAAGAGGCGACCAGGGGGCCGCTTGGGTGCAGATTCCAGGCGGCCACGGATCACAGGAGAGACGCATGTTCCGCCTATTCGCAAATATTTCCGGCAAGACTTGCCGTGTGGCAGCGGTATTGTTTGCCGCGAGTCTGGCAGTGGTTTCGCCGGCACGTGCCGAGCGGATCAAAGACCTGGCCGCAGTGCAGGGGATTCGGGCTAACCAGTTGATTGGCTATGGGATTGTTGTCGGCCTCGATAGTACCGGGGATCAGACCACTCAGACGCCGTTTACCACCCAGGCTATCGGCAACATGTTGTCGCAGATGGGGCTTAACCTGACCCCGGAACAGGCAACCAAACTACAACTCAAGAATGTGGCGGCAGTGATGGTGACTGCCAGCTTGCCGGCCTATGCCCGCCCTGGTCAACCGATTGATGTGACCGTATCTTCGATGGGTAACGCAAAAAGCTTGCGTGGTGGAACCTTATTGCTGACCCCGTTAAAGGGCGCGGACGGTCAGATTTATGCAATGGCTCAGGGGAGTGTGCTGGTTGGTGGAGCCGGGGCGTCTTCGGGAGGTGCCAAGGTGACAGTCAACCATCTCTCGGCTGGCAGAATTCCAGGTGGGGCAACGGTTGAGCGTAGTGTTCCGACCGCAATTGGCGAGGGCGGCATCGTCTATTATGAACTGGCTGCTACCGATTTTGGCACTGCTCGCAATGTGGTCGATGCGATCAACAAGGCGATGGGGGCTGGTACGGCCCAAGCGGTGGATGGTCGTCGTATTGCGGTGAGCGTGCCCGATGAGGCCAATGCCCGGGTAGCCTTCCTTGGCAAAATTGAAAACCTTGATGTGCGTCCTACCGTTTCACAGGCCCGGGTTGTGGTCAATCCGCGAACCGGTTCGGTGGTCATGAACCAGAAAGTCACAC
The DNA here is from genome assembly GCF_041378895.1 of Dechloromonas sp. ZY10. Lineage (NCBI taxonomy): Bacteria > Pseudomonadati > Pseudomonadota > Betaproteobacteria > Rhodocyclales > Azonexaceae > Dechloromonas > Dechloromonas aquae. The sequence goes on from NZ_CP144212.1 coordinate 918,248, forward strand.
TGGATGCATGCGCTGTGGCGCACGGCAATCTGTCGGTAATTGTGGAGCCCAATGCGCAACAGGCGGCTGATGTGCAGGTGAAGCAGGATAATGGCAGCCTGATGAGCGTCAAGGCCGGGACCAGTCTGGCCGATGTGGTCAAGGCACTGAATGCGTTGGGCGCCAATCCGCTCGACCTCCTGGCAATTTTGCAGGCGATGAAGGCTGCCGGGGCCTTGCGCGCCGAACTGGAAGTCATCTGAGGTCCGGATACCATGGTCGGAAAAATCCAGCAGCAACCCAATCGTGCCGCATTCGACGTACAGGGAGCGCAGGACTTGCGCCGCCAGTTGCGAGACAATTCGCCGGAAAGCCTCAAGGCTGCCGCTCAGCAATTTGAGAGCATGTTTCTTCAGATGGTCTTGAAAAGCATGCGCGATACCGTGCCGCAGGATGGATTGCTGGATAGTGATCAGACGCGCTTTTATAACGGTTTGCTGGATCAGCAGATGGCGCAGAATCTTGCCTCGTCCGGTCGCGGGATTGGCTTTGCGCGGCTGATCGAGCAGCAACTGGGGCGGCACCTAGGAGGGGAGGGGAGTGAGACGGCAAAAGCTGCCGATCTGCTCAATGGCTTGCCACCAAATATGATTGCTCCCCTTGATGCCGTACAGCATCGGCAAACTCCGGCCAATTTTCCTAGTTCTGCCAGCTATGCTGCGGTTTCACGCATCGGGAATGAGCCGGTCGGGCGAGCTGGCGATGGCGATAGTGCAGCCAAGGACTTTGTGGCTCGGGTTTGGCCGCATGCTCTGGAGGCTTCGCGGAGTACGGGAATTCCTCCGCAATTCCTGGTAGCGCATGCTGCGCTTGAGAGTGGTTGGGGTAAGAGCGAGCCGCGGCAGGCCAATGGGAGCAATAGCCATAATCTTTTCGGGATCAAGGCTGGGGTCAGTTGGACGGGGGGGGTTGCCGAGGCGGGCACCACTGAGTTCGTCAATGGGCAGGCACAGCAGAGTGTCGAGCGTTTCAGGGCCTATTCCTCGTATGCCGAAGCCTTCCGGGATTATGCGGCGTTGCTGCGAAACAATCCGCGCTATAGCGGCGTTATTGGTGCTCAGGATGGCACGGAGTTTGCTCGTCGTTTGCAGCAGGCAGGTTATGCGACCGATCCGATGTACGCCGACAAATTGTCGCGCATCATCAGTGGCCCAACCTTGAGGCAAGCGTTGATTGGCTGAATAAGTCTAAACCTTGTTGCCTGCATGTCGTTAAACATGGCGAGGTGAATAATGGGCACAGGGATTTACGGTATTGGTATCAGCGCACTGACGACTGCGCAAATGGCCTTGGTCACGACCGACCATAATATTGCCAACGCCCATACGCCTGGCTATTCAAGGCAGCGGACGATTCAGTCCACCAATGTTTCTCTGTATTCGGGTGCCGGTAGCTTTGGTCAGGGCGTGCATGTTGACACGGTCCAGCGCCAGTATGACCAGTACCTTACCGATCAGGTCAATGGTGCTCAGGCGCGTGTTGGCGAGGTAGAGGGTTATTACAACCAGATCAAGCAGATCGACAATCTGCTGGCTGACCCGACTGCGGGCTTGAGCCCGGCTCTGCAGGATTTCTTTTCCGGGGTTCAGGCCGTGGTGGCCAATCCGGCGCTGTTGTCCTCGCGGCAGTCAATGATTTCCGGGGCCGAGTCGATGGTGACCCGCTTCAAAACCATCGAGTCCAGACTATCCGAACTGGCAGCCGAGGTGAACGGGAAAATTCGCGATTCGGTCGACCTGATCAATTCCTATACCAGTCAGATTGGCGACCTGAATCAGCGGATCGCACTGGCCGAGGGCGCTTATGGGCAGCCCCCGAATGATTTGATGGATAAGCGCGATGCTCTGGTTGCGGACCTGAACAAGTACATCAAGGTTTCGGTCACCATCGACACTACCGGTACGTACTCGCTTTTCGTGGGTTCCGGGCAGCAACTGGTTCTGGGTAGCCAGGTGATGAAGATGAGCTCAATCCCTTCTTCAGCTGACTCGGAAAAAATTGCCGTCGGGCTGTCCACTCCCGGAGGGGGGACGCTTGAAATGCCGGACAGCTTGATTACAGGTGGGCAGTTGGGCGGTTTGCTGAAGTTCAGAACCGAAGCGCTGGATCGTGCTACCAATGAGTTGGGGCGAGTTGCTGCAACGATGGCGCTGACCTTCAATGCTCAGCATGCGCTGGGTCAGGATTTGCTAGGTCGGGCTAATGGCGATGCCGGGTTCAACGGCAATTTTTTCCAGATGACCGACATGCAGCCGGGTGTAAAACCCTATTCGGTCAATAACAATGCTGGTGCTCCGGTTCTGACTGCAACTTTTGTCAATCCTCCGCCTTTCGGCCCGCAGCGAGCAGACGGGAATTACTACACCACGCTGAAAACCAGTGATTACAATCTGACGGCACTGGCTGCTCCTGCTGGCCAATACCTGTTGGTTCGTCTGAGTGACAATACCCAATGGACGGATACATTGGCCAATCTCTCGGCCATGACGCAAACGAATGAAGGGTTTTCGTTGAATCTTGCAGGGGCGGATGCGGTCGGGAACAGTTATCTGATTCAGCCGACGCGTAATGCAGCTCGTAACATTGCCGTCAATTCAATGATCTCGGCCGACCCAAGGAATATTGCTGCTGCCCTTCCTTTCCGTACGGCGGCGACCAGTACCAACTCCGGTGCAGCCAAGATTTCTGCCGGGACCGGCGTGCCTGGGTTCGACACGGTGAGTAATACCACCGGCTTTAATACGGCCTGGTTACCTCCGGGGGGGCTGACCTTGACTTATAGTTCCACTGCGCCGGCCAGTATTTCGTTCACTGGTGTTGCTGCTGGGCAGACCATCTATTACAAGGACCCGAATGCCGTTCCGGCAAACGAGCTTTCGCTGGTGGCGCCGGCGGTCCCGCCGGTCAGCATCCCATATTCGCCGGGAATGATCATTTCGGTTGCCGGGATGAGCTTTTCGATTTCCGGGCAGCCTAATAACGGCGATAGCTTTACCGTGACACGCAACACCTCGGCGACGACTGATGGCCGGAACGGATTGTCGTTGGGCAAGTTGCAGACCCAGAATACGACTTCCGGTGATCCGACGCAGAATAAAGGCTCGGCAACGATGCAGACGGCGTATGCTGAGATGGTCTCGGCCAATGGAACCAAGACCCGCGAGTTGAAGACTACCTTCGATGCGCAGTCAGCAGTTCTCGCTCAGTCCCAGAAAAACCGTGATGCTACTTCCGGGGTGAACCTTGATGAAGAAGCCGCTAACATGATTCGTTTCCAGCAATCCTATCAGGCTGCTGCCAAGATCATCGAGGTCGGGAAAAGCCTGTTTGATACGCTGCTCAACATTCGCTGACGGAGGCTGCCATGCGAGTCAGTACTTCACAAATTTTTGATTCCGGTTATCGTGGAATCGGTGGTAACCAGTTTGATCTGTTCAAGCTGCAGAATCACCTCTCGACCGGTCGTCGCATGCTGGCTCCGGAAGATGATCCGGTGGCCGCGGCTCAGGCTTTGGTGGTGACCCAGTCGCAGTCGGTCAATAGCCAGTATCTGACCAACCAGGCTGATGCCAAGGACCGGCTGGGGGTGCTGGATGGGCAGTTGCAATCCCTGAATAACCTCCTTCAGCATGTGCGCGAGCGAGTGGTGCAGGCTGGTAATACGACTTTGACCGGAGCCGACCGCAGCTATATTGCTGATGAGTTGGAGTCGCGCTTTGCCGAACTGCTGGGCTTGGCCAATGGTCAGGATGCTACCGGGAACTACCTCTTTTCTGGTTATCAGGGCACGCTGAAGCCTTTTGCCCAGACTACAACGGGAGCCAACTACCAGGGCGATGAGGGGGTACGGTTGCTGCAGGTTGAGGCTTCCCGCGATATGCCAACCAATATTTCCGGGATTGAGTTGTTCAGCCGGATCATGAATGGGAATGGTACTTTCCAGACCAGCGCTTCCGGGAATGTATTGCCGGTACCGGCCCCTCCTGCCGTAGGGGCAGTCAATACACCGCCGAATCTGGGAACCGCAATCATCGATCAGGGAAGTGTGCGTGACGTGACGGCCTGGAATGCTGCTCTGGCGGCAACTACAGCGCTGGCAATCCCGGCTACGACGCCGCAACAGTACCGGGATCTCGAACTGCGCTTCTCAATCAACAACACCGTAACTCCACCTGTGACTGAATACAATGTGTTCGCAATCGACAAGGTGGCGAATACCTCGGCACAACTCAATGCCGCGCCCTTGCCTTATACCCCGGGGCAGGCAATCAGCCTGAGTGGCCTGACAACGACGCCGGCAGATCTCGGTATCTCAGTTTCGATCAGTGGGAATCCGGCTGACGGCGATAGCTTCCGGTTGTCGCCAAGTGTCAATCAGGATGTTTTCACTACTTTGCGTAATACCATCAACACCATTCGTACCGGCGTCGCTCCAGAGCTGAATGCAGCTGGCACAGTGATTGGCGGTATCAGTTCGATCGAATATTCGAATCGCCTGGCGGGCAATCTGCAGAACCTCAGCAATGCCCTGGAAAATGTGAACCGGATGCAGTCAACCGTGGGGGCTCGGCTGCACGAACTCGATGCGCTCTCCAACACTGGCGAAGACAAGAAGCTGCAATATTCAACCTCGCTTTCGGCGCTGCAGGATCTGGATTACACCAAGGCGATTTCGGACCTGACCCGCAAGCAGATGCAGCTTGAGGCAGCGCAGATTTCGTTCAAGCAAACCAGCCAACTCAGCCTGTTCAGCATCCTATGAAATCTCTGGTCCCCGGTTTGGCTCTGGCTTGCTTGCTGGGGGCCTGCGCTACGCCAGGGGGGAATGCAACCCCTCTGGTGCCGAACAAGGCGCTGAGCTTGACTGCCCAGACTTCTGTCTCCTTGGCAAATCTTGCCGCCGGAGCCGCTGTGATTGGCGCCATTTACCTGATTTACGATCCCTTGGCGCCGAACTGGGAAATCGAGGAGCAGCGACTTAGCGAGGATACCTATCGGATGTCGCTGAAAATGAAGCGGTTTCATACCGGTGGGGCGGGCGAGTCGCAGCAGATTTTTCGTCGGCGAGCGAGCCAGTTACAGTATGAGCAGGGGGCTGTCGCATATCGCGTGCTGGAATACAGCGAGGGTATCGATTCCCAAACGCTCGGCGCACGGCGGGTCGCCGAAGGTACGATTCGCTTGGTCAATCAACGGTAAACCAGTTAGCGACCTGGTGGCGCAGCAAACTGAAGCATGGCTGTCAGTGCCACCTCGTAAATATTCTGTAACGGTGTGGCCAGGTAGTTCAGCGAGATGGTCAGCACGATGAATCCGCCGAGCAGGGTGAGGGGAAAGCCCAGGGCAAAAATATTCAGTTGCGGTGCGGCGCGGGTCAGTACGGCCAGCGAGAGGTTGGTGATCATCAGCGCAACCACGACAGGTAACGAAAGAAGCAGTCCGAAAGAAAAAATCTGGCCGGCCAGTTCGGCCAGGTTGAGCCAGCTGCCGCTCCCGGGAAAGCTGCCAACCGGCAGGATGTAAAAGCTTTTGGCCAAGGTGGCGACGTAGAGCAGATGCCCGTTCAGCGAGAGAAACAGGAGCAGGGTGATCAAGTTGAGAAACTCCGAGATCACCGGTGTCTGGGAAGAGTTGAGCGGGTCGTAGAAGGTGGCGAAACTGAGCCCCATCTGGAAGCCCATGAAGTCGCCGGCGAGATTGATTGCGGCAAAAACGATACGCGCGGCAAAACCCATGGCAATACCGAGCAGTGTTTGCTGGCCGAGAAGCAGGAGGCCGGGAAGCGAAGCCGGGGCGACTTGGGGCATTGCCGGTAATGCGGGAATGATGGCGATGGCGATCGCCAGGCCGAGGATCAAGCGAGTCCGGCGTGGAATTCCGGGGGTGTTCCAAATCGGTGCTGTGGCGATGAAGCCGAGAATACGGGCGAGAGGAAAGGCAAAGGCAACGATCCACGCATCGAGTTGGGTGGTGCTGAGTTGGATCATCCGATCAACTGAGGGATGCTGCCGAGCAGGCGGGTGATGTAATCCATTAGGTACTGCAGCATCCACGGGCCGGCAAAAATCAGGATGATGAAAGCGACGATCAGCTTTGGAACAAACTGCAGGGTGGCTTCGTTGATCTGGGTGGCAGCCTGGAAAATGCTGATGATCAGGCCGATGGCCAGGGAGCCGAGGAGGATCGGTGCGGCCAGCAACACGGTTACCTCAATCGCCTGGCGGCCGATTTCCATAACGACGCCGGGGGTCATGGATTGAAACTCCGGACCAGCGAACCGATGATTAGGTGCCAGCCGTCGACCAGCACGAAAAGCATTATCTTGAAAGGCAGGGCAATCATCACCGGAGACATCATCATCATCCCCATTGCCATGAGCAAGCTGGCAATCACCATGTCGATGATCAGGAAGGGAATGAAAATGATGAAGCCAATCTGGAATGCCGTTTTCAACTCGCTGATGACGAATGCCGGGATCAGGATGCGCATCGGAGTGTCATCCGGCTTTTCGATTTTTTCAATTCCGGCGACGTTGGCAAACATTGCGATATCGGCTTCGCGTGTCTGCTTCAGCATGAAGGCGCGCATTGGCACGGCGGCTCGTTCGCCTGCCTGCATGATGTTGATTTTGCTCTCCGAGAGCGGCTGGTAGGCTTCGGTGTACACCCTTTCCAAGGTGGGTGACATGATGAAGAAGGTCAGAAACAGTGCAATCCCGATCAGTACTTGATTCGGGGGCGAAGTCTGGGTGCCCATCGCGTGTCGGAGCAGGGACAGTACGATGATGATCCGGGTGAAGCTGGTGGTCATCAAAACCATCGCCGGAATAAAGGTCAGCGCGGTCAGAAACAGCAGTGTCTGGATGGTCAGCGAGTAGGTCGTGCCGCCTCCTGCGGCTGGCGTACTCGTGAGTGCAGGCAGACCGCTGGCTTGGGCCAGCAGAGGCCCGGAAACCAGCAGGAGCAGCAGGGGGCTGAGGCTTTTAGGAATCTTCACGGCGGCGTTCGGTGATTGTTTTTAACCAGTCGGCAAAAGCTGCCGGGGCAACGGGGGGGGCATCCTCGCCGGTGGTTCCCGAGGTTCCTCGTGGCATTCGGTGCAAGGTACGAATCTGACCCGGGACGATTCCGATTACCAGCCAGGTATCACCCGCTTCGATCAGTACGACCCGTTCGCGTGGGCCCAAGGCAACGCCACCGATAATCTTCACGCCCCCCTGGCCAAAGCCTTTGCCACCGGTAATCTTGCGGGCCAGCCAGGCTGCACCGAGCAGGAGGATGACGATGAAGGCTAGCGCCAGCATTGCCTGAACGTAGGCGCCAAATCCGGGGCCGGGGCTGTCGGAGGCATGGGCGAGTGAAGGAAGCAGGAAAATCAGGGCGCGCAACAAGATGGGAGTGGATGGCGAAAGGAAATGAGGCGCCTATGTTAACGCAGAACATGGGGGCGATGCTCATCCATGGCTATCGCGGATCACGAGCGTAAAGCGCCGATTTTTACGGTCAACCTGAGGGTTGTGCAAAAAATGCCAAAGTCGTCCCCGTTCCAGCGGGAAGACCCACTGGTCAGCGCTCAGGCAGGGGCCCCTTGCCGCTGAGGTATTCGGCCAGTGCCTTTGGGTACTGAGTGCAAGGGTGGGATGTCTGCTGAAGCGGCATCGGCTGGGGAGCCGTATCTTTGTTGGCAGCCTGGTTGCCCGCAGCCGCAAGGGCTATGGGATAGCGCTTAAAGCTTGGGTGTTCCTTGTGGCTTGAAACCCAAGCGCAGGGAATTTTCGGCTGCGGTGCAGTCGACCGTGAAAATTGTTGCTGTCCTGCTTGGCTCTAGCGGCTGACCTTGCGCATGCGCTCTGCCGGAGTAATGATGTCGGTCAGGCGAATGCCGAATTTGTCGTTAACCACGACGACTTCTCCCTGTGCGATCAGGGTGCCGTTCACCAGTACGTCCATCGGTTCGCCGGCCATTGCATCCAGTTCGACCACCGAGCCGTGGGCCAGTTGGAGCAGGTTCTTGATGGTAATCTTGGTCCGTCCGAGTTCGACTGTGATCTGGACCGGGATATCCAGAATCATGTCGAGTTCGTTGAGCATGCCGACATTGCCAGCCGGGGGTGTAAACGACGGAAAAATATCCGCCGCCGGTTGTGCTGCAGGCGTGGTTTCTTCCTGCGAGACCTGTTCGGCCATTGCGGCAGCCCAATCGTCTTCGCTGATTTGGTCTGCATCGAGCAGACCGTCGCCAAGGTTTTCCAGTTCGTCAGCCATTTTGTTGTTCTCCCTGTATCGGCTCGGGCGCCGGGGCGTCTGCCGTCGAGGAGGATACGAATTTCTCGACTTTCAAAGCGTATTGACCATTCTGCTGGCCATAGGAACATTCCATCAGCGGCACATTATCGACCAGTGCCGTCAGCCGCTCCGGAATTTGAATTGGGATCACATCTCCCGGTTTGAGCGTGAGAATCTGACCGAGGGTGATTCTACCTGAAGCCAGCGAGGCCACGATTTCGACCTCGGCATCCTGCAACTGACGCCGCAGCGTACTGATCCACCGCTTGTCCGACGACATCTGGTCGCTCTGCATGCTGCTGTAGAGCAGATCGCGGATCGGCTCGAGCATGGAGTAGGGGAAACAGATGTGCATGTCGGCGGTGGCGCCGCCAAACTCCAGCGTAAAGGTGGTTGAAACCACAATTTCCGAAGGGGTCGCGATGTTCGCAAACTGCGAATTCATTTCCGAGCGGATGTACTCGAAATTGAGCTCATAAACCGGTTTCCAGGAACGGCTGTATTCAGCAAAAACCACATTCAGCAGGCCCTGGATAATGCGCTGCTCAGTCGGGGTGAAGTCGCGCCCCTCGACCCGGGTATGAAAGCGGCCGTCGCCACCAAACATGTTGTCGACGACGAGAAAAACCAGATTGGGGTCGAAGATGAACAGGCTGGTCCCGCGCAGGGGCTTGGCCATCACCAGATTGAGGTTGGTCGGTACGACCAGGTTGCGGATGAATTCGCTGTATTTTTGTACCCGGATCGGGCCAACCGAAATTTCGGTATTTCGGTGCATGTAGTTGAACAGGCCGATCCGCAGGTAACGAGCGAAACGCTCGTTAACCAGCTCAAGGGTCGGCATCCGGCCGCGGACGATGCGCTCCTGCGTCCCGATGTTGTACGGGCGCAGGGTGCTGTCTTCGCTGCTGCCGCCTTCCGGCTCGTCAGTCTCCCCGGTGACGCCCTTGAGTAGGGCATCAACCTCTTCCTGGGAGAGAAAGTCGCCAGCCATGGCTCCTTACTGAATGATGAAGGAGGTGAACAAGACTGCCTTGACCGGGCCTTCCGGCGGGATCAGTTCGCCCTTCTTATTTTTGCGCGGCGGTTCGATTACCGAGTTGATCTCGTCGCGCAAATCTTCGGCGAGGTGCTCCTTGCCTTCCTTCGTGATCAGTTCGGAGGATTTCTTGCTCGACAGATGCAGCATGATGTTGTTGCGAATCTTGGGCAGCAGGGGCTTCAGTGCTGCATCTGCTGTCGGATCGTCAAGCTCCAGCGACAGCGTAACCTGCAGATACTGTTCGCCGTTTTCAGGGATCAGGTTGACGATGAAGGCTTCCATCGGAAGGAAGACAGGCTGGGCTGCGTGGGCGTCCTTCTTCTTTTCCTTTTTCTTGGGAGGCTCTTTCTCTTCCGCCACCTCTTCGTCTTCGTCGTGACTGCTTTTCTTCATCAAAACCACGCCGACACCTGCCACAGCAATTAGAAGCACCAGGACGGCCGCGATGATGATGATCAGTTTTTTGCTCTTCTTGGGCGGCTGTTCCGCATCTTCTGCCGGCTTGGCGTCCTTGGACATGGCTTACCTTTCGTGGTCTATCGTGGGTCAGGCAAAGAGGTCGACCTTGCCCGGTCCGCGGCCTGTCGCCCCGAGGGCAATGGTTCCGCTGCTGGCATGGTCGCTAGTGGCGGGAAGTATAGCGTTTTCGTCGCTGTCCCGTCTTGTCTTTGCCTGCTGTTGCTGGGCTTCACGCTGCTGTTGCGCAAGATTGGCGCCAACATTGGCCTGTCCGAGGTCAATTCCTGATGAGGCCAGCATTTCTTTCAGTTGCGGCAAGGCGCTCTCGATGGCTTGGCGTACCTCGCCAAATGGTGAAGCGAAGCTGGCGGTTGCCTGGTCACCATTCAGGCTAAGGTGGATCTGAATGGGGCCTAGTTGCGGAGGGTTGATATTGATCTGTGCAGATTGCTGATCATTTTTGGCCATCCAGACCAGCTTCTCACCAAACTCATGGCCCCAGCCTGGCTGGCTGACCGGTGTCTGGATGCTTGCCTGGTGTGTTGCCGCAGCCTCTGGCTTGCCGGATTGTGCTGCTTGTAACTGGGCTGCAGCATGGCTCGCCAGTTGATTGCTTTCGCCTTTTGGAGTCAGAAGATCGCTGAAGCTGTTGCTGGCGGCAATATTTGCCGTATTTGCATCTGTCTCGGTCGTTGCAGCGTTGCTGCCACTCAGTTCAACAGGTAGCTGCGCTGCAGTACTCCCGCTTCGAGCAGCAAGTATTTTCTCCTCGGTAACCAACCCTGCCTGTTGAGACGCGGCCTGTTGAGGCGGCGGGGCAACCGGTGGCTGAGGCGGCAGGTTGCCGAGAAAGAGTGCCAGGGCATCGCTGCCGGTTTCTGTTTCCTCTTCAGATGTGGCTGTCTCTTTGCCGGTTTCTCGGCCGCTTTCAGTCGCTACTCCCGATAGTATCCCCATTTGGCTAAAGAGCAAGGCAGAGAAGTCGACACCGGTGCCGGTATTGCCGGCAGTGCCTGTACCTCCCGGCAGGGGGGGGGCAATCGCTGCAAGTGGGGAGGAAATGACGCTCAGGCTCATGGCAACCTCGGATTGAAATCAAGCTGCTGTGGTTAAGCAGATTTTATGCCCGGAGGTTCCTCCCGGTGGTCAGCGGCCTGTTCTAGTTGGACAGGGGATTTAGTCTTTCTCTTGTCTGGCGTACTTTCGGGACGAAAATTCGTCCTGTGTCTTTTGATCTCGCTTGCCTTCAGCATGGCGCTCGCGGGCCTCATGTCGTTGGGCCAGTGTATCCAGTGCCTTCAGCTGGCGATTCTGCTGGCGCCAATTTTCCTGGCCGGTTCGGGTGTCGCTTTCCGATCTGGCCACGGCCTGCCTTTGCTGCTCGATGGCTTCGTCAATCCGGCCGAGAAAGTCGCGGTAGTTGTTCAATACTTGAGGGCTGATCCCAATTTGTACCGCGTCATGCATTTTCTGGGCGTATTCGGCCCGGTAGTTTTCAAGGAGTTGTAGCCGGCTTTTCTGGTTTTGCTCGGCGGCAATCAATTGGCCGAGGCGGCGGGTTGCTTCATCGCTACGTTCCTGCATGATGTCGAGCAACGGTTGCAGGGTGAATTCTTTTGACATTTTTGTGTTTAGAACAAGGCTTGCAGGTCAGCCAGGGTGGCTTGAAAGGCCGACTGTTCGGTCAGTTTTTGCTGAAGGAAGCCTTCCATCCGGGGATATAAACCAATCGCTTGATCCAGGACCGGGTCTGAGCCTGGGGCGTAGGCGCCGACCGAGATCAGGTCGCGGGATCGCTGGTAACGCGAGAACATCACCTTAAATTTTCGGATCAGATCAAGATGTGTCGGGCTGATCAGATTAACCATCGCCCGACTGATCGACTGTTCTATGTCAATTGCCGGGTAATGCCCCGAATCCGCCAGGGTTCGCGACAGGACAATGTGACCGTCGAGGATGGCGCGGGCCGAGTCGGCAATCGGATCCTGCTGGTCGTCGCCTTCTGCCAGAACGGTGTAAAAGGCCGTAATTGATCCGCCGCCCTCGGGGCCATTGCCGGTGCGCTCAACCAAGGCCGGCAACTTGGCAAAAACCGAGGGGGGGTAGCCGCGGGTGGCCGGAGGTTCGCCAATTGCCAAGGCAATTTCACGCTGCGCCATCGCGTAGCGAGTCAAGGAGTCCATGATCAGTAGTACTTGTCTGCCCTGATCGCGAAAGTATTCGGCAATGGTGGTGGCGTAGGCAGCTCCTTGCAGGCGCATCAGTGGCCCGGTGTCGGCAGGGGCGGCGACAACAACTGAGCGGCGGATGCCTTCTTCGCCGAGAATGTGTTCAATGAACTCCTTGACTTCCCGGCCGCGCTCACCGATCAGTCCGACGACGATGATTTCCGCTTCGGTGTAGCGTGCCATCATCCCCAGTAGTACCGATTTACCGACCCCGGATCCGGCAAAGAGGCCCATCCGCTGACCACGTCCGACGGTCAGCAAGCCGTTGATCGCCCGGATGCCGACATCGAGCGGCTGTTCGATCGGTGCCCGGGTCATCGGATTGATCGGGCGTGCCTGCAATGAACGGGCGTGCTCGGTGTGCAGCGGTCCTTTGTTGTCGAGCGGACGTCCAACACCGTCGACCACGCGGCCCAGTAGTTCATCTCCAACGGGAACTTGCTTGGCTCGATCAATCGCTCTGCGGCGCAACCCGGTGGGGCTGTCGAGCAAGGGAGGGGGGGCAGGGCTGTCGTAAGCGACTACCTTCGAACCCGGAGCCAGCCCGTAGACTTCGTCCGACGGCATCAGGAATAGTTTTTCCCCGGCAAAACCGACTACTTCGGCTTCGACCGGGTGTCCGCCGAGCGGATAGACCAGGCAGGCACTGCCCAGTGGCAGTTTTAGCCCGGCGGCTTCCATTACCAGGCCGTTGATCCGGGTCAGGCGACCAACCGGCCAGAGAGGGTGGGCGGTTCCGGCTGCTTCGCTACAACTGCGCAGAAAATTGCACCAGCGCTGCGTATGGGCTGGCAGGGTCAATTCGTCAGCCATGCCTGAGGTTCCGCGCCAATCGCCTCGAGTACGCGGCGCCAGCGGGTTTCGATGCTGGCATCAATTTCGCCGGCGCCGGCAGTCACCCGGCAGCCGCCGGGTGAAATCTCGCTATTTTCGATTAACTGTCCGCCGGTTTGTGCCAATTGCTCTTCAATCAGCGGTCGCAAGACCAGTGCATCCTCGGGGTGGATATGGACTTGCAGATGACTGTGGTGGCCTGGCAGGCTGGCGATGGCTTCACGGATCAGGGGCAGGAGCGCCTCCTTGTGAACCGCAATGCTCCCCCGCAAAACCTCGGTTGCAATAGCTAGAGCCGTATCCAGTAATTGATCGGCGACATCTTGTTCCAGTGTACCAATTGCTTGTTGCAGGTTCCTGACCAAGGCGGTCAACTGCTCGCCCATCGCACTTGCTACAGCTTGTTGTTCTGCCTGGGCTGCAGCTAATCCTTCGGCGTGGCCAGCTGCGTAGCCTTCGCTATAGCCTTGACCATGCGCTGCGGCACGGGTTTCTTCGTAAAGTTGTTGAATCTCTTCCGCGCTGGGAAGCGATGGTGGCGGAAGGGATTCTTCCTCGGGGGCAAGAGGCAGGGGCTCTGGCTCGGCCGCCGGGGCTTCGCTTGCTTCCGGCAGGGGGGCGGCCTGAGGTGGTGGCTCGGCAGGCTTGTCGAACGAGGCAATTTGCCAGCGTTCAAATGAGGTCAGTTTTTCCTTCGGGATAATCACGGTTCGAATTACAGCATTTGCTCGCCACCGGCGCCGCCGAGAACGATTTGCCCTTCGTCGGCCAGGCGGCGAACCACCTTGAGAATTTCCTTCTGTTCGGCTTCGACTTCGGAAACTCGAACCGGGCCGCGTGATTCCAGGTCTTCGCGCAGCATTTCTGCCGCCCTCTGCGACATGTTTTTGAATACCTTTTCCCGCAATTCGGGGGATGCACCCTTGAGCGCAAGAATCAGCGAGTCAGACTGGATTTCGCGCAGGATGAGCTGGATCGAGCGATCGTCGATATCCATCAGGTTCTCAAAGACGAACATTTCATCAATGATTTTCTGCGCAAGATCGGGGTCGTATTCGCGGATAGCATCAATGACCGAGGTTTCATTTGCGGTGCCGATGAAGTTGAGAATTTCCGCCACCGTGCGAACCCCGCCCATTGCGGCCCGCTTGATATTGGTTGAACCAGCCATGATCCGGGTCATCGCCTCGTTGAGCTCGCGTAGCGCGACCGGTTGGATGCCTTCCAGAGTGGCTATTCGCAATACGACATCATTGCGTAGTCGCTCGGTGAACTGGGCCAGAATTTCGCTGGCATGGTCGTGTTCCAGATGTACCAGGATCGTGGCAATAATCTGTGGGTGTTCGTTCTTGATCAGGTCGGCAACGGTGGAGGCGTCCATCCACTTCAGGCTATCGATGCCTGAGGTTTCGCTGCTGTTAAGGATGCGCGAAATAAGGTTCGACGCTTTGTCATCACCCAGCGCCTTGGTCAGAACCGAGCGAATGTAGCTGTCGGTATCCACGTGCACTGCAGACTGTTCTTCGGCAATCTGGTGAAATTCGTCGAGAACGGCTTCAATTTTTGCCCTGGGTACCGACTTCAGCGTAGCCATTGCGTGGCCAAGTTTTTGCACTTCTCGTGGGCCGAGGTTTTTCAGCACTTCTGCCGCACCTTCCTCTCCCAGTGCAATCAGCAAGGTTGCGCTTTTTTCCAGGCCCTCATCCGGATTATTGCTAGCCGCCATTTACGCCCATCCAGTCCTTGATGATATTTGCTACCGCCTTGGGGTCGGCGTGAGCGAAGTCACGCGCCTTTTGCACCTTGATTGCATAATGGTCGATCCGGACTTCCGTCCCTTCTTCGTCGTCCTCTCCATCGTAGCCTTCGACGCCCGGCATACGCGCGGCAATTTCCTCCGGCGAGGCACTTTCTTCGGGTTCCGGGGGGGGCGGGAACATTGTGTCAAGCGAAGGCTTGATCACCTTGGCGTAGAGGGCAAAGATGATGGCTGCGATGAGCAGATACTTGAGCAATTCACGCAGGTAGGCAATATTTTCCGGGTCTTTCCATAGCGGAGGAGAGGCATCGGCCTTGTCGCTCTCGGTAAACGGTGCGCTGACCACCGACAGGCTATCGCCCCGCTCGCGGCTGAAACCCATGGCTTCACGGACCAGGTCGCTGACTTGTTTGATTTCGTTTTCGTTGAGTGGGCGCGTCAGTGGCTTGCCGTTTTTGTCGCTGTCCTTGCGATGATTGACGACAACTGCAGTGGTCAGTCGGCGGATCGAACCAATCGCGTGCTTGGTATGGCGAATGGTTTTGTCCACCTCATAGTTGATGGTTGCAGTCTTGCTGGCGTTAAGAGGCTGGCCGACAGTATTGAGGGGGGCGTTGATTCCGGCGACTTCAATCCGCCCCTGCGGGTCACCAGGTTTGGCCTGGGTTTGTGCTGGTGCGCCACCAACTTGGGGTTGAGTGATTGGTGCGGTGGCGGGGACCGGGGGCTGGTTGGTCAAGGCGCCTGGCACGCCGCCGGTAAAGGAGTTCACGCCAGCAGTTTCATTGTTTTGTTGGCTGCGGATTGAACTCGCCTCTGGGGCGCTGTTCGGGCGGTAAATTTCTGCGGTCTGCTCGTTTTGTGAAAAGTCGAGGTCTGCAGCAACCTGCACCTTGAAGTTGTCGGTTCCGAATACTGGCTTGAGAATCTCTTCAATCCGCTTGACGATCCCGTCTTCGACCTCTCTGACATACTGAATCTGCACCGGGTCGAGGCCAGCTTCCATAAGCTTGCTCTTGACTTGCTGGTTCAGAGTTCCGTTCTGGTCGATGATGGTTACATTGGCTGCAGTGAGTTGGGGAACGCTCGAGGCGACGAGATGCTTGATGCCGGCAATCTGTGTCTGATCGAGGCTGCGGCCTGGATGCAGGTTAAGCATGATCGACGCAGTCGGCTTCTGATCTTCGCGGACAAAAACCGAGGGTTTGGGCATGGCGAGATGGACGCGGGCGTTTTGCACTGCGGCGATCGACTGGATGGTCCGGGCCAGTTCACCTTCCAGTCCGCGCTGGTAATTCACCTGTTCGGCGAACTGGCTGGTCCCGAATTTCTGGTTTTCCATCAGTTCAAAGCCGACCATCCCGCCTCTGGGTAGGCCCTGCGACGCCAGTTTGAGGCGAACTTCATGCACTCGGTTGGCGTGGATCATCAGGGAGCCGTTATCGGCGTAACGATGGGGAATATTCTGCTGTTCGAGGATGGCAACGATCGCTCCGCCATCTTTCTCTCCCAGGTTGGAAAAAAGAACCTTCCATTCGGGCTGTCGGCTCCACAGGATGGTACCGATGATCAAGGCGATGATGGCGGCAAGTGCCACCATCAGCATGATTTTTTGCTGGTTGCCGAGCCGGTTGAAGGCTTCACGCAGGCGCTGGAGCTGGTTTTGCTCCGGCGGGGCGTCTGCGGTGGTCTCTGTTGCTGCGTCCATCGGGCTCGTTGGCGAAGGTTTCTAAGGCGAAAAAATTGAAGAATCAAACAGGAAGCGAAATTTTCCTAGAAATATTCTACTATTACCCGCGCTGAATTCGCTCCCCTTCTTTTCAATGTCTGATTCTTCCTCTGCCCTTCAGGCTGCGATGCCTGCCAGCGAACCCGACGCGCGGACGCTGGAATTGCAAAAGGCGTTTGCGGTTTTTAACCAGGTTTCGCAGGAACTGACGCATGCCTACGACGCCCTTCAGGCCAAGGTCAGTTCGCTGACCGAGGAGTTGGCTGTGGCCAATGGCGAATTGCGACGCCAGTATCGTGAGAAGGAGGCTTTGTCCGAACGTTTGTCCTCCTTGCTGGATGCCTTGCCGGCCGGGGTTGTCCTGCTGGAATACGGTGCTGTCGTGTCGGCGCTGAACCCGGCAGCGGCAGCAATGTTCGGGGCCGGGGTGGTGGGCAGCCATTGGGGGGACGTGGTGAGCACTTTCCTCGAGCCGACAGTGACGGTCGGCGAGTGGATTTTAAAAGGGCGGCGGGTATCAATTGCCGAAAGCATGCTGCCTTCGACTGGTGGCAAGATTTTGCTAGTCCATGATGTCACTGCGGCTCATCAGATGAAAGCGGAGTTGGAGCGCAGCCAGCGTCTGGCCGCGATGGGGGAAATGGCCGCCTCGCTGGCGCATCAGCTGCGAACGCCATTGGCAACCGCCTTGCTCTATACTTCCAATCTTGCGCAGCCGGGTATTCCCGATGAGGCGCGCGCGCGTTTTTCTGACAAAGCTGGGACTCAATTGCGCCGCCTTGAGCGCCTGATTCAAGATGTCCTGCTGTTTGCCCGGGGCGAGAGTATCGGGCGCGACCTGATTCCGGCGCCGGACTTATTGCTGGAGGCTGCCCAGACTGTCGAGCCGCTGATGCGACAGCAAAATATCGTGTTTTCCACGGTCGACCGCAGCAATGGAACAGTTTTGGTAGGGAGCCGCAAAGCCTTGCTGGGGGCCTTGGTCAGTTTGCTGGAGAATGCGATGCAGGCCATCGTACCGCAGGGAGGGCGAGTGACCCTGACGGCAACTCAAGTTGGCGATGTGCTGGCCTGGTCGGTCAAGGATGATGGGCCGGGAATTGGCAAGGAAACCTTGCAGCGTATCTTTGAGCCATTTTTTACGACCAAGGGCCAGGGTACCGGGTTGGGATTGGCGATTGCGCTTGGTGTGGCCCGTGCCCACGGCGGATTGATTGAAGCGGTTTCGGAGCCCGGTCAAGGAGCCGAGTTTGTAATGACTTTGCCGGCGATGCCGGCTGAGCAGGGAATGGTAGAACATGTCGGAACATAATTTGCCTGTGCTGGTGGTCGAGGACGACCCGGGGTTGCGCGAAGCGATTGGCGATACGCTGGAGCTGGCCGGGCGTCCCTATGTCGCTGTCGATGGTGGCGAACAGGCGCTCAAGGTGCTGGCGGAGCAGGCTTTTTCGATTGTAGTGAGCGATGTGCGGATGATGCCGATGGACGGTATCACCCTGCTCAAGGAAATCCGCGCCAGGTTGCCGCACTTGCCGGTCGTTCTGATGACTGCCTACGCAGAGGTGGAAAAGGCGGTCGATGCAATGCGCTCGGGCGCCTGCGATTTTTTGCTTAAGCCTTTTGAGCCAGGGGCCTTGCTGGCTCACATCGGAAAATATGAGTTGCAGCCGGAGTCGGGCGAAGCCGGTCCGGTTGCCAATGACCCGGCAACGCAGGAAATGTTTGCCATGGCCAGGCGGGTTGCGCAGACGGATGCTACGGTGTTGCTCACCGGCGAATCGGGTGTCGGCAAGGAGGTGGTGGCGCGCTACATTCACCGGCATTCTGCTCGTGCCGATGGTCCTTTTGTGGCCATCAATTGCGCCGCGATCCCCGATAGTCTGCTTGAGGCAACCCTGTTTGGCTATGAGAAGGGGGCGTTTACCGGCGCTCAGCAAGCTCAGGCGGGCAAATTCGAGCAGGCTCAGGATGGAACGCTGTTGCTAGATGAGGTGACCGAGATGCCGATGGGACTGCAGGCCAAGCTGTTGCGGGTGCTGCAGGAGCGTGAGGTCGAGCGGGTGGGGGGCAAGAAACCGGTGGCGCTCAATATTCGGGTTGTGGCAACGTCCAACCGGAATATGGCTGAAGCGGTTGCTAAAGGCGTATTCCGTGAGGACCTGTTTTACCGGCTCAACGTATTCCCGGTCGATATTCCTTCGTTACGTGAGCGGCCGCAAGATGTGTTACCGCTGGCCCGGCATTTCCTGCTGGAGCACGGACAGCGTTTCGGTCGCAGCGGCGTACGCTTTTCCGCTGCTGCGGAAGATGCGCTGCGGGATTACGATTGGCCGGGCAATGTCCGCGAACTGGAAAACGTTGTCCAGCGTGCTTTGATTCTAGCGGCAGGTACGGACATCCAAGCCAAGGATCTGAAACTTCCGGGGGGAAGCGTTGCCAAAGCAGGTGAGCTTGATTCGTCGATTCGCGGTGACTTGGACAGCGGCGATAGTTCTCATGAAATGCCGAAAAAGGTCGATAATATGAAGGACTTGGAGCGTGAACACATCCTGCGCACGCTGTCCGAGGTGGGCGGCTCCCGCCGCTTGGCAGTTGAGCGTCTTGGTATTTCGGAAAGAACCTTGCGTTACAAGTTGCAGCAGTATCGCGAAGAGGGTTATTGGCAGGATTGAGTTGGCCCAATTGTTGCTTTTTAGTACGGGTCAAAGGAGTTGAAGATGGACACGAAAGGTATCGAACAAATGTTGAATGTGCTGCGTACTACCGCAGCACAGGCTTCAGGCAAGCCAGCGACCGAGGTTCAGCCGGTATCCGGCGGGCCTGATTTTGCGCAGGTGTTGCAGTCGTCCATCGACAAGGTCAATCAGACACAGCAGCAGGCGACCCAGATGGCGGAAAAACTTGCCGCCGGCGACTCCTCGCAAAACCTGCATGAGGTAATGATTGCCTTGCAAACTGCCAGTGTTTCCTTCCAGGAGATGGTACAGGTCCGTAATAAGCTGGTTTCCGCCTATCAGGATGTGATGAACATCCAGGTCTAAGGCTCGTGCTCGGCTTGCTGGTTCTTCTGGCAAAAAAACGCTACGTTTACTCCGTAGCGTTTTTTTTTGCCCCGCCTTGTTCCAGTTGGTAGAGCCAGGCGAGCAACTCGGCGACTGCCATGTAGAGTTGTGCTGGGATGTGCTCGTCAATATCTACCTGTGTAAGCAGGGCTACCAACTCTACTGATTCATGCACGTAAACCCCGTGTTCTTTCGCCTTGGCGATGATCTGTTCGGCGATTACCCCTTTGCCCCTGGCAACTACACGCGGCGCCGGATCGGTCTGGCCATAGGCGAGTGCTACTGCTTCACGTAACGGGGAGGGTTTCGGGGAGTTCATGGTCAATTTGCAACTGGCTCAAGGTTAGGCCGGCATCCTCGTATTGTTGCTGTAGTTTTCCGCTGGCTTCGCGCAGGGCTTGTTCCCCCTGTTCTGAGTCCGCTCGCATGCGGATACGAATTTCACCACCCGGCAATAATTGCAGGGTGGCATCAATACCGCCGAGTTGTGGCAACTTAAGTTGCAGTCTGGTTCTCCAGCGGTTGCTATCGTCGTTATCCTGGTTGCGGTTTGGGTTCTCCTCTTCGGCGATTTCCCAGTGCATCGGTTGTCCTGGCCAGGCTTGCCCTTGCCAGACGAATTGCTGGGTCGCCAGTGCATCCAACTGGTGCTGAACCAAGGGAACCGCATCGCGGTGTATCTCGCCACCTGCAAATACAGGAGGGCTTGCTGCCGATGCGGGTGGAGGGAGGTTGTCTTTGCCACTGGCCGGTGGCGGGGCAAAGGCTTCTTCCGCATTGCTTGCCTGGGGGGGGAGTTTGCCCTGTGGCTCCTGACGCAAGTGGGCTTCCGGGAGCGTTCCGTGCACCCACTTTGCCTGATGTGCTTCGTAAAACATTCCGCTTTGCCCTAGTGCCTGCTTGAGTGAAGCAGCGAGTGCTTCGGCATCAATTGGCCCGGCGGTGATCAGGGGCTGGTTGCCATTCAAGGTGATCGGAGGGGGGCGCTTGCTGTCGCGGGTGACTTCGCCAAGCAGATCGCCGATCAGGCGGCCGGTGCTGCTGAGAGTGGTCGAGGCTGAGTCGTGGCGTGGCGTGGCTTGGCCATCGCCGGTGCCTTTGTCGCGGATGACTGCCAGCACCAGTTGACCGTCATTTTCTTGAACTTCCAGTTCCAGGGTATCGCCAGCCTTGGCCGAGAACGGCAGGGCTAGCGTCAGTTCACGTTGTCCGACCAGTGCGCGATACGCTCCATTGGGTAGCATGGCCTGGATTTCGGCCATGATTTTCTGCCCTGGGCTGAAGTCAGCCAGGGCATCGGCAATGTTTTTTACTGGTGTGGTTGCCGGGATGCTGGTGTCCAGCCCCGGGCGTAGCCTTGGGGTAAGCAGGTCGGGCAGCATGTGTGGCTATCCTCCCGGTAAGTTGGTACTCAGAAACGGAGTCTCGTTTGCTTGAACCGGATCAAGGCGAGTAAATATTATTCAGTCGGCTGGTGTTTTGCTGGCTGGACAACTCGTGTCGGAGATCGGCCAGTCGCTCTTGGAGGAGCGGGCGAATTTTTTGTTCAAGGACGATAAAAGTGTCTGCTTGCTGCAGCAATTCGGGGCGGCTAGACAATTCGATTCGATTAAGCATCTCGCAGAGCTGCCCGATTTCCGGGGCTAATTCGACGATGTCGTCCCATGCCTGAATGGCTAGTAAATGCTCAAGGCGGCGGCTGGTATCGACCAGTCTGTTCAATTCGATGCTGCCGCCGGCAGAGAGATTGGAGGTCATGCAGCACCGTAGCTGCGCGGAACTGCTTCCGGCTGTTGGCTGAGATTGGGGGCGGTGGGCTGGAATTCACTGGCGCTGGGCTGTTCGCCAATGGCTTTCCAGGCATCGCGGATTTCGCTCATTAACCTAATAACCTCATCCAGCCTGTCCGGGGTGTTTTTCATGTTGGCCATCAGCAATTGGTGGCACATGTATTCGTAAAGGGCGTCGAGGTTCTGAGCTATCTCGCCACCGGCATCCAGGTCGAGGCTGGTGCGCAACCCTTCATCAATCAGGGCGATCGCTTTGGAGATGGCTTCGCCCTTTCCTGGGATGTCACCCTCCGTCATTCGGGCTTTTGCAATATTGATTGCGACCAGTGAGCCCTCCATGAGCAACAAAATTAGGCTATGGGGGGATGCGCTGCTGACCGAGGTTTCGATCTCGACTTGTTGGTACTGATTGACTCCGCGTGCCTGGCTGAACATGGCTATTCCTTGAAGCTATCCGATTGGGGGCAGTCTGTGTCTTGGAGTGACTGTTATCCGCGCGGGAATTTTAACCGTTTGAGCGAGCCAGTGCGGCTAATTGTTGGGAAAGATAGGAGCTAGTGGTAGACATCTTGCCAATCATTACGTCGAGGGATGTGTACTGTGCACGCAAGCGTTTCTCTGTGTCCGCCAGGCGCCGGTTCATGACTTCCCGGCGGCTGGCAATATCTTTCAATTCGCTGTCGATGCCACCTGTAGCACCAGCTAGGCCGCCGGTCTTGGTATTGGTGAGGGATTTGGCGACCTCTTCCATGATCGCCCCAAAGCCTCTGGTGAAGTAGACATTGCCGCGGTCGCCGGTGGAGCCGGCAATGACCGAAAGCTTGATTCCATTTTCGCCAGTCAGGGTTTGCCCCGAGCCTGTGGCATTGTTGCCATTGATGGTTCCGGCAACGTTGATGCCTGCGGTTTCGGTACCTGTGCCGCCCAGCAAATCTGCTGCGCCAGCCCCGCCGATCGAGACTTTGGAACTGCTGCCGTAACTGGCCGAAGTGAAGGTCAGGACGCCGGCTGATTCTGTGACACCAATAGCCAGACCGGATTGCTTAAATGCGCTGGTACCGTTGATTCTGGACTGGACTTCAGCGGCCAGGGATGCTGCAGTGTAGGTGCCGGTGCCCAGCGTAACGGTTGCGGAAGCCCCGTCAAGGCTGACGGTCAGTGTCTTGTTGGCATCGGTGATGGTCAGGTTGGCGGCACCGCTGGCTACTAGGCTACCCTTGGTGGCCATTTGGCTAACCGAAAGATTGTAGGTGCCAACCGAAGTGCTGCTACCGGCGCTGATGTACTTGACGCCGCTGTCTGATGCCCTGCCGGCAGTCGCGAAAAACCCAGCAACCAGTTCCGGGTTTGCTTCGGCGACTTTGTTCAGCTTGGCAGTGTCGACCGCCATTGTCCCGTCTTTCTGGAAGGCGATCCCCAGATCAGAGAGGGTCATTTTCTTTCCGTCGAGCATGGCAACGGACTGGGTCAGGCCGTTGCGCAACTGGGAAAGGATGCTGCGCGGTGCGGCCTCGCCCATGAGCACTCCGGCCTGAGCCGAGGAGCTGGCTGTCTTTGGGGTGTATTTGGTGAGTTCCGCAATGGTCCCGGCGATTTCATTGTAGGCTTTCACAAAATCCTGGGCGGCACTGGTGAGTGCGCTATTGGAGCGGCTGACCGAAACCTTGATTGGGGTGCCGACCGTTGATTCCTTGAGCAGGTTGAGCGTCACCCCCTGAATGACGTCTGTCAGAGTGTTGCTGGGTTTGGTGACTGCAATTCCGTCCACGGTCAACTGTGCATCCTGCGCTGCCTGGCTTTCGGTCAGGTTTTTGCCGCTGCCGGCAGCGGCTGCCGGGTCGTAGGCAATTTTTGACAGGCCGGTATTGTCGGTATCGGTGCCGCCGCTGTCTCCGCTGACTGATACCTTGAGACTGTTCGATGCGCCAGTACTGTTTGAGGTCAGGGATAGGCGAAAGCCCGTGCCATCGTTGATGATCGTTGCGGTGACGCCGGCATTGGCGGCGTTGATCGCATCGCGAATGCCGCCGATGGTTTGTTTGGAACTATCGATCGTGATCGACGTTGCTGCCTTGTCGCTATTGGCAGTGAAAACGCCACCGCTGTAAGTGCCCAGCTGAATGGTCAGCGTGCCGGTGCCGATGGCGTCGTTGATCGAGGTGGTGGACAGCACGTCCGAGCGCAGTTTCTGTTCCTTGGCGATCTTGGTTACTTCCAGGGAGTAGGTGCCCGGAGTAGCGATCGAGGAGGCGCTGGCGGTCATCACGGCACTATCGGACGACGAGGCGCTGAGCGAGGTGTATTTCGATGCCGAGGCGAGGCCGGCCATCGTTCCCTGAAACGATGATATTGCGCCCTTGATCATGCCGTATGCGGACAGCCGGGCTTGTGCGCTGGCCTCCAGGCGGGTCAGGCGGTTGAGTGGCTGCTGCTCGATCGTCATCAATTTGCTGACGATGCCGTTGACGTCCAGATTGGAGCCAATACCAGGGGATGAAATGCCTGACATGATAAATACTCCTTGCTACATGATGCAGATTCTTGGTTTAAGCAAGAACCAGACCTGTGCTAAGCCTTGCCTCTGAATAGTACGCCACTGCTCAGGTCGCTGCCTAGACCCCGGGTGCCCTGGGCTTGCTCCGGTGTCATCAGTTCATTGACGCGCTTGAGTGCTTTGAATACTTCGATCATTTCTTCGGCCGGGTACTGGCGCAGCGTTTCCTGGGAACTGGTGTCGACCAGCCTGACAATGAAACGGTTGATGTCCCGATCTACGCTGAAGGCGAGGGCAGTGGTCAAGTTGGCAAGTTCACTGTTGGCGGCTTCGGTTAGCGTCTTGGCTTCGTTTTCGTCGAGTTTCTTTTCGGTTTCTTGCCGAGTGCTTAACTCTTGCGATGCGGCCAAGGAGGCCCGCGTCGCATTTTGCAGTGCGACAGGTAAATCCTTTGGGGGATTGGGCGTTGAGGTGCGTGAAGCCACTGTTGCGGCTTGGCTGCTGGTGGTCACGGAACCGGGTTGGGTGATGTTCATGTCCATTCCTTTCCGGGGATTGATGTGCAGAGGCGGAAGGGCTTGCCCTTCCGCCTTTTTCCGGATTTTTGTCCGGAATTACTGCGTCATTAGCCGCGGAGCAGGGAGAGCACGCCTTGCGGGAGTTGGTTGGCCTGTGCCAGCATTGCGGTACCTGCTTGTTGCAGAATCTGCGAACGGGTGAGGGACGCGGTTTCGGCTGCAAAATCGGTGTCGCGAATGCGGCTACGGGCGGATGCCAGGTTTTCCGATGCAGTTTGCAGATTGGCTACGGTATTTTCGAAGCGGCTCTGCAGTGCGCCATACACGGCTCGCTGGCTGTTGATCGACTGGATTGCCGAGTCGGCGATACGCAGTGCGCGGGTGGCGCCTTCAACGGTCGAGATGTCCAGGGTGGCAACCGATTGCAGGGAGCCGATCAGGGCGCTGCCCGAGGTTACCTGGGCGCCAATCGCACCGGAGGCCAAGGTTGCACCAGAAGTACCGACGTTGTAGGACTTGTCGGAATCGAAGGAGAGCTGGCCGCCGATACCGACTGCCATGCCGCCGGTAATGCTGGAGGCGAAGGTGCCCCCGCCGGAGTTGGCGGTACCGGAGACGGTTACGGATCCGGAACTGGCGCTGCTCTGGTTGTCCAGGAAGATCGTGCTGCCGTCTGCGGCGGTCAGTTCAATACCGTCGGCGGTAGAGTTGAGCTTGGCGGTGATGCCGGTCTTGGACGAAACGTCGTTAAAGGCGGTCACGGCAGCGCTGAGGCCGGCGGCGGTGTTGCCGCCGTAGGTGAAGCTGACCTGAACCTGCGACGAGTTGGTGCCGGTCAGGTTGAAGGTGAAGTTGGTAGCGCTTGAGCCAGTCGTGCCGGACAACTGCAGGGTGGCGTTGGTGGTGGCGGTAGCCTTGACGCCGGTGAAGCCGACGGCATTGACAGCAGTGGCAATATCCTTGGCCGACGAACCGCTGCTCACGCCAATGGTGGCCGAGCCGCCTGCGCCGTTCACAATCACCTTGGAGAATGCGCTGGAGGAGCCCGATGCGACCGTGCCGGAAATGTTGCCGACGCCGGCGCTGGTGCCGGTTGCCGACTGGCCAGAGGTGGCATAGGTGACGCCGTTCGCGTTGGCGTTCGAAACCTGGAACGTGCCGTATTGGGTGGTGCGGTAGTTGTTGTTGCTGGTGGTGATGGTCTGGTTGGCATTGGCGCCGACCTGGAAGGTGGCGGAGCCGAAGGTGCCGTTGAACAGCGCCTGGCCGTTGAATTCGGTGGTTTGGGCGAAGCGGTCGAGTTCGGAAACCAGCTGGCTGACTTCGGCGTTCAGTGCCTGGCGGTCGGAAGAGCTGTTGGTGGCGTTGGCGGACTGGACGGACAGTTCGCGAATGCGCTGGACGATGCTACCCATCTGGTTCAGCGCGCCTTCAGCGGTCTGGGCCAGGGAAATACCGTCATTGGAGTTGCGGCGGGCTTGATCCAGGCCGCGAATCTGGCCGGTCATCCGTTCAGAAATGGCCAAGCCGGCTGCGTCGTCCTTGGCAGAGTTGATACGCATGCCGGAGGAGAGACGTTGCAGGGAAACTGCCAAGCCGTTACCGCTATTGGTCAGGTTGCGTTGCGCATTCAGCGATGCGACGTTGGTGTTGATAACTTGCATGATGTACTCCTTGAAATGATTTGATCAGCATGCGAAGCGGGACAATCTCACGCTCTCAGGAGCATCAACGGCTTGGGCGTAAAATACTTTAGGCTTTTGGGAAATTTTTTCGGTTAATTTGCTTGCCGGCAGCCACGCAAAAAAAAGCCCGGCCAATTGGCCGGGTTAAAGGATTGGAGTGTTTGCGCCTGTGCGAAATTACTTGAGCAGGCTAAGTACGTTTTGCGGAATCTGATTTGCCTGAGCCAGCATTGCGGTGCCGGCCTGTTGCAGGATCTGGGCGCGCGACAGGGCTGCGGTTTCAGCGGCAAAATCGGCGTCACGAATTCGACTGCGCGCGGCAGACAGGTTTTCCGAAGAGGTTTGCAGGTTGGCAATCGTATTTTCGAACCGGCTCTGCAGGGCACCGAAAATGGCGCGCTGATTGTTGATCGACTGAATCGCCGAGTCGGCAATCCGGATGGCTGCCGTGGCGCCGTCGGCTGTGCTGATGTCGAGTAGCGCAACGGCTTGCAGGGAACCGATCTGCGAGGTTCCGGAGGTGATTTGTGCGCCTGCCGCACCGGAAACCAGGTTGGCGCCCGAGGTGCCGATGTTGTACGACTTATCGGAATCAAAGACCAGTTGGCCGCCAATTGCCGTCGCCATGCCGCCAGTGATGCTGGAGGCGAAGGTGCCAGCACCCGAGTTGGCCGTGCCGGAAATGGTCATCGAGCCGGAGCTTGTCGTGCTTTGGTTGTCCAAGAAAATCGTGCTGCCGTCCG
This sequence comes from Dechloromonas sp. ZY10, assembly GCF_041378895.1. NCBI lineage: Bacteria > Pseudomonadati > Pseudomonadota > Betaproteobacteria > Rhodocyclales > Azonexaceae > Dechloromonas > Dechloromonas aquae. Next base: position 944,915 of record NZ_CP144212.1, read on the forward strand.
AGGCAGTCAGTTCGATTCCGTCTGCCGTCGAATTCAGTTTTGCGGTGATGCCGGTCTTGGACGAGACATCATTGAAGGCAGTGACGGCGGCACTGAGGCCGGCCGCGGTGTTGCCGCCATAAGTGAAGCTGACTTGTACCTGTGAAGAGTTGGTTCCGGTCAGGTTGAAGACAAAATTGGTGGCGGATGAGCCGGCGGTGCCTGACAGCTGCAGCGTGGCATTGGTGGTGGCGGTTGCCTTGACACCAGTGAAGCTGACTGCATTGACCGCAGTTGCGATGTCTTTAGCCGAACTGCCGCTGGTGACGGCAATGGTTGCCGAGCCGCCGGCACCGTTGACCAGAAGCTTGGAGTTGGCGCCGCTGCTGCCTGATACGACGACCCCGGAGAGGTTGCCGACGCCGGCGCTGGTGCCGGTGGCCGACTGGCCTGAGGTGGCGTAAGTTTTGCCGGTAGCGCCGGCGTTGGCGAGCTGGTAGGTGCCGTATTGCGTTGTCCGGTAGTTCGAGGTTGTCGAGGTAATCGTCTGGTTGGCGTTGGCGCCGACCTGATAGACCGCGCTACCGAAAGTGCCGTCAAACAGCTTCATGCCGTTGAATTCAGCGGTCATCGAAAAACGATCCAGCTCGGACACTAGCTGAGAAACTTCCGCGTTCAGGGCTTGGCGGTCCGAGGAGGTATTCGAGGCATTGACCGATTGTACCGACAGCTCACGGATGCGCTGCAGAATGCTGCTCATCTGGTTCAGTGCGCCTTCGGCCGTCTGGGCCAGCGAAACGCCGTCGTTGGCGTTACGGCGAGCCTGATCCTGGCCGCGAATCTGTCCGGTCATCCGCTCAGAAATGGCAAGGCCGGCAGCGTCGTCCTTGGCGGAGTTGATGCGCAGGCCTGAACTCAGGCGTTGCAGCGCAGAACTCAGCGAGGCGCCAGTCTGGCTAAGGTGCCGTTGCGAATTGAGCGACGGGATATTGGTGTTGATGACTTGCATGGCGTAACTCCTCAATCCTGTATTTCCGGCTCGGGGCCGGGTATGGGTTTATGCTTGCTCGGCAGCAAGTGCTTTGCTGTCGCTATATAAGCAAAAGCGGTGCCAGGTGTTGTGGGGTTGCTGTATTTTTGTGCTCCGAGGCTGGTTCAGCCGGGCAGGGGCGGAGCGCAGGCTTGCTCAGATCTTCGCAAGATGCTGTTCCGGCAAGCTTAAATCCCGATTTGCCGAAGATTGCGGCAAGAATTGCCGTGCTCGGATTCGGCATAAATTGCCATGGAAAAAACGGGGATTCGGCGTGTTGACCGTGAAAATCGTGGTCGAGGCCGATACTGCCTTACACACAAAGGTGTTTGGCAGTATCGGGGGCTGTCATTCAGCCTTGGGGGTAGAGTCAGTTGGCGAAATTGAACCAGGCGTCGTGCCAGGCTTCGGCCTGGCTTTCCAGGGTCCAGTCGCGAAGAATCGCTGCGCGCAGCTTGTCTCCAGCCTGTGCCAGGCGGCCACGGTCGGCAATGGCCTCGCGAATCGCCGAAATCCAGGCCTCGCTGCGGTTTTCTACCAGTGTTACCGGCAAGTCGCAGCGATAGGGGGTCAAGTCGCTGGCAATCACCGGGTAGCCAAGAATTCCGTATTCAAGCAGGCGAAGATTGCTCTTGCATTCGTTGAACAGGTTGTCTTCCAGCGGAGCAAGGGCGAGGTCGAGGTTCAGCGTGGCAAGCTTGGGAGCGTACTCGACGAAAGTGACGCCGCCGTGGTATTCGGCGATCATTTCTCGGGCACCCGCTGGGTGCATGCCAAAAAACACCCAATCGACTTCATCCTTGAGTGCCTCGATCACCGGCAGCAGGATTTCCAGATCCCCTGTGTGGCTGCTGCCTCCTGCCCAGCCGACTCGAGGTTTGGGGGTGTTCAGGCGCTGGGCGCGCAGTTTGCCCCAGACTGACAGGTCGATGGTGTTCGGGATGACCCGGATATCGGGAGCAAAGTCACGCATCATCTCGGCCAGGGGTTCGGTGGTCACAATCAGGCGATCGCACAGTGCCAGCGATTGCGCCGCGCGTTCCTTCAGATTGTTGGGCAGATCCTTGCGGTGGATGCTTTTCTCCGGAACGGCCCACATCAGGTCGTCCAGTTCGAAAATGATCTTGGTTTGCGGGAAGTGACGCCGGTAGTTGGCTAGCGCATGCTGGTACTGGGCGAGAACATGGCGCTGGACATACAGTACATCGGGGGCCATGCGGGCGACTTCGAGCGGATGGAAGGTGCCAAAGCGGCACCACCCGTCAAGTCGCTTTTCCTGAAGTGCCGCATTGAATGGCTGGACTATCCGGTAATTGCCGCAACCGGCGTTGTCCATCGGGATTGCCAGCATGCGGGGCAGCGGACGCCAGGTGAGCTTGAGCTTGGTCAGTTCGGAGCGGACCTCGATCACCCCGTCAGGATCGTAGAGCGACAGGTTGCGGTTATAGCTGGGGTCGGCACTCAGTTGGTCCAGCCAGCGATCATAGAGGCAGTCACGGTCGACTTCGTAAACTCCCTGTTTTTCGTCGTCGGGGATATCCGAGAGCATCAGCAGGTCGAGCTTCTCGTGCAGTAGCGTGACGTCCGGAGTCCACAGGTGAGTCAGGCCGTGGCTGCGTAGTCTGAGGCAAAGATCAACATCGGCAAACAGGTAGCGGAAGCCTTCGTCGAAGCCGCCGGCCGCAAGGAAATCGTCCCGCCGCAACAGCAGGCATTCAAGCGAGAGGGCCTGGCGCTGCTGAGTGCAGTGCAGGCGGCCGAAATAGCCGGGCTGGTCGAATTTTTGCCCCTGCCAGGGCGAGGCCGCATCGCCAAGCAGACCGAGGACGCGGCCGGCAGAGACGATTTGCCCTTGTTTGTCGATCAGGCGGCCGCCAACGCAGCCAATGCCGGGGCGTGCGGCTTGTGCGAGCAGGCGGGGCAGCCAGTCTGGACTGAGCGGTACGCAGTCGGCAGCCAGAAACAGCAGGAAGTCTCCTCGGGCCTGGCCTGCCCCCAGATTGAGCAGGCGGGTGTAACCGTGTTCGATGGTGTCAGCCGGAAAGACCCGTAGCCGGTCGTTATCGCTGCCATCCATTGCTTGCAGCCTGGCCAGGGTTTCGGGGTCATCCGAAGCGGCATCAATGACCACGATCTCGCAAGACAGTCCGTGCGGTAGCGAACGGGTTTGTTCGAGCAGGGCCTCGAGTGTGCGGGCGAGAGTGCCGGCCCGATTGTGGCTGACCAGAACAATGCTGACGCTGGCTTGCTCTGGGACAGGGTAATCAACGGCATAGGTGCCCGGCAAGGTACCGGCACGGCTACGCGCTGTTGCAGCTTGTCTGGCCAGATGCTGGTCGAGCGCCTGCTGGCCCAGCGCAACCAGTTGTTCGGTGGGTTGCAAAGCAGTGCTGCGCTCTCCGATGCGGTGGAAGAGAACATCCTGAACATGGGCAAAGGCCTCTGCTCCGCCGTGTTCCAGCAGGCGCAACTGGAACTGGTATTCGGCCATCCCGGCAAATTCCGGTGCATAGCCGCCGAGCGCCAGGAAAGTTTCACGGGCGATCAGGAAGCAGTCACCCATCCAGGGCAGCGAGCGCAAGTAGTCGGCATCGAAGTCCGGCTTGAAGAAGGGGCGCTCATAGCTCCCGGATTGGGTGCTGTACTGATCTTCGTCCGCATAAATCAGACGGGCTTGAGGGCTGCTGTAGGCAGCCTCGAGCAATAGCAGCAGGCTGTGCGGTGCAATCTGGTCGCCTCCATTCAGCATCAGGACCCAATCACACTCGCGTTCGGCAATTACCTGGTTGAGCGCGGCATGCGGCGCATCGCCGCTCTGATGCCAGGCGATGCGTCCGCCGGCTTGCAGTTCTGCCGGCATCGGCGCCGACGAAACAATGCAGACCTCAACATGATCGTAATACTGCTGGGCCAGGGAGTTGATTGTCGGCGTCAGCAGACCAAGCCATTCCGCATGGATATAGACCGTGACCAGCACTCGCGGCGGGTGGCCCAGGCGGGTTTCCCATTCGGTCAGGCGGCGCTCGAACATTTCGGCTTCCGGCCGGGTGATCAGGTGCGAGTTGAGGAAGTTGGCGTAGACGTGCTCCGGCGCCTGCTGGAATTGCCCTGCCTGTTCGTAACCGACCAGTTGCTCACGTCCAGGTTCGACCAGCATGAAGAACTGCAGACTGCACATCTCCATCAGTTCGTCCTGGCTGACATTCTTGATGACCATCTTGCCGGTATCAATATCGCAGGGGCAGCGGTCCTTGTAGCGCTGGAACAGTTCGCTCAGGCGGGTGTCGATGCCGAACACGTTCTTGACCACGTGGTAGCCGGTTTCGTGGAAGAAACGCTGTAGCTCTTTGTAGGTAAAGAAGCGGATATGGGTAATGTCGAGCAGACCCAGGCGTTCGTAGCGGAAATAACCGTTGGCCAGGTCGTCCATCAGCGCCAGGTTGCGGACGTTGGGAATCGAGATGGCAATCTGGGCGGTGGGCGATAGCCACGGGCGCAGCGCTTCCATCACCTTCCACGGGTTGTACATGTGCTCAAGCACGTCGGCGAGGATGACCGCGTCGACGCTGCCGGGGACCAGGCCGGCTGCGGCCAGGTCGGTTTCCTCAAACTTTCCGGTGAATACCCGGTCCAGCCGCTGGCTGGCGACGGCAGCGGCCGAACGGTTCAGTTCAAAGCCCCAGGCCGTGGCCTGCGGATATTTCTGCTTGAAGACAGCACCGGTGCCGCCGGCGGCACAGCCGATATCGAGCAGCATCTTCGGCGAGTTGGTAAAAAAGTCCACCAGATCGCCTCGTGCCCCGCCATGGTAGCCAGTGGCATCGATATCGGGCACGTCGAGGCAGTCCTGCCAGACGTAGCCTTGCTGTTCCGCCACTTGCTGGCGGAACAGTTCGCTCATCAGTTCGGCAACCCGCAGGCTGGCCTTGCCATCGATACCGATGTTGTAACGCGGTGCAGCGGCATGCATCCGGTGAATCTTGTCTGCACGCCAGAGCGGATCGGCAATCAGCTTGAGCAGGGTTTTTCCGAGTTCTTCTGCCGGTACTTCGACAATCCCGCTATCGCCATCAAAACTCGGGCCCAGGCGCAAGCCCCAGTCGGTCATCAGGTTGATCGCCGGTGTGCCGCAGAGCAGTGCTTCGACCAGAATGTTCGAATCGACGCCGATCAGGACGTCGGCCGCTAGTACCCAGGGTTCCGGCGCATCCTTGAGATAGAGGAAATTGTTACGGTCCACGCCCAGTTCGGCGCAAATTTCCTCATAGCGCTGGCGTCCGAATTCGTAGTTGCTTGGCCGATCCTTGATGATGGCGTTGATACTCAGCCCCTGCGCCTGCAAATCTCCGATGGTTTCGATGAACGCTTTGAGTGAACGGCCAAAGACGTGTTCATCGGCAATGGCGCTGAGGTTGTGTGCCCAGGTTGGCGAGAAGACGACAATCGGCGCTTCCGGGTCCAGTCCGTAGGTAGTGTGCAGCCTGGCCTTTTCCTCGGTGCGGCGGGGGATGCGTTCTGCGTAGTCGTCCCAGGCCGGGTTGCCGGTGATGCGGATGCGGTCGCCGCCGATGCCGGCGTCGAGATAGCTTTCGACGCTGCGCTCGCCGTAGACCGCCAGCGTGTCGCAAATCAGTTGGTCGTGGACGGTATAGGGGCGTGCCAGCGCTACGCCGTGCAATAAATGGATGCTGGGGATCTTGCGTAGCCGGCTCCAGTAGGCCGTGGTTTTCCCCAGTGCCAGCAAGTCCTCGCTCAGGATGGTCAGGCCGACCTGATAGGTTTCGGCCGCCTTGTCGAGCATCTGGATCAGAGAAATCTGGGCCGGAACGGTTTGCTCGGCGACTTGGGTGACTTCGTCCGCCAGAGCTTGCGGCTCGATTTGCCAGCGGGCGGAAAAATCGCTCCAGCCCAGGGTTTGCTGGTGGTCGCTGATGGTCGTGGCGATGGCGCGCGCACGTTCCCGGCAGAGGTTGGCGTCGGCTTCTGTGAGCAAGTCGTCGATCAAGACCAGTTGCCCATTGCCCCGGGCAACGGCATCAACCAGTTCCTGCGAGGCCTGGAAGCGGGGGGTCAGGATCGTGGTGCCCGGATTTCGGGCCAGAAATGGCTCAACGACTCGGGCAAAACGGGGCCAGAGCAGGCAAAGGATGGCGGGATTCTTCATGTGCGGTTACCGGAGAAAACGCCGAAATGGCGGGTCAGCAGGGCTTCCATCAAGTGGTATTCGAGGCCGGGAGCGAGCGGTACGCCGTTGTGGGTGAGCGACTCTCCTGCTACCGAAGCCGTGCTCCAGGTGCGGATCATGCCCAGCGTGGCATCGTCGATTTGTTCTTGCAGCAGCCAGTCATCGAACAAATCGACAAAGGCCGGAGGCAACAAATCCCGCCAGTTGAGTTGCGGAAAACTGCGGCACAACTCGGTCAGCAGCAAGTGCAGCAATTGGCGGTTGCGCGGCCAGGCCAGATGACGGCAGAGCGCCTGTTGCCAACCCGGGTCGAGCAAGTGTGGCAGGGCGGCTTCCGGCTGGCTGCCGCAGGCAGCTATTCGCTCGTTGAACTGAGCGTATTGTTCCAGCCACGCGGTGTTTTCAGCGGCCGCATCGGTATTTTCGAGGAGGGCGAAAAAGCGGCAGGTGCTGCGACTGGTCAGGAAAGCAGGGAAGGATTCTTCCAGAAAGACCGCGAAGTCGAGCAGGCGGTTGTCGTGGCCAAGCCATGAAAGCAAGCGTTTCCAGGCGAAGCGATCCTCCAGCGGCTTGATCCAGCGGTTGTAGGCCGGGGGGCCGAAAAAACCGCCAACCGGGATGATGGCGAGGATCCGCAAGCCGTTTTGGCTGCACCAGGTCACCAGGTCTTTGACCCGCATATGCGACATATAGGCGCCGTGTGCACCATCGTTGAGGCCGGCTTCGGCAATCTCTCGGGCCTGTTCGGCCGGCAGGGCCGCTTCCAGATGATCGAGCGAATGAATGTCGAACAACATCCGGCCGCCGGGGCGGACGACCCGCTTCCATTCCTGCAGCACCGGCTGCCAGTGCGGGAAGTGCACCATCACGTTGAGCGAAATCAGGGTATCGAAGGCTGCATCGGCGACCGGCAGTTCGCGAACGTCGCCCTGGCGCAGTTCGATCGGGGTTTCGGCGGCTTGGCGCCGGGTTTCGTCGAGCATGGCCTGCGAACTGTCGATGCCGGTTACCCGGTAGCCACGCCGCGCCAGCGGCAGCGAGCCCCGGCCGGTGCCGATGCCGACGTCGAGGATGTCCTGGCCGACCACACAGCGGTCCACGATGTGGCGTTCGACGCGGTTTTTCAGCGGATTGGTGCCGCTGCTGTCGGTCATCCGCATGGCGTACCAGGCGACCATGTCGGGGTTGGTCCAGGCCTGGGTCTTCCAGGCAATCAGCGAATTTTGATCAGTCATGACGGGCCTTTTCGGCTGGAGCAGTCTGGTTCTCGAAATCGTTCCGGGTCATCCCGAATTCGACGATGTCTTGGTAGTGGCCGGCGACGAAGGCAGCCTCGCGGCGGCGTCCTTCTTCCCGCATCCCGAGCGCCAGGGCCAGGCGCTGCATGGCGGTGTTGCCGGCAAAGGTGCCGCATTCGATGCGGTGCAGGTTGAGGCGGAGAAAGCCGTGGCGGCAGAGCAGGCGCCCGGCTTCAAGGCCGTAGCCCTGGCCCCGGCAAGCGGCGTCGCCGAGCAGGATGGCAAATTCGGCGCGGCGGTAAATCGGGTGGATCGCCTGCAGTGCAATATTGCCGATATGGCGACCATCGAGCAGTTCGATGGCAAGAATCAGCGCGTCCTGGCGGCCGTGGCTGGCAGCGATATAGCGCCGGGCCTCCTCGCGGCTGTAGGGAAATACGCCGTGGGCATTGCCGCTGTTGGTCGCCTGGTCGTTGAGCCAGGCCGGGTAGTCGCCGTCGCCATCGGCCTCGCTCAACGGGCGCAGGCGCAGGCGTTCGCCCTGAAGCAGGGTCAGCGGCTTCATGCAGCGACGCTCCGCAGGGCATCCAGGTGGCGGTCGATCTTGTGGAAGGCGGCAATCACCTGGTCGAGTTCGGCTTGGCCCAGGTCGGCGTGGATCAGCGGCGAGTACAGCAGTTCGTCGAAGTGCATCCGTTCGGTGACCGGGCACAGTCCACGGGCGTAGCTGACCTCGGGGCGCAGCGAGAACGGGAAGTGCTCGTTGCCGTAGGCGATTTTCTGCTGGTAGAGCGGCTGCAGGTAAAGCGGTTCGACGTAGCCGGCAGCGATCTCGACACCCTCCGCGCGCAGTGCGGCGAGATAGGTGGCGCGCGCGACGCCGGTAACGGCGGCCGAGTACTTGAGCGGGTAAACATACCAGCCATGGGTGCAGCCGGGTGCAACTTGCGGCAGGCTCAGACCGCGCAATCCCTGCAGGCCGCGATTCAGATAGGCGGCATTTTCCTGCCGCCGGGCCACCAGTTGCGGCAATTTTTTCAGCTGCTCGCGGGCAATCGCGGCTTCGATTTCGGTCATCCGGTAGTTGAACCCGACCAGATTGGTCAGCTCGCCTTGATACCCCATGTTCTTGACCACCGCTTCGCCATGGTTGCGGATCAGTTGCAGGCGTTTGGCCAGTGCCGGGTCGTCGGTGACCACGAGTCCACCTTCGCCGCAGTGGATGGTCTTGTGGTAATTGAGGCTATACACCCCCATATGCGCCAGCGTACCGGCGGCTTTGCCGTGATAGAGCGCGCCGGGCGCCTGGGCGCAGTCTTCGATCACGGTCAACCCGTGTTCGTGGGCCAATTCCATGATCGGGGCGAAATCGGCCGGGTGGCCGAAGATATCGACCACGATCACGGCCTTGGTCCGTGCGCTGAGCTTCGCCCGGATCGTCTCGGCGGTCAGGCAGTAGGTTTCGGGGTCGATGTCGGCAAACACCGGCACCGCGCCATAGACCAGCGCCGCAGCGGCCGAGGCCGACATGGTGTAGGGCGAGACGATGACCTCATCGCCCGGACCGACGCCGGCTGCGCCAACAGCGGCGTAGAGGCCGGAAGTCGCCGAATTGACCGACACCGCGTGGGCGACGGAAAAATGCTGGCACCAGTCGGCTTCCAGTTCGCGCACGCGCGGGCCGCCGAAGAAGTCGGGCGACCAGGCGCCGAGGAATTGCGACAGGACACCGCTGTCGAGCACTTCCATCACCGCCTGTTTTTCCTCGGCGCCGATGGTGCGATAGACGGGAAACGGGGTGCTGCGTACCGGCGTGCCGCCGAGCAGGGCGGGGAGGTCGTTCATGCGTCGTGATTCCTGTGCAATAGCGGATTGATCCGCATTTTAAGCAATTAGCGTTCCATCATGGCAGAGATCAGCGCTTGCAGCTTTGCTGTCGCACCGGGGGGCGGGCAGGCGCGCCGCGCACCGGCACGCAGTTGCTGTCGTGCTGTCGCATCCAGCATGTAACGGCGAATTTCGGGAATAACCTTAGTCATTTCGTAAATGGCGGTGCTGGCGCCGCACTGGTTGCTCGGCAGCGGATCGTATTGCGCGGCCGGTTCGGGATGTTGCCCGGGTTGCAGGCTGATTACCGGGCAGCCAAGGCAGCAGGCTTCCAGCAGCAGCATCGAGTGGATGCCGAGCACCAGGTCGGCGGCCTGGACCAACTGGCGCGAAGGGAGCGTGTGATTGACCGCGACCGCCGCAGTGCTGGCGGTGCCGGGGCGGCACCAGCGGTCGTACTTGTCGCTGGCTTCGCGCGGATGCGGGCGGATCAGCAGCGTTGGCGGCGCGGCATCGGTGGGCGCGTCGAGGGCAGCGATCACCTGCTGCAAAATTGTCTGCTCGTCCGGCGGGGCAAGCGATTGGCCGAGCAGGGCGCGCAGTTCCGATAGCGGCTGGGACACGAAGACCAGCAATTGGCATTGCGGGGCGATGCCCAGCGTTTGCCGCAGCCGGGTGCGCTGCTCAGCGTCAAGCTGTTCCGCCGACAAGGCGTCGAAACCGGGGTGGCCGACGATGCAGAGCCGTTCGGGCGGGCAGCCGGCGGTGCGCATGCCGCTGGCGGCCAGTTCGTCCATCACTGCGATCCGCTCGGGCCAGAACGGCTTTTTGGCGATTTCGAAGCGTTGACCGTAGTTGGACCAGTAATCGAGTACTGCCAGTGTCGGGCAGGCGACGGCGTGGGCCGCTTGCCAGTAGCGGCGTTCGAGATTGAGCTCGTTGCATGAGGTGGCGCTCAGCAACAGCCCGGCCGCGCGGCAGGCCCGGTCGATCGCCGCCGGGTCGGCAGGGGCCGCTTCCGGCTGCAATCCCTGGCTTTGCCACAGCGCGAGCGCCGGGCCGTAGGCGAGCAGGCGGAGCGGCTGGCCGCTGTCGCGCAGGGCGGTGAGCAGTGGACTGAGCGCCGCCGCACCGCCGGCATCGCCGGCCAGACAGAGAATGCTGGCAGCGACGTCCGGCCGGCTCAGCATGTCACCGGGCAGCCGCCGGCCAGCGAGCGACAGGCAGCGTCGGCGAGGCGCAGAGCGGCCAGCGCATCGGCGCCACTGCAGGCCGGGGGGCGGCCGCAGCGGATTGCTGCCAGCAGGTCGGCGACGGCATGCAGCAAGGCATTGCTCATCAGGCTGTCTTCCGGCGTGCCGTCGGCGAGGGTGCGATAGCCGGCGTAGAGCGGGCTGTCGATCACCGGCTGCCAGCAGGCGCGGTGTCCCGACTGGTCGATGCGCAGGCGGCCGGCGTCGCCGTTGAGGGTGATCTCGAACAGACTGTAGGCGCTGTGGTCGGCGGCTTGCAGCTGGGCGACCAGGCCGCTGGCGAAGCGCAGCATCAGGTGCGGGCTGGGGTCGTCGCCAAAGGCTTCGCCGCCGGGATAGGCGATGACTTCCGCCGGACCGTCGGCGGCAGCGCCAAGCAACAGCCGCAGCCAGTCGAACCAGTGCGTGCCGTTGTGGCGGATGCCTTTGCTGTAGCAGCCACTGACGCTGTGAATCCGGCCCAGTGCGCCGCTGGCCAGGCGTTGCGCCAGGGCTTGCTGGCTGGGCGCGTAGCGGCGCGAGTAATTGACGGCGAGGACAACGCCGTGTTGCGCTGCGCTGGCGACCAGTTCGCTCGCCGCCGCCAGCGCCAGCGCCAGCGGCTTTTCGGCCAGTACACCGCGCAGGCCGGGCGTGGGCAGGATGTCGGCGAGGATCGCCGCGTGCGTTTCGTCCGGTGTGCACAGGCTCACCACCTCGGGTTGTACCGCCCCCAGCAGGCTGCGGTAATCGCTGAAGGCAGGAACCCCGAGGCGGGCGCTGGCAGCGGCAGCGACCTCGGGGCGGCTATCGCAGACGCCGACCAGTTCGCTGTCCGGGCAGGCCTGGTAGGCGGCAGCGTGCGAGGCCGCCTGCAGTGCCGGGTGGTCGTCGGGGTGGCCGATGGCAATGCGGCCGCAGCCGATCAGTGCGGCGCGCAGGGGGCGAGAGGCGGAGTGTGCGGCGAGGTTCATGCTCAGTCGGCAAGCAATTCCGGTTTTACCGGCGTACAGGCGTGGACCGTGGCAATCACCCGTTTGCCGATGATCGCATCGTAATGTTTGGGCGCCATGCCATAACCGGGGCGGACGCTGCGGATGCAGTCGGCGGTGATCACCTCGCCGGCCTGCAGGTCGCGGACGAAGTAGAGCGAACGGCGGAATTTGACATTGCCTTGTTCGCTCGATTTGCGCGCGTAGTTGACCTGACCGAGCGCCTCCCAGGCGGTCCGTGTGCCCCGGCAAAGTTCGGCCAGCCCGGCGGGTTCGAGCGAAAAACTGTCGTCGGGGCCGCCGCCGTTGCGGTCTAGGGTGAAATGTTTTTCGACGATGCAGGCACCGAGCGCAATGCTGGCGATCGCCGTGGTGTTGTCGAGGGTGTGGTCGGAGAGCCCGACCAGGGTGCCGAAGCGCTGCTGCATGTCGAGCAGGGTGCGCAGGTTGTAGTCGGCGGCCGGTGCCGGATAGCCGCTGACGCAATGGAGTACGGCGAGTTCGCGGCAACCGCCGCTGCGGGCGGCGTCGACCGCTTCGCCGATTTCCTCGGCATCGGCCATCCCGGTCGAAATGATCATCGGCTTGCCGGTCGCCGCTGCGTAGCGGATCAGCGGCAGGTCGACGGCTTCGAACGAGGCGATCTTGTAGGCCGGCGCATTCAGGTCTTCGAGCAGGTCGACGGCCGTGGTGTCGAACGGTGTACTGAAGATGGTGATGCCGACCTTGCGGGCGTGCTCGAACAGCGGTCGGTGCCATTCCCAAGGGGTGTGCGCCCACTCGTACAGTTGATAAAGGGTACGTCCGCCCCACAGGCCGTCGGTCAGCTGGAAGTCCGGCAGGTCCGAGTCCAGGGTGATGGTATCGGGGCGGTAGGTTTGCAGCTTGAGCGCATCGGCGCCGGCTTTTTTCGCTTCTTCGATGATGCGCAGGGCGGTATCCAGATTGCCGTTGTGATTGGCCGACATTTCGGCGATCACGTAGGGCGGGGTGGTGGCGCCAATGATGCGGCCGTCAATCTTGAGTGTCTGCGGAGTCATCGGACATTTTCTCCAGGGTCAGTTTGTAGCGTTGCCCGTGCCAGTCGAAAAAAGCCGGGAAGCGTGCCGGGTCGCAGACCCGCAGCAAGTTGAATTGTTCGGCCAGCGAGCGCTCCGGGTCAAGCCGGCTATCCTCCGGGCTCCGCCGGGGATAGTAGCTGCTGCCCAGGCTTTCGTCCTGGGCTTGCGGCGCACTCGGGAGCGGGGATTGCAGCGCGTAATCGAGCAGTTCGATCTCGGCGGCAAACAGGCGGGCATTGATTTCGTCCCAGAGCGCGGTGCGGGGAATTGGAAACTGCAGTTTTTTCCAGATCCGGCCGCTATCGACCCGGTCTTCCGCTTCCAGCAGCGACAGGGTGAGGTGTTCGGCACCCGCCAGCAGTTCCCAGATGTGGGGGCTCCAGCCCCGGCCGTGCGGCAAATCACTGGCATGCAGAACCAGGGTGTGCCGGAAACGCTGGCGGACTTCGGCGGGCACCAGTTCGCTGCAGGAAATCAGGAACAGCAGATCGCCCGAATCGAGATCGGCGACCCGTCGGACCAGTTCGATCGCGTGCGTTGCCGCGTGCTTTTCCTGCCAGGCCTTGAGCCAGGGATTGACCGGGTGGTCGGCGCTGCTGCAGAGCAGGCTGATTTTCATGTGTTTCCTCCTGCGGCCAGCAGCACGTCGGCCACTCGTCGGCAGCCTTGCCCATCGACCAGCTCGGCGACCCGGCGGCTGTGGGCCAGCCGTTGTCCGGCGCTGCCCAACTGCCGGAAAAAATCCCGCAGGCTGGCCGCCAGGTCTGTGCCGGCGCTGGCCAGTCCGGTGTGGGCAGTCAGGGCGGCGGCTATGCCGCGCTGGTTATCGGCGAGGATCAGGGCCAGGGTCGGCAGACCCAGGCAGCAACGCTCCCAGGTGCTGCTGCCAGCGGCACCGATGGCCAGGTCGGCCTGGCTAAGCAGTTCGCCCATGTTGTTCGCCGCGACGATGACCTGACACGGCCAGTGCAGGTGTTTGCTGCGGTGTTCGATCGCCTCCCGCCAGGGCGCGCTGGCCCCCAGGATGACGGTGATGCGGGCCTCGGGCGGGAGCATTTCCGGTGTCAGGGCCGTGAGAATGCGCTCGCTGTCATTGGCCCGATCGACGCCGCCGAGATTGATCAGCAACTGCAGCCTGCGGTCGTCGCCGGCGCAGGCCTGTTCGCGCCTGGCCAGGCTGGCCGCTCGCCAGGTAGCGAATTCGGGGCGGAGCAAGGCGTACTGCGGCCCGGTCAGAATCTGGCTGGCGGTGGGGAGTAGCGGCTGGTAATCGCCAGGGCTGCGGCCCAGGTTCTGGTCGAGCAATACCTCGCATTGGTGGGGGCGGTCGGCCAGGTCGTCAATCGCCATCAACTGCCGGCAATAGGGGCGCAAGGCGCGTTCCCATGCCGCCTCCAGCGCGTAGTGATCGACGATCAGCCAATCGACCGGGCTGGCTGCCAGATCTCGGGCGCATTCCTCGGCGTCCTGTTCCGGCGAGTTGCCGAGCCACTCATGGTGCGCGGTAAGGGGGAAAATCCCCGATTTTTGCGGTCGACCGTGAATTTCGGCAAAAACCGGCAGGCGCAGCACCGGAAAACCCCGGGCTTCGATCTGATCGATCAGGTGGCCGGGGTGTTCGCGACAAATGAAACGGCATTCGGCGCCGCGCTCCCGCAGTTCGCCGGCCAGGGTCAGGCAACGCATGACATGGCCGCTGCCGATACTCAGTGAAGCATCGGCGCGGAAGCAGACGCGCAGCTTGCGGCGGGCCATCAACTCGCTTCGCGCAGGACGCGAAACAGGGCTTCGGCGCGTTGCCAGTCTTCCGGGTGGTCAATATCCTGCACCCGGTAGCGCGGCAGCAAGACCGGTACGCTGTTGGCGCCAAAGAACGGCTTGCCGCTCAGCCAGGCAGCGGTTTGCCCCCAGTAGAACTGCCCCGCGTCGTGAAATGCCGGTTCCAGATCCTGCGAACGGGTGTTGAAGTGTTCGGGCTGGAACATCTCGACATGGCCATCGGCAGTCAGCCGGAAGGCGCGCTGGATCGGGAAGGGAAAACTGGTGGCGGCAAAGGCATAGTCAGCGTGACGCTGTTGCAGCAACTCGCCGCCGGCCCGCAAGTCCTCGGCGCGGACGAAGGGGGCGGTGGCATAAATGCAGCAGGCGGCATCGACCGCTGCGCCCTGGTCGAGGTGCCACTGGATGGCGTGGGCGATCACCGGAATCGTCGGGGTGTGGTCGTCGGCCAGTTCCGGTGGCCGGACGAACGGGGTCTCGGCGCCGTGGGCGCGAGCCACGGCGGCAATCTCCGGGTCGTCGGTCGAGACCACGATGCGATCGAAGCAGCCGCTGTCGCGGGCAGCGGCAATCGACCAGGCGATCATCGGCTGGCCGAAAAAGTCTTTGACGTTCTTGCGCGGAATCCGCTTGCTGCCGCCACGGGCGGGGATAACTGCGAGTTTCATGGGCATGGTCCGGTGAAGGGCGCTCGGAAAATGGCAACTCAGCGGCAAACTCAGGCTGCCAGCCGGGCCTGCAAAGCGGCAATCACCTGTGCCTGCTCGTCGCCGCCCAGCGTCGGATATAACGGCAGGGTCAGCGCCCGACTGTAGTAGTTCTCGGCCTGCGGGTACTGGCCGGGAGCAAAGCCGAGGCGGCGGTAGTAGGGCTGCAGATGGACCGGGATGTAGTGCACATTGACCCCGATCCCGGCCTCGCGCAGGGCGTTGAACAGGTTCAGCCGGTCGCAGCCGGCGGCGTCGCTCAGCGCCACCGGGTAGAGGTGCCAGGCCGACTGGTAGCCGGGGCGCCGCGCCGGCAAGGCCAGCGGCAGGGCGGCCAGTGCCTGGTCGTAGGCCGTGGCCAGTTGCTCGCGGCGGGCGATGTAATCATCGAGGCGGTCCAGCTGGCTCAGCCCGAGCGCTGCCTGCAGGTCGGTCATCCGGTAATTGAAGCCGAGCTCGACCTGCTGGTAGTACCACGGGCCGTCACCGTCGGTGCGGACTGCCGCTTCCATCTCGGCCGCTTCGCGGGTGATGCCGTGGCTGCGCAGGCAGGCCATGCGGCGGGCGAGTTCGGGGTGGTTGGTCAGCGCCATGCCGCCTTCGCCGGTGGTGATGATCTTGACCGGGTGAAAGCTGAACACGGTGATGTCGCTGGCCTGGCCGGCGCCGACCGGGATGCCGCCGACGCTGGCGCCGATGGCGTGCGAGGCGTCCTCGATCAGCCGGAATCCGTAGCGCCTGGCCAGCGCCTGGAGCGCCGGCATGTCGCAGGCGAGGCCGCCGAAATGCACGGCGACGACGATTTTCGGCAGGCGTCCCTGTGCTTCGGCGACCCGCAGTTTTTCCGCCAGCGCCTGCGGGCACAGGTTGCGGGTGTGCGGGTCGATATCGACAAAATCAACCTCGGCGCCGCAGTAGCGGGCACAGTTGGCCGATGCGACGAAGGTGATCGGGCTGGTCCATAGCCAGTCGCCGGGGCCCAGGTCGAGTGCCAGGCAGGCCAGGTGCAGGGCCGAAGTGGCGCTATTGACCGCCACCGCATGCGCAGCGCCGACGCGGCGGGCGACGGCGGCTTCGAAGGCCGGCACGGCCGGACCCTGGGTCAGCCAGTCGGATTGCAGCACGGCCTGGACTGCGGCCAGGTCGGCCTCGGTGATTTCCTGGCGGCCGTAGGGAATCATGCCTGGGCCAGCAGGTCGCGGATTTGCGGCACGCTCAGCACCCAGGGGTTGCTGCCCGAGTTGTACTCGAAGCCTTGGGCCACGGCCTGGCCCTGTTCGCCGGCTTCGTTGCGGGTGTAGTCGTGCTGGGTGCTGAAGCTGATCGACGGGCGGATCACGTAATGGTCGGCAAACTCGACGGTGAGGTGCGAGTCGTCGAGCGGGCACATGATTTCGTGCAGCTTTTCGCCCGGGCGGATGCCGATGATCTTGAGCGGCAGGCCGGGGGCGATGGCTTCGGCGAGGTCGGTGATCAGCGCCGACGGAATCTTGGGGACGAAGATTTCGCCGCCCTGCATCCGGGCAAAATTCTTGAGCACGAACTCGACGCCTTCATTGAGCGTGATCCAGAAGCGGGTCATGCGCGGGTCGGTGATCGGCAGTTCGCCGGCGCCGTCGGCCAGCAGCTTGCGGAAGAAGGGCACTACCGAGCCGCGCGAACCGACCACGTTGCCGTAGCGGACCACCGCGAAGCGGGTCGGCCGGTCGCCGCCGACGATGTTGTTGGCAGCGACGAAGAGCTTGTCCGAGACCAGCTTGGTCGCGCCATAGAGGTTGATCGGGTTGGCGGCCTTGTCGGTCGATAGCGCGATCACCTTCTTGACGTGATTGAAGAGCGCCGCGTGGATCACGTTCTCGGCGCCATTGACGTTGGTCTTGATGCATTCGGTCGGGTTGTACTCGGCGGCCGGCACCTGCTTGAGGGCGGCGGCATGGACCACGTAATCGACGTCGCGCATCGCCAGTTCGAGGCGTTCGCGGTCGCGCACGTCGCCCAGGAAGTAGCGCATGCAGGGGGCGTTGAACTCCTGCTGCATTTCGAACTGCTTGAGCTCGTCGCGCGAGAAGACGATCAGCCGGCGCGGCCGGTAGCGTTGCAGCAGGGTGCGGATGAAATGCTTGCCGAAGGAACCGGTGCCGCCGGTGACGAGAATGGATGCGTCGTTGAACATGCTGAAGTCCTGTTGATCCGCGAGATTGAACGTGGGTCGAAGCAAATTATGTGCCGCTGGCGGTCGGGGCGGGGGCGGCGAAATATTCGCCGAGCGCTGTCGCCAGTTCGGCCAGCGGCGTTGCCCAGTCGCCGGGACTCGGCTGCCGGAACAGCCGCAGGCCGGGATACCAGGGGCTGTCGCTGCGCTCGTCGAGCCAGCGCCAGCAGGCGTCGAAGCGCGACAGCACCCAGGTCGGCTTGCCCAGCGCCGCCGATAAATGCGCCATGGCGGTGTCGACCGTGATCACCAGGTCGAGTTGGGCGACCAGCGCCGCCGTGTCGGCAAAATCCTGCCATTCGGCGCTGTAGTCGAGCAGTTGCGGCCAGGCGGTGGCCTGGCTGGCGGCGCTGCCTTTTTGCAGGCTGAACCAGGCGTATTCCGGCGCGGCGGCAAACAAGGGCGCCAGTTGCGCCAGCGGCAGGCTGCGCCGGGCGTCGATGCGGTGGCTTTCCGGGTCGTGCGGGCGCGGGTCGCCGGACCAGACCAGGCCGATGCGTGGGCGCGGCTTTTCGCAATCTTCGGCGCTCGGCAGGTCGGCAAGGCGCTGCCGCCAGGCGGCAAGATTTTCTGCCGACGCGGCGAGATAAGGTATGGCGCCGGGCAGGTCGGCGAGTTGCAGGCCGAGGCGGGCGGGCAGACTGAGCAGGGGCAGCACGTAATCGGCGGCTGGCGGCGGGTCGGTCTGGGCGACTACCGCGTCGAGCCAGGGCAGCGGTCGCAGCAGGCGCAGCAGCGCCGGTTGCGCCATCAGTTTGACGCAGGCGCCGGCGGCCTTGACCTGGCGGGCGAGGCGGACGAACTGCAGGGTATCGCCGTGGCCCTGTTCGGCCACCAGCAACAAGGTTTTGCCGGCCAGCGGCTGGCTGGCCTCGCCCTGCCACAGCGGTAGCCCGAAATCCGGGTAGTGGCCGCGCATCTGCGGCAGCCGGGTGCGCCATTCGTACTCACGCCAGCCCAGATCGAAATCGCCCTGGGCCAGCGCGGCCAGGCCGAGATTCCAGTGCGCGGCGGCGTTGTCGGGATCGTTCTCGATGGCGTGCCGGTAGCAGGTGACGGCAGCGGCGAAGGCGCGCTGATCCTGGGCCAGCGTGCCCAGCGCCTGCCAGGCGCCGGCATGCGTCGGCTGCAGGCGCAAGGCGCTTTCGGCGCAGAGCTTGGCCTCTTCGAGCGCGCCCAGCGTGCGCAGGTAGGTCGACAGATTGGCGAACACGTCGGGGTCATCGGGGTGCGCTTCGAGTGCTGCGTGCGCCAGGCGCAGCGCGCTTTCGCTGTCGCCCAGCGCAAAGTCGACCAGCGACAGGTTGACCCGAGCCGCATGCAGGTCAGGGGCCAGTTCGAGGGCGCGAGCCAAGGCGCTGCGCGCAGCCGGCAACTGGTTGAGCTGGCGCTGGCTGCTGCCCAGGTTGTACCAGGCCAGCGCAAAATCCGGGGCTGCGGCGACGGCAGTCTTGAAGTATTCGCAGGCGCCGGCCCAGTCGCCGCGCTGGGCGCAGTAGGTGCCGAGGTTGTAATGCACGGCCGGGTTGCCTTGGCCGGCGGCCAGGGCGGCTTGGTAGTGCGCTTCGGCGGCAGCGTGGTCGCCCTGGCTGCGGGCGGCCTCGGCGGCGGCGAGGTGGTCGGGCCGAGGGCTGGACGGTGAGAGCGGGGTAGTCATGATGCTCCTTGCGGGGTCGCGGCGGCGGGGGCTCGATAGTCCTGCCGCCAGCGTTCGAGTTCGTCGCTGACCTGGGCCAGAACGGGCGCCCATTCGCCGCTTTGCGCTTGATGGAAAAGCCGCATCTGCGGATACCACGGGCTGTCGCTGCGCTGGTTCAGCCACCGCCAGCAGGCGTCGAAGCGGGAGAGGATCCAGGTCGGTCGGGCGAGGGCGCCGGCGAGGTGGGCGACGGCGGTGTCGACGCTGATGACCAGGTCGAGTTGCTCGACCAATGCGGCGGTCCGGGCGAAGTCGGTGAACTCGTCGCTCCAGTCGGTGACGCCGGGATGCTTGGTCAACCCGGCCGGCAACTGGGCGCAAGCGCTGCCTTTTTGCAGGCTGACGAAGGCGATGTGCGGATGTGCCGCGAGCAGCGGCTGGAGTTGCGAAAAGTGCAGGCTGCGGCGGGTGTCGATGCGGTTCGAGGCCGGGTCGTTGGGGCGCGGGTCGCCGGCCCAGACCAGGCCGACACGCGGCTGGGGCAACGCGGCCAGGCGTTTTTGCCAGAATTCACGGTCGACCGTGGAAATGTTCAAAAACGGCGGTTGCGCTGCCATTTGCGGCAGGTTTTCCGGGGTCAGCCCGAGCACGGCGGGCAGCGACAGCAGGGGCAGCACCCAGTCGGCCTGCGGCGTCTCCGGGCCGTGCAGCGGCAGTACCACGTCGAGCCAGGGTAGCGGCGCCAGCAGCCGGACCAGCGCCGGCTGGGCGAGCAGGACCACCTGCCCGACCCGCTCTTTTAGATGGCGGGCGAGGCGGATGAACTGCAGGGTATCGCCGTGCCCTTGTTCGGCAACCAGCAGCAGGGTCTGCCCCGGCGCCGCGCGGCCGTCCCAGCGCGGCAGGCCGAAGTCGGGATAAACGCCAGCGACGCCTTCCTGGCGGGTGCGCCATTCGTATTCAGCAAAGCCCTCGCGCCAGTCACCCAGCGTCAGGCGGGTGAGGCCGAGGTTGAAATGCGCCGCCGGATGCTTCGGTTCCACGGTCAACGCCTGGCGGAAGCAGAATTCGGCATCGGCCAGCTGGCGCAGGTCGAGCAGCACGGTACCGCAGGTGTTCCAGGCGGTGGCCGAGTGGCGGTCGGCCTGCAGCGCCTGTTCGCTGGCGGCAAGCGCTTGCGGCAGCTGCTGCAGGTCGCGCAGCAACGCCGCCCGGTTGCGCAGCGATTCGGGGTCGCCGGGGCGTAGCGCCAGGGCTTGTTCGACCAGTGTCAGCGCACTGCTGCAGTCGCCGCCCCGGCGCAGCAGGGCGGCTTTCAGATTGAGCGCAGCGGGCGTTGGGCCTTGGCGCAGTGCTTGTTCGCTGGCAGCCAGCGCCGCCCGGTCGTTGCCGCTACGGTAGAGCAGGGCGGCCAGGTTGTGGGCGACGGTTGCCGGGCATGGGCTGAGGCAGGCCGCTGCCGCCAATTCAGCGGCCGTGTCGGCTCGGCCCTGGGTGAGCAGCATCTCGCCGGCGCGCAGGGATAGTTCAGCCTGCCCCGGATGCGCACGCAATCCGTCTTGCAGGAGGGCGATGGCGGCTTCGGGGCGCTGGGCCTGCCACAACAGGTTGGCGACATTCAGGAAATAGTCGGCCGGCGCGTCGGTGGTGCAGGAGCCTTGCAGCAACGGCCAGGCTGCAGCTTGCCGGCCGCTGGTAAACAACACCAGGCCCAGGTGATGGCGGGCTACCGGATCTTCCGGTTGTGCTGCCAGTACCTGGCGGTAGCCGGCCTCGGCCGCAGTCAGGCGACCGGCACGATGATCGGCGAGAGCGCGGGCGAGCAGGGCGCTGGATGGGGACATGGCAGGCATGGGAAGAGAGGGGAAACATTTGCGCTGCGGCGGTCGATTGTCGCAACGTGTGTTTTGAGACTGTCCGGAATTTTACGGCAAGCTTTTGTTCTGCCGGTGATGATTGCGGGATGCGGGCGTCAGTAAACTGGTTGACGCTGGATCGCCTGTTGTTTTGCCGATGGCTAAAGATAGGGATGTCTCTGCCGATATTACTTTTGTTAGATCGGGGGGCTTATGCAGATTTTAACCAACACCTTGAGCCTGAATGTCCAGCAGTCGATGCGCAAGAACGAGTTGTCCTTGCAGCGCTCGATGCAGCGGGTGGTGTCAGGCGTGCGAATTACCGCCGCGCAGGATGATCCTGCACGTGCGGCGATCAGCGAACGGATGGGGGCACAGATTCGTGGCGGTGATCAGGCACGGCGCAATTTGAACAACGCAGTTTCAGTGATGCAGGTGACTGATGGTGGCCTTAATCAGGTCTCCGGGATGCTGCAGCGGATGCGTGAATTGGCGGTGCAGGCGGCCAACGGAACCTTGTCTATGGGGGACCGGCAGGCTCTGCAGAAGGAGGCCGATCAGTTGCTGGCGGGCATCGACCAAATTTCCAGCGATACCGAATTCAACGGAGAAAAGGTTTTCGAGCAGGGGCGCTCGGGGATTGGCGGAGACCCGAATCGGCTGGCGGTGCTCGATGGCTTGCGGCTGGGTTGGCTGGAAGAGGCTGAAAACCGGATTTCGCAGTATTACGGAATCAAGGCTGATGGCGCGCTGACGATGAAGGTCAATCTCGATACCAGCGACGGTGCCGGGAATGCGCTGGCTTCGGTGAGCACCACTGCCGTCGGTGCCGATGGTCGGTGGCAAGACATTACCTTGAATGTCGACATGGCCGACTTTACGCCACCGAATTTGCCCGACGGTGGGAGTGCACCGGTTTATAACGACCGGATCATTGCCCATGAGATGGTGCATGCCGAGATGTCGCGGTCGATGAATTTCAATGCACTACCGAATTGGTTCAAGGAGGGGATGGCCGAGTTCATCCACGGTGCCGATGAGCGGGTCAAAACCGATTACAACAGCGGTGCCGGCTGGGCGACGATGATCGCAGCCTTCAATGTTGATAGCGTGGCGGCCAGTGCCGGCTATTCAGCAGGCTATTCGGCGGTCCGTTACATGCATCAGAAAATCAAGGATGCCGGTGGCTCGGGGATCAAGGAAATCATGACCTACCTGAGCCAGAACCCGGCGGCGACTCTCGATCAGGCGCTGACCAATGCCAGTCGCGGTGCCTTTGCCAATCTGGCCGGTTTTCAGACCAGCTTCCAGACCAATGGTAATGCCTTTGTTGCCACCTTTAACTTTGCTAACGAGGATACCGGCGCAATCGGTGGTCTTGATGTCGATGGCGGCAGTAGTCTTTCTGCCAAGGATGTATTGCTGGGGAATGGCACGCGCAACGGTGAAAACGCCCTCGATGGATTCAAGCTCGACATTCCGGATTACATCAAGAGTTCCGGGCAGCGCTTCCTCGATCTGCAGATCGGGGCCAACGATGAGGATCGTTTGCGGGTCGGCCTGGCCGGCGTGAATACTGGTGCCTTGGCGATTTCCACGGTCGACCTGGTCAAAGGGGCCAAATTCGCATTGGCCCGAATCGACGAGGCGCTCGATGCGGTGAGCAATGCCCGTGGGCAGATCGGGGCAGCCATGGCGCGACTCGATTTTTCGTCGCAGGCGCTGGAAACCCGGCGCGATAACCTGAGTCTGGCCAAGCAGCGGATGAGCGATACCGACTACGCCCAGGAAATGAGCGCGCTGACGCGCGACCAGATTCTCCGGCAATCGTCAGGGAATATGCTCAAGGTGGCCAATGCGGCGCAGGAGCGGGTGCTTGACCTGCTTCGCTTTGCCGGTCGCTAAGCGCCGGCCGGACGGCTGGGGAAAAAAAGCGCCGGGCAAGCCGGCGCGCTGATTTTTGCTCAGCCTTCCGTTCAGGGCGCGCTGACGACGCGGTTCTTGCCGGTCTGTTTGGCGGTATACATCGCTTCGTCGGCGCGTTTCAGCGAGGTCGCCAGAGTGTCGTCGCTACGGCGCTGAGTGACCCCGGCGCTGAAAGTGATCAACACTTTTTCATTCTCGTGCAGGAAAAAGCGCTTGGTCAGGTCGCGCTGCAGTCGTGCCAGCGCTTGCTCTGCGTCACCCAGATGGGTGTCGGGCAGGAGAATCACAAACTCCTCGCCGCCGTAGCGGGCCACCGTGTCCTGTGGCCGCAGCGATTCCCGGCAGACTTGTGCCAGGTGCACCAGCGCCTTGTCACCGGCATCGTGACCCATCGAATCGTTCAGTTTCTTGAAATTGTCGATGTCGAGTAGCCCGACGCAGAGTACGGCTTCATGCCGGTCGGCACGAGCTGCTTCCTTGGCGAACATGTCTTCCAGTCCGCGCCGGTTGAGAACGCCGGTGAGTTGGTCGTGGCGGACGAGGATGCTGGTTTCTTGCAATTCGTGTTCAAGCTCACGAATGCGCTCTTCCGATTCGCGTACTTTTTGCTGGGTCAGTCGCAGTTCGTCGCGTGACTTCTGGGCATTCATCTGAATGTTGCGGGTTTCGCGCATGACATCGGCAATCACTGTTTCGAGCTGGCCAATATCGTTGGCGGCGCTGATCTTATCGGCGCAGGCGGCAATCTTGTCGTGGTAATCGGAGGTCGCGTCGGAAAAGTCGGCCAGGTGGTCAACAAAGCCGGCCAGCATGTTCTTGATTGCTTCCTTGGCTTCATTGAGGCCGGCTTTCAACTGGCTCTGCTTGAACAGCACTTCCTTCAGGCGGCGTTCGGCATCATCGATCGCGCGCTGGGACAAGGGTTTGTCGATGATTTCCCGGACAACGGCGATCTGCCCTTGCAGCCAGTGATCGTCGATCACCAACTGGTCGATGTTTTCGACCAGCAGCCGCAGCAAACCGAGCAGGCTGCTGCGCAATTCGGCATGATCTTCGGCCAGCAATTCAAGCTTGAAGGCAAAGCGCTTCAGGCGGGAAAGAAAAGCTTCGAGCTCTTCCGTCGTGCGGGCCTTGCGGATGTCGTTGGCCAAGCGCTTGGCGTCTTCCAACAATTGCGGGTCTTCATGCAACTGTGTGGCAACCGCCGTTTCCAGAGTGAAGGCGAACAACTCTCGGAGTTCTCCGAGCAGGCGGTGCGGGTTGCTGCCAGGATTGGCTACCTCGCTACGCTCGCTGCTATTCTCAGCTTCTGCTTCGCTGTCAGGCAGGGCTTCACTATCGCCGGCTTCGGCTTCGCGCCCTTGTCCCCAGGAGCGGAGCAGGGCTTGCAGCCGGTTGAACAGGTTTTCCGGGTTGGCGCTGCTGCTGGTCAGAACGTGATCCAGTGACTCCCGTTTGCGGGCAGTGGTCAGTCCGGGGTGGCGGGCGCCCCATTGGCGAAGCAGGTCGGAAATCAGTTCTCCCCACGCCAGCCGCTGAATGCCGGTCAGGTCTTCGACAAAGGTTGTCAGGTGCTTTTTGTAGTCTTCCCAATTGCCATCCCGCAACGCCTCCTCCAGTTGTCTTGCCAGGCGTAACTGATCGGGCGCTTCCTTGGGCAGGGCCGCCGCCAAGGCTCGCAACTGCCTTTCGGGGAATGCGGTTGCCGAAACCGGCGCCGGATCGCTGTTCTTTACGCCGGCAATTTCGTTGTACAGCGTCTGGTAGTGATCGGGGGTTGGGGCAATGCGCCTGGCTGCTAGCAAGCGCAAGGTTTCGCGCGCAACTTCAAAGGGGTTTTTATTGGTCGTCATGTTGAATTTCCTCTGATCGGGCTATAATGCGCGCCCAGCGCTGCGGGCCCCCGTAGCATGAAGGTCGTGCAGTTGCCTTGTAAGCATCAGGTCGTGGTTCGATTCCGCGCGGGGGCACCAGTCGTTCAATTTGGTCGATTGTCTTCGGCGGCATAGCCAAGCCGCTTGGAAAGCTCTGCAGCTGCAGCGAGCATGGTCGTCGCCACCTTGCTATCCCACTCGACATCAAACTCCCCAATCGCACCCAGCGAGGTAATCGCTGCCACCATGCTGCCGCTGTGGTCGTAGACCGGCGCACTGAAGCCGTTGATGCCAGGGGTCAGGCTTCCGGTTGCCCGTGATATTCCGTGTTGACGGATTTCATCGAGAACCTTTTCCATCTGTCGTCGTACCGTGGTGACGGCAGCCTTGCTCTGCTGGGCGCTATTCTCCACTTCTTCTTCCAGCTTTTGCCGCAGCGAGGGGGAGCGGTAAAAGGCAGCGAAAGCTCGACCGGTGGCCGATTTGGTCAAAGGCAGAACGGTGCCAGGGCGCAGGGTAATGGTGACCGGGCCGCCGGCATCGACAATCCGCACGATCGTGGCACCGAAGCTGCCCCACACGGCGAGAGCTACTGTCTCGTGAATTTCTTCGCAAAGATTGTCAAGGATCGGGCCGGCTAGCCGTACCGGGTCCAGTCGGCCCAGGCCCGACAGCCCCAATTCCAGAGCGTAAGCTCCCAGGTCGTAGCGGCCGCTGGCACTATCCTGCTCCACCAGTCCGGTGCGCATGAAGCTGACCATGTAACGGTGAGCCTTGGCTGCAGGCATGCCGGCACCCTTGGCAATGTCGCGCAGCATCATCGGGCGATTGGCCGCCGACATCACCTTGAGTAGCCGAAAGCCGACCTCGATCGACTGTATCCCTTGTCTATCGCCTGCAACCTTGGTGACCATGTGTGTACCTTTATTAAGTATGTTGTTGTGCCTGTGGTGTGAACTTGAGCGGCGCCGAAGTGAACGTCATTTTATTCGTCCGCTGCCTGCCGGAATATAATCTTTGTCGGTAAATGATAACGAGAGCTGGAGAAAAAATGCGCTCAGTGCTGGTCGCGAACCCCAAAGGAGGGGCTGGTAAAACTACCTTGGCAACCAATTTGTCAGGATATTTTGCCAATCAGGGAAAGACAGTGACGGTCTGCGATCTTGATCGGCAGCAGTCGTCGTTGCGCTGGATGGCGTTTCGCCATCCGGATCTGCCGTCGGTCGCAGGGTATTACGCGGGCAATCAGCTGGTGGTGAATCTGCCGCGCGACTCGGATTGGGTCGTGGTCGATGCGCCGGCCGGATTGCAGGGCTACAAACTGAGCGACTATCTGCGCGCGGCAGACAAGGTTTTGATTCCGTTGGTCCCGTCCGTGTTCGATATGGCGGCGACGGAAGATTTTCTCAATTCCATCCGTTCCGAAATTCGTGGTCGTCGCGATTCAGTGGGAATCGTTGCCATGCGTGTTGATCCGCGTACCCGGGCGGCGGCGATGTTGGAGGAGTTCCTGCAGCACTTCGACATCCCGATTGTCAGTTACCTGCGCAATACGCAGAACTATGTGAACGTAGCAGCAGCCGGTGCGACTGTCTTTGATCCGCCTCGGGCTCGTCATCGTAAAGACCTGGAGCAGTGGCAGCCGATCATCGAGTGGCTGGGTTGATCAAGTTTTTTCGTCAAAGGTATTGACGTATTTTTAAAGTTGAGTAGAATGCGCACCTCTTCGACGCGACGGGGATTCGGAAACGAGTCAGGAAGCGGAGCGGCGAAGGGTGAAGCGGTTTTTTAGGTATTGTTTTTCGGCGGTTTCGAAAAAGAAATTTTAAAAAAGTGCTTGACGAGAAGTGAGGAGTTGTTCATAATCTCGCTTCTCTGCTGCAGACGACGAGTTGTTTGAAACGACGAGTTGGCGCGGTAGTGATCTTTAACAATTTGGACAACCGATAGGTGTGGGTGTCTTGATGCGAAAGCGAGCAATCGCAAATAGTATTAAGGCAAATACACCGAGTAATAGGTAGAGAAATCTACCGTCAGTGAATTTGCGAGTTTGTTGGATTGAACTGAAGAGTTTGATCCTGGCTCAGATTGAACGCTGGCGGCATGCCTTACACATGCAAGTCGAACGGCAGCGGACCTTCGGGTGCCGGCGAGTGGCGAACGGGTGAGTAAAGTATCGGAACGTACCTTTCAGTGGGGGATAACGTAGCGAAAGTTACGCTAATACCGCATATTCTCTGAGGAGGAAAGCAGGGGACCTTCGGGCCTTGCGCTGATAGAGCGGCCGATATCAGATTAGCTAGTTGGTGGGGTAAAGGCCTACCAAGGCGACGATCTGTAGCGGGTCTGAGAGGATGATCCGCCACACTGGGACTGAGACACGGCCCAGACTCCTACGGGAGGCAGCAGTGGGGAATTTTGGACAATGGGCGAAAGCCTGATCCAGCCATGCCGCGTGAGTGAAGAAGGCCTTCGGGTTGTAAAGCTCTTTCGGCCGGGAAGAAATCGTGTGGGCTAATACCCTACATGGATGACGGTACCGGAATAAGAAGCACCGGCTAACTACGTGCCAGCAGCCGCGGTAATACGTAGGGTGCGAGCGTTAATCGGAATTACTGGGCGTAAAGCGTGCGCAGGCGGTTTGGTAAGACAGGCGTGAAATCCCCGGGCTCAACCTGGGAACTGCGCTTGTGACTGCCTCACTAGAGTACGGCAGAGGGGGGTGGAATTCCACGTGTAGCAGTGAAATGCGTAGAGATGTGGAGGAACACCGATGGCGAAGGCAGCCCCCTGGGCCGATACTGACGCTCATGCACGAAAGCGTGGGTAGCAAACAGGATTAGATACCCTGGTAGTCCACGCCCTAAACGATGTCAACTAGTTGTTGGGGGGGTAAAACCCTTTAGTAACGTAGCTAACGCGTGAAGTTGACCGCCTGGGGAGTACGGCCGCAAGGTTAAAACTCAAAGGAATTGACGGGGACCCGCACAAGCGGTGGATGATGTGGATTAATTCGATGCAACGCGAAAAACCTTACCTACCCTTGACA